>NZ_JALLJA010000004.1:0-395205 GCF_023242385.1 Pseudomonas sp. MWU12-2345 | reverse complement strand
AACGATAACGCGGTCTGTCTGAGACACCGCAGCGTCTGCATCGCCAGCAAGCCGGCTCCTACAGGTTTTGTTGTGTGCTCACGATCAGATCAGACACTTACCCACCCTTCTCGATCAACTGCCCGAACCCCTCGAGTTCGCCCTTCTCCAGGTCCGAGACCAGGATGAAGCGCAGGTGATCACGTCGCCACGACACCACGTTGTAGCCCCGCAACGACTGGCTCTCCCACGCCCGATCAGCCTCGGACGTCGGCAGGATAAACAGGTTGATGGTGTGCTTGGCATGCCGATACGCCAGTGCCGCGGCGGTCTGGTGTTGCAGATAATCCAATCGCCCGCCCAACAACGGGTAACCCTGCGCCGCATAATCGAAGACCGGTGGCGCGAAATCGAGCTTGCCGGTAAACCAGGGTTTCACCGTATGCCGGTCGGACGACACCACATCGTTCAAATGCTCGGCCATCAGCGAACGCACATGACTGGACACCGCCTCATCCAGCCAGGGTTGTTCGGCGGACGGCGTCACCACGTAGAGCATGACCGCCAGGCTCAACGCCAGGGTTGAAAACGCCGGCGCCCACCAGCGCCCCGATAGCGCCCGCAACCCCTGCATGAAACCCGCCATGGCCGAAGATCGCTCTGGGGCAGCGCCCAACAGGCCCAGGTTCAGGGCCTCGGGCGCGCGGTAATAGGGGGCGCGTTTTTTGACGTCGTCGATCAATTGACGGGCCTGCTCATACCGACGTGCGCACTCGGCACAACCCGCCAGGTGCCCGGCCACCCGCGCCGTGGTCGCCGCGTCCAGTTCATGGTCGAGGTAGCCATGGATCAATTCATCACAGGTCTTGCAGTCGAGGTCATTCATAAGGGTGCAACTTCAGCAGTTCGCGCTTGAGCATCGCGCGGGCCCGGGCCAGCCGCGACATGACGGTGCCCAAGGGGATATCGACGATTTTCGCTATGTCCTTGTAGGGCATGTCTTCCAACTCCTTCAGGACGATCACTTCGCGAAACGCCGGCGCCAACGCCAGCAGTGCCAGGCGGACCTGCTCGGCCGCCTGGGCGCGGATGATCTGTGACTCGGGTGTGCACACATCGGCCATTGCCGGGTCGTCCTGCAACCACTCCTCATCAAGGGTCACCCAACGCGATCCCATCGAGGCCTTGAGCCAGTTGTAGCTTTCGTTGCGGACAATGGTCAGGAACCAGGCCTTGGCATTGCCGTCGACAAAACGGTGCTGGAACTTGAAGGCCCTGAAGGCACTTTCCTGGACCACATCCTGCGCGGCGCTCTCACTGTCGGTGAGCCAGCGCGCGAGGTTATAGGCCGCATCCAGATGCGGCGCAAACAGCGCCTCGAATCGCTTCATAGTGGCTCCGATACCTTTGTTCCTATAACGGTGAAAGGTCCTGTTTTATTCCCGAAAGAATTTTTTTATTTCCTGGAATAAAGCCCCGCGCCTACCGGTTTTACAGATGTGAGCTCAATCACTGTAGACCGCCAGCGAGGGCGTTCCCATGGACCTGCACCCAACACCCCACGACAAACGTACCGACGGCCCGCTCGAACCCGACCGCCGGACCCTGCTCAAATGCTCGGCCTGGGCCGGCGCCGGGGTCCTCTGGGCCCTGAGCGGCGGCATCCCGCGGGCCTTTGCCCTGGACCAGAATGGCCAGACCAGCGACCCGGCCGCGCTGGCCGCGAACTTTCACTTCGTGCAAATCAGCGATTCGCATATCGGTTTCAACAAGGAGGCCAATCCCGAACCGGTGAAGACCCTGCAAGTGGCCATCGACAAGGTCATCGCCTTGCCCAAGCGGCCGGCGCTGATTCTCCACACCGGGGATATCACCCACCTCAGCAAGCCGGAGGAATTCGACACCGCCGCACAATTGCTCAAGGCCCTGCCTGCCACCGTTCACTATGTGCCGGGCGAGCACGACACCCTTGACGAAGGCGGCGGCCAGCTCTACCTGCAGCGGTACGGCAAGGGCACCAAGGGCAACGGCTGGTACAGCTTCGACGACCACGGCGTGCATTTCATCGCGCTGGTCAACGTCTTCAACTTCCAGGCCGGCCATGAAGCCAACCTCGGCGCCGAGCAGATCGCCTGGCTGGCCGATGACCTGCGGGCGGTGTCGACGAGCACGCCGATCGTGGTGTTTACCCATATTCCGCTGTGGACCATTTACCAACCCTGGGGCTGGGGCACGGAGGACGGCGACCAGGCCATTGCCCTGCTGCGCAAATACGGTTCGGTGACCGTGCTCAACGGCCATATCCATCAGGTGATCCAGAAGGTCGAAGGCAATATCACCTTTCACACCGCGCGCGGCACGGCCTACCCGCAACCAGCACCAGGGGCGGCACCGTCACCGGGGCCGATGACCGTGGCCGCCGATCAGTTACGCAATTACCTGGGGATTACCGATGTCCGCGCGACACAAGGCGATCACCCATTGGCACTGATTGATTCGACACTGATTTAGGAGAACATTCGAATGAAAAGACTTTTGCACGGATTGGCGCTGATTTGCCTGACGGTCTCGATCCCGGTGTGGGCGCAAGACGTGAAGATCGATATCAAGGAATTCATGTTCGGGCCCAAGGACCTGACCGTTGCGCTCGGTACCAAGGTGACCTGGGTCAACGACGACCAGATCCCCCATACGGTGGCCGAAACCCACAAGCTGTTCCGCTCGGGCGCGCTGGACACCAATGACAGCTTTTCCTATGAGTTCAAGACTGCGGGCACCTACGAGTATTTCTGTGCCCTGCATCCACAGATGATCGGGAAAATCATCGTCACTCCCTGAACCGAGGGAGCCGGCTTGCCGGCTCCCACAGAACTGACGAATGGCTGTCGAAGCCGGGGCGAAAAAATCTTTCTGTCATTTCCCCTGCTGTATCCTGCCCAGGCTTTTTAAAAGCGCGGATCTACCCAGCGATTTAAAAAACAGACCTTGCGAGGAGCGACGACGATGCATGAGATACCCAACTTCCCCTTCCCAAGCCTGCACGAGACTGAGCAGAAAAACCCGCCACAAGCCGCTGCCCAGCAGCCGGTAAACAACGAGGCCGCAGAAAGCCTCAAGGCCGACAGCGAAGACTGAACGCTTGCTCAACCGGTCGCGTGAAAAGCCCGTTCCCTGGTGTTTTTCACGCAACCGGATACAGGCACCCGCCAAGCTTTTTTCGATTTAACTCCCCTGCAACCCGCTTCGCACCGTTATCATAAGCCTCCTATCTTTTTTCTCCGCGGCAACGGTGGTTCTTGTCCATGTCTGATACCCAGCGCCCCCTGGCGGTCACGCTGCAAGTCGTTTCCATTGTCCTGTTTACCTTTATCGGTTACCTGAACATCGGCATTCCCCTGGCCGTGCTGCCCGGCTATGTCCACAGTGACCTGGGCTTCGGCACGGTGATCGCCGGGCTGGTGATCAGCGTCCAGTACCTGGCGACCTTGTTGAGTCGTCCCTATGCCAGCCGGATCATCGATAACCAGGGCAGCAAGCGCGCGGTAATGATCGGCCTGCTCGGCTGCGGCCTGAGCGGTGTGTTCATGCTGGTCTCGAGTGTTCTCCAGGCGATGCCGTTGCTGAGCCTGATCAGCCTGTTTATCGGCCGCCTGGTGCTGGGCAGCGCGGAAAGCCTGGTGGGCTCCGGGTCCATCGGCTGGGGGATCGGCCGGGTCGGTGCGGCGAACACCGCCAAGGTGATTTCCTGGAACGGCATCGCCAGCTATGGCGCACTGGCCATCGGCGCACCACTGGGCGTGTGGCTGGTCGGTCAGTTGGGCCTGTGGAGCATGGGCGTGAGCATCCTGTTGCTGGCCACGCTGGGGCTGCTGCTGGCCTGGCCGAAACAGGCGGCACCGATTGTTGCCGGCGAGCGCCTGCCCTTCCTTCATGTACTGGGCCGCGTACTGCCCCACGGCACCGGCCTGGCCCTGGGCTCCATCGGTTTCGGCACCATCGCGACCTTTATCACCCTGTATTACGCCACCCAGCACTGGGCCAACGCGGTGCTCTGCCTGAGCCTGTTCGGTGCCAGTTTTATCGGTGCGCGGCTGCTGTTCGGCAACCTGATCAATCGCCTCGGTGGCTTTCGCGTGGCGATCGCCTGCCTGTCGGTGGAAACCCTGGGGCTGCTGCTGTTGTGGCTGGCACCGGATGCCCATTGGGCACTGGCGGGGGCGGCATTGAGCGGGTTCGGTTTCTCGCTGGTGTTCCCGGCACTGGGAGTGGAGGCGGTGAACCTGGTGCCGGCCTCCAGTCGCGGCGCGGCGGTGGGTGCCTACTCGTTGTTTATCGACCTGTCGCTGGGCATCACCGGGCCCTTGGCCGGGGCCATTGCCGCGGGCCTGGGCTTTGCCTCGATCTTCCTGTTCGCCGCCCTGGCGTCGTTTTCCGGGTTGCTGCTGAGCCTTTATCTCTACCGGCAGGCACCGAAGCAGCGAGCGTTGCGGGAAAAAACCTGAAGGACTAGAAATCGATCTTGCCGCGCCCGGCCTTGATCGCACCACGCTGGGACTTGCCTTCCAGGCGACGTTTCTTCGAGCCGAGGGTCGGCTTGGTCGGGCGGCGTTTCTTCTCCACCTTGGTGGCCGTGAGGATCAGTTCGACCAGGCGTTCCAGGGCATCGCCGCGGTTCTGCTCCTGGGTCCGGTATTGCTGGGCCTTGATCACGATCACCCCTTCGCTGGTGATGCGACTGTCGCGCAGGGCCAGCAGGCGTTCCTTGTAGAACGGCGGCAGGGACGAAGCCGGAATATCGAAACGCAGGTGCACCGCGCTGGAGACCTTGTTGACGTTCTGCCCGCCCGCGCCCTGGGCACGAATGGCCGTCCATTCGATCTCGGCATCCGGCAGATGCACATTGTTGGAAATCACCAGCATTTGAAAAGCGTCCGACATCAGGGCGTTCAGGATACCTGATCTGTACCACGGCGAGCCGGTTCGCCCGTGTCCCGACCGTGCAGAAACGACAAACCCGGCGGTCGCCGGGTTTGTGCTTGCAACGGATAAAAGCCTACTTCACCGCCAGCAATGCCTGTTGGGCACTGCGCCGATTCTTGATGCCGTAGCAGACCCACATGAACGCCACCCAGACCGGAATCGCGTACACCGAGACCTGGATCCCCGGAATCATCAACATGACGCCAAGGATGAACACCACGAACGCCAGGCACACATAGTTGCCATAGGGGTACCACAGGGCCTTGAACAGCGGACTCTGTTGGGTGCTATTCATGTGCTGGCGGAACTTGAAGTGCGAGTAGCTGATCATCGCCCAGTTGATCACCAGGGTCGCCACCACCAGGGACATCAGCAATTCCAGGGCCTGTTGCGGCATCAGGTAGTTCATCACCACCGCGATGAAGGTCACCAGCGCCGAGGCCAGGATCGAGCGCACCGGCACGCCGCGCTTGTCGATCCTGGCCAGCGCCTTCGGCGCATCACCCTGCTCGGCCATGCCCAGCAGCATGCGGCTGTTGCAGTAGGTGCCGCTGTTGTACACCGACAGCGCCGCCGTCAGCACCACGAAATTGAGGATGTGCGCCGCCGTGTTGCTACCCAGCATCGAGAACACCTGGACGAACGGGCTGCCGCTATAGGAGTCGCCGGAAGCGTTCAGCGTGCTCAGCAAGCTGTCCCAGGGCGTCAGCGACAGCAGGATCACCAGGGCACCGATATAGAAAATCAGGATCCGGTAGATGACCTGGTTGATGGCCTTGGGAATCACGGTTTTCGGCTGGTCGGCTTCAGCGGCGGTGAAACCGAGCATTTCCAGGCCGCCGAAGGAAAACATGATGATCGCCATGGCCATCACCAGGCCGCTGACGCCATTGGGGAAGAACCCACCGTGTTCCCACAGGTTGCTCACCGAGGCCTGCGGACCGCCGTGGCCGCTGACCAGCAGGTAGCTGCCCAGGGCAATCATGCCGACGATCGCCACCACCTTGATAATCGCGAACCAGAACTCCGCCTCGCCGAAAACCTTGACGTTGGCCAGGTTGATCGCGTTGATCAGGACGAAGAAGGCTGCTGCCGAGACCCAGGTCGGGACATCGGGCCACCAGTAGTGGATGTACTTGCCGACGGCGGTCAGCTCCGACATGCCCACCAGGATGTAGAGGATCCAGCAATTCCAGCCCGACAGAAAGCCGGCGAAACCGCCCCAGTACTTGTGGGCAAAGTGGCTGAACGAACCGGCGACCGGCTCCTCGACGATCATCTCGCCCAACTGGCGCATGATCATGAAGGCGATAAAACCGCAGATGGCATAGCCGAGGATCATCGACGGACCGGCGGACTTGAGCACCCCGGCCGAACCGAGGAACAGGCCGGTACCGATGGCGCCACCGAGGGCGATCAATTGGATATGACGATTTTTCAGGCCGCGTTTAAGCTCGCCCGAAGCAAGGGGTGTATCAGGGGTCATGCGTCACCTGTTTGTTTTTATCTGTGACGAAATCGAACCCATCACGCTTATGACGCGATGGAGTGAACAAGGCGGGTAGCCTTGAGTGCACGGGCTTTCGGAGCATCGCAAGGCCGCCGTCGAAAGCCACAAAAATGCGCGGGTACGCAGTTGAGTCACAGGTAAAACGCCGCGCATTGTACACCGCCAGACCACCACTGGCAGGCATCCGCGCATCTCACCGCCCCCAGCGCGGGAGGACAAGGGGCCTTTTCGCCACAAAGAAAAATCCTACAGAGCCCCTCGGCAACTATTCCTTACGCCAATCCGAACCTCGGATTTTCAGGCGCTTTTACTGTCCAGATCGTCAGGTTTTCCTGACAAAGTGTCACGTTTTCTTGCCAACAAAGCCATATACGGCCCCCGTTCGAAAATTGACATACAGACTGTTTAGCGCGGGCTTTAGCGAGTGAATCGCTGTTTTTCCAGAAGAAGTTTTTTGCTCTGCAAGCCTGCAAAAAAAATTTGAAAATATTTTTTTGCGCCTATCGAGATACTGCACTAGGTTTTCAGCCACTTGCCGAAGCCTACAGTCGGCAAGCCGGAGAATCGGTTTTTATGCATAGGAATTTTCCTAGCAAAAAGCCTTTTCGACCGTCCAGCAATAACATTCCCAAGGAGATTCACCATGCAAGTCTCGGATCAGGACGTGAGCACTGAACTGCAACTGGACGATTGGTTTGAAGCCCCGACCCACGACGCGGCCGTGGAAATGATGCAAGCCGATGCTGTCGTGCCCTTTGGCACTGCGATGTGGCCTTTCTAAGGCCTCCAGGTGGGTGCGGTTTACCGCACCTACCCTCTGTTGCCCCAGGAACGACGTCATGGACAAGACCCGCGCCCTCGAACACTTTCTCTACTACCTCGCCCGCCATCCGGCCCTGGAAGGGCTCGACCAGCCGAAAGTCCTACTCGGCCATACCCCGGATTACAGCGAGATCACCGCGGCCATCATCGAGCAGGACGCCGAGCGCCAACAGTTCGGCTTCAGCGCGTTGCGCCTGGACCTTGAGCCGGCCCCGAGACTGATCGAGGCCATCAGCGACAGCGACCTGTATATCTTTTTCTACGACTCCTCGATGCTCTCCCCGCCTCGCCCGCAAGGCCCGGAGTTCCTCCACGCATTGCATGGGGTCATGGCCGAGCAATGGCGCAAATCGCTGCTGTTCAAGGATTACGGCGATTACTTCTACGACACCTTCAGTGTCAGCCCGCAACGCATTGCCGAACTCAACGACAGCCTGATCCGCCGCATGTCCCGGGCCACCACCCTGAGCTTCAAGGACCGCCACGGCTCGCACCTGCAGGCGCCGCTGAGCAGTATCCGCAAGTGGACCAATATCAATGGCGTGGGCAACCACGACCTGGCCCCGGGGGAGATCGCCACCCACAGCGACGCTATCAACGGTTGCGTGAAGTTTGTCGGGACCTTTCTCGGCACCATTCCCTTTGCCCGCAAGTACGGAGTGCTGGAGTCGCCGTTGGCGCTGTGGATCGAGGATTCGACCATCCGCCGCATTGCCACCGAAGTGCCTGGGCTGGAGGCGGATTTCAACAAGTACCTGAATGCCAATCCATCCAACCGTCGGGTCGAGGAACTGGGGATCGGTACGAATGAGGGGGTCAAGGCCCTGTATGCGCGCAACTCGGGTTTCGAGGAGCGCCATTGCGGCCTGCACCTGGGGTTGGGCGGTGGCGCCAAGGGCAGCCATCACCTGGACCTGATCTTTGCCAGCGGCGTGCTGGCGCTGGATGACAAGCCGGTGTTTGACGGGCAGTTTGCGTTTTGACCTGCCCCAAAAAACAAAACCCCATGACGTTGGCTCGTCATGGGGTTTCGGGTCTCGCGGTGCGCTCAAGCGCCTGCTTTACTCAGGCTTGCGACGCCCGAACCCCGGACGCTGGCCGGAACCGGCCGGGGCGCCACGACGCTTGCCCGACGGCGCGTCCTTGTCCAGGACCAGGCTTGGACGCTTGGTCTTGGGTGCCGGCTTGGCCGGACGCTTGCTGTCCGTCGGACGATCCGCCACTGGCGTACCACGGGTCGACTCACCACGACCGGCCGCCGGACGCGGGGCACGTGGTGCGCGCTCGCCATCCTGACGAGGAGCCGGCTTGCGGGCTGGACGCTCGCCTTCGATACGCGGCTCGCGCTCACTGCGCTCGGCAGGTGCACCGGCGGCCGGACGCAGGGTCCGCACACGCTCGCCCTTGCCCACCGGACGAGAGGATTTGCGCTGCATACGCTCCAGCTTGTCCTTGCTCTTGGCATTGAGCTGCGGCATCGCTACCGGCGTCAGGCCGACCTCGGCACTGAGGATGTCCACTTCGTACTGGCTCATTTCACGCCAGCGGCCCATCGGCAGGTCGGAGTTGAGGAACACCGGACCGAAACGCACACGCTTCAGACGGCTGACCACCAAACCCTGGGATTCCCACAGACGACGCACTTCGCGGTTACGACCTTCCATCACCACGCAGTGGTACCAGTGGTTGAAACCTTCACCGCCAGGCGCTTCCTGGATATCGGTGAACTTCGCCGGGCCGTCTTCGAGCATCACGCCGGCCTTGAGCCGGGCAATCATCTCTTCGTCCACTTCACCACGGACACGGACCGCGTACTCGCGGTCCATTTCGTAGGACGGGTGCATCAAGCGGTTGGCCAGCTCACCGTCGGTGGTGAACATCAGCAGACCGGTGGTGTTGATGTCCAGGCGGCCGATATTGATCCAGCGGCCTTCTTTCGGACGCGGCAGCTTGTCGAACACGGTCGGACGGCCTTCCGGGTCGTCACGGGTGCAGATCTCGCCGTCGGGTTTGTTGTACATGATCACGCGGCGAACCGATTCGGACGCCTCTTCGCGCTTGATCACCTTGCCATCGATGGTGATGGCGTCATGCATGTCGACGCGCTGGCCGAGGGTGGCGTCTTTGCCGTTGACCTTGATCCGGCCTTTGCTGATCCAGCCTTCCACGTCGCGGCGCGAGCCGACGCCGATACGGGCCAGGACCTTCTGCAGTTTTTCGCCTGCTGGGCCGATTTCCTGGTCGTCTTTCTGCTTGATATCACTCATCTGGGCACCTCCCGGTGTGTCGATTCAGGCCTTGGCCTGAAGAAATTGAATCTGTTGCCTGGGCGAAGGGATCGCCGCGGGGGCGCGAATCATACGCCGATGTTGGCCATTATGCACTCTCGCAATCAATCATCGAGCAAGCGGCGTTCCTGTTCGATCGCCTCGGCCAGGGCCAGGGCTTCGGCTTCTTCATCGGTCAGCTGCGGCCGGCCGGCGGCCTTGTCCAGGGCCGCGACCGCCGCGAGCAATTGTTCCCGGGCCTGCTGGGCACCGACGAGATCCGGTTCCGGTACTTCTGGCACTGCGGGTTCTTCGACTGTTTCCGGCTCTTCTTCGAGCACTTCGTCGGCCTCGACTGCTTCGACTGTCACAGCAGGCTCAACAGGTTCAGCTCTTTCAAGCCCTGACTCCTGCGGCGGCAACTCGCCCGTCGGCACCATTGCGCCGTCACGCAGCAAATCGTCAAAGTCGGTCTTGATCCCCTCTTCCATGGAGTCCAGCTCCAGCAACAGGGTATGGAAGCTGGTTTCCTCCTTCGGCGCCTCGGCACCCTCCGGATCGAGACTGGCATCGGCCAGGGCCTGCAGGCTCGCGGGCACCGGCGCATCCTCGACATCGAACAGCGGCTCGGGCTCCATCTCCCGCAGTTCGGCCAGGGGCGGCAGGTCGTCAAGGTTCTTCAGGTTGAAGTGATCGAGAAACGCCTTGGTGGTGGCGAACATTGCCGGTTTGCCCGGCACCTCGCGGTAACCGACGACCCGAATCCACTCACGCTCCAGCAAGGTCTTGACGATCTGGCTGTTGACCGCCACGCCACGCACATCCTCGATCTCACCCCGGGTGATCGGTTGACGATAGGCGATCAGCGCCAGGGTCTCGAGCATCGCCCGGGAATAACGCTGCGGACGTTCTTCCCAGAGCCGCCCGACCCAGGGAGCGAATTTCTCGCGCACCTGCAGACGATAGCCGGAGGCCACCTCCCGCAGCTCGAAGGCCCGCCCTTCGCAGGACTTGGCGAGGATCGTCAGGGCTTTCTTGAAGACCGGCGGCTCGGGCCGTTCGCCCTCCTCGAACAGCTCGAACAGCCGTTCCAGGGATTGCGGCTTTCCCGAGGCCAACAGAAAGGCTTCAAGCAGCGGGGCCAGCTCGCGGGGTTCACTCAGGTTCATGGATTGTGCTCGTTATTCAGCGCGCGCCCGCACATGGATCGCCGTAAAGGGTTCATTCTGCACCAGTTCGACCAGGGATTCCTTGACCAGCTCAAGAATCGCCATAAAGGTCACCACCACCCCCAGCCGTCCTTCCTCGGCGGTAAACAGCTCGACAAAGGGCACGAAGCCGCCGCCCTTGAGGCGTTCCAGTACATCGCTCATGCGCTCGCGGGTCGACAGTTGCTCACGACTGACCTGATGGCTTTCGAACAGGTCGCCACGGCGCAGGACCTCGGCCATGGACATCAACACTTCTTCCAGGCTCACGTCCGGCAACAGCTTGCGCGCCCGGGCCTCGGGGGCATCGAGCTTGGGCACCAGCACATCGCGGCCGACCCGGGGCAAGGTGTCGAGGCCCTCGGCGGCGCTCTTGAAGCGCTCGTACTCCTGCAGGCGACGGATCAGTTCGGCCCGCGGGTCGTCCTCTTCCGCCTCGATTTCGGCCGAACGCGGCAGCAGCATCCGCGATTTGATCTCGGCCAGCATCGCCGCCATCACCAGGTACTCGGCGGCCAGCTCCAGGCGCACCGACTTCATCAACTCGACATACCCCATGTACTGGCGGGTGATTTCCGCCACCGGGATGTCGAGGATATCGATGTTCTGCTTGCGGATCAGGTAGAGCAGCAAGTCCAGCGGGCCTTCGAAGGCTTCGAGAAAGACTTCCAGGGCATCCGGCGGGATATACAGGTCCAGCGGCATCTGAGTGACCGCCTGGCCATAGACCAGGGCGAACGGCAGTTCCTGCTGGGCATCGGCCTGGCTGTCGACGGTTTCCACGGCGGACATTCAGGCCTCGACCATGAACGGCGCGGGGTCGCCACAGCCCACGCGGATCACTTCCGGCTCGCCGTCCGCCAGGTTGATCACGGTCGAGGCCTTGATCCCGCCGAAACCGCCGTCGATCACCAGGTCGACCTGATGTTCGAGCAGCTGGCGGATCTCGTAGGGATCAATCATCGGATCGGTCTCGCCGGGCATGATCAGACTGACGCTCATCAGCGGCTCGCCCAGTTCTTCGAGCAGCGCCAGGGCAATCGGATGGCTGGGGATGCGCAGGCCGATGGTGCGTTTTTTCGGATGCAGCAACAACCGCGGGACTTCCCGGGTGGCATTCAGGATAAAGGTGTAGGGCCCCGGCGTATGGGCCTTGAGCAGGCGAAACAGGCCCGTGTCGACCTTGGCGAACAGCCCCAGCTGCGACAGATCGCTGCAGATCAGCGCAAAGTTGTGCTTGTCGTCCAACTGCCGCAAACGGCGCACCCGCTCGACCGCATTCTTGTCGCCGATCTGGCAACCGATGGCATAGGACGAGTCGGTGGGATAGATCACCACCCCGCCCTTGCGAATGATTTCCACCGCCTGTTTGATCAGGCGCGCCTGCGGGTTTTCCGGATGAATCTGGAAAAATTGACTCACGTTTTCTACCTGTTCAGACGACGGCAGTAAGTTGCTCATGTTTGAAGCGACACCAGAGTGGCGGCAGATCTTCAGGAACCGGGCGGTATTCACCGATCTCGGACCAGCCTCCAGGACCATGGAAATCACTGCCGGCACTGACCAGCAGTCCGAACTCACGGGCAAGGATCGCCAGACTGCCTACCTGCTCGGCGGGTTGATGCCCATTGACCACTTCGATAGCGTGGCCACCTGCTTGAATATAGTCGCCAATCAGCTTGCGGCGCTTGCTGCGGGTGAAATCGTAGTGCCAGGGATGGGCCAGACTGACCCAGGCGCCGGACTCGCGCAGGGTGCCGACGGTGTCTTCCAGGGTCGGCCAGTGCAGCTTGACGTCCCCCAGCTTGCCCGCGCCGAGCCACTTGCGAAAGGCTTCGGCACGGTCCTTGACGAAACCGGCACGCACCAGGAAATCGGCGAAATGCGGACGCGCCGGGGCATTGCCGCTATCGCCCAGTTCCTGCTGGATCGCCCGCGCGCCTTCCAGCGCGCCGGGCATGCCCTTGAGCGCCAGCTTGCGGCTGATTTCCTCGGAACGCAGCCAGCGGCCCTCGTGCAAGCGGGCGATGGCCTCGACCAGCGCCGGCGCCTCGACGTCGAAGCCATAGCCCAGCACATGGATGGTCGCGCCACCCCAGGTGCAGGACAATTCGACGCCGTTGACCAGCCGCATCCCCAGCCCATCCGCCGCCGCACGGGCTTCGGCCAGGCCTTCGAGGGTGTCGTGATCGGTCAGGGCCAGGACCCGCACGCCTCTCTCGTGCGCACGGGCGACCAGGATCGCGGGCGCGAGGGCACCGTCGGAGGCCGTGCTATGGCAGTGCAGATCGATTTCCACGGGGATTGAATAACCTCTAGGCGGCGCTTTCGCTGGCAATGATGTTTGTTATTATGCCGTCACATCCTGCTTCTGGCTGCCACTGTGAAACAATTCATCGATTTCATCCCGCTCTTCCTGTTCTTCATCGTCTACAAAATCGAACCGCGGGTCATGGAGATCGCCGGCCACAGCCTGACCGTGGGCGGTATCTACAGCGCCACGGCCATGCTGATCATCAGTTCCCTGGTGGTCTACGGTGCCCTGTTCATCACCCACCGCAAACTGGAAAAAAGCCAGTGGCTGACCCTGATCGCCTGCCTGGTATTCGGCAGCCTGACCCTGGCCTTCCACAGCGAAACCTTCCTCAAGTGGAAAGCCCCGGTGGTCAACTGGCTGTTCGCCCTGGCCTTTGCCGGCAGCCACTTCATCGGTGACCGCCTGCTGATCAAGCGCATCATGGGCCACGCCCTGAACCTGCCCGAGCCGATCTGGACCCGCCTGAACCTGGCCTGGATCGTGTTTTTCCTGTTCTGCGGCGGCGCCAACCTGTTCGTGGCGTTCACCTTCCAGCAGTACTGGGTCGACTTCAAGGTGTTCGGCAGCCTGGGCATGACCCTGCTGTTCCTGGTCGGCCAGGGCATCTACCTGTCCCGCCACCTCCACGACGCCGACCCGACCATCCCGAAAACCGAGGACTGACATGCTCTACGCGATCATTGCCACCGACGTCGAAAACTCCCTGGACAAACGCCTGGCCGTGCGCCCCGCGCATCTGGAACGGCTGCATCAGCTCCAGGCGCAAGGGCGCCTGGTCCTAGCCGGCCCGAACCCGGCCGTGGACAGCAACGACCCGGGCGCCGCCGGTTTCAGCGGCAGCCTGATCGTCGCCGAATTCGACAGCCTGAGCGCGGCGCAAGCCTGGGCCGAGGCCGATCCGTTCGTTGCCGGCGGGGTCTACGCCCAGGTACTGGTCAAGCCGTTCAAGCAAGTCCTGCCATAAATTTCTCCCCTCGCGATGAACCTTCAGGGTTCATCGCGGCCCAATCGCTCATTATTCTCGTTCAGCAGCCGACAACCTGCCCAATGCCGATTGGAATCAGGAGTTTGCGATGCGCCAGGGTCCGTTGTTGCTGCTAGTGGTCATCTTGTCGATAGGGGCCGCCGCCCACGCCGAAGAGAGTCAGGGGTCGAGTAATTCCACCCCCCTGTCCTTGAGCGCCGGTAGCCAGATCACCGATTTGCAGCAACGCTTGAAAGAAAGCGAGCGACAACGAGAAGAGTTGAGCAAACAATTGCAGAGTGCCGACGCCGAGCGCGAAAGTGCCCAGTTGAGCCGCCTGCGCCAGGAAAACCAACGCCTGAAGCTGCAACTCAAGGAAGCCCAGGCCAGCGCCGGACCGCGCCTGCTGACCGATCAGCAGCAATGGTTTGTCACCGGCGGGGGAGTTGCACTCCTGGCCCTGCTCTGCGGTATCTTCGCCAGTGGCGGACGTAGACAACGTCGGCAATGGCTGAATTGAGCGGCCAATAGCGATCTGTAATCGAGAGAGTCATGAGCGACCTGTTACTGATAGACGATGACCAGGAGTTGTGTGAACTCCTGACCAGTTGGTTGAGCCAGGAAGGCTTCCAGGTACGCGCCTGCCACGATGGCCAAAGCGCGCGCAAGGCCCTGGCAGACAGCGCCCCGGCCGCCGTGGTGCTGGATGTGATGCTGCCCGATGGCAGCGGCCTGGAACTGCTCAAGCAATTGCGCAGCGATCACCCGGAGTTGCCGGTCGTAATGCTTTCGGCCCGTGGCGAACCCCTGGACCGTATCCTCGGCCTGGAGCTGGGCGCCGATGACTACCTGGCCAAACCCTGCGATCCCCGGGAACTGACCGCGCGCCTGCGCGCCGTACTGCGCCGCAGCCACCCGACCGCGACTCCGAGCCAGATGGAGCTGGGTGACCTGTGCTTCAGCCCGGTGCGTGGCGTGGTCACCATCGACCAACAGGACTTCACCCTTACCGTCTCCGAAAGCCGCTTGCTCGAAGCCCTGCTGCAGCAACCCGGCGAGCCCCTGGACAAACAGGAACTGGCGCAGATCGCCCTGGGCCGCAAGTTGACCTTGTACGATCGCAGCCTGGACATGCACGTGAGCAACCTGCGCAAGAAGATCGGTCCGCACCCGGACGGCCGCCCACGCATCGTCGCCCTGCGTAGCCGCGGTTACTACTACAGCCTGTAAACCCCTGTGGGAGCTGGCTTGCCAGCGATGACTGGCGCAAGAGCGATGCAGGATTCAACCTCATCGCTGGCAAGCCAGCTCACAAGGGTCGGCATTGCCAGTCAGGCAAGTGTCAACCCGGGGCAAAAACCTCTTTACTCAAGCTTTACCCTCCCCTGACCGCCGCTGACCTTGAACTCCTTAATCTGTACTCATCCGGACTGACCGGAATCGAGACAAGGAGAAACACCATGCGCAAGACCCTTATCGCCCTGATGTTCGCTGCTGCACTCCCTACCGTGGCCATGGCCATGCCTCAAGACGGTGGCCCGATGGACGGCCCGGCATACGGTCACGACCAGCATCACGGCAAAGGTGGCTTCCAAAAACTGGACCTGACCAAGGAGCAGCGCCAGCAGATCCGCAAACTGGTGGGTGAACAACGCCATGATCGCAAGGCAATCGCAATCAAGTATCTGGAAAAACTCTCGCCTGCCGACAAGGCTGCCTTCAAAGGCGAACTGGATGCCGCTCACCAGAAGACCCAAGGCCAGATCCGCGCCCTGCTGACGCCTGAACAGCAGAAGACCTTCGACGAAATGCAGAAAAAGCAGGCCGAGCGCCGTGCCGAATGGACCGAATTCAAAGCCTGGAAGGCGCAGCAAGCGCAAAAAGCGCAATAATCCGCTTATGCTCCAGCCCGACGGCCAACGCCGTCGGGCTTTCTTCGTTTGTACCGTTTGGTTGAGGACTTGCTGTGCGATCACTGTTCTGGCGCATCCTGGCCAGCTTCTGGCTGGCCATTGCCCTTGTCGCGGGCCTATCGATTCTGCTCATGCACATCCTCAACCAGGACAACTGGATTCTCAGCCGTCATCCGGGGTTGAACACGCTGGCCGAAGAGTGGACGCAAACCTACGAAAGCCAGGGCGAAGAAGCCGCCCAGGCGATTCTGGAACAGCGCAAGCAGCGCTATCACATTGATGTGCAAGTGCTCAACGAAGGCGGCGATCCGCTGGTCCGCGGAACCTTTCCACGTCGGGCCGCGGCCTTTGAAGCACGCCAGAACAACGATGACCGCAAGCTGCCCTGGCGGCGCCTGACGGTCGAGTACACCAGCCCGAAAAGCGGCGAAACCTACCTGCTGATCTACCGCATTCCCCACCCGGAACTGGACGCCTGGCACCGCGAAAGCCTGCTACGCCCCCTCAGCGCCTTGGGCATTGCCCTGGTGGTGCTGACCTTGTTCAGTTTACTGGTGACCTTGTCCATCACCCGCCCCCTGAGCCGCCTGCGCGGTGCCGTGCATGACCTGGGGCAGACCACCTACCAGCAAAACAGCCTGGCAAAACTGGCGGGGCGGCGCGACGAATTCGGTGTGCTGGCCAAGGACTTCAACCTGATGGGCGCGCGCCTGCAAAGCCTGATCAGCAGCCAGCGCCAATTGCTGCGGGATGTCTCCCACGAATTGCGCTCACCACTGGCACGCCTGCGTATTGCCCTGGCCCTGGCCGAACGCGCCGGTGCCGAGGAACGCGAGCGACTCTGGCCACGCCTGACCCGCGAATGCGACCGGCTGGAAGCGCTGATCAGCGAGATTCTCACCCTGGCCCGGGTCGACTCCGACCAGGCCAGTGCCGAAGAGGTCGACCTCACGGCGCTGCTCACCACCTTGCAGAAGGACGCCAACCTGGGCTGCCCGGAACAGCCGGTGCACTTCGACGGCGAACCACCGTTGAGCTTCAAGGGCTGGCCGACCATGATCGAACGGGCTGTGGATAACCTGCTGCGCAACGCCCAGCGTTTCAATCCCGAGGGCCAGGCCATCGAGCTGACCGCGCAACGTCAGGGTGAGCGCATCGAAATCAGCGTGCGCGACCATGGCCCCGGCGTGGAGCCCGATCATCTGGCACAACTGGGTGAACCCTTCTACCGAGCGCCCGGGCAAACCGCCCCGGGCCACGGACTGGGACTGGCCATTGCCCGGCGGGCGGCGGAACGGCATGGTGGCAGCCTGGTGCTGGCGAATCACCCCGAGGGTGGGTTTATCGCAAAACTGGATCTGCCTTTGGAGCCTGGGGCACTGGTTTAAGTGGCTATCAGGGATACTCTTGCCGGGCGTGCAGCACGGCGACTATCTCGATGAAATCTGTAATGCGGTAAACCACCAGATAGTTTGGATGCACGATGATTTCACGAGTGCCAGGCACACGACCAAACCGATACAAGCAGGGGTGTCGAGGAAGAGCTGAGGTCGCTGCCTCAATGGCGTCGTTTAAATTCTCGGCCGCCACAATATTTCGATCAGCGATGTAATTCAGGATCTCACGGAGTTCGGCCCGAGCTTCGGGCCGCCACTCAACCCGCATCGTTCCGATTGCGCTTCGAAGCGATCAAGGCACGCATTTCCGCCATCACATCATCATGTGGAACGTTAGGACGAGGGTCATCCAGGGAAGCCTGCACCTTGGCACGAAACCAACGGTCGTAGCTGGCTGCCTGCTCTTCAGTCTCGAATTCCGACACTATGGGGGATAGTTGGGCGCTCATAATGGCCTCCGGCGTAGATGCAAACCAGTTTACGCCCTATGAACGCCTGCTGTCTCAGCCTGAAGCTTCAGAAAACATTTCAAGCCGACCAGGCTCTGACAAACTCAGTCAGATCGACCTTCGGTGGCTGACGCAGTTCGTTCTGCGGCGTGCCCAGGTACAGGAAGGCGATCACTTCCTCGTCATCGCCAAGCCCCAAACCCTTGGCCACATGGCGTGAATAGGACAGCTCGCCGGTGCGCCACACCGCGCCGATCCCCTGGGCATGGGCCGCCAGCAGGATGCCGTGGGCCGCACAACCGGCGGCCAGCAACTGCTCGGACTTCGGGACCTTGAAGTGCTCCTGCAAACGCGCCACCACCACAATCACCAAGGGTGCGCGCAAAGGCATGGCGTGGGCCTTGTCGATGGCCGCCGGGTTCGCATCACCCTCTTGCAGGCGCACGGCTTCAGCCAGCAGGCTACCCAATTGCTCGCGGGCCGCTCCCTCAACGGTCAGGAAACGCCAAGGCCGCAGTTGCCCGTGATCCGGTGCACGCATGGCGGCGGCGAAGAGGATATCGCGCTGGGCCTGGGTCGGTGCCGGATCGAGCAGGCGCGGTGCGGATACACGGTTGAGCAAATTGTCGAGAGCCTCCATCGGCCACCTCCTCTGGAAAATGATCGGGCTATTCTAGCCAGATCCCAGGCGGCCGTGCCGGTTTACATGATCGGGGTCACAGGTAAAATGGCGCCCGTCCCCCTTTCCCGAGCCTATTTCATGGCGATGCCGACCCTGCGCATCATTGGTTTCATCATCGGCATCTTCCTGATCACCCTGGCTGTCAGCATGGTCATCCCCATGCTGGTGCTGGTGGCTTTCGAACGCACCGGCGACCTGCCGGCCTTTCTCTGGGCCAGTACGATCACCTTCCTCGCCGGCCTGGCACTGGTGATCCGCGGTCGCCCGGAACAGGTACAGCTGCGCCCCCGGGATATGTATCTGCTCACCGTCTCGAGCTGGGTGGTGGTGTGCATTTTCGCCGCGCTGCCCTTCGTGCTGACCCTGCACACCAGCTACACCGACGCCTTTTTCGAAAGCATGTCGGGGATCACCGCCACCGGTTCGACCGTGCTCAGCGGCCTGGACAGCATGTCCCCGGGCATCCTGATCTGGCGCTCGCTGCTGCATTGGCTGGGTGGGATCGGCTTTATCGGCATGGCAGTGGCGATCCTGCCGCTGCTGCGCATCGGTGGCATGCGCCTGTTCCAGACCGAATCCTCGGACCGCTCGCAAAAGGTCATGCCGCGTTCGCACATGGTGGCGCGCCTGATCGTCACCGCCTACATCGGCATCACCCTCCTCGGCAGCCTGGCGTTCTGGTGGGCCGGCATGAGCCTGTTCGATGCGATCAACCACGCCATGTCGGCGATTTCCACCGGCGGTTTCTCTACCTCGGACCAGTCCCTGGCCAAGTGGAGCCAACCGGCAGTGCACTGGGTGGCCGTGCTGGTGATGATTCTCGGCAGCCTGCCATTCACCCTCTACGTGGCGACCCTGCGCGGTCACCGCAAGGCGCTGATCAAGGACCAGCAGGTGCAGGGCTTGCTCGGCTTGCTGCTGGTCACCTGGCTGGTACTCGGCACCTGGTACTGGTGGACCACCCAGCTGCACTGGCTCGATGCCCTGCGCCACGTCGCACTGAACGTGACCTCGGTGGTCACCACCACCGGCTTTGCCCTGGGCGACTACAGCCTGTGGGGCAACTTCTCGTTGATGCTGTTTTTCTACCTGGGCTTCGTTGGCGGCTGCTCGGGCTCGACGGCCGGCGGGATCAAGGTGTTCCGGTTCCAGGTCGCCTATATCCTGCTCAAGGCCAACCTCAACCAGTTGATCCATCCCCGGGCGGTGATCAAGCAGAAATACAACGGTCACCGTCTCGACGAAGAGATCGTGCGTTCGATCCTGACCTTTTCGTTCTTCTTCGCCATCACCATTTGCGCCATCGCCCTGGCTCTGTCGCTACTGGGCCTGGACTGGATGACCGCGCTTACCGGTGCCGCCAGTACCGTCTCCGGCGTCGGGCCGGGCCTGGGCGAGGTAATCGGGCCATCGGGGAATTTCTCCACCCTGCCGGACGCTGCCAAGTGGATCCTGTCCCTGGGCATGCTGCTCGGCCGGCTGGAAATCATCACGGTGTTCGTTCTGTGTATCCCCGCATTCTGGCGTCATTGATCGAGGCCACCGCCCCCAACA
Organism: Pseudomonas sp. MWU12-2345; assembly: GCF_023242385.1. Lineage (NCBI taxonomy): Bacteria > Pseudomonadati > Pseudomonadota > Gammaproteobacteria > Pseudomonadales > Pseudomonadaceae > Pseudomonas > Pseudomonas sp. MWU12-2345. Next base: position 375,163 of record NZ_JALLJA010000004.1, on the reverse strand, counting down.
TCCGCGCCCGGTATTCGCCGGGCGTGACCTCGAACCAACGGCGGAAGGCGCGAAAAAAGTTGCTCGGGTCAGCGAAGCCCAGCAGATAGGCGATTTCCAGCAAGGTCATGCGCGGCTGCGCCAGGTATTGCTCTGCCAACTCACGACGGGTGTCGTCGAGCAGCGCCTGGAAACTGGTGCCCTCCTCCTGCAAACGGCGCTGCAGGGTGCGCTGGGACAGGTGCAGGGTCTGCGCCACCACTTCGCGCTTGGGCTCGCCCTGGGGCAGCAGGCGACACAACACCTGGCGCGCCTTGTGGGTCACCCGGCTTTCCGAGAAGCGTGCCAGATATTCGCCGGCAAACCGGTCGTGGAGCAAGGCCATGGCCTCATTGGCGGTCGGCAACGGCGCTTCCATGTCGGCCTGCTCGAAGATCAGCGCATCGTAAGGTGCGTTGAATACCAGCGGCGCATGGAACACTTCCTTGTAAGGGCCGATATCCTCCGGCTCCGTCCCCTGCAGCAACACCTTGCGCGGCTGCAAGGTGCGCCCGGTCAGCCAGCCGCACAGCGCCAGGGCGCAGGCCAGGGACGCCTCGGCGCTCTGGCGGGTGGGCGGCAGATGGTCGCCGTGCACCGTCAGGATCAATGCATAACCCTCGGGCAAGAGGCGAAAGCTCAAGTCGGCGCTTTCGGCGATAATCCGCTGATAACGCACCAGGCGCCGGAAACCCTCGGCCAGGGTCTGGCTGGACATCAGCGCGTAGCCGGCAACATGAAAGGACGCCGGGCGTACCACCCGGCCCATGTTCAAACCAATCGCCGGGTTGCCGGAAAGCTCCACCGCGCGCTGCCAGAGGCGCGTCATCGAATCCTGGGGAAAACGCGCATCGGGGTCGTCCAGGGCTGCATAATCGAGCCCCAGCTGCCGGAACAGGACGCGACAGTCCAGGCCATCCATCTCCAGCGCCTTGACAATCCCCATCGCCCAGCTTGCAGAAGTCGTTCTCTCGCTCATGGCCTTTTCTTGCATGATAAGTCGTATAGGACGACTAATGGCCTAAGGATACTAAAGTGGCGTCTATTGTCACTGGTCGCCGCTGCCAATCACTCTAGACTCAAATAAGCTCCCCGTGGAACCCTCCATGGGCGAGGTCGCCAACGCGGAGAGTACCCCGTGGAAAACATCAGAAAATTCAACAGCTTCGCAGAGTTCTACCCCTACTACCTGAGTGAACACGGCAACAGTACCTGCCGCAGGTTGCATTTCGTCGGCACCAGCCTGGTGATCTTTTTCCTGGCGTTGGCCATCGGTCGCGCCTCGGGAGGGTTGCTGCTGGCGGTGCCCGTGGCCGGTTATGGCTTCGCCTGGGTCGGCCATTTCTTCTTCGAGAAGAACCGCCCGGCCACCTTTGAACACCCCTTCTACAGTTTGCTCGGCGATTTCGTCATGTTTCGCGACATGATCCTCGGCAAGGTACCGTTTTAGGCCCGGGGGGCCAGCAAAGCGTCCTGCGCAGCCACTGCCAGGACGCGGGCAAGCCCTAGACTGAGTCCGGCAGCGATAAAAACCACAAGAGGACAGCCGATGACCGGACAAGCCCGCTTTACCCATATGCAGGACGGCACCCAGGAGGATTGGGCGGTGATTGCCGCCGACTTCAGCGCCTACGCACGACAACTGCCGGCACGGATCCTGACTCACCTGAAGCTGCTGGAGGGTGATTTCGGCGGTTTCCCGGTGGATCGCCTGACCCATTCGCTGCAAACCGCCAGCCGGGCCTGGCGCGACGGACGGGACGAGGAGTACGTGATCTGCGCGCTGCTCCACGATATTGGCGACACCCTGGGTTCCTATAACCATCCGGACATCGCCGCGGCGATCCTCAAGCCCTTCGTCAGCGCGGAAAACCTGTGGATGGTGGAAAAGCACGGAATTTTCCAGGGCTACTACTTCTTCCATTACCTGGGAATGGATCGCCATCTGCGCGAGCAGTTTCGCGAGCACCCACAGTATCTGGCGACCATCGAGTTCTGCGCCAAATACGACGCGGCGGCCTTCGACCCGGACTACGAGAGCCTGCCCCTGAGCTTTTTCGAACCGATGATGGAGCGCGTATTCGCCCAACCCCGGCAGTCGATCTACAAGGCCGCGATGGCGCAGAACCAGACGGCCTGATAGGGGCTAACCCGCCTCGGCGACTTTTTCCAGCTCCAGCTTGAGCTGCGCCTCTTTCGCCTGGGCATCCGCCAGGCGATACAGCTCGATGGTGCCATCCCAGTGTTCGATCAGGGCGGTGCAGGACTCGACCCAGTCACCGCAGTTGAGGTAGTCCACTTCGCCGACCTTGCGGATCTCGGCATGGTGGATATGCCCGCACACCACCCCATCGAGCCCGCGCTTCACGCATTCGTGGGCGATCGCCTCTTCGAAGTCGCTGATAAAGCTGACCGCGGTCTTGACCTTGTGCTTGAGGTAGGCCGACAACGACCAGTAGCCATAACCGTAGCGGGCCCGCCAATGGTTCAGCCAGCGATTGAGGGTCAGGGTGAACTCGTAGGCCGAATCGCCGAGAAACGCGAGCCAGCGGTGATACCGGGTGATCACGTCGAACTGGTCGCCATGGATCACCAGCAGCTTGCGCCCGTCGGCGGTGTGGTGCACCGCTTCGTCGACCAGCTGGATATTGCCCAGGATCAGTTTGGAATAACGACGCAGGAATTCATCGTGGTTGCCGGTGACATAGACCACCTCGGTGCCACGCTTGCTCATGGTCAGCAGCCGGCGGATCACGTTGGTGTGCGCTTGCGGCCAGTACATGCCGCCACGCATCTTCCAGCCGTCGATGATATCCCCCACCAGGTAGATACGGTCGGCCTGATAGCCCTTGAGAAACTGCGACAGGTGTTCGGCCTGGCAGTCGCGGGTCCCCAGGTGCACGTCGGAAATCCACAGGGTTCGCACACGCTGCTTACGGCTGGGTTTGGCAAGCTCCGCACGGGTCATGGGCATTCTCCGGATTTTTCCTGAGCTTGCACCGGCGCAGTTAATAGTCCATGACAGCTACATGGCAGTCCGATGACAACTGCCCGAACGGCAAGCGGTGTAGACTGCGACGATGCCAAGGAGACCGCGATGGGACCGATCCTGACCCTGCGCCACTACAGCCCCGACCTGATCAACCACAGCCATGCCCATGCGCAGCTGGTGTTTGGCCTGTCCGGCCGGCTCGACTTCGAGATCGAGGGGCACGGCAGCCAGGTGGTGCAGCAAAGCGTTGCGGTGATTCCCTGCGATGCCCATCACGTCTGCGCCAGCCCCAACGGCAGCCGCTGCCTGGTGCTGGATGTGCCCGACGAACGCTGGTTGCTGAACACCCTGGGCGACCATGCCGAGGCCAGCCGGCGTCTGCTCGACACCGCCGGGCCACGCACCCTCGACGCCTCCCAGGGCCAACTGGTGCAGTGGCTGGCGGCCAGTCCCGTGGACGACCCGTTGATCGCGCAACAGGGCGCCGTGCTGCTGCTTGCCAGCCTGAACAGCCCCGGCAACCGCCCATTCGCTGGCAAGCGCCTGCCCCTGGCCTCCCTCAACGCGCACATCGATCGCCATCTGGCCCACCCGCTGCAGGTGACGGACCTGGCGCGCATTGCCGATCTGTCCAGCGCCCGCCTGCATACGCGCTTTGTCGCCGAATGCGGGCAGACGCCCATGGACTATGTGCGCAGCCGTCGCCTGCATATCGCCCTGGGACTGCTGCGCGAGTCGACCCTGCCGATCGGCGAGATCGCCAGCCGCGTCGGCTACCAGTCGCAAAGTGCCTTTGCCGCCGCCGTGCTCCGCGAGTTCGGCCGCACACCCGGCGCGTTGCGACGCGAGTCCTGAGACAAACGACAGCAGGCACGCGACAGACAGGCACACTGGCCGCCCTCTAGACTGCGGCTCTGTCTGTCAGCGTTTTCAAGGACCACCATGACTCCCCGTTCCGCCCTGGGCGCCCTGCATATCGGCGCATTGATGTTTGGCCTGACCGGCGTGTTCGGCAAACTCGCGAGCGCCGCCCCGGCGATCATCGTTTTCGGCCGTGCGGTCTTTGCCGTGCTCGCCCTCAGCCTGTTCGCCCGCCTGGCCCGCAATCATCACTGGCAACCGTTGCAGGCACAGGACTGGCGGCGCCTGCTGCTCAGCGGCCTGCTGCTGGCCGGGCACTGGGTCAGCTTCTTCATTGCAGTAAAAGTCGCCGGTGTGGCCGTGGCGACCCTGGGTTTCGCCAGCTTTCCGGCCTTCACGGTGATTCTGGAAGGCGTGATCTTTCGCGAGCGCATCCGCTTCAATGAAATCCTCCTGGTGGTGCTGGTCAGTATCGGCCTGGTGCTGGTCACGCCCGACTTCAACCTTGCCAGCCAGGCCACCGGCGGTTTGCTCTGGGCCGTACTGTCCGGCCTGCTGTTCTCATTGCTGTCACTGGCCAACCGGGCCGGCTCCGGGCGGATTCCCGCCGTACAGGCAGCGTTGTGCCAGAACCTGGTGGTCGCCGCCTGCCTGCTGCCCTGGGCCGCCCCGGATCTTGCGCAAGTACCAAAGCTGGACTGGGTCTGGATCGGCCTGCTCGGGGTGTTCTGCACAGCCGTGGCCCACAGCCTGTTTGTGGCCAGCCTCGCGGTGATCAAGGCGCGTACCGCGGCGGTGGTCTTTGCCCTGGAGCCGGTGTACGGGATCACCGCAGCCTGGCTGCTGTTCGGCGAAAACCCGACCCTGCGCATGTTGATCGGCGGCGCCCTGATCATTCTCGCCATCGTGGTGTCCAGCCGCCTGGGCGCCGCGGCGGCACCGCGGGAACACCAGGAAGCCGCGTCAGTTCATTGACGAAAACCCAATCCGCCTATACTGGTGACATCCGCAACAGTTTGCTGTCGTTCACGGAGATCAGGGTTTCTCGACGACAGCTGCAGTGATTCCCCCCCTGAATCGACTCGATTCGAGCGGCCCTCCCCATCAACATGTTGGAGGGTTTCATCCATGGACATCGTCAGTCTTTTGATTCAAGCCATCAGCGGCGCCGTGGGCGGTAACGTGGCCGGGTCGGTCCTGCAGAAATACAACCTGGGCCCGGTCATCAATTCCATCCTCGGCATACTCGGCGGCGGTCTCGGCGGGCAGTTGCTCGATCTCTTCACCAACGGCAGCGTGGGCAGCGGTAGCGGCGCACTGGACCTGACCTCGATCCTCAGCAGTATTGCCAGCGGTGGCGTGGGCGGTGGGGTGCTGATGGTCATCGTCGGGCTCATCAAGTCGAAGCTGAGCCCGTCGTAAGTCCGCGCCTATCGGGGCCGGTCGTTGTGCCCGAGGTCGCGCTCGGGATCGATCCGGTCCCGTACCCGCTGCTTGAGTACCTTGGCTTCGGGAAAGCCGCCGTCTTCCTTGCGCTCCCAGATCTGCACCTCGTCGCAGGTGATCCGGAACACTCCGCCGGTCCCCGGCTCCAGGGCCACCTGGCCGAGATCATCGGCGAAGGTGCTGAGCAGTTCCTGGGCCAGCCAGGCGGCACGCAGCAGCCATTGGCACTGGGTGCAGTAGGTGATGACGATATGCGGTTTACGTGCGGTCATGATTGCATCCGGCTGTGGAAGGAAAGGTCGTCGCTATAATAACGACCTTTTTATCGCCCCTCCCGAGATCATGATGCGCCGCCTGTTGTCCTGCCTGCTCCTCTGTCTACTGCCCCTGGCGCTGCAAGCCGCCGAACCGCCGCGACCGAAGATCGGCCTGGTGCTGTCCGGCGGTGCCGCCCGTGGCCTGGCCCATATCGGCGTGCTCAAGGCCCTGGAAGAACAGGGCATCAAGATCGACGCCATCGCCGGCACCAGCATGGGCGCGGTGATCGGCGGGCTGTATGCCTCGGGCTACAAGATCGACGAGCTGGAAAAGCTCGCCCTGGGCATCGACTGGAAACAGGCGCTGTCCGACGCCCCGCCACGGGAAGACATCCCGTTTCGGCGTAAACAGGATGACCGCGACTTCCTGGTCAAACAGCAGCTCAGCTTCCGCGACGACGGCAGCCTGGGCCTGCCGCTGGGAGTGATCCAGGGCCAGAACCTGGCCTTGCTGCTGGAAAGCACGCTCGCCCATGCCAGCGGCACCCGTGACTTCGACAAGCTGCCGATCCCCTTTCGCGCGGTTGCCACCGATATCGCCAGTGGCGAAAAAGTCGTGTTCCGCCGCGGCCACCTGCCCCAGGTGGTCCGCGCCAGCATGTCGATCCCGGCGGTATTCGCCCCGGTCGAGCTGGACGGGCGCCTGCTGGTGGACGGCGGCATGACCGACAATATCCCGCTGGATGTGGTGCGCGAAATGGGCGTCGATATCGCCGTCGTGGTGGATATCGGCACCCCGCTGCGCTCACGCAAACAACTGGCGACCGTGGTCGACGTCCTCAACCAGTCGATCACCCTGATGACCCGGCGCAACTCCGAAGAACAGCTGGCCACGCTGCACCGCAATGACATCCTGATCCAGCCGGCGCTGGCCAGTTACGGCAGCACCGACTTCGGCCGCGCCCAGGACATCATCGACGCCGGTTATCGCGCCACGCGCATTCTCGACGCGCGCCTGGCCGGCTTGCGTTCGCCGCCCAATCCCGACGCCGAACTGATCGCCGCCCGTGCGCCCGAACAGCGCACCCCGGTGATCAATACGATCAGGATCGAGAACGACTCCAAGGTCAGCGACGCAGTGATCCGCTATTACATCCGCCAACCCCTCGGCGAGCCGCTGGACCTCGAGCGCCTGCGCATCGACATGGGCACTCTCTACGGCCTGGACTACTTCGAGCAGGTGCAATACCGGGTCGCGCGCAAGGGCCAGGAACACACCCTGGTCATCAGCGCCCGGGGCAAACGCAGCGGCACCGACTACCTGCGCCTGGGCTTGAACCTGTCGGATGACATGCGCGGCGACAGCGCCTTCAATCTCGGCGCCAGTTATCGGGTCAACGGCATCAACAGCCTCGGCGGCGAGTGGCTGACCCGGGCCCAGATCGGCGATCAGCAGGATCTCTACAGCGAGTTCTATCAACCGCTGGACACCGGCTCGCGCTACTTTGTCGCGCCCTATGTGAACCTGCAAACGCAGAATGTGGAAGCGACCCTGGATAACGATCCAATTGCCGAATATCGCCTGGAACGGTACGGCTTCGGCTTGAACATCGGGCGCCAGATCGCCAACAACGGCGAGATCCGTCTCGGTATCGGCGAAGCCTGGGGCCAGGCCGACGTGAAGATCGGCGATCGCAGCCTGCCGCGGGTGAGTTTCAGCGAAGGTTTCTACGCGCTCAAATACTCCTTCGACTCGCTGGACAACGTCTATTTCCCGCACACGGGGGAAAACATCAACCTGACCCTGCGCGAGTTCGACCCGAGCCTGGGTTCGACCCAACGCTACCGGCAGTGGGAGTTCACCCTGGACAAGGCCCTGAGCCAGGGACCGAATACCTGGATCCTGGGTGGGCGCTACGGACGTACCCTGGACGACGCCGAAGTGGTCACTTCGAGTTTCCTGCTGGGGGGCGCACGGCAGTTATCGGGGTTCCGCCAGGATTCGATTGCCGGGCAGAACATCAGCCTGATGCGCGCGGTCTATTACCGCCGGCTGACACCCCGGGCCTACCTGCCGCTGGATTTTCCCCTATACCTCGGCGCCTCCCTGGAACGCGGGCGGGCCTGGAACAACGACAATCAATTCGACACCGGCTACATCAACGCCGCCAGCGTGTTCCTGGGCTTCGATACGCCACTGGGGCCGTTGAACTTCAGCTATGGCCTCAATGACGACAATCAGAAGGCGCTGTACCTGAATCTGGGACAGACCTTCTGATATTCCCAGGGGCGAGCCGTATCAGCGAATACTGGCGAGCAAGGTGCGCGCCGTCTGCTTCAGGGGTTCATCGCCTTCGCGCAGCAGCTCGAGGAGCAGTTGGCTGGCATGGTCCAGGTCGCCGACATTGATGCAGGTTTGCGCCTGCTCAAGCTTGCTGGCCGAAGCCTGCTCGCGCTCCAGGCTGTCGAAGTCGACTTCCAGGGGCTCGATGTCCAGGGGCTCGGAATCACTCATGAAACCATCGAGAAACGCGTCGTCCAGTGAGTCCCCGTCGTCGGGCAGGCTCAACTCCACTTCGCCCACAGGCGCGGGCACAGGCTCTGACTCAAGCTCGGAAAAATCGCTGAGGAACTGCTCGTCCGGCATCTCGAACACTTCCGGCAGCTCATTGAAGCTCTTGGTGAAGATCGGCTCGGGCTCAGGCTCCAGCTCGACAGGCAAAACCGGCTCTTCGGCGGCCTTGCTGCGGGGATGGGGCGTATTGTCGAACGGGCTGACCAGGTCCCAGTCGGCGTCCATGGACAGGTCATCAAGGTTGAGCTGGAATTCGTCCTCCAGCGGCTTGTCCGCTACAGGGGCGGTTGCAGTCGTCTCCTCAGCCGGCTCTTTCCAGTGTGCCGCCAGTACTGGCGCGACCGCTGCCACGGCGCCGGCCGCCGCCAGAACGGCGACCGGGGACGCAGCGGCTGGAGCTTGGGCTGGCGTGGCGGCAGCGCTTTGCAGTTTCGGATACTTGGCGCGCAACTCCTGCAGGGCCGACTCACTGAACCCGGCCTCCAGCAGCTTGCGCTCTTCCGTTGCGTAAGCCGCACTGTCGCCCTGCTGGGCCAGCACATCGAGCAAGCGCAGGTGCAAGTCCGTGCGCTCGGGCTCCTTGAGCATGGCCTCGCGCAGAATGCCCGCCGCTTCGCTGAAGCGACCATAGGCGATGTAGATACTCACGCCTTCAAGGGCATCAGGCACTTCGCTGGACTGACGCGAGGCCACTGCGGCCACCGGCGCCACCACCGGCTCGACCCGCGTCGACGCGGGCGTTGCCGGCTTGGTCGGTGGGGCCGGCGTTACCACTCGGCTGACCATCGGCTCCGGAACCGGAGCCACCGGAGGTACCGCCTCGGGCACCTGTTCAGCCTGCTGGCGGTTGCGGCGCAGGATAAAGGCCACGGCCAGCAGCGCGATCAGCAACAGCACCGCCCCCCACAGCAGCCAGTTCGGGCCATCGGCAGTCTCGGCGGCCGGTGTCGGCGCTACCACTGGCGCGGCCACCACGGCGGGGGCCGGCGCAACAGCCTTGGTCTTGAGTTCCGCGAGTTGTGTCTGCAGTTCAACGGCCTGTTTCTGGCTGCTGGCAATCATCTCGTCCTGGGCTTTCAACCTGACCTGCAGATCCTCGACGGTCTTCTGCAACTGCTGGTTTTCCAGGGCGGCCTTGGCCAGTTCCTCGGCGTTTTTCGCTGTCTCGGTCACGGCAGCAAGCGCATTCTGCGTGGCGGCAGCCGCGGTGGCCGTAGCCGCAGCGGCCAAGGTCGGGGCCGGGGAAGACGCCGGGGCCGCAACCACTGCGACGTCCGGCAGCAACAGGCTCTGGCCGACCCGCAAACGGTCGCTGCCCGGGTTCAGCGCACGAATGCCCTGGGACAATTCGTTGACCGACGCCTGACTGCCGGCTTCGCGCAGTCGCTTGGCAATAACCCAGGGGTTGTCACCCTTGACCACGGTGTAGTGTTTGCCTTGCAGCGCAGGCGGCGGTGGGATATTCGCCACCGAAGCCGGTTGTTCAAGGGCTGCGCTGCGAGCAGGCAGGCTGTAACCGGCCGGCCGGTTGCCCGGCGGATCGAGCAGCACGGTGTATTCGCGCAGCAGGCGCCCGTTGGGTCGGTTGACCTGCACCAGGAAATTCAGAAAAGGTTCGCTGACCGGCTTGTTGGTCTGCACCTGGATAACACTGCTGTTGCCCCGCAGCACAGGGGTAAAGCGCAGGTCATTGAGGAAGAACACCCGCTCGACGCCCGCCCGGGCGAACTCCTCGGGTGTTGCCAGGCTGACCGACAGTTCGCCGTCGGCCAGGTCGCCCGGCTCGATCAAGGCGATTTCCGCGTTCAACGGCTGATTGAGCGCCGAATGCAGGGTGATATCCCCCAACCCCATGGCCGGAGCCAGCGCCGAATACAACAACCCGCCGGCCAGCACGGCCAACAGGCGAGCCCGGTTCAGGGTGGATTTTCCAATGGAGCACCGCAACGCGGACTGCAAACTCTCGAGCATGAGCATCCCTTACTGGCGTGACGGCCCGCGCACGCGGGCCGGACACCGACACAATACACAGAACCAGTAACTCTTATAGTCTGCGGCGCAAAGACTATCAAAATTCGTTGAAGGCTTTACAAACTCGCTGAGGACTCCCAAGCCCGGCGGCCTGGGAATGCCTCAAGATTTTTCCAGGTTCGCCAGGATCCGGCTATGGACCCGCATGCAGATCCTCAGTTCTTCATCGTCGACACCGACGAACAGCTCATGGCGCAACGCAGTGGCGATGGTCTCGATCTGTTCAATCAGGGGCCGTGCCGAGGGACTAAGGACGATTTTCTTCGCCCGCCGGTCTTCCAGCACGGCCTGGCGCTGGACCAGCCCCTGGGTTTCCAGGCTGTCGAGCAGACGGGCCAGGGTCGGCCCTTCAACCCCCACACTCTGGGCCAGCTCGCGCTGGGTCGGGGCCTCGGTAAAACGCGCCAGGTGCAGCAAGACCAGCCAGCGCGCCTGGGACAAGCCCAGGCCCGCCAGACGGCGATCCAGTTCCGCACGCCAGCCTCGCGACATGTGCGCCAACTGCATGCCAAAACGGTGTTCATCGGTCAACGGCATAAAACACTCAGGGTTAGACTTAAAATAGACAAAACTAATTATTAGTCAGCTAAGCATGACCCATGCCCGGAGGCAAGGCTTGCTCGGCGCCGAATCGTTACTTGTCGTGAATAAGACAGTGACCGGGGACAATACCGACCTCACATTTCAAATTCCGCCTGCAAGGCGGCCCGCACGCAGTACAGCACCCCTTCCGGCACACGGCCGGCAAACAGTTCGGCAATAGCGGTCACCGGAGGCAATTCGCCTTCGCCGTCGAGGAAGGCGTCCTGGATTTCCCCCAGCAGATCCTCCGGCAAGTCCAGCGCCTGCTCCAGCGACAGTTGCTGGCGGCCGACGGCCTCGGCCAGCAAGGTATAGACATTCTTTTCCGAACACTGCAACTGGCCGGCGATCTGCAACGGCGTCATACCGGCCCGGGCCAGGCTGATCAGTTCGTGGCGGATATCGGCCACGGTTTTCGGGGTTTCTGCCTCGCCGCCGAGGACTTCGAGGAACGCCTCGCCATAACGCTCCAGCTTGCGCGCGCCGATACCGCTGACCTTGGCCATTTCCGCCAGGGAAGTCGGCTGGCTGCGGAGCATTTCCAGCAAGGTGGAGTCGGGGAAGATGACATAGGGCGGCACGCCATGTTCCTGGGCCAGCTTGCGCCGCAGGGCACGCAGGGCTTCCCATTGCTCGCGCTCCTCGCCGCGTACCAGTTGGCTGGCGGGGCTGGCGGAGACACTTTTGGCCGTGGTCTGCGGCTTGAGGTCGCGGCGCAGCTCCAAGCTCACTTCGCCCTTGAGCAGGGGCCGGCAGCTATCGCTCAGACGCAGGCCGCCGTAGCCTTCCAAGTCGATATCGGCCAGACCGCGGGCCACCAGCTGGCGGAACAGGGTGCGCCATTCGCCTTCGGCCAGCGCCTTGCCGACACCGAACACCGTCAGGTGCTGATGACCGAAACTGCGCACCTTGTCGTTTTCCTTGCCCAGCAGCACATCCACCAGGTGTCCGACGCCATACCGCTGGCCGGTACGAAAAATCGCCGACAGCGCCTGGCGCGCCGGTTCGGTGGCGTCCCAGGTCTGCACGCCATCGACGCAGTTGTCGCAATGCCCACAGGGTTGCGGCAAGTCTTCATCGAAATAGGCCAGCAGGGTCTGGCGACGGCAGCGGGTTTCCTCACACAGGGCCAGCATGGCGTCGAGCTTGTGGTGTTCCAGGCGCTTGTGCCGCTCGTCACCTTCGGAGTTCTGCAGCATCTGCTTGAGCATCACCACATCCTGCAAGCCATAGGCCATCCAGGCATCCGCCGGCAGGCCGTCGCGGCCGGCACGACCGGTTTCCTGGTAGTAGGCTTCCAGGGACTTGGGCAGATCCAGGTGGGCGACAAAGCGCACGTTGGACTTGTCGATGCCCATGCCGAAAGCGATGGTCGCCACCATGATCAGCCCTTCCTCGTTGAGGAAGCGCTTCTGGTTGGCGGCACGCACATCGCTGGCCAGCCCGGCGTGGTAAGGCAACGCCGGATAGCCTTGCTCGCAAAGCATCGCGGCCACTTCATCGACCTTCTTGCGCGAGAGGCAATAGACAATCCCGGCATCGCTGCGCCGCTGCGAAAGAAACGCCAGCAGCTGTTTGCGCGGCTGCTCCTTGGGCACGATGCGGTAGAAGATGTTCGGCCGGTCGAAGCTGGAGAGAAAGCGCTCGGCATTCTGCAGGTGCAGGCGATTGACGATTTCTTCGCGGGTCCGCTTGTCGGCGGTAGCGGTCAGGGCGATACGCGGTACATCCGGGAACAGCTCGGCCAACTGGCCGAGTTGCAGGTACTCGGGACGGAAGTCGTGACCCCATTGCGACACACAGTGGGCTTCATCAATGGCGAACAGGGCGATCTGGAGGTTCTGCAGGAACGACAGCATGCGCGGCTGCACCAGGCGCTCGGGGGCCAGGTAGAGCATTTTCACCTCGCCGCGACGAATCCGCGCCGCCAGGTCACGTTGCTGTTCGGCGCTCAGCGTGGAGTTCAACGCCGCGGCGGCGACACCCAGTTCCTCGAGGGTCGCCACCTGGTCGTCCATCAGCGCGATCAAAGGCGAGACCACCACCGTCAGGCCCTCGCGCAGCAACGCCGGAACCTGGAAACACAGCGACTTGCCGCCACCGGTGGGCATCAGCACCAGGGCGTCGCCACCATTGGCCACGCGCTCAATAATGGCACCCTGGCGACCACGGAAGCTGTCGTAACCGAAGATGTCCTTGAGGACGCGTTGAGCCTGTTCGAGCATAACCACTCCAAAAATCATCGAAACGCTTGTTCAAAGGCTGGCTGAAGATTCACCGTTTTCACGAAAAAAACCGTAAGCAGGCATTTCCCAGCGGCCCCGAGGGTCAGCAGCGCATCACAAAACGCGGCAGTATACCCGAGCGTCCGACGGCAATGGGCGGTGCCGGTCGGTTAAGGGAATTCAGTGCTTGCTGGCCTGAGGGCTCAAGAACGCCTAGAATTGCTTATCGTTTATTCCCAAGGTAGCCCCTCAATGTCCTTCGCTGAGCAACTCACCCGCCTGCAAGCCTTCCTCGACGCCGACGAGCTGCACGAAGAGGCGCTGGACTATGTCGCCGCCCACGGCTACCTGACCGCCTTGTCGATCTGCGCCGAGATCGTCCCCGATCGGGAATGGATCGACGCCCTGTTCGCCGAGGAGCCGCACTACAGCGACGCCGCCCAGCGCGAAGAGATCGAAGCCACGCTGATCCAGCTCAAGGCCCATATCGCCCGCCAACTGGCGTCCGATGAAGAATTCGAGCTGCCGTGCGACCTGGACCTGGGCGACGACCCGGACGACTCCGAGCTGCGCGGCTGGTGCATCGGCTTCATGGAAGGCGTGTTCCTGCGTGAAGAGGCCTGGTTCGAAACCGCCGAAGACGAAGTCAGCGAAATGCTCCTGCCGATCATGGTCGGTTCCGGCCTGTTCGACGAACAACCCGAGTTCGCCGATATCGCCGCCGATGCCAACCTGATGGACGACATGATCGTACAGATCCCGGAAGCCCTGACCGCGCTGTACCTGCTGTGCAACGCCCCGGACGAAAAGCCGGCGATCCTCAAGCCACGTCATCACTGAGTCGGCTGACGGCATGAACTCAATCGCCCGGCACTGCCGGGCGTTTTTTTTCGTGGTTGCGCAGGAAAGTCTCTTCACCCATCGCCCGAATCTGCCCTTCGATCAGTGCTTCGAACGGCCGCAGCAACGCCGCGAACGAAACCGGTGCCTCCAGGGTTTCCAGCGCCTGGACAATCGCCTCCAGCGTCGACAACGCGCCCGGCTCCGGCGCCTTGCGCAATCGGTAGCGCGACACCGCCCCCGCCCCCAGCGTCACCCGTGGCAACGCCGCCAGCAATGGATTGAGGTAGAGCATCTTGCGCGCCTTGCGCCAGGTGCCGTCGGGCACCACCAACAACAGCGGCAAATCCATCGGCGCGGCCGCATACGCCTGCAAGGGCTGTGCATCCTCTGCCGGGAACAGCAATTTCGCCTGGTAACCGGGCTGTTGCAGCAATTGGGGCAGATCCTCGAACACCTCACCCACCCGCAACTCGGCATGGGTCAAACCCAGCGCCGCCAGCCGGGCGGTGTTCAAGGCATGGTTGACCTCGCTGGGATGCTGCAACAGCAGCACGCGGGTGCGGCTGTCCAGCTGTGGGATCAGTGCGCACAGGCAGTGGCTTTCGGGACGCAAACAACGTTCGCAACGGGCTCTGGACATTGAGTTATACCGATCAGGGCTGGTTGAGCTGGGCTTTGAGCAGGTCGCGGAAGGTCTGGATCAACGGCTCGCGACTGCGGCCCCGACGCAGGATCATGGAGAACGGCGCCTGGTAACCGAAGGTCGCCGGCAGCAATACCCGCAGGTCACCCTTGTCGGCCCAGGGCTGGGCGTAGTGCTCCGGCAGGTAGCCGATATAGGCGCCGGACAACACCAGGATCAATTGCGCCTCCATACTTTCCACGGTCGCCGCGCTGTGCTTGAAGCCATGGCGCGCCAGCTCGGCCTGGCTCCAGTAACCGCGTCCGACCATGCGTTGCTGCGTAATCACCTGTTCCGGGATACGTCGTTCGTTGTACAGCGGATGCCGGTTGCTGCAATACAACCAGTGCTGCTCACGGTACAGCGGCTGGTAGACCAACCCGCTCATGCGCGTGGAAAAGGCGCCGATGGCCAGGTCGAGACGATTGTCCTGCACGCCGAGCTGCAATTCGTAGGGACTCATCACCGACAGGTGCAGGTGCACGGCCGGGTGCTCCTGGCTGTAGGCGCCGATGGCCTCGGCCAGGGGCAAGGCCGGCTCGCTGACCGTGGAATCGATCACCCCCAGGTTCAAGGTGCCGCGCAACTCACCCTTGAGGGCCGCGGCGTATTGCTCGAAACCTTCGAGCTCGCCGAGCAGGCGCAGGGTTTCCTGGTGGAACAGTTCGCCCTTGCTGGTCAGGCTGAAGCCGCCGCGCCCGCGATGACACAGGACCAGGCCCAGGGACGCTTCCAGCTGGCTCATGTAGGTGCTGATCGCCGAGGTCGATAGATTGAGCTCCTGCTGGGCGTTGGCGAAGCCCTGGTGCCGGACCACGCTGACGAAGATGCGCAATAGTTTGAGGTCGGGTAAAGCGTTGGCCATGGGAGTTCCTGGGGAAAGTCTGCATTGCCGGAAACAATTCTGTCCGCCCAGTTTCCCATTAGTTTAGAAAAACCTGAACTAACTATTTGCCGTCAGCGATTCTTCCCACCCGGCGCCTTTCGCAGAATCGCCCCCTGATAACCAAAATAAATGATGAGGCTTACCCGTGGACAAGATTCTTCACCAACCACTGGGCGGTAACGAAATGCCGCGCTTCGGCGGTATCGCCACCATGATGCGCCTCCCGCACCTGCAATCGGCCGCCGGCCTCGACGCCGCGTTCATCGGCATCCCGCTGGACATCGGCACCTCGCTGCGCGCCGGGACCCGTTTCGGCCCGCGGGAAATCCGCGCCGAGTCGGTGATGATCCGCCCCTACAACATGGCCACCGGTGCCGCGCCCTTCGATTCGTTGTCGGTGGCCGACATCGGTGACGTGGCGATCAACACCTTCAACCTGCTGGACGCCGTACGCATCATCGAAGAGTCCTACAACGCCATCCTCGAACACCCGGTCATCCCGCTGACCCTGGGCGGCGACCACACCATCACCCTGCCGATCCTGCGCGCCATCCACAAGAAGCACGGCAAGGTCGGCCTGGTGCACATCGACGCCCACGCCGATGTCAACGATCACATGTTCGGCGAGAAAATCGCCCACGGCACCACCTTCCGCCGCGCCGTGGAAGAAGGCCTGCTGGACTGTGACCGGGTGGTGCAGATCGGCCTGCGCGCCCAGGGCTACACCGCCGAAGACTTCAACTGGAGCCGCAAGCAGGGTTTCCGGGTGGTCCAGGCCGAAGAGTGCTGGCACAAATCCCTCGCTCCGCTGATGGCTGAAGTGCGCGAAAAAGTCGGCGGCGGCCCGGTGTACCTGAGCTTCGACATCGATGGCATCGACCCGGCCTGGGCACCCGGTACCGGCACCCCGGAAATCGGCGGCCTGACCACCATCCAGGCGATCGAGATCGTCCGCGGCTGCCAGGGCCTGGACCTGGTCGGCTGCGACCTGGTGGAAGTCTCGCCACCCTACGACACCACCGGCAACACCTCGCTGCTCGGCGCCAACCTGCTGTACGAGATGCTCTGCGTACTGCCCGGCGTGGCCCACCGCTGAGGAGTCGCCATGAACGACCGTGACCAGGTACTCGAGGCCGCCGCCGAGCTGGTGGCCTCCTTCGCCGCCAATGATCGCGAAGCCTACTTCGGCGCCTTCAGCGCCGATGCCAGCTTCGTTTTCTACACCCTCGAACAGCCCTTGCTGTCACGCGATGCCTATCAGGCGCTGTGGGACAACTGGCGGGCGGAGGACGGCTTCGAGGTGATTTCGTGCACCTCGAGCAACGCTTTCGTCAGCCTGCAGGGCGATGTGGCGATTTTCATCCATGACGTGGCCACCGAGCTGCGCATGCAAGGGGAGCTTCTCTTTAGCCAGGAGCGCGAAACCATTGTGTTTCGCAAACAACGAGAATCAGGCCCATGGCTGGCCTGCCACGAGCATTTGTCAGCGAAACCCCAGGGAATGCCCTCCCCTTAGCCAACCCCGGTAGCCCTCGCGGAAGACGAGGGCACCGCAGTGATCGGAGCGATCATGAATAAAAACAACAATGAAAAAAGCCTTGGCAGCATTGAAACCAACGGGGTCGAACAGATCCCCGACCACGAACGCGATGCCCGACCCAGCGACCTGTTTCGCCTGATCTTCGGCGGTGCGAATACCTTTGCCACCGCAGTGCTCGGCAGTTTCCCGGTGCTCTTCGGCCTGTCCTTCCAGGCCGGTGTCTGGGCGATCGTCCTGGGCGTTGTACTAGGCGCGCTGATCCTCGCGCCCATGGGCCTGTTCGGTCCGATCAATGGCACCAACAACGCCGTGTCCTCCGGGGCGCACTTCGGTGTCCACGGACGGATCGTCGGCTCGTTCCTGTCGCTGTTGACCGCCATTGCGTTCTTCTCGCTCTCGGTATGGAGCTCGGGGGATGCCCTGATCGGCGGCGCCAAGCGGCTGGTCGACATGCCGGAAACCGACCTGACCCTGGGCCTGGCCTACGGCCTGTTCGCGATCCTGGTGCTGACGGTATGCATCTACGGCTTCCGCTTCATGCTGTGGGTCAACCGCATCGCCGTATGGGCCGCAAGCCTGTTGTTCCTGCTGGGGATCTTTGCCTTTGCACCGGCCTTCGACAGTCACTTCGCCGGAACCGTGGCGATGGGTCAGGCCGGTTTCTGGGCGGCCTTTATCGGCGCCGCGCTGGTGGCCATGAGCAACCCGATTTCCTTCGGGGCGTTTCTCGGCGACTGGTCGCGTTATATCCCCCGCGAAACCTCGAAAGTCCGGATCATGCTGGCGGTGATCGCCGCGCAGATCGCCACCTTGATCCCCTTCCTGTTTGGCCTGGCCACCGCGACCATCGTGGCGATCAAGGCACCGGACTACATCACCGCGAACAACTATGTCGGCGGCCTGCTGGCCGTCTCGCCGACCTGGTTCTTCCTGCCGGTGTGCCTGATCGCGGTGATCGGTGGCATGTCCACCGGCACCACCTCGCTGTATGGCACCGGACTGGACATGTCCAGCGTGTTCCCACGACTGCTGTCGCGGGTCAAGGCGACCCTGCTGATCGGCGTGCTGTCGATTGCCTTTATCTTCATCGGACGCTTCGCGGCGAACCTGGTGCAGAGCGTGTCGACCTTCGCCGTGCTGATCATCACCTGCACCACCCCGTGGATGGTGATCATGATCATCGGCCTGCTGGTACGTCGTGGTTACTACTGCCCGGATGACCTGCAAGTCTTCACCCGCGGCGAAACCGGCGGGCGCTACTGGTTCAGCCACGGCTGGAACTGGCGCGGCCTGGGCGCCTGGATCCCCAGCGCGCTGGTGGGCCTGTGCTTCGTCAACCTGCCGGGGCAGTTCGTCGGCCCGCTGGGCAACCTGGCCGACGGCATCGACATCAGCCTGCCGATCACCCTCGGGCTGGCATCGCTGATGTACCTGGCGCTGCTCAGCCTGTTCCCGGAGACGGCAGAGGTTTATGGACCGCAGGATGCGCGCAGCCGGGATGGCAAAACATTGAAGCCCGGGATGCGCCAGGCGGCCTGATACTGCTGTGGCGAGCCCCTCGCCACAGCATGTGCCTTGAACTTTGCTCGACCATAAAAAAGATAATCGGAGACACGCCGTCATGGCTTTGGATTTATTGGTTGTACTCATTTATGCCGCCGGCATGCTCGTGCTCGGTTACTACGGCATGCGCAAGGCCAAGACCCACGAAGACTACCTGGTGGCCGGACGCAACCTGGGCCCGACGCTGTATATGGGCACCATGGCCGCCACGGTACTGGGTGGTGCCTCCACCGTCGGCACCGTGCGCCTGGGCTATGTCCACGGCATTTCCGGCTTCTGGCTCTGCGCGGCCCTGGGTTTCGGCATCATCGCGCTGAACCTGTTCCTCGCCAAACCGCTGCTTAAACTGAAGATCTTCACCGTGACCCAGGTCCTGGAGAAGCGCTACAACCCCATGGCCCGCCAGGCCAGCGCGGTGATCATGCTGGCCTACGCGCTGATGATCGGCGTGACCTCGATCCTCGCTATCGGCACCGTGCTGCAAGTGCTGTTCAACCTGCCGTTCTGGCTCTCGGTACTGCTGGGCGGCGGCGTGGTGGTGGTCTACTCGACCATCGGCGGCATGTGGTCGCTGACCCTGACCGATATCGTCCAGTTCGTCATCAAGACCGTGGGCCTGATGTTCATCCTGTTGCCGATCTGCCTCTACCGCGTCGGCGGCTGGGACCAACTGGTGAGCAAGCTGCCGGCGAGCAGCTTCAGCTTCACCACCATCGGCTGGGACACCATCATCACCTACTTCCTGATCTACTTCTTCGGCATCCTGATCGGCCAGGACATCTGGCAACGGGTGTTCACCGCCAAGGACGAGAAAGTCGCGAAGTATGCCGGCAGCGTCGCCGGGGTCTACTGTATCGCCTACGGCCTGGCCTGTGCCCTGATCGGCATGGCCGCCCATGTGCTGATTCCCGACCTGGCCAACGTCAACAACGCCTTTGCCGCCATCGTCAAACAGTCGCTGCCCGATGGCATTCGTGGCCTGGTGATCGCCGCGGCCCTGGCGGCCATGATGTCCACCGCCAGTGCCGGCCTGCTGGCCGCCTCCACCGTGCTGACCGAAGACCTGCTGCCGAAACTGCGCGGCGGCAAGCAATCGAGCCTGGGGATCAACCGCCTGTTCACCTGCCTGACCGGGATCGTCGTACTGGGCATCGCCCTGGTGGTCAGCGACGTGATCAGCGCCCTGACCCTGGCCTACAACCTGCTGGTGGGCGGCATGCTGATTCCGCTGATCGGCGCAATCTTCTGGAAGCCCGCCACCACCAGTGGCGCCATTACCAGCATGGCCCTGGGCTTCATCACCGCCCTGGTATTCATGATCAAGGATGGCCTGGACGCCAATACCCCGATCTACTACAGCCTGGCCATCGGCTTGATCAGCTTCGTCGTGGTCAGCCTGCTGTCTCCGCGCCCGGCCAGCGTCGCCAGCGCCATCTGATACCGCGGTTACTTCAGCGGGTGCGACGTCGGTTGTCGCACCCGTTTTTTTTGCCTGCCGCCTTCCCCCATTGACCGCCCTGCGCACGCCCAGGGAGATGAACGGTCAGGTCCCGCGCAAAACTTGTGCTGTACTGGCCTATAGCGACTACCTTTTTGATTAACCGGAAGGTACAAGGATCGCTGGTGTCGTAGTTTGATCACTATCGCAATGCCCCAGGAAAGGGTCGAACAATAAGAAACCCTTCTTCGAGGCTCTTATGAACAGACTCGAGATTCATCAGCAAATCTGCCATTCCATTGAAGAACAACTGTCGCTGAAATGGTCGCAAGATCCGTCAAAGGCCACGGACAACACCTGTTCCCTTGATCTCGTCGAGTTGTTCCACAACCTTGAGTGCCTGTTCGAGGTGCGGCTGGATCTGAACCGCGACCTGATAGGCATCACCACCCTTGGCGATCTCAGTCGATTTATCTATGAAAAAACCCGGCCCGCCGAACCCGCCGGATTCCCTCTCCCAGGCACAATCCCGCCGCCCTTTCCGCAAAGGCAGACAGGGAGACCGGGCGCATGAAAAGAGCCGATATTCGCAAGAGCGTGCATGATTTCGTCAGCCAACGGCTCGACGACCACCAGGCGTTCGCTGACGATCAGAGTTTGCAGGGATTGGGATTCGACACCCAGGACATTGAAGACCTGATGTTCCATCTTGAAGATGAGTTTGATCTGACGGCGTTTACCGAAGAGGAAGACCGCTTGCTCAAGGAAGCGGTCACGGTCAACGACTTGAGTCGTTTCCTGGAGAAAATCGCCAGGCACTGAACTTCGCCAACACGGCACGGCGAAGAGCGCTGAACCCTGTTGCCGGCCCGTGGGCGCTTAGCGACGCGGCTGGCGGCGACGGCGATCATCGTCGGTACGAATAGGTACCGGCTGCAGTGGCGGTTCGATCAGACCCAGGGCAACACCGAGGTCATGGAGCCAGGTTTGCAGTTTGTCTTTCATATAGCCCCCTTCAGGGTAATGCGAGCGACGGGATTCTGTAGCCGCTTCACACAGATCATAGCCCTAAGTCCTACGCAATGCTGTCCCTTGCAGCAGGATCTTTGATTTAAATCATGGCAAAACGCTTCAAGCCGACGCACGGAGCCCTTCGGCACTGTCCGCCAGGGGCAGCAAGGCGCTTTTCTGCAGCTCGATCCAGGCCGCCAGGTTGGCGCCGACCATGCCTTTGCGCCACATCAGCCAGGTGGTGGCGCTGGCAAAAGGCTCGACCAGCCGATGCACCGACACGCTTTCCCGCCCGGGCAGGCTGGCCAGCATCGACTCGGACATCATCGCCACGCCGGAGCCGGCGGTGACACAGGCGAGCATTCCGGGATAGGACTCGATCTCGATGGCCCGGCCCATGGCCGCGTGATAGTGGCCGAACCAGGCCTCCAGGCGCAGGCGGTAGGCACAGCCGCGGCGAAAGGTGAAAACCGGCTGCCCCTGTACTTCCAGGGCACTGCGCACCGGCGGGTGATCGGCCGGTGCGATCAGCACCAGGGTTTCATCGCAGAATGCAAGGCCGTCGAGCCCCGCCAACTGCAGCGGGCCATCCACCAGGGCGGCATCCAGGCGCCCGGAGACCAGCCCTTCGAGCAATTCGCCGCTGGGCGCGGACTGCACCTGCAGGTTCACTTCGGGATAGGTGCGGTGATAACGCGCCAGCATCGACGGCAGGTAAATCGCCGCGGTGCTGTACATGGTGCCCAGTACGAAGTCCCCCGCCGGTTGCCCGCCACGCACGGCAGCCTGGGCCTCGTCATGCAGCGAAAACAGCCGGTTCGAGTAATCGAGCAGGACCTTGCCGGCCGGAGACAATTGCAGGCGCTGGCGTTCACGCAGGAACAGTTCGACCCCCAGTTGCTCCTCGAGCTGCCTGATCCGCGTGGACAGGTTCGACGGCACCCGGTGCAGGCGCTCGGCGGCGCGGGTGATGGAACCCTCCTCGGCGACCGCGTGGAAGATCCGCAATTGGCTGAACTCCATGACCCTCTCCAAAACTGAACAAGTTACTCACTATTATTCATTTTTAAAGAAAGTCAATCGATCCTAGCCTGACGGTCATAGTCCTCTGCCGGGAAATGACGCCATGTCACCTCTGATTCGTTTAACCGCCTGCTTTATCGCCCTGATGATGGCCATGGGGGTGGGCCGCTTTGCCCTGACCCCGCAACTGCCGCACCTGATCAGCGAAGGCCAGATCGACCTGACCGCCGGCGGCCTGATCGCCGCCGCCAATTACCTGGGCTACCTGCTGGGCGCGGTGGACGCCATGTTCGCCCGGCGCGCGCACCATGTCCGCCTGCGCCTGCTCGCCGGCCTGTGGTTATGCGTGCTGTTGACCCTGGCCTCGTACTGGGCCCATGGGTTCTGGTCACACTGGCTGCTGCGCTTCGGCACCGGGGTGGCAAGTGCCTGGGTAGTGGTCATGATCACCAGCCTGAGCCAGCCGCTGGCCCATGCCGTCGGCCGTCCACGCCTGGGTGCCTGGGTGTTTGCCGGTCCCGGCCTGGGCATCGTGCTCACCGGCTTGCTGGCGCTGGGCTCGAACCTGCTGGGAGAGAACTCGTCGACCCTGTGGCTGGTGTACGCCGGCGTCGGCCTGCTGATGTTGCTGTTGATCCTGCCCTTCCTGCCGCTGCCGAGCGCCACACCCGTGGCCACAACCACAGCCGCACCCGTGATCGTGGACACAGAACAGCAATCCATCGGTCATCTGGGCCTGGTCTATGCCTTGTACGGCCTGGGCTACATCATTCCGGCGACCTTTCTTTCGCAGATGGCCAGTGCGCACTTCCACGGGCAATGGCAGGCCGATCTGTTCTGGCCCGGCTTCGGCTTGGTCGCGGCCCTTGGCGTGGTGCTGGTGAGCCTGCGGCGCGCCAAACCCGACAGTACCCGTCGCTGGTTGATGGTGACGCTCTGGCTGCAGGCCGCCGGGGTCTTCGCCTGCCTGTTGTCGAGCGGCCTGGGGCTGGTGCTGGGTGTGATTCTCTGCGGTACGCCGTTCCTCGCCTGCATGCAGTTGGTCATGCAGCGCTCGCGGGAACTGGCGCCGCACGCCACCCATCGCAATGCCGGGTGGCTGACCGCCTGTTTCGCCATCGGCCAGCTCTGCGGGCCGTTGCTCGCGGCCTTGAGCAGCCACTTCAGCGGTGGCCTGCAACCGGCCTTGATCGTGGCGGGCAGCGGCCTGGTACTGGCGGGATTGGTGGTGTTGCGGCCGGTGGCGGCCGCAACACCCGGGGTGGCCCTGGTGCGACGCTGAGCCTTGCAGGGTTGCGACAGGCAGGACAGCTACGCAGTCCATCGCCGGCAAGCCGGCGCCTACAGAATCACGCTGAAACGCGATTATTGTGGGAGCTGGCTTGCCGGCGATGACGTCAGCCCGGGCAACATCCACACTCAGCTCAATTCGATGCGATCGGCATGGATCACAATCTGCCCTTGCTTGTAGAGCGCACCAATGGCTTTCTTGAAGTTGCCTTTGCTGACCCCGAACAAACCGCTGATCACGGTCGGATCGCTCTTGTCGCTGACCGCCAGCACACCGTTGTTTTCACGCAACTTGGCGAGGATCTTGCTGTTCAGGCTCCCGGAAGCTTCTTCGCCGACGGGTTGCAGGCTCAGGCTGATCTTGCCGTCGGCGCGGATCTCCTTGATAAAGCCCTTTTCCTCTTTGCCGGCCCGCAGGAACTTGAACACTTCGTTCTTGTGAATCAGCCCCCAATGCTTGTTGTTGATGATCGCCTTGAAGCCCATGTCGGTGGCTTCGGCCACCAGCAGGTCGACTTCCTGGCCGGGCGTGTAGCTGGCCGGAGTCTTGTCCAGGTAGCGATCCAGGCGGGCCGTGGCGGTGATACGACGGGTATGCTTGTCGAGGTAGACATGCACCACGCAATAGTCGCCGGCGCTCAACTGGCGCTTCTCTTCGGAATACGGCAACAGCAGATCCTTGGGCAATCCCCAATCGAGGAACACACCAATACTGTTAACTTCCTTGACTTTGAGACTGGCGAATTCACCGACCTGAACTTTGGGTTTTTCCGTGGTGGCAATCAACTTGTCAGCACTGTCCAGATAAATGAAAACATTCAGCCAGTCTTCATCTTCACTGGGAATATCCTTGGGGATATAACGGTTGGGCAGAAGAATCTCGCCGTCCGCGCCGCCGTCCAGATACAAACCGAAATTAGTGTGTTTAACCACTTGCAAGCTGTTATAACGCCCGACTAAAGCCATTTCCAATACCCTCATTGCGTGGCTGGCATTCTACCCGAGTTTGACGACGCTGTTTCACAGCCCTTGCCCCCGGCTGAAAAGCCCGCTGCAAGGCTTGATTTTCAAGGGGTTGCCGATAGAAACAGGCCCGTTCGTCAGACCGCTGGCTGCACTCCCCCTTGAAAATCTACCCTTGGGTGGAAAATATCGAGGCCGGGTTACGAGTCAAAACAGTAGCTTAGCCAATAATAACAAGGCCCCCACCACGTCTTGGCGAATACCCCACTACCTTTGCCCTGGATATTTATCAAGCAATTGTCAAGCCTTTCAGGTAGAATGATCGATCCAGTTAATATCTACACAGGTTAATGGCCGCCATGCGCGTAAAAGCATCGAACAGCAAAGCAAAGCCCGCTCCAGCCGTTGAAACCAGCGATTCGATCAACGAGCAAATTGCGGCTTTCCTGAAATCCGGCGGCGAGATCCAGCAAATTGCCAAAGGCGTCAGCGGCCAGACTTTCGGCCCGTCGAAACAGATCACCCTCGGCAAAAAGTAATTCCCCCCGCGCAACACCCAAGCCACTCTGCGCTTTGAACCTCAAGGCGCAGGGCTGAAGCAACACTCCCGCCCCCATTGCAGATACCGCGCCGATCACCCGTGCACAAGTCCCCTTGCGCCCGTATCAGCCGCCATGGTCATCGTTGGAAACCATTGAGCGGTTGAACCACTGGCCGCAGAAGCGTTCCATGGAAAGGTGTCCCCATCAGGATTCGTCCATGTCGTACCGGCTGACCTCCCTCTTCTGGTTGCTGTTCCTGAGCCTGGCCATCGGTGCCTGCTCGCGGGCAAGCCTGGCCTATCGCAACCTCGATGTGATCATTCCCTGGACCCTCGGCGACTACGTGGACATGAACCGCGGGCAGAAAGACTGGTTCCGCGAACGCCTCAAGGAGCACCTGCACTGGCATTGCACCACGCAACTGCCGGACTACCTGGACTGGCTCGAGCACGTGCAGCAGATGGTCGAAACCCGTCAGGTCACCGATGCCAACGTGCAGGCCCGCACCGCCGAGGCCCGCCAGGCGATTGCCCAGGTCACGCGCACCGTCACGCCCTCGGCGGTCGAGTTGCTGCGGGGCCTGAGCGATCAACAGGTAAGCGAGATGAGCCAGGCTTTTGCCAAGGATCAGCGTGAACATCGAGCGGAGTACGTGACCCCGCCCGTCGACGAACAGATCCGCGACCGCGCCGAGCGCATGAGCAAGCGCCTCAAGGGCTGGCTGGGGCCATTGAGCCTGAGCCAGCAACAGCGCATCACCGCCTGGTCCACCAGCCTCGGCGAACAGAACCGGCTATGGGTGGCCAACCGGATGAACTGGCAGATGCAATTGAGCAAGGCGGTCGAACAGCGCCAGCGCGCGGACTTCCCGCAACGGATCGAACAGTTGCTGCAAGATCAGGACAGCCTGTGGACCACCGAGTACCGCCAGGCCCACGAGCGTGCGGAGCAGGCCACCCGCAGCCTGCTGGTGGCGTTGATGGCCGAGAGCAACGCCGAACAACAGATACGACTGCTGAAGAAGATCGACGAAATGCGTCAGGACTTCTCACAGCTCAAATGCCTGAAAACCGCTCAGGGCGGTTGAGCAAAAACCGTCGTCTGTTGGCCCGGGACTCAGGCGATCTGCACCTTGGCGGCCAACTGATCGAAGGTGGCCGGGTCCAGCGCATCAACCTGCTCGTCGAGTACCTGCAAAGGGTGATCGTTGCCGGGAATGCTGCTGTCGAGCAGGCTCAACAGGGCAGAGCCACGCGGCGTAAGGATAAAGTTCTCGCCATTACCGCCCTCGTCCTCCGGGCGGCTCTCGATATAGTCGTGCTTGAGCAGCAGCCGTTCGTAATCGGCCGCCAGCGCCTTCAGGTCATCGAGATTGCCCGTCACCTGTCCCTGCGCGGCCTGGGCCGTGGCGTGCTCCTCGGCGTAGGCCCGGGGGGCGAAGCTATGACCGGCGCTGTTCTGCACCTCATGGAGCAAACGTTCGATCAGTTCCCAGTTGTAAGTCGTCATCCTGATTAACCCTTCACGTGTGAGAGTGAGAAGCCCTGCATAAGGATAGAGTAGTGTCGGCCATGACGGTTCAGCCGGTTTGCACCCACGGATGACCATTGGGCGGAAACCGCCCGACGCCTGGCCGATCGAGCCCGGGAGAAACGACACGGGGCAGCCTGCGCCGCCCCGTCCTTGTTCCGTCAGACCTTTCGATCTAGAGACTGTCGCTGGTGGAGAACCCGCCGCCACTCCCTGAGCTGGAAGAACCGGACGAGCTAGCGGAACTGGAACCGCCCGACGAACCGCCCCCAAAGAAGCTGCCCGAACTGCTGTGCGAACCGCGGCTCCGACTGCTGCTCGAACGGGCACTGCTGCTCGGGCTGGGAGCAACCCTGATGAACTCGCGGTTATTGTCCACCTCACTCACCACCTGGGAGAGCGACAGGGCGCCCCGCATGAACCCGACGAGCAAGCCATCAAGATCCACGTTCTGATAGTCGTAGCGGGAACTGATGAGTCCCCCTGACTGCAACGTACGCTCCAGTTGCTTGGCCAGCTCATAGCTGGCCTCGGCGTCCCGGCACTGCCGCTCCAGAGAAGGCACGCGCAACCGCAACACCTCCAGCTCAGCGCGCAGATCACGTACCCTGCGCACCAGCTCGTCATCCTGCGCACCCTGGGTCTGTCCGGCCAGGTGCTCCAGGGTCAGGTCATTCATCTCGGCCAGTTGCCGGGACAACAGCTCGGAGGCCTTGGCGAAACCCTCGTCACGCTTGCTGACGTAGGGCGCCAGGCGCTGATGGAGCGCATTGGCCTGCGCCTTGCCCGCTTCCAGCGCCTGCTGCGCTTGCCGCTGACGCTCTTGCAAGACCGGCAGATCGCTGGCGGACAGGGCACGTTGATGCAGCCGCGCGCGCTCGGCCTCCTGGGCCGCCCGATTTGCCTGACGCTCCTTGCCAACTGCTTCATTGGCCCGCTGCATGGCCAGCAGCGTGCGCTCGGCGGCACTGTTCTGGGTGAAATTGCACAGTCGCGCCACCCAACGGTCCAGCCCGCGCCAGACAAACCGACCGACATAACCCTCGGTACCGAATCCGCGGTCGCGCAGATAGACATAAAGCGGGTCGGCCTGGAATGCCTGGAGCTTGAGCCGACATTCATCGCGCAGTTCCTTGTAGGACTGCTCGTCGGCCTCGCTGATCAAGGCGGCCTGCTGCTGGGCCCGGAGGTCCTGCTCGACTTGCTGATCAAGGTCCGCCACCTGGGTCTCAAGCGCCTCGGCCAAGCCCGAGATCACCTGCAACTGCCCGGCAATGCCCTCCTCCACCTGCGCCAGCTCCTGACGCAAAGCGGCCTCCGCCTGCTCGCGCTGGTCGAGCAAACGCTGAACCTCGACAGACAGCGGGGCACCGCCGGACAGCTGATAATTGGCGATATGCGGAAAGGCGTTGCCGAGCCCCTGCTGCAGGCGCAACTCCTGATCGTGGGCAGCGGACAACTCGAGCTGCAGTTGGCGCAGCTGTGCCTCCAGGTTCCGGGAGTTGTCGCGGATGGAAGCTTCTATGCGGCTCGCGTTCATTACCACTCCAGGATGTAATCAGGTTTGGTTTTGACCGGTCCTTTGACGAACGCAAAGGACAGCGAGTTGGCCGCCTTTTTCCCCATCAGGCGATCATCGACAAGGCCATCTGCCTGCTTGTCATTCTTGGCCGCCTGGTAGGTGGCCTGATTGACCCGCACGCCAAAGATCGAGGCATAACGCCGCTCCCCGGTCTCGACACTGGTGATGGGCAACGGGACGACATTGCCCGAGGCGTCGAGCGCCTCGGCCAGCAGGTACCAGGACTTGCCCCCGGTCGGATCGAAATTGCGCTCAACCATCGACTTCTCGCCGGTACGGCTGACCACTTCCAGGGTCAAGGGTGTCGCCGCTATCGCCCGCAGTTGCTCAACCTCCTTCAATCCCTGTTCGGCGGCCGTCGCATCCATGACCTTGACGGCCTGATCGACCTTGGCAAACAGCGGTTGGAACTGCCCGGCATCGGCGTTGCTCAAGCCCATCTTGCGCACTTGTTCCTGCGCATCCTGCAGCTTCGTCAACCAGGGCCTGATCGTGTCCGTTTGCGCGCTCAGCGCATCCAGCTGAGTCGCCAGTGCCTTCATGTCGGCACTGTCCTTCTTCAGGCTCTTGACCGCCGAGGCGGCCAGCTTGGAGTCCTCTTTGTAACTCTGTTCCGTGACGTGCACCGGCAGCGTGATCCGTTCTGCTGCACGCGCGGTCTCCAGCACCGGCCCGGTCTGTTCAAATACCTGCCGCGCCGCCGGCAAATTCGCCACAAGCCCATCGGCCTTCAGCGTGGAGACACGCTTTTCCAACTGCTCACGCTGCCCGGCATGGCTTGCAACCAGCGCCCTAGCCTCATCCACTCGACCCTGTGCTGCGCTCAGCGACGCCTGAGCAGAAAACTCCGAGACCGACGGCGCAACCAACAGCACCCACAACCCAACTCCCAGGACACCTACCGTAGGCAGCAGCCAGCGTCCACGAGTGATATAGACCCGTGCCAGCAGCCGGGTCATCGAGCCGAAAGTTGCCGGAGCCTGATACGTCAGGCGGTTGGCGAAGAAGTTGCGAACGCCCTCTTCGACCAGGGCATCCTCCACCTCGATGCCCTTGGCCCGGTAAAACTCACGGATCTGCTCGGCCACCCGCAAGCGATGCTTGGGCAGGTCCAGCTGTTTCTGCAGTTCGGCCTGGCTGAAACGCATCTCGTCGATCAGCGCCATGGCCCCCATCTGCTCGGTGAGGGAGACAACGTTGCTCACTTCAGATCCCCTTTTGCAGGAGCGCGCTGAAGCGACGCTTGCTGTCCTCGGTGATCGACTCGATTTCCGCCGCCGCCGCCGAGGACTCCTTGCGCAGTTCCTGGATCAGACTCAGGCTGCTGGCCTGGAAGTCCACCACGGCATCGGCCAGGGCCTTGACCGAGCTGGCCTTCAGGGTCGAGCCGTAGCCGGCCTTCAACGCCGCATTCAGCTGCTCGCCGCCGACCTTGGCCTGGATCTCCAGGCTGGAGTTGATCCCCTGGTTCATCGCATTCAGGGTGTTGGTCACTTCGGCCAGCCCGCCGGACGAAGTAAAGCCCGCTGCCAGGCCGGTCAGGACGATTTCGTTGGTGGCGAAAAAGCTCACGGCACGCTGGTACAGCCGCTCTTTGACGCTGTGGTACTGGCTCAGGCGCGCAAACACCAGCTCGGCCGCGTTGTAGGCGGTCTTCAGTTGATCGGCGATATCGGTGATGATCTGGTAACGCTTGTCCTCGTCCTGCAGGTCGCGCAAGGCGACATCCCGTGCCAGTTCGAGCTTGGCCCGTTCGGTCGCTTCCAGCTCGGCACCCTCCAGGGCCGCGCCAGCCTCGGTCAGGCCCTGGCGCCCGCTATCCATCTTCGCCTGGGCGATTTTCTGCACTTCGCAGGCATCTATCTCGGCCGTTTTCATCGCCAGGCGATAGTCCTGATAGGCTTCGAGAATCAGGCTTTCCAGCTGTATCTGCTCATTGGCCGACTTCGCCACATCCAGGTAGTTCTTGCGAATGCTCTCGAAGCGATCCGGGATCGAACCGCGGCGCATATTCATCCAGCCCAGCTGGATGCGCTCGGAGAATTGCAGCTTGCCGTCGGCCATCCATTCCATCATCTGCCGGGCATCGGCCTGGATCGAATCGAAGCTGGCGGCGATATCGGCATAACGGGTGCTGACGTCCATGCTCTGCAACTTGTCGCGGACCACGGCATTGAACACCGTGGACTGTTGCAGCGTGGCGGCGATGGCGGTGACGCGGGTGGCGTCATACACCGATACCTTGTCCAGCAGTGCCAGCACGGGAGCATTCTGCTCCGGGAAAGTGATGCCGATGGAGCGCAAGGCAGACATGGAGCGTTCGAGGTAGTTCATGAGCATATTCCCTATACGGAGCCTTCCAGGGCTCCATCATCCTGCCAACGTGAACGCGAAATAATACCAGAGCGTCGTTGTTGAAGTTCCCATCTGACTGCCGTTTTTTAGCAAAGTGCCACTACCGCCCTTCACTATTTGAAGGGCAGCTGCGCAAGCATCGCCCCACAAAAACGCCAATGCCCCGACAAGTCGGGGCATTGGTGGGAGAGCAACCGCTTCACTGCGTTTTCACGCAACCGATAGCGGGTTATTCGGCAGCCGGGGCTTCCGGCTTGCGGCGCTTGAGCGGCGCCATGCCGTCCTTGCTGACCAACGACAGGGCATCGGTCTTCGGCCGGTTGGCGATCTTGCGTTTGGTCGGTGCCTTGGCGGCCGACTTCTTCTTGTCGCCCTTGGCGTCGGTCTTTTTCTTCTTCACGCCGACAGCCTTGCCCGAAGCCTTGACCTTCTTCGGCCCGCCATAGGTGCCCTTGACTTCCTTGATGGTGCGGCGCTCGAAGCTCTGCTTGAGGTAGCGTTCGATGCTCGACATCAGGTTCCAGTCGCCATGGCAGATCAGCGAGATCGCCAGGCCGTCGTTACCGGCACGCCCGGTCCGACCGATACGGTGCACGTATTCGTCGCCGCTGCGCGGCATATCGAAGTTGATCACCATGTCCAGGCCGTCCACGTCCAGGCCGCGAGCGGCGACGTCGGTGGCCACGAGGATCTTCACCCCGCCCTGCTTCAGGCGGTCGATGGCCAGCTTGCGGTCCTTCTGGTCCTTCTCGCCGTGCAGGACGAAAGCCTTGTATTCCTGGGCCACCAGGCGGCCGTAGATACGGTCGGCCATGGCCCGGGTATTGGTGAAGACAATGGCTTTCTGATAGGTCTCGTTGGCCAGCAACCAGTTGAGGATCTGCTCTTTATGCTGGTTGTGGTCGGCGGTGATGATCTGCTGGCGCGTGGTGTCGTTCAGCTGGCTGACCGCATTGAGCTGCAGGTGCTCAGGGTTGTTCAAAACCTTGGCGATCATGTCGCGCAGGCCGGAACCGCCGGTGGTGGCGGAGAACAGCATGGTCTGCTGGCGGTTGGTGCATTCGTCCACCAGGCGCTGCACGTCTTCGGCAAAACCCATGTCGAGCATGCGGTCGGCTTCGTCGAGCACCAGCACTTCGACTTCTTTCAAGTCCAGGTTGCCGGCGTTCAGTTGCTCGATCATCCGCCCCGGGGTGCCGATCAGGATATCCGGCACCTTGCGCAGCATGGCGGCCTGGACCTTGAAATCTTCACCACCGGTGATCAGGCCGGACTTGATGAAGGTGAACTGGGCGAAACGCTCGACTTCCTTGATGGTCTGCTGGGCCAGCTCGCGGGTTGGCAGCAGGATCAGGGTCTTGATGCTGACGCGAACCTTGGCCGGGCCGATCAGGCGATTGAGGATCGGCAGGACGAACGCGGCGGTCTTGCCGCTACCCGTTTGCGCCGTCACCCGCAGGTCACGCCCCTGCAACGCCAGTGGAATGGCCGCGGCCTGCACGGGCGTAGGCTCGACAAATTTAAGCTCGGCCACGGCTTTGAGCAGGCGTTCGTGCAGGGCGAATTCGGAAAACACGGGTGCTACCTCGAAGAAATACAAAATATCAGCGGCATAGGGTAACGGTTTCGAGCGCCGAGGCCGAGTTTCTTTGTGAAAAGCGCGACAAACAGCGCTGTTTTTGTGCGCTGAATGGGTTGGCACGACGATAGTCGGTCGGGGTCTGGTTCATCTCCACACGAAAGTGCCGATTGAAATTGGAGAGGTTGCAGTAGCCCACCTCGAAACAGATGTCCGCCACCGACATCTGGGTTTGCAGCAACAAACGGCAGGCGCGCTGGACCCGCAGCTTGCGCATAAGGTCGATAAAGCCATGCCCGGTAATACGTTTGAAAAATCGCGAGAACCCCGGTTCGCTCATCCCCAACTGCCCGGCGATCACTGACAGCCGGACATCTCCCGTCAGCTCCCGAAGCAGGTAATCGAAGGCTTTATGGATGCGTTCGGAGCTTTTCGCATCCAGCGCAGGCATATAGCAGGTGCTGGCCAGACAGCACGCCTCTGTCACCGGAGCACTCGCCAGGGTGTTCAACAACTGCAGGAACATCAGCAAACGCGGCAAACCCTGGGCAGGACCGATGGCTTCCAGCAGCCGTGCCGCTTCAAGGGCCGTTTCGCCAGTGAACTCCAGGCCCCGCCGGGCGCGCTCGAACAGCACCTGCAAATCGCCAAGCTCGGGCATGACTTCGCGCAGGGCCAGCAGCGCCGCACCGTCGAACTGCAAAACCACATCTCGCCCCTGCAGATGCTCCCCCGGCGCCAGGTCACCCATCCAGTCATGGGGCAGGTCCGGCCCCATCATCGCCACGTGGCCGGCGGCAAACGCACCGATGTAGTCGCCCGCCACCAGTTTGCCGCTCCCCTGGCGGATCAGATGGATTTCGTATTCGGGATGATGATTCCAGCGCGCAAGCGCGTAGGGATAGTCGTGCTCATACCAGCGAAAGCTGTGCTCCGGCTGAGGCAGGATGACCTCCAGCTCGGCCGGGGGCTGCTCGAATAGCGCGGCGCGGCGATCAGGCATGGCTTGCCCCTTTTTTATAGTTCTGAACAGCAACATAGCCGGATCAAAGGGTGTTCGCTACCCAAGGTATTACCCATGACTGGTACTTTTTTGATCTTTGCAGGGACCAGGCGGCGCGATTAAAAAAGTATCGGTTTCTCGTCCTCAACGCGTTTGTTGCGCCTTTCGCGAGCTGGTGTAATCCAGCCGTCACCCGCTGCGGTCCGAGACATTTTTGACCAGCCACGGTTTACAACAACAATAATAATTCCGCGCCACCGGCGTGGAGTGGAGAGCATCATGAAGACCCGGCATCACGCGCTCATTCTGTCCGCTGGTTTGTCTTTGGCCTGTGCCGCCCAAGCCGCCGAAACCCTCACCATCGCGACGGTGAACAACAGCGATATGATCCGCATGCAGCGGCTCTCCAAGGTTTTCGAAGAACAGCATCCCGACGTCAGGCTGAATTGGGTCGTGCTGGAAGAGAACGTCCTGCGCCAACGGCTGACCACCGATATTGCAACACAAGGCGGACAGTTTGACGTCTTGACCATCGGCACCTACGAAACGCCGCTGTGGGCCGCCAAGCATTGGCTGGAACCGATGAAGGATCTGCCGGCGGCCTACGATGTCGCCGATATCTTCCCGTCGGTGCGCCAGGGCCTGTCGCTCAACGACACCCTCTATGCCCTGCCCTTCTACGGTGAAAGCACAGTCACCTATTACCGCACGGACCTGCTCAAGCAGGCCGGGCTGACCATGCCCGAGCATCCGACCTGGACCCAGCTCGGCGAGTTTGCCGCCAAACTGCACCACCCCGATAAAGAGCAATACGGCATGTGCCTGCGTGGCAAAGCCGGTTGGGGCGAGAACATGGCGCTGCTGAGCACCCTGGCCAACACCTTCGGAGCGCGCTGGTTCGATGAGCAATGGCAACCCGAACTGACCGGGCCCGAGTGGACCGCCGCGGCCAATTTCTACGTCAACACCCTCAAGAATTACGGCCCGCCAGGCGTTTCAAGCAATGGTTTCAACGAAACCCTGGCCCTGTTCAACAGCGGCAAATGCGCCATCTGGGTCGATGCAAGCGTCGCCGGTTCCTTTACCACGGACAAGACCCAAAGCCGGGTCGCCGACACGGTGGGCTTCGCCCCGGCACCGGTCGAGGTCACAGACAAGGGTTCGTCCTGGCTGTATGCCTGGTCATTGGCGATACCCACGACGTCCCGGCACAAAGAGGCCGCCAAGGCGTTCATCACCTGGGCCACATCGAAAGACTACATACAGTTGGTCGCCGACAAGGACGGCATCACCAATGTGCCGCCGGGCACCCGTCTGTCCACCTACAACGATGCCTACCTGAAGGCAGCACCCTTTGCCAAAATCACCCTGCAAATGATGCAGAACGCCGACCCCGCCCGCCCCTCGGCCAAGCCCGTGCCCTATGTCGGCATCCAGTACGTGACGATTCCCGAGTTCCAGGCCATTGGCACCTCGGTGGGCAAGCTGTTTTCCGCCGCGCTCACCGGCCAGATGTCGGTGGAGCAGGCCCTGAGCGCTGCGCAGATAGCCACGGCCAAGGACATGCAGCGCGCGGGTTACCCGAAAAAATAATCCGCACCACCGGCTGTCGCAGCCCTTCGGCCGACAGCCGCTCATTTTCGTGAACAGGAAGCCCATCTGATGAAACGACTTGAAGGAAAAAGCGCGCTGGTGACGGGTTCGGCCCGAGGCATAGGCCGCTCATTCGCCGTGGCCTACATCCGCGAAGGCGCCAGCGTGGCGATCGCCGATATCAATCTTGAACGCGCACAGGCGACCGCCGCCGAACTGGGCCCAAAGGCTTATGCGGTGAAAATGGACGTCACCGATCAGGCCTCTATCGACGACGCCATTGCCACGGTGATTACCCAGGCCGGCAAACTCGACATCCTCGTCAATAACGCCGCGTTGTTTGATTTGGCACCGATCAGCGAGATCACTCGTGAAAGCTACGAGCGCCTGTTCTCCATCAACGTGGCCGGTACGCTGTTTACCCTTCAAGCCGCCGCGAAGCAGATGATCAGCCAGGGTCATGGCGGCAAGATCATCAACATGGCCAGCCAGGCCGGGCGTCGCGGCGAAGCCCTGGTCGCGGTGTACTGCGCGACCAAGGCGGCCGTGATCAGCCTGACCCAGTCAGCCGGGCTGGACCTCATCAAGCACAGGATCAACGTCAATGCGATCGCCCCCGGGGTGGTCGACGGCGAGCATTGGGACGGCGTCGATGCCCTGTTCGCCCGGCATGAACACCTCCCCCCGGGAGAAAAGAAGAAACAGGTGGGGGCGCAAGTCCCCTATGGCCGGATGGGCACCGCTGAAGACCTGACGGGGATGGCAATCTTCCTGGCATCGGCGGAGAGCGATTACGTCGTTGCGCAAACCTACAACGTCGATGGGGGGAACTGGATGAGCTGATATCGAAGGCCCCTCGCCAGCGAGATTTTTGTGAGCGGATTTGTCTTCAACGGTCATCTTCCCGGTGTTAAATGATCTAATCCCCCCGATCATTTCCTTCAGAAGATTCGTCGTCCCCCATGGATATCAAACAGCTCTGGCTGCGCGCCCAGGACTTTTTCAGCGCCCTCGATCAACATCCCCTGCTGCAAACCGGGCTGGGCCTGGCCTTGTTGCTGATCGTGGCGCTGGTGCTCGGCCGGGTCGCGCGTTATGTGATCCTGCATACCGCCCGTCTGCTCGGGCGCCAGCCGGCGCTGCACTGGGTCAATGACCTGCTGCAGAACAAGGTCTTCCATCGCCTGGCGCAGACCACGCCCTCGCTGGTGATCCAGTTCGGCCTGCACCTGGTGCCGGAGCTGAGCAAGAACGGCCTGATCTTCTTCGGCAATGTCGCGCTGGCCTTTACCTTCCTGTTCCAGGTACTGGCCATGAGCGCCCTGCTCAATGCCCTGCTGGATATCTACGCACGCACCGAACATGCGCGCACGCGCTCGATCAAGGGTTATGTGCAGTTGGCGAAGATGGTGCTGTTCGTATTCGGAGCCATTGTGATCGTCGCCACGCTGATCGACCGTTCGCCGCTGTTGCTGCTCTCGGGCCTGGGCGCCATGTCGGCAGTGATCCTGTTGGTCTACAAGGACACCCTGCTGTCCTTCGTCGCCAGCGTGCAGTTGACCAGCAATGACATGCTGCGGGTCGGCGACTGGATCGAGATGCCCCAGGTCGGCGCCGACGGCGATGTGGTGGACATCACCCTGCACACGGTCAAGGTGCAGAATTTCGACAAGACCATCGTCTCGATCCCGACCTGGCGGCTGATGTCCGAGTCGTTCCGCAACTGGCGCGGCATGCAGCAATCCGGTGGCCGGCGGATCAAGCGCAGCCTGTTCATCGACGCCGGCGCCGTGCGTTTCCTCCACGATGACGAAGAACAGCGGCTGAGCCGGGTGCGCCTGCTCACCGACTACATCGCTCGCAAGCAGGCCGAGCTCAAGGCCTGGAACGAAGCCCAGGGCAATGTCGCGGCGATGGCGGCGAACCGTCGACGCATGACCAACCTGGGGACCTTTCGCGCCTACGCCCTGGCGTATCTGAAGAGTCATCCGGAAGTACAGCCGGACATGACCTGCATGGTCCGCCAGATGCAGACCACGGCCCAGGGTGTACCGCTGGAGATCTACTGCTTCACCTCCACCACCGCCTGGGCCGACTACGAACGTATCCAGGGGGATATTTTCGATTACCTGCTGGCGGTGCTGCCGGAGTTCGGCCTGAGCCTGTACCAGCAGCCGAGCGGCAACGACCTGCGGGCCGGGATGTTGCCGGCGCTGTTGGGCGCCAGCCATATTCCCGAGCCGCAGGAGCACGCGCTCTAGGCTTTGAGCGGACGCGCGCCCAGGCGGCTGATCCAGACTGCCGCAAGAATCACCAGGCCGCCGAAGAACAATCGCCCCAAGGGTTCATGCTGGTTCCAGATCAACAGGTTGATCAGCAGCCCCACCGGCACATGCAGGTTGTTCATCACCGCCAGCGTGGCGCCATTGACCAGGCACGCGCCCTTGTTCCACCAGTACATCCCCAGCGCCGTGCTGACCAGTCCGAGGAACACCAGCACGCCCCATTGCAGCGGCCCCTCGGGCAGGTAATTGGTCTTGCCGAACAACAGGAACGCCGGCAATGCCACCGCCAGCGCGCCCAGGTAGAAATAGCCGAAACGCCGGTAATGCGGCAGGTCGCTGGGATGACGCGCCACCAGGTGCTTGTAGAGCACCTGTCCGGCGGCATAGGTGAAGTTGGCCAATTGCAGCAGCAGGAAGCCCATGAAGAAATCCGGATTGATCCGGTCGTAGCGGATCACCGCCGCACCGGCCACCGCCACCAGTGCCGCGAGCAAGGCCCAGGGATTGAAGCGTCGGTTCAAGGCATCTTCGATCAGGGTCACGTGCAACGGTGTAAGGATGGTGAACAGCAGCACCTCCGGCACCGTCAGCACCCGGAAGCTCAGGTACAGGCAGACGTAGGTGACGCCGAACTGCAAGGCGCCGATCAGCAGCATGCCGCGCATGAACGCCGGCTCCACCTGGCGCCAGCGGGTCAAGGGAATGAACACCAGCCCGGCCAGCAGCACCCGCACCAGCACGGCAAAGTAGCTGTCGACATGACCGGCCAGGTATTCACCGATCAGGCTGAAGGAAAACGCCTGGAGCAGCGTGACGAAAAGTAGATAACCCATAAGCCCTCACATATTGCCGCCCATCCCACAAAAGGAACGGGCCTGCCATCGAATGGCCGCGACCTTAGCGACTTTCTGCCGCACAAGGAATCCGAGGCGAAAAAAAACCCGATCGGGCTGGGCGGCCGGATCGGGTTGCATGCACTCAGGGAGCAACCAGTGCAAAGGGAGGTTCTGCGCGTACAACTTGAAGGGGTTACTTGAAGAACTGTTGCTACTAAAACAATCGGCGATTAGCTGAACATTAAGCCCTCAAGCAACTTGGGCAATCCGCGCCTTGGCCTGGTTCAGGCCTTTTTCCTGGAAGTCGCCACCCATATTCAGGCCTTCGGCATGAATGAAGGTGACGTCGTGGATACCGATAAACGCCAGCACCTGGCGCAGGTAGGGTTCCTGATGATCGTTGGTGCCACCGGCATACAACCCGCCGCGCGCGGTCAGGACATAGGCTCGCTTGCCGACCAGCAGCCCTTGCGGGCCGGTGTCGGTGTACTTGAAGGTCAGGCCGGCCCGCAGCACATGGTCGAGCCAGGCCTTGAGGGTGCTCGGGATTGCGAAGTTGTACATCGGCGCGGCCAGCACCAGCACGTCCGCCGCCAGCAGTTCGTCGGTCAGTTGGTTGGAGCGCTCCAGCGCCGCCTTCTCGATGGCCGTACGTTGCTCGACGGGTTTCATCCAGCCGCCCAGCAGGTGGCTGTCCAGATGCGGCACCGGATCGGTTGCCAGATCACGGACAGTGATCGGATCGGCCGGGTGAGCGGCTTGCCATTGACCGATGAATTGCTGGGTCAACTGGCGGGAAACCGAGTCTTGCTGGCGGGCGCTGCTTTCGATGATCAGTACGCGGGACATGGGATGTAGGCTCCATCGCTAGGGGCTGTAAGTCGATGAAGTGAAGATTAAACAGCACTTAGCCGATAAAAAAGCCGAAAAAATGACTACAACCTATCTATAAATTTGTTGATAGGCGGAGCATGCTTGGCAGAATGCTCCTGGAGGGTCATTTCGCTACGCAAGTCAGTCCCAGGCTCAACCGGATGATGCTGCGGGTGAATTTGGCGCTGGCATTCTTGCTCTTCCCGGCCGGCAGATCGAGCTTGCGGGTCCGTGGGGCCTCGGGGCCGTTACGGAACACCACGGTGCACAACGCGTCGGTTTTCCCGTAGTTGTTCACCTGGATGGAACCGATATCCGTATCGGTATCGAAGGTCGTGTAGTCGATGCTCAGGCCGTTGAGTTGTTTTTCGACCTCGATGGGATAGGCGAATGCCGTCAAGGGCAGCATGGCCAGCAACACACAACAGATTTTTCTCATTCGGCGGTCTCCATTAGGGACCGCCAGCTTAGGACAAGAGGAACCCAACTTGAAAGCGCCCCGCGTGACCCTTGATCAATGGCGAACGCTGCAGGCCGTGGTCGATCACGGCGGCTTCGCCCAGGCCGCCGAAGCCCTGCATCGTTCGCAGTCGTCCGTCAGCTATACCGTGGCCCGCATGCAGGATCAGCTCGGGGTGCCGCTGTTGCGCATCGACGGGCGCAAGGCCGTGCTCACCGAGGCCGGCGGCGTATTGCTGCGGCGCTCCCGGCAACTGGTGAAACAGGCCAGCCAGCTGGAAGACCTGGCCCACCATATGGAGCAGGGCTGGGAAGCCGAAGTGCGCCTGGTGGTGGACGCCGCCTACCC
Organism: Pseudomonas sp. MWU12-2345; assembly: GCF_023242385.1. Taxonomy (NCBI): domain Bacteria; kingdom Pseudomonadati; phylum Pseudomonadota; class Gammaproteobacteria; order Pseudomonadales; family Pseudomonadaceae; genus Pseudomonas; species Pseudomonas sp. MWU12-2345. The sequence goes on along the minus strand of NZ_JALLJA010000004.1, from coordinate 335,951 downwards.
CAATGCCCGCCTGGTCCGTGCGCTGACCGCGTTCATGCCACAGAGCCGCGGTTGCCGGGTGCGCCTGCGCGAAGAAGTGCTGTCGGGGGTGGAGGAAGTCCTCCTCGAAGGCGTCGCGGACCTGGCCATCAGCGGCTTCAATATCCCCGGTTACCTGGGCACCGAGATGAGTGCGGTGGAGTTCGTCGCCGTCGCCCACCCGGAACACGCCCTGCACCGCCTGCAACGCACCTTGACCTTCCAGGACCTGGAAAGCCAGCTGCAGGTGGTGATCCGTGACTCCGGCCGCCAGCAACCGCGCGATGTCGGCTGGCTCGGTGCCGAGCAGCGCTGGACCGTCGGCAGCCTGGCCACCGCCGCGACCTTTATCGGCAACGGCCTGGGCTTTGCCTGGCTGCCGCGACACATGATCGAACGGGAAATCCGGGAAGGCCTGCTCAAGGTGCTACCGTTGGATCAGGGCGGCAGCCGCCACCCGACCTTCTACCTGTACTCGAACAAGGACAAACCCCTGGGGCCGGCCACGCAGATTCTCATCGAACTGCTGCGCACCTTCGACACCGCGCCGCTGGACGCCCCCTTCGCCGCTCCCCAGCAAGCCTGACAGGACGTTGACCGATGGCCTATTTCGAACACGAAGGTTGTACGCTGCACTATGAGGAATACGGCCAGGGCACACCGGTGCTGTTGATACATGGCCTGGGGTCCAGCACCCTCGACTGGGAAATGCAGATACCGGCATTGTCAGCGCAGCACCGGGTAATCGTCATGGACATGCGCGGCCACGGTCGCTCCGACAAGCCTCGCCAGCGCTACAGCATCGCTGGGTTCAGCGCCGATGTAATGGCCCTGATCGAACACCTGAAACTGGACCCTCCGCACCTGGTGGGCCTGTCCATGGGCGGGATGATCAGTTTCCAACTGGCAGTGGATCAGCCGCAAATGTTCAAGAGCTTGTGCGTGGTTAACAGCGCGCCCGAAGTCAAGGTCCGCAAGCCCGGCGACTACCTGCAATGGGCCAAGCGCTGGAGCCTGGCCCGTCTGCTGGGTCCGAAGCGCATCGGCAAGGCCTTGAGCGTGATGCTGTTCCCAAAACCCGAACAGGCAGAATTGCGGCGCAAGATGACCGAACGCTGGGCAAGAAACGACAAACGTGCTTATCTCGCCAGCTTCGATGCCATCGTCGGCTGGGGTGTCCAGGAACAACTTTCACGGATTGCCTGTCCAACCCTGATTGTCAGCGCCGACCATGACTACACACCGGTCGCGCTGAAGGAAAGCTATGTCAAACTGATTCCCGATGCGCGTCTGGTGGTGATCGCCGACTCACGCCACGCCACGCCGCTGGATCAACCCCAGGTCTTCAACCAAACCCTGCTTGAGTTTCTAACCGCAGTCGAAACCACCACCCAGGATCACTGAACCATGCTGAAAAAAATCGCCCTGTTCACCGGCTCCGTCCTCTTTGCCGCCAACCTGATGGCCGCCACCGATGCCGTCAAGGCGCCCCATGTGGAACTGGTGACCACCAACGGCACCATTGAAATCGAGCTGGACCCGGTGCATGCGCCGATCAGCACCAAGAACTTCCTCGCCTACGTGGACAGTGGTTTCTATAACAACACCATCTTCCACCGGGTGATTCCGGGCTTCATGGTCCAGGGCGGCGGTTTCACCGCGCAAATGTCGCAGAAGCCGACCCAGGCGCCGATCAAGAACGAAGCCAGCAACGGCCTGCACAACGTGCGCGGCAGCTTGTCGATGGCGCGGACCTCGGACCCGAACTCGGCCACCAGCCAATTCTTCATCAACGTGAAGGACAATGACTTCCTCGACCCGGGCCGCGATGCCGGCTATGCGGTCTTCGCCAAGGTGGTCAAGGGCATGGAGGTGGTCGATATCATCGTCAACTCGCCGACCACCACCAAGCAGGGCATGTCGGACGTGCCGTCGGACCCGGTGTATATCAAGTCGGCCAAACGGATCGACTAATGGCAGGCGCAAGCTTCAGGCCGGATGCCCGTGGCTTGCGCCGCTTCATCTTCAAGGAGAGCCCGCCTGACGGGCGTCAGAACCCATGCTCTATCGTCGTTTTGAACAACTGATCGATATTTTCCGCGACGCCCCCACTGCCGCTCCGCCGAACACTGTCCTGCCCTTCTACCTGTATTACCTGCGCCAGGTCTGGCCAAGCTTCGTCGCGCTGTTGATCGTCGGCTTGTTCGCCGCGCTGATCGAAGTGGCGCTGTTCAGCTACCTGAGCCGGATCATCGACCTGGCCCAGGGCACGCCCAATACCGAATTCTTCCAGGTCCATGGCCGCGAACTGCTGTGGATGGCCGTGGTCGCCCTGATCCTGCGGCCGATTTTCTTCGGCCTGCACGACCTGCTGGTGCACCAGACCATCAGCCCGGGCATGACCAGCCTGATTCGCTGGCAGAACCACAGCTATGTGCTCAGGCAGAGCCTCAACTTCTTCCAGAACGATTTCGCCGGACGTATCGCCCAGCGCATCATGCAGACCGGCAACTCGCTGCGTGACTCCGCCGTCCAGGCCGTCGACGCCATCTGGCATGTGCTGATCTATGTCATCAGTTCCCTGGTGCTGTTCGTCGAGGCCGACTGGCGCCTGATGATCCCGCTGCTGATCTGGATCGCCTGCTACATCGGCGCTCTGTACTACTTCGTGCCACGGGTGAAGGCGCGCTCGGTGATTTCCTCCGAAGCCCGTTCCAAACTCATGGGCCGGATCGTCGACGGCTACACCAACATCACCACCCTGAAGCTGTTTGCCCACACCCGTTTCGAGCAGCAATACGCCCGTGATGCCCTGGTGGAGCAGACCGAAAAAACCCAACTGGCGGCCCGCGTGGTGACCAGCATGGACGTCGTCATCACCAGCCTCAACGGCCTGCTGATCGTCACCACCACGGGCCTCGCGCTGTGGCTGTGGACCCAGTCGCTGATCTCGGTCGGCGCCATTGCCCTGGCCACCGGCCTGGTGATCCGTATCGTCAACATGTCCGGTTGGATCATGTGGGTGGTCAACGGCATTTTCGAAAATATCGGCATGGTCCAGGACGGTCTGCAGACAATCGCCCAACCAGTCAGCGTCACCGACCGCGAGCAGGCGCCGCGCCTGAGGGTCACCCAGGGCGAGGTGCGCTTCGAGCATGTGGACTTCCACTACGGCAAACGCAGCGGGGTGATCAGCGACCTCAACCTGACGATTCGTCCGGGGGAGAAAATCGGCCTGATCGGTCCGTCGGGGGCCGGCAAGTCGACCCTGGTCAACCTGCTACTGCGGCTCTATGACCTGCAAGGCGGGCGGATCCTGGTGGATGGCCAGGACATTGCCGAAGTCGCCCAGGAAAGCCTGCGCGAACGCATCGGCATGATTACCCAGGACACTTCGCTGCTGCACCGTTCGATCCGCGACAACCTGCTCTACGGCAAACCCGATGCCAGCGACGCCGAACTCTGGGAAGCGGTGCGCAAGGCCCGGGCCGATGAGTTCATCCCGCTGCTGTCGGATGCCGAGGGCCGCACCGGCTTCGACGCCCATGTCGGCGAGCGCGGGGTGAAACTCTCCGGTGGCCAGCGCCAGCGCGTCGCGATTGCCCGGGTCCTGCTCAAGGACGCGCCGATCCTGATCATGGACGAAGCGACCTCGGCCCTGGATTCGGAAGTGGAAGCGGCGATCCAGGAAAGCCTGGAAACCCTGATGGAAGGCAAGACCGTGATCGCCATTGCCCACCGTCTGTCGACCATTGCCCGCATGGACCGCCTGGTGGTCCTGGAAAATGGCCGGATCGCCGAAACCGGCAGTCATGCCGAGCTGTTGGCCCATGGCGGCCTATATGCACGCCTGTGGCAGCACCAGACCGGCGGGTTTGTCGGTATCGATTGAACGTCACCATCGCCCTCGGAAGGGGGCGGTTGACCCATCAGGCCTGCCGGTAAGGCAGTGCCGCCTTCGCCTCTTCGGCATAGGCCAGAATGCCCACCCGTTCCTGTGCGAGGAAATCCTTCACCGCCGTGCGCAACCCCGGATGACGCAGGTAATGCCAGGAGTGGGTGATCACCGGCTCGAAACCGCGAATCAACTTGTGCTCGCCCTGGGCACCGGCATCGAAGCGTTGCAAACCCTGGGCGATGGCGTAGTCCATGCCCTGGTAGAAGCAGGTCTCGAAATGCAGCCGGTCGAACTCCGCCAGGCAGCCCCAGTAACGCCCGTAGAAACTGTCGCCGCCGATCAGGCTGAAAGCCATGGCCACCGGCCGCCCGCCCTGCTTGGCCAGGACCACGCGGATCGACTCGGGCATGCGCTCGGCCAGCAGGCTGAAGAATTCCCGGGTCAGGTAGGGCGTCTGGCGTCGCACCGCATAGGTATTGGCATAACAGGCGTAGACGAAGTCCCACTGGGCTTCACTCAACTCACGGCCTTCCAGCCATTGGAAATCGAAGCCCTGTCCGGCGACCTGCTCGCGCTCCTTGCGCATCTGCTTGCGCTTGCGCGAACTCAGGGTATCGAGGAAGTCCTGGAAATCCCGGTAGCCGCGGTTCTGCCAATGAAACTGGCAACCGTAACGCAGCAGCCAGCCGGGTTGTTCGCCCAGGGCGGCATCGGCCAGGGCATCGGTGAAGTTGATATGGGCGCTGGAAAGCTCTTCGATCTCCAGATAACCCGGCAAGGCGGCCAGCAACTCGAAACCGTCCTCGGCCTTGGCCGCCAGCAATCGCGCGCCGCCCACCGGACTGAACGGTACGGCGGTCAACAGCTTGGGGTAGTAGGCGATGCCCGCGCGCTCGCAGGCCTCGGCCCAGCCGTGGTCGAACACATATTCGCCATAGGAATGCCATTTGCGATAACTCGGCAGGGCCGCCAGCAGCCGACCGTCCTCCACATGCAACAGATGCTCCGGCTGCCAGCCCGAGTGCGGACCGAGGCTGCCGCTGTCTTCCAAGGCACTCAGGAACCCATGGCTGAGGAATGGCTGGCCGTCGGGCACCAGCGCATCCCATTGCTCGGCAGCGACCTCAGAGAGGCTTTGCAGACGTTGTAACGGCATCGATATCCCCAGGCAGGTGCAACATGCAGAGCGAGTATCGCGCATGTGTGGCAGGAAGGGCGACAGGTAGAACGGAAAACCGATAGCGTTCTGAAAGTCCGCCGGGAAGGGAATCTTAAAAACTATTTCATTGGACTTGAAAGTCGCCTGGGCACACCATTCCAGAAGGTTACAGAACAGCGGCCGGGCTGTTCGACCGAGGGCTTTGAGGGCAGGTAACGCGCAAGGACAGCTCCCTGAGCACGTCCGAAAGCCAGAAAAAAAAACGCCCCGCGCGACAGAGCGTCGAGCGGGGCGCCAAAAGAGCGGAGCTTACAACAGTGGAATGGTGTAGCTGACGATCAGACGGTTTTCGTCCTGGTCGCCACCAGTGGAAACGAGGGTACTGGTACGCCACATGGCGTTTTTCCAGGCGAAGCCGAGGTTCTTGAGGGGGCCTTCAGGAATCACGTAGGACAGGCTGATATCACGTTCCCACTCGCTCTGGTTGCCTGCGGTGTTCTGAATATTGTCGCCATGCAGGTAGATGATACCGGCGGTCAGGCCAGGTACGCCGACCTTGGCGAAGTCATAGGCGTAACGAGCTTGCCAGGTACGCTCGCCGGCACGGGCGAACTTCTGGATCTGCATGTCGGTGATGGTGCTGTTGGACGAGCCGTCTCCCTGGTTCAACCATGGGAAGTCGCTGTCGCCTTTGGTGTACTGATAACCAGCGCCGAAGGTGTGACCGGCAACCGAGTACAGGGCCAGATAGCTGTACAGGTCGTTGTCGACCTTGCCCTTGGTCACAGGTGCGTTATCAGGGAAGTAACCAGTGGTGTAGTAAGCAGAGGTGTTACCGTTGGCACCGTTGTCGCGGCTACGGTAGTAACGCAGGTCGCTTTTCAGCACGCCCGGACCGATGGCCCAGTTGTGTACCAGACCCAGGAAGTTCTGCGAGTAGAAGTCTTTCAGTTCGCCGAAGTAGTAGGAAGCGACCAGATCCTTGGTGATCTTGTAGTCGGCACCGGCGTACTGGAACTTGTTGCTGAACCGACCCGCAGTACCCTGGGAGTAGTTCGAGCTGGCGTTGGCACCGGCAATCGACAGATCTTCGTCGTTGCTCGAGTTACGGCCCTTGGCTTTCTCGACCTGACCGAGGGTCAGGGTCAGATCCTTGATCTCGTTCGAAGTGATCTGGCCACCGGTGAAGGTTTGTGGCAGCAGACGACCATCGTTGTACTTGATCACCGGGTTGTTCGGCAGCAGGGTACCGATCTTCAGTTCGGTCTGCGAAACGCGGACTTTACCGGTCAGGCCCAGGCTACCGAAATCATTGACTGCCTTGGCATTGTTGCCGTTGGTGGCTTCGGTCGGGAATACCGTGCCGCCAGCAGAGGTTTTGCTCGCACCGTTGGTACCACCACCGGTGTCCAGACGAATACCTTCCAGGGCAATAACATCAAGGCCGAAACCTACGGTACCTTGTGTGTAACCAGAGTTGAAGCGCAGATCGAAGCCTTGGCCCCATTCCGAGTTCAGGTTCTGAGCGGGCTTGCCGCTACGGTTATCGGTGTTGATGTAGAAGTTACGCAGACCCAGGGTCGACGTAGCGCCATCGATAAAACCTTTCGCGTCAGCTTGCCCATCGGCGTACGCCTGCTGGGACAAAACCCCTACGGCCACTGCCAGGGCCAAGGTGCACTTGTTCATTGTTTCGCTCCTCTGGATTCAAACTTTTTCGGGTCTATTTGTGGCGTCCGTTGCCATCACGCGGGTGCGCAGCCATTGCCGGGGCCTGACCTGCTTTGTTGGGAGGGAATCTTGGCGTGGGGTTATTTCAGAGCGGTTTCTGGTCGATTAAGGTTTTGTGACAGCGGAACTTTTTCCGACAGGCACAAATAATCGCAAAGCCCCGGTTTACGGGGCTTTGGCGGAAAAATAGTGGCTTTTTAGAACTATGGTTTTCCAGCATCCTGGCGCTGAGCGGCCAACTGGGCGGACAAGGCCTCGAGATTTTCGACCGGCGGTTCGGGCATATGCTTCAGGGTGGCCTGCATCAAGCGCATCTGACGGATAAAACGCCGGCAGTTGGGGCAGAACATCAAGTGATGGCGCACCATCAGGCGCTCCCGAAAGCTCAACTGGCCATCGAGATAGTCGCTGGAACGTGCCACTTGTTCCTTGCAGGTCAGCATTCGCCGGTCTCCTCAAAATGCTCCACGGTCGCGAAAACTTTCAAGCGTGCCCTGTGCAGCAGCACCCTGACATTGGAGAGCGAGATCCCCAGAAGATTACAGATCTCCTCCAACTCCAACCCCTGGCGTTCGCGCAACAACAAGACACTGCTCTGCAACTCGGACAAACTCAACAGCGTGTGCTCCAGGCACTGGCGCAGTTCATCCTCGCTGAGCAGGGCCTCGGGAGTGTCCTCATGCCAGGCGTGGGGAGCCAATGCCCAGTGGCCGTCAGCGGCAAAGCGTTCGTCGCCGATGGTGCCGTGGGGCGACGGCAGGTCATCGAGCAGCACTTCGCGGCGGTTCTGCTTGTAGCGATTCTTCGCCGCGTTGGCGGTGATGGTCAACAGCCAGGTCTTGAGACTGGAACGTCCCTGGAAGCCCGCCAGGTTGCGCACCACGGCCAGCCAGGCATCCTGGACCGCTTCATCGGCCTGGCGGCTGCCGACAATGGCATAGGCCACCGCGCGCATCGCGCTCTGGTAGGTGCTGACCAACTCCTTGTAAGCCCGTTGTTCGCCTGCCAGCAAGCGCTCGAGCAGTTGACTATCGTCCATCGCCGCCATTCACAACCTCGCGTTCGGATTTCCGGGACGTTATAGAGCATCAGTTTTTTTGCCGCTGCTCCATCCCCATGTTCAACACGAGAATAGCGATCGCTCCCTGAAACGCATCGGAACGAACAAGGAAGCCCCCCTTCCCGCCTGGCGCGCACACGATGCCAGACGGGAGGGCGCCGATCAACGCTTGCGCAGGATCACGCTACCGATCGAATAACCGGCGCCGAACGAACTGAGCACGGCCAGCGAACCCGTCGCCAGATCGTCCTGGTTCTTGTGGAACGCAATCACCGAACCTGCAGAGCTGGTGTTGGCGTAAGTGTCGAGAATCACCGGCGCCTCTGCTTCCGTGGCCTCACGGCCCAGCAGCTTCTTGACGATCAGATGGTTCATGCTGAGGTTGGCCTGGTGCAGCCAGAAGCGCTTCACATCGCCGATGTTCAGCTGGTTTTCCTGCAGATGCGCGGCAATGAGTTCGGCCACCATCGGGCAGACGTCACGGAACACCTTGCGACCTTCCTGGACAAACAGCTTGTCCGGGGCACCGATGCCCTCTTCCGCCGCGCGGTTGAGGAAACCGAAGTTGTTGCGGATGTTATTGGAGAACTGGGTCAGCAGCTTGGTGCCGACAATCTCGAACTGATAAGGCGAGGTCGCCAGGTCAGCCCGCTCCACCACCACCGCCGTCGCCGCATCACCGAAAATGAAATGGCTGTCACGGTCGCGGAAGTTCAGGTGGCCGGTGCAGATTTCCGGGTTGACCATCAGGATCGCCCGGGCCTGGCCCAGTTGAATGCTGTTGCTGGCGGTCTGGATACCGAAGGTCGCCGAGGAACAGGCGACGTTCATGTCGAAACCGAAGCCCTGGATACCCAAGGCTTCCTGGACCTCGATGGCCACCGCCGGGTAGGCCCGTTGCAGGTTCGAGCACGCCACGATGACGCCGTCGATGTCCGCGGCGGTCTTGCCCGCGCGTTGCAGGGCCTGTTCGGCGGCACCGATGGCCATCTGGCAGAGGATCGACCATTCGTCGTTGGAACGCTCGGGCAGGCGTGGGCGCATGCGCTGGGGATCGAGAATGCCATCCTTGTCCATGACAAAACGGCTCTTGATACCGGACGCTTTCTCGATGAACGCGGCACTCGACTCGATCAGGGCCTGAACTTCGCCGCGCTCGATGGCAGCGGCGTTTTCGAGGTTGAACTGCTGCACATAGCTGTTGAAAGACTGCACCAGCTCCTCGTTGGAAATGCTGTTGGCCGGGGTGTACAGGCCGGTGCCGCTGATGACGACGTTATGCACGCTCGTTCCTCTATTCTGTTCAGGCAGAAGGCATTGGCACATTCGTACCAATACGTAAAAGGGCCAATCCCGTCAAAACGGCAAAGGGCCTGGAGTCGTTTTCTTCCGTCCCGGTCGGGCAAGCAGCGCTCAAACCATGGAATCGGCATTTATAGCCGACAAGTGTGCCATAAACATTGGGATTTGGCCCTAGGGCCGAGATCAAAGGAGCACAACCGGGCCCCTGGGAGCCCGGCCATAAAAACCTGCATCAGGCTTCCACCTGGCTCCACTGCTTGCTCAGGCGCTTGTCCGAAATCGGTGCCTTGGTCCCCAACTGCTGGGCAAACAGCGACACCCGATACTCTTCCAGCCACCAGCGATACAGCTCCAGTTGCGGATCGCGCTTGCCTTCCTGGGCATGCTTGGCCGCGCGCGCCTGGTACTGGGCCCAAAGCCCCGCCAGTTCGGTGCTCCAGACCCGGTCCTTCTGCACTTGTGACGGCAGTTTTTCCAGGCGCAGCTCAATGGCCTTGAGGTAGCGCGGCAACTCCTTGAGCCAGACACCCGGCGTCTGCCGGACGAAACCGGGATAAACCAGCTGGCTCAGTTGCTGCTTGATGTCATTGAGTGCCACTGCCTGGGCCAGGTCGATCTTGCCCTTGAAGCGTTTTTGCAGACCGTGCCAGAGCTTGAGGGTCTCCAACGTCAGGCGCGCCAGGCGTTCGGCATGCTCGGTCCAGGCACCGCGCTTGCGTTCGGCCAGGGACGCCAGCCCGACGCCATCGCGCGGCAGGTTGTCCTCACCGTCCAGCACGCAGCTGTCGAGGCTCGCCAGCAGGATATCTTCGACCAGCGCCTCGACCCGACCCAGTTCGCGATAGAGCAAACCCAGTTCGGTCAGGCCCGGCAGCTTGCCACGAAGAAATTTCGCCGGCTCGGCCAACTGCTGCAGCAGCAGGCGCTGCAAGGCCCGGCGATGCTGGAACTCGGCTTCGGCCGGGGTGGAGAAACGCCCTTCCTTGACCGTACCGCCCTCTTCAACCAGCGCCGGGTATACCGTCATCGACAGGCCGGCGATCTTCTGCTGGGTGCTCTGGGCCACCGCGGCGAATTCCTTCGCCTGCACCGGCTGCTGGCTTTTCGCCGTCTGCGGCACGGCCAGGGCCGCCTGGCTGGCTTCGGCAAAGCGCGCCGTCAGCTCGGCCAGATCACGACCTTCGCCGAGGAACTTGCCCTGGGCGTCGACGATTTCCAGGTTCATCCGCAGGTGGCTTTCCACCTGCTGCGCCGCTTCGGCCCAGGCTTCATCGCTGACCCGCGCGCCGGTCATGCGCAGCAGCTCGCGGCCCAGGGTCTGGGGCAAGGAGCCCTCGGCAAACTCGATCCGTTGCAACGCCGCCTTGACGAAATCCGGCACCGGCACGAAGTTCTTGCGCAAGGCCTTGGGCAGGTTGCGCACCAGGGCGATGCACTTGGCTTCGATCACCCCCGGCACCAGCCACTCCAGACGCTCGCCGGGCAAGGCCGGCAGCAGCGGCGCCGGCACCCGCAGGGTGACGCCATCACGCGGATGGTTGGGCTCGAAGTGATAACTCAAGGCCAGGGCCAGGTCGCCCAGGTGCAGGGTATCCGGATAGTGCGCGGCGGTGACTTCACTGGCTTCGCGGGCGAGCACATCCTCTTCGCGCATGATCAACAGTTGCGGGTCTTTCTGGCTGTTGACCCGGTACCAGCTGTCGAAGGTCGCGGTCTGGTGAATCTCCGCCGGCAGGCGCGCGTCGTAGAAGGCGAACAGGGTTTCTTCATCGGCCAGGATATCGCGACGGCGGGCCTTGGCCTCCAGCTCGTCGAGTTGTTCGAGCAATTGCTGGTTGGCGCTCAGGCACCGGGCTTTCGATTGAATCTCGCCGCGCACCAAGCCTTCGCGGATAAACAGCTCGCGGGAAGCGACCGGCTCGATGGGACCGAAGTGCACCGGACGGCGGCCGACCACGATCAGGCCGAACAGGGTGATCTGCTCGAAGGCCACGACCTGGCCGCGCTTCTTCTCCCAATGGGGCTCGAAGTGGTTCTTCTTGATCAGGTGCCCGGCCAGGGGCTCGATCCAGTCCGGCTCGATCTTGGCGACCATCCGCGCATAGAGCTTGGTGGTTTCCACCAGTTCGGCGGCCATCAGCCATTGCGGACGCTTGCGGCCCAGGCCCGAGGACGGGTGGACCCAGAAACGCCGCTGGCGGGCGCCCAGGTAGTCGCCGTCTTCGGTCTTCTGGCCGATCTGGCTGAGCAACCCGGACAACACCGCCTTGTGCAGCTTGGGATAGTCCGCTGGCTCCTTGTTGACGCTCAACTGCAGGTCGCGGCAGATCAGGCCCAATTGCCGATGGGAATCACGCCATTCGCGCATCCGCAGGTAATTGAGGAAATTCTTCCGGCACCAATTGCGCAACGCACTGGCGCCGAGGGCCTGGCGCTGTTCCTCGAAACCGCGCCAGACATTGATCAACCCGGCGAAATCCGAATCCACGTCCTTCCACTGCGCGTGGGCCTGGTCGGCGGCCTGCTGGCGCTCGGGCGGACGCTCACGCGGGTCCTGCACCGACATGGCGCTGGCGACGATCAACACTTCCTGCAGACTGCCGAGGGTGGCCGCCTCCAGCAACATGCGACCCATGCGCGGGTCCACCGGCAGGCGCGCCAGTTGACGGCCCAACGGGGTCAGCTGGTTCTCGCGGGTGACCGCCGAGAGCTCCTGCAGCAGGTTGAAACCGTCACTGATGGCCTTGCCGTCCGGCGGTTCGATAAACGGAAACGCCGTGATTTCACCGAGCCGCAGGTGCAGCATCTGCAGGATCACCGCCGCAAGGTTGGTGCGCAGGATCTCCGGGTCGGTAAATTCCGGACGGCCGTTGAAGTCGTCCTCGCTGTACAGGCGAATGCAGATACCCGGCTCGACCCGGCCGCAACGGCCCTTGCGCTGGTTGGCGCTGGCCTGGGACACCGCTTCGATCGGCAGGCGCTGGACCTTGGCGCGGTAGCTGTAGCGGCTGATGCGTGCCGTACCGCTGTCGATCACATAACGGATACCCGGCACGGTCAGCGAGGTTTCCGCGACGTTGGTCGCCAGCACGACCCTGCGCCCCGGATGGGACTGGAAAATCCGTTGCTGCTCGGCCGGCGACAGGCGCGCATATAAAGGAAGGATTTCAGTGTGCTTGAGCTGGGCCTTGCGCAGCATGTCCGCGGCGTCGCGAATCTCCCGCTCGCCGGGCAGGAACACCAGCACATCGCCCGGGCTCTTGCGCTCGCTGCGCTCGAAGGCGGCGATCTCGTCGAGGGTGGCGATAATCGCCTGGTCGACGCTCAAGTCTTCCTCGACGCTGTTGCCCTCTTCATCCTGTTGCGAGGTCAACGGGCGATACCAGGTGTCCACCGGGAAAGTCCGTCCGGACACTTCGACAATGGGTGCATCGTTGAAGTGTTTGGAAAATCGCTCCAGGTCGATGGTCGCCGAGGTGATGATGACCTTCAGGTCCGGGCGCCGGGGCAGCAGGGTTTTCAGGTAGCCCAGCAGGAAATCGATATTCAGGCTGCGCTCGTGGGCCTCGTCGACGATGATCGTGTCGTAGCGTTCCAGGTAGCGGTCGTTCTGGGTTTCCGCCAGGAGGATACCGTCGGTCATCAGCTTGACCAGGGTATTGGCCTCGCTCTGGTCCTCGAAGCGCACCTGATAACCGACCAGTGCGCCCAGGGGCGTGGCCAACTCGTCGGCGACCCGGCTCGCGACACTGCGCGCGGCGATCCGGCGTGGCTGGGTGTGGCCGATCAGACCATGCTGGCCACGGCCGATTTCCAGGCAGATCTTCGGCAACTGGGTGGTTTTACCCGAGCCGGTTTCGCCGGCGATGATCAGCACCTGGTGCTTGAGCAACGCTTCCTTGATCTCGTCACGCTTGGCGGCGATGGGCAGGCTGTCGTCATAACGAATCAACGGCACGCTCTTGGCCCGGGCCGTGACCTGGGCGCAGGACGCCTGCATCCGCTCGACCCACTGGGCCAACTTGCTTTCGTCGGGCTTTTTGCGCAACTCGAGCAACTGCCGCCGCAACCGGTGGCGGTCGGCAATCATGGCCTGGTCGAGGTTTTTCAGCAGCTGGTCGATAGCGGGCGATTCGTCAGTCATCAGGTACGCAAAGGTCGTCTATTTTAGGCAGGCGCGGATTGTCGCAGATTTGCGCCGAAAAATGATGCCAACTGCGTTGCCGAACCACCCCAACGGGTTATTCGTTGCTCCAATCCTTGCGCCGATAGGGAAACACGTCGATCACCTTGCCCGCCCGAATCGCCTCTTGCAGGCCTTTCCAGTAGTCGGCGTTGTACAACTCGCCATGCAACTGGTCGAACAGTCGGCGCTGCGCCATGTCGGCAAACAGGAAGGGCGGGAACTCCTCGGGGAACACGTCCAGTGGCCCGATGGAATACCAGGGCTCCGAGGCCATTTCATCCTCGGGCGTACGCGGCGCGGGAATGTGCCGGAAGTTGGCCTCGGTGAGGAAGCAGATTTCGTCGTAGTCGTAGAACACCACACGGCCATGGCGGGTGACGCCGAAGTTCTTCAGCAGCATGTCGCCGGGAAAGATATTCGCCGCCGCCAGTTGCTTGATCGCCTGGCCATAATCCTCCAGCGCCTCGCGAACCTGGGCGTCATTGGCATTTTCCAGGTACAGGTTCAGCGGGGTCATGCGCCGTTCGGTCCAGCAGTGGCGAATCAGCACCGTGTCTCCTTCGACCTGCACCGTGGACGCGGCCACCTCCAGCAACTCTTCCAGGCACGCCGGCTCGAACTTGCTCAAGGGAAAGCGGAAGTCGGCGAACTCCTGGGTGTCGGCCATGCGCCCGACCCGGTCGACGCTTTTCACCAGACGGTACTTTTCGATCACTGTGGCGCGGTCGACGTTCTTCGACGGTGAAAAGCGGTCCTTGATGATCTTGAACACGGTGTTGAAGCCCGGCAGGGTAAACACGCTCATGACCATGCCGCGCACGCCCGGGGCCATGATGAAACGGTCGTCGGTGTTGGCCAGGTGATTGATCAGTGCCCGGTAGAACTCGGACTTGCCGTGCTTGTAGAAACCGATGGAGGTGTACAGCTCGGCAATATGCTTGCCCGGCAGAATGCGCTTGAGAAAGCCGACGAACTCCGCCGGCACCGGCACATCCACCATGAAATAGGAGCGGGTGAAGGAAAAGATGATCGACACCTCGGCTTCGTCAGTGATCAGCGCGTCGATCTGGATGCCATGTCCTTCGCGGTGCAACAACGGAATCACCAACGGCCATTGTTCATCATGGGTGTAGATGCGCCCCACCAGGTAGGCGCCCTTGTTGCGGTAGAGCACCGAGGAGAACAGTTCGACGCCCAACTCCGGGTCCTTACACACCCAGTCCGGCAGGTTCTCCCGCAACCGGGCTTCCAGGCGCCGCAGGTCTCCCGGCAAATCGGCGTAGGCCTCGCTGAAGCTGTAGTCGGCGAAGATCTGTTCGAGCATGCCGGACAATTCGCCCTGGGGCCGATAGATCCGGGTCTGCGCCGCTCGCGCCCGGCGTAGGGAGGGCCGGGTGGTGTGGATAAACATGCAGCCGTCGCTGATCAGGTCGTGGCTGAACAGGCCGCAAAAGGTCGAGTTGTACCAGGTCTCCGCCAGCTCATCGTCGAAACGCAGGTCGATCAGGCTGATATAGGCGCTTTTCACCAGGGGCCAGAGCGTGACATCGAGCAAGGTACTTTCATCGAAACCGGCGCGCAGCCGGGCGTTGACCTCGCCGACCTTTTCTTCATACAGATTGATCCGCGCCGCCGAAGCCACCTGCGCTTCCTGCCAGCGCGCGCCTTCGAAACGGCTGCGGGCACCATCGGTGATCTGGCGAAAGTGCTCGCGGTAATCATCGAAGCCATCGAGGATCATGCGGGCGATATCAGCGGCCGGCCATGGCTGCGGCATAGTGGAACCCCTGCGCTGTTTGTTCGAAGTTGTTCTGTTCGCGACTCGCTTGAGCTTAGAGGCCAACCCTCGGGCAACGCAACCATTGCCTTGCCAGTTACATGCGGTGACACTTGCCCGCCCTACCCTGCCAAGGAAGCCACCGTGAGACCCGTCGATATTCTGCGCATGTTCATGCTGGCCGCCGTCTGGGGCGCCAGTTTCCTGTTCATGCGGATCATTGCTCCGGTGCTCGGGGCCTTTCCCACCGCCTTTTTCCGTGTTTCGATTGCCGCTGTCGGCTTGCTGGTGATCCTCACGCTGATGCGCGTCAACTGGGACTTCAAAGGCAAGTTCAAGGTCTGCCTGATGCTCGGCGTGATCAACTCCGGGTTGCCGGCGACACTGTATTCGGTGGCGGCGCAAGTGCTGCCGGCCGGCTATTCGTCGATCTTCAACGCCACCACCCCGCTGATGGGCGTGCTGATTGGCGGCTTGTTCTTCCATGAAAAACTGAGCCTGAACAAGCTGGTGGGGATCTTCCTCGGGTTGTTCGGGGTGGCGGTACTGACCCGTGCGGGGCCGGTGACCTTCAACCTGGAATTGCTGATGGGGGCTGCGGCGTGCCTGCTGGCCACCACCAGTTACGGCTTCGCCGGTTTCCTGACCCGTCGCTGGCTCGACCATCAAGGCGGCCTCGATCCACGGCTTTCGGCCATGGGCAGCATGTTCGGCGCGACCCTGGTGATCCTGCCGTTCTTCGGCTACAGCGCCATCACCCATCCGCCGGCCAACTGGGGCGGGATAAGTGTCTGGCTGTCGCTGCTGGGGTTGGGCCTGGTGTGTACGGCGTTTGCCTACATCATGTATTTCAAACTGATCAGCGATATCGGCCCGGTCAAATCGATGACCGTGACCTTCATGATCCCGGCGTTCGGGGTGTTATGGGGGGCGCTGTTTCTCGACGAGCCACTGTCGATGGCCCATGTGTATGGCGGGGTGTTGATTGCGCTGGCCCTTTGGCTGGTGTTGAAGCCAGGGGCAGCCTTGAAAGCGGTCAGTGTGGCTGACCGCTAATGTCGTGGTGTATGGGCTGCCGTCAGGCGCTCTTGCGAAACACGAACACCAACCCGACGATAATCAGCCCCATCCCCAGCATGCTCAGCGCCGCCAAGCGATTACCGAAGATCAGGTAATCCATCACCGCCGTCACCGCCGGCACCAGGTAGAACAGGCTGGTGACATTGACCAGATTCCCCCGGGCAATCAGCCGATACAGCAACAAGGTCGCCAGCACCGAGACCACCAGCCCCATCCACAGCACCGGCAGGATAAAACCGCTGCCGGTTTCAAAGTGGAACGGCTGGAACGGTACGAAAGCCCCGCACAGCAGTAACCCGGCCAGATACTGCACCGGCAGCGTGCCCAGAGGGTTATCGGTGATACGTTTCTGCATGATCGAGCCCAAGGTCATGCTGGCCAGGGCCAACAATCCGAACAGCATCCCGGCCAGGGACATCCCGGCCAAACCGATCCCCTGGTAAACCACCAGGATCAGCCCCGCCAACCCCAGCCCCAAGCCGAACATCCGGCTCCAGGAACGCTGCCGCTCCATCAGCACCGCGGTCAGGATCGGCTGTACCCCCATGATCGTCGCCATGACCCCGGGCGTGACCTTCAGGTCCAGGGCCAGCAGATAGAAAATCTGATAGGCCCCCAGCAGCACCAGCCCGGTCACCGCCGCGTAGAACAACGGCTTGCCCATCCGCGGCAGCTTGAACTTGAGCAATGGCACCAACACCACCAACCCCAACAGGGCGATGGAAAAACGGATCAACAGAAAAGCGAACGGCGAAGCATGCGCCAAGCCCCACTTGGAGAAAATCGCCCCACTACTCCAGAGCAGGACAAACAGAGTCGTCGAGGCCGCCGCGGTTGCGGATTGTTTGGAAAAAGCCAACATGGATACCACCCGTGATTCAGGCAAAAGCCGATTCAGCCCAAGGCTGAACATTCAGTAGTTTTTTTCAGGCGGGCACAGGGGAACAGCAAACGCTGCTGATCAGCCCGAAACGCCAACATCCGGCGGTGATACGACTGCGTACACCGGCGTGCTACTGACAGGTGGGGGGTAATGACTGATCTGCGCAGGCTGTTGGTTCCCGCACGGCACGACCACAGCGTTGAGCGCTGAATCGACTACCGCATTGAGAAAGGAAACCGGCATGGGCTGATCTTTTGCTGAGGGAGGTGAATCGGTTGAAACACCGAGCGCCGACTATAACCAGCGCCCGGTCGCAATTGCAACAGGTCAGCCGAACAGCCAATAGCCGAGGGCGGCGAACACCACCACCGCCAGCACTGGGCGCATGGCGCGATAAGCCTTCGGATTGGCACGCTTGAAACGCTTGACCACACCGCTGATGCTATCGCTGAAGCGCTTGCTCCAGGCATAAGCCTGGTTGATCCCGCCGACCCGCTCATCATCGAGGTTCTGCGGCGCGGTGGCGCGGCCGAGGAAGGCGCTGACCCGGCGGTTGACCGCAGTCATGAAGCGGCTGCTCAGCGGACGCTCGATATCGCAGAACAGAATAACCCGGGTCTGCTCGGTTTCATTCTTGACCCAGTGCACGTAGGTCTCGTCGAACATCACGTCTTCACCGTCGCGCCAGGCGTAGACCTGACCATCGACGAAAATCCGGCAATCGTCGGAGTTCGGCGTGGACAACCCCAGGTGATAACGCAGGGAACCGGCAAACGGGTCACGGTGCGGGTTGAGGTGACTGCCACCCGGCAACAGGGCGAACATCGCGCCCTTGACGTTGGGGATCGAGTTCACCAGTGCCACGGTTTTCGGGCAGAGCAGTTCGGCCGACGGCAGGGCCTTGTCGTACCACTTGAGATAGAAACGCTTCCAGCCCTTCTTGAAGAACGAGCCGAAACCGGCGTCGTTGTTCTTCTCGGCGGCGCGGATATAGCCCTCATCAAACAGATGCATGGCCTCTTCGCGGATCACTTCCCAGTTGTCCTTGAGCACATCCAGCTCGGGAAACTTGCTGCGGTCCAGGTAAGGCTTGGACGGTACGCTGGAAAACAGGTACATCAAGGCGTTGTACGGCGCGAACGCGGCGGAATGGTTGACGAATTGGCGCAACAGGGGCAACCGCGCCTTGCCGCGCAGATGCACGTAAAGCGTACTGCCCAGGAACAGCAGCAGGACTGCGGCCTTGGCGGCAAAGGAAAAGGTCATTCAACACTCCTCGAAAATGGGCAACGCACGCGTGGCCTGTACAACTTGACTCACCCGACGTGGCAGCCGGCCATGATAAACATTACCGGCGCCGGGAAAAACCCATGCCTTCACAGATTCAACGTTGCCGATCCGGCAATAAAGCACCTGTTTAACAGGAAACCGCTGAACGGTAGCTGATCCAGATCAGCGGATTTTGCCCTGTCCTCCAAGCCTGAAGCGCCGCTACCCGGCTTACTGCTGAATTTCCTGCTCGCTGAACAGATCGCTGAACAGCATGCTCGACAGGTAACGTTCACCGGAGTCCGGCAACACCACCACGATGGTCTTGCCCTGCATTTCCGGCGTCTGCGCCAGCCGCACGGCAACGGCCATAGCCGCGCCGCAGGAAATCCCGCACAGAATCCCCTCTTCCCGCATCAGCCGCAGGGCCATGGCCTTGGACTCCTCATCGGTGACCAGCTCCACCCGGTCGACCATCGCCAGATCGAGGTTTTTCGGCACGAAACCGGCGCCGATGCCCTGGATCTTGTGCGGGCTGGGCTTGACCTCGGCCCCGGCCAGGGTCTGGCTGATCACCGGCGAGGTGGCCGGCTCCACCGCCACCGAGAGGATCGGCTTGTGTTTGGTCAGCTTGATATAACGGGAAACCCCGGTAATGGTCCCGCCGGTGCCGACACCGGCCACCAGCACATCCACCGCGCCGTCGGTATCGTTCCAGATTTCCGGGCCGGTGGTCTTTTCATGAATGGCCGGGTTGGCCGGGTTGTCGAACTGCGCCGGCATGAAGTACAGGGCCGGATTGCTGGCAACAATCTCCGTGGCCTTTTCGATCGCGCCTTTCATGCCCTTGGCCGGCTCGGTCAACACCAGCTCGGCGCCCAGCGCCTTGAGCACCTTGCGCCGTTCCAGGCTCATGGAGGACGGCATGGTCAGCAGCAGCTTGTAGCCCCGGGCGGCGGCGACGAAGGCCAGGCCGATGCCGGTATTGCCGGAAGTCGGTTCGACAATGGTCATGCCCGGCTTCAATTTTCCGCTGCTTTCCGCGTCCCAGATCATATTGGCGCCGATCCGGCATTTCACCGAATAGCCTGGGTTACGCCCTTCGATCTTGGCCAGGATCGTCACACCCCGAGGCGCGATACGGTTGATCTGAACCAGGGGCGTATTACCGATGGAATGGGCGTTGTCGGCGAAAATACGGCTCATGACGGGGTCCTTTGGGCAACGGTGAGTTGGCTTTCAAGGGTATGCCCCGAGCTGGCGGGCGTCCAGTCATGGCGAACGTATAGCGTTGCCGGGGGTCCATCGCCTATAGACAACCTTCGGGACACCACCATGAAACGTCGTTACAGCTGGCCATTGTGGGGACTGGCGAGCCTGGCCCTGCTGCTGGTGGTCCTGGACCTGGCCCTGCCTTCCCTGGTGCGTCACTATTTGAATGAAAAACTCGCCGATATGGGCGATTACCGCGGCCAGGTGACGGATGTCGACCTGGCCCTGTGGCGCGGCGCCTACAAGATCAACGGCCTGGAGATCGTCAAGGTCACCGGCAAGGTGCCCGTGCCGTTCGTCAAGGCGCCATTGATCGACCTGTCGGTGAGCTGGAAATCCCTGTGGGAAAACCATGCGGTGGTGGCACAGGTGCTGTTCGTCAAACCGGAACTGAACTTCGTCGACGGCGGCGCCAACAACAAACAGGCATCCCAGACCGGTCAAGGCACCGACTGGCGGGCTCAGTTGGGCAAACTGCTGCCCATCACCCTCAATGAGGTGCGCATCACTGACGGGCATATCACCTTCCGTAACTTCAATTCCAAACCGGTGGTCAACCTGCAGGCCACCCAGGTCAATGCCAACCTCTACAACCTGACCAACGTCGTCGACCTCAAGGACCACCGCGACGCCCGTTTCGAGGGCAAGGCCTTGTTGCTCGGGCAAGCGCCCCTGGAAACCAACGCCACCTTCGATCCGCTGAGCAATTTCGAGGATTTCGAATTCCGCCTGCGGGCCACTGGCATTGAATTGCGGCGCGTCAACGACTTCGCTTCGGCCTACGGCAAATTCGATTTCAACGCCGGCAGCGGCGACCTGGTGATCGAGGCCCAGGCCCATAAAGGCCAGCTCACCGGCTATATCAAGCCATTGCTGCATGATGTCGAGGTATTCAACTGGCAACAGGACGTCGAGAACCCGGACAAGAGCATCTTGCGCTCGGTGTGGGAGGCTCTCGTCGGTACCGGCGAAACCCTGTTGAAGAACCAGCAGAAAAACCAGTTCGCCACCCGCGTGGAACTCAGTGGCAGCGTTCACCAGCAGGATATCAGCGCGTTCCAGGCCTTTTTGCAGATCTTGCACAACGGATTTATCCAGGCCTTCAATGCTCGTTACGAACAACCGCAGCCGACGACTGGCCAGAAGCCCTGACCGGGTCAGGATCTGACGCCCCATTCAGAGACTGAATAAGCCGTCTGCGTTCACACTCGACCGGGCGCCGCGTTATAGTCAGGGATGATTTTTTTTCCGCCCGCCCCAAACCGGCCGGCGTTATCGTCCGAGGAATTGCAGATGAAGTTCGAAGGCACCCAGGCCTACGTTGCCACCGATGACCTGAAGCTGGCCGTGAATGCCGCCATCACCCTGGAGCGTCCGCTGCTGGTCAAGGGCGAACCCGGCACCGGCAAGACCATGCTGGCCGAGCAACTGGCCGAATCCTTTGGCGCCAAGCTGATCACCTGGCACATCAAGTCCACCACCAAGGCGCACCAGGGTCTCTACGAGTACGACGCGGTCAGCCGCCTGCGCGACTCGCAGCTGGGCAACGAAAAGGTCCACGACGTTCGCAATTACCTGAAAAAGGGCAAGCTGTGGGAAGCCTTCGAATCCGAAGAGCGGGTGATCCTGCTGATCGACGAAATCGACAAGGCCGACATCGAGTTCCCCAACGACCTGCTGCAAGAACTCGACAAGATGGAGTTCTACGTCTACGAGATCGATGAAACCATCAAGGCGAAAAAACGCCCGATCATCATCATCACCTCCAACAACGAGAAAGAACTGCCGGACGCCTTCCTGCGCCGCTGCTTCTTCCACTACATCGCCTTCCCGGACCGCGTCACCCTGCAGAAGATCGTCGACGTGCATTATCCGAACATCAAGAAGGACCTGGTCAGCGAAGCCCTCGACGTGTTCTTCGACGTGCGCAAGGTCCCGGGCCTGAAGAAAAAGCCCTCGACCTCGGAACTGGTGGACTGGCTGAAACTGCTGATGGCCGACAATATCGGCGAAGCGGTGCTGCGCGAGCGTGATCCGACCAAGGCCATTCCGCCCCTGGCCGGTGCCCTGGTGAAGAACGAACAGGACGTGCAACTGCTTGAGCGCCTGGCCTTCATGAGCCGTCGCGGCAGCCGCTGAGTTCGCTTTTTTCAACAAAAGCGGGGGCGATTGCCATGCTGCTCAACCTGTTCAATGAAATGCGCGCCGCCAAGGTTCCGGTGTCGGTGCGCGAACTGCTCGATCTGATCAACGCACTGAAACAGCGCGTGACCTTCGCCGACATGGACGAGTTCTACTACCTCGCCCGGGCGATCCTGGTGAAGGACGAGCGGCATTTCGACAAATTCGACCGGGCTTTCGGCGCCTACTTCAATGGCCTGGAAAAACTCGACGATCACCTTCAGGCCTTGATTCCCGAAGAATGGTTGCGCAAGGAATTCGAACGCTCGCTGAGCGCCGAGGAACGCGCGCAGATCCAGTCCCTCGGCGGCCTGGACAAGCTGATCGAGGAATTCAAGAAGCGCCTGGAAGAACAGAAGGAACGCCACGCCGGCGGCAACAAATGGATCGGCACCGGCGGTACCAGCCCATTCGGCTCGGGCGGTTTCAACCCCGAAGGCATTCGCGTCGGCGACGCCGGCCAGCGCCAGGGCAAGGCGGTCAAGGTCTGGGACCAGCGCGAGTACAAGAACCTCGACGACCAGGTCGAACTGGGCACGCGCAATATCAAGATCGCCTTGCGTCGCCTGCGCAAGTTCGCGCGCCAGGGCGCGGCGGAAGAACTGGATATCGATGGCACCATCGACCACACCGCTCGCGATGCCGGATTGCTGAATATCCAGATGCGCCCGGAGCGACGCAACACCATCAAGTTGCTGCTGTTGTTCGATATCGGCGGCTCGATGGACGCCCATGTGAAGATCTGCGAGGAGTTGTTCTCGGCCTGCAAGACCGAGTTCAAGCACCTGGAGTACTTCTACTTCCACAACTTCATCTATGAATCGGTGTGGAAGAACAACCTGCGGCGGGGTTCGGAAAGCACGTCGACCCAGGACCTGCTGCACAAGTACGGGGCCGACTACAAAGTGATTTTCGTCGGCGATGCGGCCATGGCCCCCTATGAAATCACCCAGGCCGGTGGCAGCGTCGAGCACTGGAACGAAGAAGCCGGTTATGTGTGGATGCAACGCTTCATGGCCAAGTACAAGAAACTGGTCTGGATCAACCCGTATCCGAAGGACACCTGGAATTACACCGCGTCGACCGGGATCGTTCGGGATCTGGTGGAGGACCAGATGTATCCGCTGACCTTGCGCGGGTTGGAGGAAGGAATGCGGTTTCTGTCCAAGTAGAACCGCATCGACCGGTCCGACGCACGATCCCTGTAGGAGCGAGCTTGCTCGCGATGGTCGTTAACGATGACGCGGGGCACCTGATCCCCCACGGTGCCTGGGCTACCATCGCGAGCAAGCTCGCTCCTACAGGGGGGCGGTGTCAGGCGAACCGGCGCATGAATTCGACCTGCTGCCGATGCGCCGTCTCCTGCACCACCGGCGCCAGCCTGATCTGGGTCCCTGGCAGACATTGCGCCAATCGCGCCAGCGACAATGGCGTCAACGCCCCCAAACGTGGATAACCACCAATGGTCTGCCGGTCGTTGAGCAATACAATCGGCTGCCCATCCGGCGGCACCTGGATCGCTCCCAGGGGAATGCCCTCGGAGATCATCGGCTCGCCCTGATACTTCAACTCCGGCCCCAACAGCCGAATCCCCATGCGATCGGCGCGACTGTCCAGGGTCCAGACACTGTTGAATGCATCGAACAGACTTTGCCCGCTGAACTCACCGATCTGCGCCCCGAGCACCACCTGCAACGGCGCGCTGGAACTGAAATCCGGCACCTGCGCCCCTGACAATCCTCTCGGCGTCGACGCCTCCCCGCGATACTCCAAACGCCCGCCCTTGGCCAAGGGCCGCCCCATACCATCCAGCCCACCGAGTTCCTCACGAACCACACAAGCGGCACTGCCAAGGACCTGCGGCGCGATAAAACCACCCGGCGCCGCCAGATACGCCCGCGCCCCCGACAACGGCTGCGTCAATTGCAGACGCTGGCCTTTCCTCAAGACAAAACTGCACCAGGGTGCCAACGCCTGACCATCCACCCGCGCGCCGAGATCGGCACCGGCCAGGGCCAGGCAGCAATCCTCCTCAGCCACCAGCGTCAGCCCGCCCAGGGTCACCTCCACCACCGCGGCGTCCGGCGCGTTGCCCAGCAGATGGTTGGCCCAGAACATCGATACCCAATCCAACGCGCCGCCCTGGGTCACGCCCAGATGACGCACGCCAAACCGCCCCGCATCCTGCAACAGGCACAGAGGCGTACTCGCCTCGATCGACAGATAGCTCATGCCAAGCCCTCCAATGGCGTGTCATCACCGCCCAACGTAATGAATTCAGCATGATCGATCGCGGCAAAACGCACCGTATCGCCCGGCTGCATCAGGCTATAACCGTCACGTTCACGGTCGAACAGTTTGCTCGGCGTCCGCCCGATCAGGTTCCAGCCCCCCGGGGAAACCACCGGGTAAGCTGCGGTCTGGCGCTCGGCAATGCCCACGCTCCCCGCCGCCACCCGCTTGCGCGGCGTGCTGATCCGCGGCGCGGCCAGTCGTTCGTCGACCAAGCCCATAAAGGCGAACCCCGGGGCAAAACCCAAGGCGAACACTTGATACTCGCGCTCGCTGTGACAGCGAATCACTTCGCTGACCGACCAGCCGCTGCGTTCGGCCAACAAGCCCAGCTCCGGACCGACACTCGGGTCGTACCACACCGGCAACACATGGCATTGACCGCCAGCCCCGGTGCTCGGGGTCAGGTCGGTCAAGGCCTCGGCAATCAGTTCCCGGGCCTGGGACGGGCTCAACGCCAGCAGGTCGTAATGCACCATCAAGGTGGTATAGGACGGCACCAGGTCGATCAGGTGCCCGGCAAATCCAGCCCGCAAACGCTCACCGGCGGCAAGCATCCACGGCATGTTTTCCTCGGCGATCACCTCGAACAGCCGCACCATCAGACAGTCGATCCCGACCACTTCGATCCGTGGCTTCATACGGCAGGCTGCCGATCCAGGGCCTCGCGGATACGCTGCACCGCAGCCACCGAACTGGCGTTGTCGCCGTGCACGCACAGGGTATTGGCCTGCAGGCGCAGCGCACTGCCATCGCTGGCGATAAGGTTGTCACCACGGGCAATGGTCAGAGCCTGCTCGACGATCCGTTCAGGCTCGTGATGCACGGCACCGGGCAACTGCCGGGAGACCAGGCGCCCGGCGCTGTCGTAGGCACGATCGGCAAAAGCCTCGAACCACAACTCGACGCCGTATTCATCGCCCAGGGCCTGGGCCGCGCTGTTGTCGCGCATCGCCAGCAGCATCAACGGCAGGTCCCCGCCGTAGGCGGCAATCGCCTGGATCACCGCCCGCAGTTGCTCGGGATTGACCATCATGTCGTTGTACATCGCGCCGTGGGGCTTGACGTAACTGACCCGGGCGCCCTGCGCCCGGCAGATGCCGTCCAGCGCGCCGATCTGGTAATGCAGCAGATCCTGGATTTCCTGGGGCGTGCAGGCCATGGAGCGGCGGCCGAAACCCACCAGATCGGGATAGGCCGGGTGGGCCCCGATACGCACATCGTTGGCCAGGGCCAGCGTCACCGTCTTGCGCATGATGCTCGGATCGCCCGCGTGATAACCGCAGGCCACATTGGCGCAATCGATAAACGGCATGACCTGCGCATCCAGACCCATGGTCCAGTTGCCATAGCTTTCGCCGATATCGCAATTCAATAACAAGCGGCTCACGGTGGTTGCTCCTGTGGGCTTTTAACTTTTCTTAATGTGGGACTTTTCGCAAATACCCACAGATTACTGCGCTTCGAGTTCCTTGCCACGGGTTTCCGGCAGGCTCAGGGCCGCGAGAATTACCACGCCGTAGGACACGGCGGCAAAAGCGCCGATCCCCAGGCTCAAGGACACTTTCTGGCTGAGCAGGCCGATCAGCAGCGGAAAAAACGCCGCCAATGCCCGCCCGATGTTGTAGCAAAAACCTTGGCCCGAACCGCGAATCCGCGTAGGGAACAGTTCGGTGAGAAACGCGCCCATGCCGCTGAAAATCCCCGAGGCGAAAAAGCCCAGGGGCAAGCCCAGCCAGAGCATGACTTCGTTGCTGACCTGCAGCTGGGTGTACAACAGCACGATAATGAAGGAGCCGACGGCGAACAGGATGAAGTTCTTCTTGCGCCCCAGCAGATCGGTCAGGTACGCGCTGATCACATAACCGATGTAGGAACCGGCGATCACCATGGCCAGGTAACCGCCCGTGCCGAGTACGCTCAGGCCGCGCTCGGTCTTCAGATAGGTCGGCAACCAGGCGGTGATGGCGTAATAACCACCCAGCGCGCCGGTGGTCAACAGGGAAGCCCGCAGGGTCGTACTGAGCATGCCCGGGGCAAAGATCTCGTAGAAGTGCGTCGGGTTGCTCGGGGCTTCCTGGTTCTTGGCCTGGCGATAGACCTCCGGGTCCTTGACCAGGCGCCGAACGAAAATCACAAAGATCGCCGGCACGATGCCCAATACGAACAGGGCACGCCAGGCGTCCTCGGGCGGCAGCAGGGAAAACAACAATGCATAGAGGATCGCGGTCAAACCCCAGCCCAGGGCCCAGCCCGATTGCACCATGCCGACCGCCTTGCCGCGATCCTTGGCGCGGATCACCTCGCCCATCAGCACCGCACCGGCGGTCCATTCCCCGCCGAAACCGAAGCCCATCAAGGTCCGGGCCACCAGCAACTGGTGGTAGTTCTGGGCAAAGCCGCAGAGAAAGGTGAACACGGCAAACCAGAGCACCGTCAGTTGCAGGGTGCGTACCCGGCCGATGCGGTCGGAGAGAATCCCGGCGATCCAGCCACCAAGGGCCGAGGCAATCAGGGTACTGGTGGAAATCAGCCCAGCCTGGCCGGTGGTGAGGCCCCAGAGGGCGATCAGCGTCGGGATGACGAAACTGAGCATCTGGGTGTCCATGCCATCCAGGCCGTAACCGATCTTGCAACTCCAGAACGTACGACGCTCCTGCTGATCGAGGTTGCGATACCAGGTGAAAGGACCGGGTGGGCCCTCGGCTTGGGTGACGTCCAGCGAGCCTGGCGTAGTCATGGGGGGAAGTTCTCCGCATAAAACTTATTGGTATTGTTCTGGCGACCAGCGGGGCATAGGCTTATCGTGCCTGACCGGTCGAAGGCCATTTTTCGTTGGCCGTGCCCTCTGCGTCCAACTAATTAAAGTCCTGCCCTGGCATAAGAAAAAGTTGATTGCATGAACCTCAAATTTCTCGAGACCTTCGTCTGGGTAGCACGACTGAAGAGCTTTCGCCTGACGGCGGACAAGCTCTTCACCACCCAGGCGTCCATTTCCAGCCGTATCGCGGTGCTCGAAGGTGAGCTCGGGGTGAAGCTGTTCCTGCGCGATTCACGCGGCGTCAGCCTGACTCCCGAAGGGCTCAAGGTGCTCGACTATGCCGAGCAGATGATGGACACCATGCAGGCTCTCAAGCATGCCATCGAGATCAGTTCAACCAAGGTCGGGCGCCTGCGCATCGGGGTGATGGACACGGTCATCCATACCTGGCTCAGCCCGTTGGTGGCGCAGATGTCGGATCGTTTTCCGCTGGTGGAAATCGAGCTGGTGGCCGATACCGCGCTGAACCTCTGTGATCAGCTGCAAAAAGGCTTTCTCGACCTGGTGCTGCAAACCGACCTGTTGCGCCAGGAATCGATTCGCAGCCTGAAGCTGATCAGCCACCCGATGGGCTGGGTGGTGGCCAGCAACTCGATCTATAACCGCGAATACGCAAGCCTGGCCGAGATCGCCCGGGAGCGCATCGTGACCTTCTCGAAAAACTCGCGGCCGCATCAGGAAATCCTGGGCCTGATGCAGGTCCATGGCGTGCCGACGCCGCGGCTGAACTGCGTCAACTCGGTGTCGGCGATTACCCGGCTATTGCGTGATGGTTTCGGTATCGGCGCCCTGCCGTCGGTGCTGGTGCGCGAAGAGCTGATGCGCGGCGAGTTGACCTTGCTGGCCTTGGACGTCCGCCCGCCGAACCTGGAAGTGGTGGTGTCCTGGCGGGTCGGCGTGGAGCTGGTGGAGGAGATTGTCGCGCTGTGCCAGGAGGTCTTGCACAGCTATGCGGACAAGATGGGCGAGCAGTATGTGGTCCTGAGCAAGCCCGCCCTCCCCGGTCAATAACCTCGTTCGCGCCGCGCCAGGCGTTCACGCTGGCGCTTGCCGCCCAGCACCACCCAATCCACCAGGCGGAAGAAGCCTTCGATCACGAACGAGAACAACAGCGCCGCACCCATCGCCCAGCCGATCGCCTCGGGCGACAGCAGGACCTGGTAGGTGTAGCCCTGCAAGGTTTCCTGGCGGATATCCGGATCGGCCGCATACGCCACCTGCAACGCGCGTTTGTACCAGGGCCCCTGCATCGCCTGGAACTGGTCGTCCAGCAGGCGCTGACGAGTGAGCAAGTTGCCGAGGCTGTCGGCATCGCTGCGGAACACCGGATCGTCACTGGCGCGATAATGCGCCACCAGGGCCTGCAGATCACCGTTGAAGAATTGCTCGGCGGTCTTCTGGAAACCCTGGAGGTTGGTCTGCGCTTCAATCAGGTGCGCTTCAACCCGCTTGGCGTAGTCATTGATAAAACCCGGTACCTGGACACCGATCAACAGCCCCAGGGTAAACAGAATCAGCCGCAGGTAACTCAACCACATAACGGACTTCCTTATTCGGTTTGGCCCTGGCTGACGCATTCACCGCGTCGCCACAGACTCCATTGGCCCGGTTCGTAGCGGGTCCAGGTTTCGTTTTCGGTCAAAGGTTCGGTGGCGATCACCGTCACCACGTCATTGGGCGTGGTTTCGGCCTGGAAGTCGACGATCACATCGACATCCTTCAACCGCGCCGGCCCGAACGGCGCGCGCCGGGTGATTTGCGCCAACTTGGTCGAGCAATAGCAGAACAGCCAGTCGCCGTCGCTGAGCAGGCAGTTGAACACGCCCTTAGCGCGATATTCGGCACAAGCCTGGACCAGGGACGGCAGCAGCACTTCGATGTCCACCGGCTCCGGAAAGGCCTGGCGCACGCGGTTGAGCAGGTCGCAGAAGGCCGCTTCGCTGTCGGTATCGCCTACCGGACGATAAAAGCTGGTCGTCGGCTGGAAGTCCGCCAACTGGCCATTATGGGCGAAACACCAGTTGCGGCCCCACAGTTCACGGACAAAGGGATGGGTATTGGACAGGCAGACCTTGCCGACATTGGCCTGGCGGATATGCCCGATCACCACTTCGCTCTTGATCGGGTAACGCTGCACCAGGTTCGCGACCTCGGACTCGCAGCTCGCCGCCGGGTCCTGGAACAGCCGCAAGCCACGGCCTTCGTAGAAGGCGATGCCCCAGCCGTCACGATGGGGGCCGGTACGCCCCCCACGCTGCATCAGGCCGGTAAAGCTGAAAACGATATCGGTCGGTACATTGGCGCTCATGCCCAACAATTCACACATGCTCGGACTCTCGCTTCAATGCAGTGACGCGCTTACAGACGCGGTTCGACCCGCGGGCGACCATTGCCACCGGTCGGCGGCTGACGGCCAAAACGCTCGTTGCGCTCGGCTGCGGTGAACGGTTGATCGTCTTCCTCGGGCTCGGTCGCCGGGACAGTGCCAGCCGCAACGGGCTGCGGGCGACGGGCCTTGATGGAGCGCTCGATGGGCCAGCGGATCAGCGCGAAGAGCAGATAGACGCCCACGGCGATCATCAGGTACATGAACAGATCGGAAACCGCGCGCCAGGCGTTGTTGCCGACCTTGAACATCAGGTCCAGGGCTGTAATGGCCACCGCCGGGGCGAATTTTTCCTTCACCGGGTCGATAATGGTCGGGCTGAACAGCAGCACCGCCATCACCACCCGCAGCGGCTCCCGCAGCCAGCGCCAGATCCAGCGGGTCAGGCGAAACCACACCAACAAGCAGCCCAAGGCGGCGAAGGCGTAGCAGCCCCAGGCGATCAAATAGTCGTTCTCGGTCATGGTGTCCATGGCAAGGCTGGCAAGTAGACGCTTATGATAACGGCTTTTCGCCGGTCCGGCTGCCCCGCCGTCAGCGATCAGCCAACAGAGAGTTGCCCATGTCCTTCGATAGCAACGTCAACAGCGCCCCGATTGCCCGCCGCGACGCGGGCGCGGACCCTTACGCCTGGTTGCAGGAACGCGACAGCGATGCCGTGCTCGACTACCTCAAGGCCGAAAACAGCTACCAGGAAGCGCAACTGGCCGATCAAGGCAAACTGCGCGAAAGCCTGTTCGAGGAGATCAAGGCGCGGATTCTCGAAACCGACCTGTCCCTGCCCTCGCCCTGGGGACCGTTCCTGTACTACACCCGCACCACCGCCGGCGACGAATACCCGCGGCATTACCGCTGCCCGCGTCCGGCCGATGGCAGTCTGACGGTGGATGAAAGCGCCGAAACCCTGCTGCTCGACCCCAACATACTGGCCAAGGGCGGCTTCTTCTCCCTCGGTGCCTTCAGCGTCAGCCCGGATCACCAACGCCTGGCCTACAGCCTCGACACCAGCGGCGAAGAAGTCTATCGCCTGTACGTCAAGGAGCTCGACAGCGGCGCGGTCAGCGAACTGCCGTTCGAGGACTGCGATGGCAGCATGACCTGGGCCAACGACAGCCAGACGCTGTTTTTTGCCGAACTGGACGACACCCATCGGCCCCACAAGCTGTACCGCCACCGCCTCGGCGACAGCACGGCCGAGGAAGTCCTGCACGAAGCCGATGGGCGCTTCTTCCTGCACTGCTACCGCAGCAGTTCCGAACGCCAACTGGTGGTGCTGCTCAATAGCAAGACCACCAGCGAAGCCTGGGCCCTGGACGCCGATACCCCGACCCAGGCCTTTACCTGCCTGGCGCCACGGGTCGAAGGCCACGAGTACTTCGTCGACCACGGCCAGCACCAGGAACAGTGGAGCTGGTTTATCCGCAGCAACCAGGACGGCATCAACTTCGCCCTGTTTCATGCCCCGGACCACGGTGTGCCGGGCCGCGACGACTGGCAATTACTGGTGCCCCACGACGACCAGGTGATGCTCGAAGGCCTGACCCTGAACGCCTCGGCCCTGTGCCTGAGCCTGCGTGAAGGTGGCTTGCCGATCATCGAGGTGCGCCCCCAGGGCCTGCCGAGCTATCGCGTGCAACTGCCGGATGCCGCCTACAGCCTCTATGTGCAGGACAGCCTGGAATTCACCAGCCAGACCATCCGCCTGCGTTACGAGGCCCTCAATCGGCCGGCCCAGATCCGCCAACTGACCCTGGCCAGCGGCGAACAGAGCGTCCTCAAGCAGACCCCGGTGCTGGGCGATTTCGACCCCGATGCCTACGTCAGCCAGCGTCTCTGGGCCACCGCCGCGGACGGCACCCAGGTGCCCATCAGCCTGGTGGTCAAGCGCGAACTGCAAGGCCATGCCACCCCGCTCTATCTCTACGGCTACGGCGCCTACGGCGAAAGCCTCGATCCGTGGTTTTCCCACGCCCGCCTGAGCCTGCTGGAGCGCGGCATGGCCTTCGCCATCGCCCATGTGCGCGGCGGCGGCGAACTGGGCGAAGCCTGGTATCGCGCCGGCAAGCAGGCGCACAAGCAGAACACCTTCGACGACTTTATCGCCTGCGCCGAGCACCTGATCGCCGAAGGCCTGACCACCTCGAAACAACTGGCCATCAGCGGCGGCAGTGCCGGCGGCCTGTTGATCGGTGCCGTGCTCAACCAGCGCCCGGAGCTGTTCCAGGCCGCCATCGCCGAAGTGCCGTTCGTCGATGTGCTGAACACCATGCTCGACCCGGACCTGCCGCTGACCGTCACCGAATACGACGAATGGGGCAACCCCGAGGAGCCCGAGGTGTACGCGCGGATCAAGGCCTACGCACCGTATGAAAACGTCCGCGCCCAGGCCTACCCGGCCGCCCTGGTGATCGCCGGCTACAACGACAGTCGCGTGCAATACTGGGAAGCGGCCAAGTGGGTAGCGAAACTGCGCGCCACGAAAACCGACGAGCATCTACTCTTGCTCAAGACCGAACTGGACGCTGGCCATGGTGGCATGAGCGGTCGTTATCAGGGATTACGTGACGTAGCCCTCGAATACGCCTTCGTGTTCAAGGTTCTCGGCCTGGTCTGAGGAACTCTGCCCGGCCCCCTTGTCTTAACCCTGGGCCGCCGGGCTTTAATGCCCGCACAGAACAACAGGCAACAAGAAAAGACCGTGAGCCATGTCAGAACCGACCTTACTGAATAACGAAATCCGCGACATGCTGATGGACAGCGGTTTGTTCGCCAGCCTGCTGCCTGCGGATTGCCTCGCCGCTGCCGGCTATTTCAGCATCAGCAGCGTCGCCAAGGGCGAAGCCATCTTCAATGAGGGGGATGCCGGGACCTTCATGTGCATCATTCACTACGGCAGCGTGAATGTGCAGAAGAGCAACGCCGAGGGTCAACCGGTGGTGATCGCCACCCTGCGCGCCGGCCGGGCCTTTGGCGAGATGGCGGTGCTCGATGGCGAGCGGCGCTCGGCCAGTTGCGTGGCCGCCAGTGATTGCCAGTTACTCAACCTGGGCAAGGATTCCCTGGAAAAGATGCTCAACGATGCGCCGAAGATCGCCGCCAAGATCATCCGTGCCATCGCCATTGCGCTGTCCAGGCGACTGCGCATGGCGGACGGCCAACT
Organism: Pseudomonas sp. MWU12-2345; assembly: GCF_023242385.1. NCBI lineage: Bacteria > Pseudomonadati > Pseudomonadota > Gammaproteobacteria > Pseudomonadales > Pseudomonadaceae > Pseudomonas > Pseudomonas sp. MWU12-2345. Next base: position 303,476 of record NZ_JALLJA010000004.1, on the reverse strand, counting down.
GCTCTCGCAACAGATCTAGCTGGAGGTCTCCTTCGCCTTATCCGTCTTGTCGCTTTTATCGTTCTTGTCCGTCTTGTCGTTCTGTTCCGGGCCCGGCTGGGTCTGGTCCTTGGGCGGCTGCGGCAACTCGATGCTGGGCAGCGGCTCGCCGGGTTTTGGCGGTGTGCGCGGGGTGATCTGCGGGGACGGCGTCGGGGTCGCCGTGCTCGGCGCTCCCGGTTTCGGCGTGACCGGTACCGGCGAGAGATCCTCGGCCCGTACCGTGGTAATGGTGAGCGCGGTCAATGCAATGACCGCTACAATAGCGCGTTTCATCAATGGCTCCGTTGCCAGACTTCTCTGTCTGCCATCAGGCTACTCGCAACGCGGCTATTTTGCCCCTCCCAATGAGATTTCCATGAAACGTTTCGTTCTGCTGGACACCGCTCCGATTCCTGAAAACGGCGGTGCCCTGTGCCTGTTCGAGTATGGCGAAGACTTCGTGATCAAGATCCAGGGCGGTGACGGCGGGCAATTGATGAACACCCGCATGCACGGCTCCGAAGATGCCCTGGCGGAAATTCCCTGCCGCAAGGTCGCCGGCCGGCCGCAATCGCGGGTGCTGATCGGCGGCCTCGGCATGGGCTTCACCCTGGCCGCGGCCCTCAAGCACCTGGGCAAGACCGCCGAAGTCGTGGTCGCGGAACTGGTGCCCGGCGTCGTCGAATGGAACCGCGGCCCGCTGGGAGAAAAAGCCGGCCGGCCGCTGGATGACCCGCGCACGGTGATCCGCCTGGAAGACGTGGCCAAGGTCCTGCAGGCCGAGCCCAATGGCTTTGATGCGATCATGCTCGATGTCGACAACGGTCCCGAAGGCCTGACCCAGAGAGCCAACAGCTGGCTCTACTCGGCGGGCGGCCTGAGCGCCTGTGCCAAGGCCCTGCGGCCCAAGGGCGTGCTGGCGGTGTGGTCGGCCAGCGCCGACAGCCACTTCTGCGACAAGCTGCGCAAGGCCGGCTTCAAGGCCGAGGAAGTCCAGGTCTATGCCCACGGCAACAAGGGCACGCGCCACACCATCTGGATCGCCGAGAAGCTCAAGAACTGAGCTAAACTTTGCCGCATAACCGTCATTAACCTATTCGACAAGGTGAACCCATGAGTTCGGCCAACCCTCCCTCCCATACCGCCAAGCTGGACCGCATCCTGGCCGATGCGAAACGCGATAAAGAGATGGGCTATCGCGACAAGGCACTGAAGATGTATCCGCACGTGTGTGGTCGCTGCGCCCGTGAATTTTCCGGCAAGCGCCTGAGCGAGCTTACCGTGCACCACCGCGACCACAACCATGACAACAACCCGCAGGACGGTTCCAACTGGGAACTGCTGTGCCTGTTCTGCCATGACAACGAGCACTCGCGCTACACCGACCAGCAATACTTCGGCGACGGCTCCCTGAGCAGCCCGAAGATCGCCAAGGCCACCCACAACCCGTTCGCGGCGCTGGCCGGGCTGATGAAGAAAGACGGGTAAAAGCTACACCGTGAATCGCTGAACCAGCACGTTCAGGTCGCCCCCCAGGCGCGACAGTTCGAGGCTCGCCGTCGCCGTGCGGGCACTTGACTGCGCCGATTCGTCGGCGATATCGCGCACGCGGGCCAGATTGCCGCTGATCTGTTCGCAGGCGCGGGTTTGCTGATCGGCAGCCGTGGCAATCTGTGAGTTCATCGACTGGATCAACGACGCCGACTGGCGAATTTCACTGAGCACGCCACCGGCCTCACGGGCCAGGACCACACTGGACAGGCTCATGTCCTGGCTCTGGCGCATGATCGCCGTGGCCTGTTCGGTACCGCCATGCAGGGCCGCGATCAACCCCTCGATTTCCTCGGTGGAACGCTGGGTACGCTGGGCCAGCGCCCGCACCTCATCGGCCACCACTGCAAAGCCCCGCCCGGCGTCACCTGCGCGAGCCGCTTCGATGGCGGCGTTGAGGGCCAGTAGATTGGTCTGCTCCGCCACCTCGCGGATCACCCCGAACACCCCGCCGATACGTTCACCGTCTTCACGCAGACGCTCCATCGCCAGGGCGGAACGATCGACGTTGAGTACCAGGGCTTCAAAGTGCTCGATCGCCTGGGTCACCACGCGGTTGCCCTCGACGCTGCGCCGCTCGGCCGCCTGCGCCGCCTCCGAGGCCTGCTGCGCGTTACGGGCGATATGCTGGGCACTGTCGACCATTTCACCCATGGCGCCGGCAACCTCTTCGGTCTGCTGGCGCTGCTGCGAGACTCCCGCGCTGCTATGGGCGGTGATCGTCGACAAGCCTTCGGCGGCCTGGGTCAGTTGACGCGTGCCTGCGCCGATGCTGCCGATCAGTTGGCGCAGGTGCCCGGCCATTTCCCGCATGGCCGTCATCATCTGCCCCAGTTCGTCACGCCGATGGCTTTCCAGGTTACCGGTCAGGTCGCCCGAGGCGATCTGCCGGGCCAGGGTCAGGGTCCGCTTGAGCGGCGGAACGATCTGCCGGGTCATGGCCCAGGCCGACAGCAAGCCCAGCAACAGCGCCAACCCGCCCGCCAGCAACAGCTCGCTACGGGCCATCCGTACATCGTGAGCGCGTCCCTGTAGTTGCAGTTGATAGACCGCCGCACTCAGTTGCTGCAAGTCCCCCGCCTGCGCCAGCATCGCCTGCTTGGCCTGCTGGCTCTTGAGCACGCTGGCGCTGAAGTCCACGACCCGATCCTGGTAGATCACCGCCGCCTGCAACGCGCCCAGCAAGGGTGTCTGTAAAGCATCACCGGGCAGTTGCCCGTACAAGTCGTTGCCCTGCACGCGAATGCGGTCGGCCATCTGCGAAACGCGCAACTGCGCCTCGGGTTGTGGATCGGCGATATACAAACGCACCTGATCGCGCAATTGCGCCATCAGCCATTGCAGCTCGGCCACCGCCTGCGCCTGATCGATGGTGACCGCCGGATCGCTGCGCATCTGCTGGAAGAGTTGGGTACGCAAACGCGTCAACTGCTCGGCGATAGTCTCCATCACCGGCACCATGGCCTTCTCCGCCTCCCGGGCCTGGCGCCGGGCCGCGACGAACTCGGCAAAACTCTGTTGATAGGCCCGGGCCACCTCGCGGATACGTGTGAGAGTCGTCTGTGCGTCGGTTTCCAGGCTCATCTGCAACTTGTCGACACCGGCATACAACGCCTGCATCTGCCCGGCATAGGCGTCGACCGCCGCGCTTTGCCCGGTGCGGTCGAATTCGTTTTCCTGCAGGCGCACGGCAGCGATCTGGGTGTCCAGCGAGACACTGTCCACCAACGCCTCGCTGCGCATTGTCAGTTGCCCGATGCTGTACCAGGCAATCGCACTCAGCAGCGCCGTGAGCAGCAACACGATGCCAAACCCCAGGGTCAACTTGCGACGTACCGAAGCGCCCATCAACCAGTCAGCGACCATAACGAACTCTCCTGTGAAGCCGTCAACCGGCGAGGCAATGCGCCAAATGCCTTGAGGCACGTCGAGATGCCAGGCATTCTAAATCGAACGATCTAAAACACAAGGCCAAGATTTTTTCAAACGTTTGTAATTTAAAGCCCTATACCTTCTCAACAGGGCAAAGTACCAGTGTATGCGACTTCCTCCTTTATTCCTGTACCGAGAGCGTCTTCGATGAAACTGAACCAACTGATTCAAAATCTGCTGGGCGCCCGCCAACCGGCGCAGGTTTCGCGTCCGGAACAGGAGTTGTTGTCGAGCCTGTTGGTGATGGCCTGGGTGGTGGAGGCGCGTGATCCCTATACCGGCGGACATCTGTGGCGAGTGGCGCAGTTTTGCGAGTTGCTGGCGAAAAAAGCCGGCTTCGCGGTGGAGGAAGTGGCGCGGATCGCCTTGGGCGGCTTTGTCCATGACCTGGGCAAGGTTGGTATTCCCGACGCTGTGCTGCGCAAGCCCGGCCCCTTGAGCGACGAGGAGTACGCCGTGATCAAGACCCACCCCGAAATCGGCTTCAGGCTGCTGCATGCCCACCCCCTGGCCACGCTGGTGGAAGACGCCGTGCGCCTGCACCACGAGATGCCGGATGGCCGGGGTTATCCCCTGGGGCTCAAGGCCGGCGAGATTCCGCACCTGGCGAGCATCGTCGGCATCTGCGACGCCTTTGATGCCATGACCAGCACCCGCCCCTATCGTGCGGGCATGCCGCAGGCACAGGCATTGCAGATCATCGGCAAGAACCTGGGGAGCCAGTTCGATGCGCACTTCGGCGCCTTGTTTATCGAGTTGGGGGAGTCGGGTGTCTTGAGCCCGATCATCGGCCATACCGACCAGGGCATTCCCCTGCGGCACTGCGGCATGTGCGGGCCGACGGTAGTACTCAAACGCGCGCACCGCGCAGGCGACCATGTGTTCTGCGGCAATTGCGGCGCCGACTATTTGCTGCTGCAGAAGACGCCGGACAGCGTGCTGGAGCTGGAGGCCACCGGCACCTCTGGCAGTGCGAAAGACCTCAGCCCCGAGGCCGATGTCGAATTGATCGAGCGCCTGGTGCAACACCAATTCGTCCCGGTGCTGCGCGAGCAAGCGAGCTCTCGCCCGCACTAACCGGGTTGAGCCTCAGGCGGCCGGGCCCTTGGCGGTCTGGCCGAAGAGGATTTTCTTGCCGTCTTCCGTCTCCGTGGCACGCCGCGAATACGGCTCCCCCCGGGCATAGGCGCGCAATGTCGCCGGACGTTGTTCGATAGCGTGGAGCCAGCGACTCAGATCCGGGAAATCCTCGATATTCTGTTGCTGACGCTGCCACGGCGCTACCCAGGGATAGCAGGCCATGTCGGCGATCGAATAATGCTCGCCAGCAATGAACTCACGCCCTTGCAACCGACGGTCGAGCACACCGTAGAGACGGTTGGTCTCATTGACATAACGGTTGATGGCGTAGGGTATTTTTTCCGGCGCATACAGCCCGAAATGGTGATTCTGCCCGGCCATCGGCCCCAGGCCGCCCATCTGCCAGAACAGCCACTCGGTCACGGTCTTGCGCCCACGCACATCGGCGGGCAGGAACTGCCCGGTCTTTTCCGCCAGGTACAGCAGGATCGCCCCCGACTCGAACACCGTGATCGGCTCGCCGTCATCGGCGGGCGCGGTGTCGATGATCGCCGGCATGCGGTTGTTCGGCGAAAACGCCAGGAACTCCGGCTTGAACTGGTCGCCGGCGCCGATATCCACGGGATGGATACGGTACTCAAGACCCGCCTCCTCCAGGAACATTGTGATCTTGTGGCCGTTTGGCGTAGCCCAGTAGTAGAGCTCAATCATGCGATTCCCCTCGTAGACGCACTATTTCAATAACCCAAAGACCGGTCGCACCAGCCCTTCCAGCAATTCCCGTTCCGGCCTTGAGCGGGCCAGCACCCGCAGTCCCATCAGCACCGCCAGGCACATACGCGCCAGATCCTCCGCCGGCTGTGACGCATTGATGCTGCCCTGGGCCTGGCCGGCACTGATACAGCGCCGGAAAAAGCTCTCCATCCCCTCCTGGACCTTGGCCAGTACCGCCTTGAACTCCGGATCGTGGGGCGCCACCTCAAGGGCCGCGTTGACAATAAAACAGCCCTTGTGCTCGGGATCGCTCAGGGACAGTTCGATGATCTCGTTGAAGAACGTCTGGATGGCTTCGCGGGGCGGCAGTTGCTGCTCCAGGCGCACGGAACGCTCGCAGAAGCCGCGCTTGATGTAGTGATCGAGGGCCAGGCCGAAGAGCGCGCGCTTGTCACCGAAGGCGTTGTACAGGCTGGCCCCGGTAATCCCCATGGCCAGCGCCAGATCCCGTACGGAGGTGGCCTCGTAGCCACGGGCCCAGAAGCAGCGGATCGCCGCCTCCATTGCCCTGGCCTCGTCAAATTCTCTTGGTCGCGCCATAACTCACACATGGATTCAAATTGAAGTAGCGCAGATATTCGTTGAAACAAACGACGATTGCCACGCGCCAGCGTTTCGTCCTATTTTATAACACTCGATCCAAAACATCTGCCAGGACCTTTCGACATGATCCGTTTCTTTTTCCACCCGACGCCCAATCCGGCCAAAGTCGCCCTGTTTCTTGAAGAAACGGCGCTGCCCTACGAGCTGGTTCCGGTCGATACCAGCAAGGGCGAACAGCACAGCCCGGAGTTCCTGGCGATAAATCCCAACGGCAAGGTTCCGGCAATCCTCGATACCGAAGGCCCGAACGGCCGCGAAGTCCGGGTGTTCGACTCGAACGCGATCCTGCTGTACCTGAGTGAAAAGACCGGACTGCTCGGCGGTGAACCCGGCGATCGGGGCGAACTGCTGTCGTGGATGATGTTTATCGGCACGGGCCTGGGACCATTTTCCGGCCAGGCGGTGCACTTCCAGCACTCGGCCCCGGAAAGCATCCCTTACGCCATCAATCGTTATCGCCGTGAAGCCGAGCGGCACTACCGGGTACTTGACCGGCATCTGGCCGGGCGCAGCTATATCGTCGGTGACAGCTATACGATTGCCGATATCTCGGCCTGGGGCTGGATCGATCGGGCTGCCCGCGTGCTCAAAGGCGAAGAATCGCCATTGGCGGCCTATCCCCATCTGTCGGCCTGGTTCCAGCGCATCGACGCGCGGCCAGCCGTGGCCCGCGCCCGCCAAGTGGGCAAGAGCCACGCCTTCAAGCAAGTCAACGACGAGCAAACCCGACGGGCGCTGTTCCCTTCGAACTATCCCGACACCACGAGCTGACGGAGATGCCGGTATAATCGCGTCTTTTTCCTGGAAGGCACCCGGCTCGTGGCAAACAAAAGGTACAGCTGCATTGGTTTGTATAACCCCAAGTCACCGGAGAACGTCGGCTCGGTGATGCGTGCGGCTGGCTGCTACGGCGTGGCTTCGGTGTTCTACACCGGCAAACGCTACGAACGGGCGCGGGACTTTGTCACCGACACCAAGAAAGTCCACCAGGACATTCCGCTGATCGGCATCGACGACCTGAAGAAAATCCTGCCCCTGGGCTGCGTGCCGGTGGCCGTCGAACTGGTAGAAGGTGCGCGCTCGTTGCCCGAATACACCCATCCGGATCGGGCGCTGTATATCTTCGGCCCGGAAGACGGCTCGCTGGACAAGGACATCCGCGACTGGTGCGAAGACGTGGTGTATATCCCGACCACCGGTTGCATGAACCTGGCGGCGACGGTCAATGTGGTGCTGTACGACCGCCTGGCCAAGGGTAACAACACCCGTTCCGGTCCGAAGTTCTAGGCTTTACTTCAGCAGCCCGCTCGCCAGCACCTTCGACGGCTCACCCATCACGCTTTCGCACAGCTGGATAAATTCCTCGGTGCTGACGGTATCCAGGCGCATCGCCGCCCGGCTGACATCATCGAGGGAACGCTTGCCATCGGTCTGCTGGCGAATCTCGCGATCCAGCGCCTGCAACAGCAACACCGCCCGTGCCACCGTCGCCCTGTCCACCTGTTCCCCCCGCAATGTGCCGACCTTGCGACTGAGCCGGGTCAAGCGCACCTGCAACGCCTGGTAACGTTCCTCGCTCATCCCACCGGCACGGCGCAACAACTCGATCGCGTAATACTGAGCCAGGCCTTCGCCGACCCAGTCACTGTGCTGGCTGTCATTGATCCGCCCGAACACATGAACCAGCTCGCGCACCAAGGCACTGTCCCCGGACTCGCTGATCAGCGGGGCGGTGCTGTGCAGGTAGATCGAATCGCGGCCCGCCTGACTGCCATGGGCCATTGACTCCCCGGCCCCGACCACCAGCAATTTACCGGGATTGCGCGGAAACACTTCCTGCAGCTTGGGCCAGACGAAGGTCAGCAGCGTCAGCACATCCATGCGCCGCATGCCTTCGCCCCGAGGCGCCGCGACCGTGACATCGGTTTCACCCAGGCGGGTCCGCCGGCTGCCCAGGTCGCCAGCCAGTATCCAGCCGACCGGCCGGTCGAACAGGCGTGAGACGTTGTCGATACGAAAGCGCTGCTTGCCGATACGCGGCCAGGCGGTCTCGACACTTTTCCAACCTCCGGGCAATTCGAATTCCAGGCGCGAGACCAGTTCGGTGCCGTCGTGCTGATCCAGATGGGCCGGCGGTACCAGGTCCTCGCCTCGCAACAGTGCCCAGGTCGGCGTCATCCGCGTCTCGAACGTGCCGTTGCTACGTGGATGGTTGAGACTGACCCGATAGCTCAGGCTGGCCTTGCCCGATGCCGGATGCCAGACACCACGGCGGCTGTCCGGCGTAGACCCGGAGCTCAGCTGCCACTGCCCGTCGGCCATGAAGTCACTGTAGTAACCCTGGTTGCCGAGATCGAAATCCAGGCTGCGCACCGCCGAACCCTGGGCCAGGGTCAGGCGCACCTCAGCCTGTTCGCTCTGGGGCAACAGGCGCACCCGATAGTCCAGGTCGACTTTTTTCCCGGCCCAACCCAGCCCGCTGAACACCATCAGCAGCAGGAACGCCGGCAGCCTGCAAGGTAACGACATGGAGTTCCTCGGGGTTGGCGGACATCAGCCGGCGCGGAAAATCAGATGATCTTCCCAGTCCTCTTCCGGCACGCTGCCTTCGGCAAGCATGCGCCCGGACTGGGAAATCCGCTCGTGGTGCAACGCGTCGCGGTCACCGCAGACCAGATGGTGCCAGAGCGGCAGGTCCTTGCCTTCGCTGACCAGGCGATAACCACAGGTCGGCGGCAACCACTTGAACTGGTCGGCCTGGCCCGGGGTGAGCTGGATACAGTCCGGCACCGAGTCGCGACGCTTGGCGTAGTCGGTGCACTGGCAGGTTTTCAGGTCCAGGAGCTTGCAGGCAATGCGCGTGTAATAGACGCTGTTGTCGTCTTCGTCCTCGAGCTTTTGCAGACAGCACAGGCCGCAACCGTCGCACAGCGACTCCCATTCCTCCTGATCGAGGTGCTCGAGGGTCTTGCGTTTCCAGAAGGGTTCGACTTTCGCGGCCATGGTTCAGACATCTGCATCGGGGAGTGAAAAGGCCGCCAGTCTAGTGCGCCAAGCCTTTGCGGCCAAGCGTCGGCGACTATCGGTTGAACAAGGCTTGTCAGGCCGCCTGCGGCGCAGTAGCTTTCTCGCTAATTTTCCCCAGTCAGGACTGTGCCATGAGCATCAACCCACGCATCGCCGATCACCCGATCGACCCCCAGTTCACCCAGCGCTGGTCGCCGCGCGCCTTTACCGGCGAGAGCATCCCGGAACAAACCCTGCTGAGCTTTTTCGAAGCGGCCCGCTGGGCGCCTTCGGCCTATAACTCGCAACCTTGGCGCTTTCTCTACGCCCGCCGCGACACGCCGAACTGGGAACGTTTCCTTGGCCTGCTGAACGAATTCAACCGTGGTTGGGCGCAACACGCCTCGGCCCTGGTGATCGTGATTTCGAAAACCACCTTCACCGCTCCCGGCGCCAGCGAAGAAACCCCGGCGCTGTGGCACACCTTCGACACCGGCTCGGCCTGGGGCCATCTGGCGTTGCAAGCCAGCAACAGCGGCTGGCACAGCCACGGCATGGCCGGCTTCGATCAGGAACTGACCCGCCGCGAGCTGAAGATTCCAGAAGGTTATGCACTGCATGCGGCAGTGGCCATCGGCAAGCTGGGCGACAAGGCGAGCCTGCCGGATTACCTGCAGGCCCGCGAAACCCCAAGCCCACGCCAGCCGCTGAGCACGCTGGTGGCTGAAGGCGATTTCAGCCTGTAACCCTCGCAGTTCCGCCCCACCGCGGACTGTAGGAGCAGGGCTTGCCCGCGAAGCTTTTAGCGATCTTGAAGGCCCCTTCGCTGGCTGGCCATGCTCCTACAAGGTGCCTGGCCAGCCCTGCAAACCGGGACCATCAATACCCGCGCTCGAAATCCACTTCCCCGCGCAACGCTTCCCCGGCCTGATAGGCCCGCAGGTTTTCGACAAACAACTGCACCATCATCCCCGGCGAAGTCGGTGCCGAACTGTGCCCGGTCAACAACAACCCCCAGGCCGTCCAGAACGGATGACGCTGCGGTAACGGCTCCTGCCGGCAGACATCGATCACTGCCCCCGCCAGATGCCCTTCCTTCAAAGCCTCCACCAGGTCCGCATCGACCACCGCCACGCCGCGCCCGACGTTGATAAACAGGCCGGTAGGCTTGAAGCGCTTGAACAACGCCGCATCGTACAGATCATGGGTATTGGGCGTGTTCGGCAACAGGTTGATCACATAGTCCACCTTGCCAACCCACTCACCCAGGGCTTCGAGCGCCGCCACCTCGATAAACGGTGCCTGCTCCCGCGCGGTACTGGCAATACCATACAACTCGACACCAAAGGGTTGCAGGAACTGCGCAACGCTCTGGCCGATATCTCCGGCGCCGACAATCAGCACCTTGCGCCCCGCCAGGCTCTGGCCCATGCGGTTGTCCCACTTGCGCTCGACCTGACTGACCAGGCGGGCCAGGACCTCACGCTCATGCCCCAGCATATAGGTCAGCACATACTCGGCCATCACCTGGCCAAAAATCCCCACCGCACGAGTCAGTCGGTAGTCCCGTGGCAGGCCCTCGGCCAGCAGCGGGGTGACACCGGCCCAGGTCGATTGCAACCACTGGGGGCCGTGCCCCTGACGCAACAGGGTTGCCAACAGGTCCGGCTGCCCCAGCCAGACCGGGCAATCGGCCGCCATGCTCGACAGCGTGGCCGAATCGCTGCTGGTCATGACTTCAAGTTCCGGGGCCATCTGCTGCAGCAAGCTGGCATAGAGGGCGTGGTCGTGTTCGGCAATCAGAACGCGCATGGTTCAAACCTTTCAAAAACAGTGCAGGCAGCCGCCGACGGAGTTCGCTCCATCGTCATCGGCCACTGCCAGAAAATACAGTCCATTTGAGTCGAGCACTCCGGACAGAGCACTCAGAGATGTCCGTCAGATCGGATCATTGCGCCGCAACAGCTCTTCGGGCAAATGTTCGATGTATTCGTCTTCGGCCGGCGGCATCTGCAGGTGATAGCCCTGCTTCTCGAGGTTCTCCAGCACCTGGTGGATATCTTCGCGCGACAGCGTGCGCTCGGGTGTCAGGACCAGGTCGAAGGCATGATGCGGTTTACCGAAGGCCAGCAGCAGATTTTCCGGAACGCGCTCCAGAGCATCGCTCTTGAGCACGTAGAGGTACATCTCGTTCCGACGCGGGCTTCTGTAGATGGAGCAAATACGTTTCAAGGCTGTTCTCCGGCAGTGGCCAGGCTGTCGAGCAGCGCCTGGCCCATCAACTCGCGGCGCCAGCCACGCAGCGAATCGGGCAATTGGTAAGGTCCATGGGGAAAGCCGCTCTTGATCAGCGCTTCCAGGGTTTTCTTGCGCAGCATCAATTCCGGCGCAACGCCCAGGCGTTCAGCTTCGGCCTGACCGAGGGCACGCAGGCGCTTGACCAGCGCCGAGGCTTCGATCGGCAAGGGCTCGGGCACCGCCGGCGGCCATTGGTCGATTGGCGCGCTGCCGGCCTGCTTGATCAGCTCCAGCAGGAACTCGCCGTCCTGGCGCACGGTACGCGGGTGCATGTCCTCTATGCGGGCCAATGCCACCAGGTTGTCCGGCTGGCTCTTGGCCAGAGGCCACAAGGAGTGCTCGCGGATGATCCGATTACGCGGCAGATCGCGGGCGCGGGCTTCGCGTTCGCGCCAGGCGCACAGCTCGCGCAGCACGACCAATTGCGCACGGGACAGCTTCCAGGCCAGCTTCGCCTCGCGATAGACCTCGTAGGGGTCGACCTCGCGACGCAGGTTGGCCACCAGTTCCGCGCCGTCTTCCAGGACCCAGGCGTACTTGTCGTCCGACAGCTTCGGGCGCAGGCGGGTGTAGACCTCGGCCAGGTGCACGGCGTCTTCGGCGGCGTAGCTGACCTGGGTTTCCGACAGCGGACGCTGCAACCAGTCCGAACGGGTCTCACCCTTGGGCAGCTCGATACCCAGGACTTCCTGCACCAGGCGCGAATAGCCCATGGAAAAACCGAGGTTCAGGTAGGCGGCGGCAAGCTGGGTGTCGAACAGCGGCACCGGCAGGCTGCCGGTCAGGCGCAACAGCACTTCGAGGTCTTCACTGCAGGCGTGCACGACCTTGACCACGGCCGGGTCTTCGAGCAACGCCGCCAGGGGCTGCCACTGGTCGATGGTCAGGGGGTCGATCAGGTAGGCACGCTCGCCGTCACCGATCTGGATCAGTCCGGCAATCGGATAAAAGGTGTCGACCCGCATGAATTCGGTGTCGAGGGCTACAAAGGGTAACTGTTGCCATTGGGCGCAATGCCGACCGAGGCTATCGTTGTCGCGAATCCAGTGAATATCGATGGCCACACGGCTCTCCCTTGAAGAATGGCACGCAGTATATCTCGCCACCGGGGTTTGCGAGCACTCACTCTGCAAGTGCCGAGACGAAAGAGCTGACTGAACGAAAAGAATAGTCTTACTTAGCGATTTGAAGTGTTCACGCCAGGATCAACTGTTCTTGCGCAGCACATAGAGGCGACGCATGGCGTAACCCGGAAAGAAGTCGCGGTGACCAATGATGTCAAAGCCGGCTTCGCGGAATTCCCCTTCGACCAGCGCCTTGCCGAACAGCACGCGTTGCGAGTCCTGGCCATACGCCTGAGCCTGACGCCGCCGATGCCAGGCCATGACCTTGCCGTCCATCCATAACGAGAGGATCACGGTGTCGCGGCTGACCCGGTGGAACTCACGCAGGATCACCAGCCGGTGCTCTCTGTCGCCCAGATGCTGGAACAACGGCATACAGAAAATGCAGTCCACCGCATTCTCAGGCAAGCCGATGGCAAACACCGAGCTTTGGAAGGTCCTGACCCGTTGGAGCAGATCGACGGGATGATGGACCGCGCATTGATCCAGTATTTCCTGCGAAGGGTCGGCTGCAAGGATCACCCGGTTGCCGCGCTCGGCCAGCACCGGCCAGAAACGTCCGGTACCGCTGGGCAGATCGAGGACCAAGCCGGGCTCGCCGGCCAGCTTCAGCGCCTGGCGCACCCACTGTTTTTCCCGCGCCAACCCCAGGCGCCGGATCAGGCCGTCGGGAGACTTCTCCAGGCGAGCCCGGGCATGCTCGCGTGCATGCTGGCGGGCAAGTTCAAGCTCATCGGTTGAGGGTGGCTGCGCAGGCATGACTTGCAAACTCTCGGGGGTGGACCTGTGCCGGGCGGGTCGAACACACGGGATCGGTTTGAGGGGGTGCCGGGAGCCCAAAACACTCGCTCGACAACGCTTCGAACCTTAGTCAGGCACGCATCAATATTTCGTGAAAAATTCCCGCCCTTATTGTTCAACAGATTACCGGACCGTCATTAGCTGACGTGCATGTGCAGCCCGGTGCCGGCCAGGTCGTCGAACAGCTTGAGCATAAAGCAGGCAATCATCCCGTGCTTGTGCGCCACTGCCCCGCCAGCGTCGCGAACGCCTGGCAGGCCGCACTGCGCCAGGCCCCCCGGCGACTGAGCAGGGCCACCGTGCGTTGTGGCAGCGCTGGCGTCAGCTCAAGCGCCACCAGCCCCGGCTGTTCGAGGGCAATGGCCGCGGGCAGGATCGTCGCCAACTGACCACGGCGGACCAGTTCGACAATCGCACTGATGGAGTTGGCCTCGATGGCGATGCGCGGCACGATACCGTGCTGACGGCAATACAGGTCGATGTGCTGGCGCGTGGCGAAATCCTGGCTGAGCAGGACCAGCGACTGCCGCTCCAGCTCATCGGCAGTGAGGGTCTTGCCCATCGCCTGCGGATGAGCCGCACCCACCATCAGGCTCAAGGTTTCGCTGAACAGCGCTTCACCCTGGATATCCGCCAGGTGCATCCCGGTAAAGGCAATGCCGATATCCAGCCGGTCCTCGGCCAACGCGGCCTCCAGGCGATCCTGGGTCATTTCCTCGACACTCAGGGTGATGCCCGGGTAAAGACTGTGGAAGCGATGCAACAGCGGCGCAATGAGGTACGCCGTGAAGGTCGGCGTCATGGCCAGGCGCAGACTGCCGCGACTCAGGTCCTGCACATCGTGCATCGCCCGCTTGCCCGCCTCCAGGTCCTGCAGGGCCAACCGGGCAAAACGCACATAGGCCTCGCCGGCATCGGTCAGGCGGATGCTGCGTCCCGAGCGGTCGAACAGCGCCGCCCCGAGGCTGTCCTCGAGTTGCCGGATCTGCTGGGACAAGGTCGGCTGGGAGACATGCAGGGCCTCGGCGGCCCGGGTGAAATTGCGGTGGTCGGCGACGGCCAGCAGGTAACGGATATGACGCAGCAGCATCGGGCACTCAACTATAGGCAAGACTTATAGCTTTCATAATAAGCCGGTCTTGGACGCTATGCCTGAAAACTTCCATCCTTGCCCCATCAGCCACACGCAAGGAGACACATCATGCAAGCCATCATCGACGGATTCCTGAAGTTCCAGCGCGAAGCCTTTCCAACCCGCAGCGCCCTGTTCAAGCAACTGGCAACCACCCAGAGCCCCGCTACCCTGTTCGTCACCTGCTCGGACAGCCGGGTGGTACCGGAACTGCTGACCCAGCAGGAACCCGGCGATCTGTTCGTGATCCGCAATGCCGGCAATATCGTGCCCTCCTATGGCCCGGAGCCGGGTGGCGTCTCGGCCACGGTGGAGTACGCGGTAGCGGTACTGGGGGTGCGCGATATCGTGATCTGCGGCCATTCCGATTGCGGTGCGATGACGGCGATCTCCACCTGCAAATGCCTCGATCACCTGCCGGCGGTGGCCAACTGGCTACGTCATGCCGAGTCGGCCAAGGTCATCAACGCCGCCCGCAACCATGTCTCGGCCGAGGCGCGACTGGATGCCCTGGTGCGGGAAAACGTGATCGCCCAGTTGGCTAACCTGAAGACTCACCCGTCGGTCGCCCTGGCGCTGGAACAAGGTCGGCTGAACCTGCATGGCTGGGTGTACGACATCGAGAGCGGCTCCATCGCGGCCCTCGACGGCAGTACCGGTCGTTTTGTCTCACTTGCCGAACAGCCGCAGGCCTGCGCGCTGTCGACACAACCGCCACAAGTTGCCTGATCTGAATCCTACTGACGAAAACGAGGAAATCACCATGTTGCAGTCCCAATTCGCACAAGCTCCACGCCTGGCCCTGGCCGACACCATCATCGACGCCAAGCAGCGCCTGAACCTGTCCTGGCAGGACCTGACCGACGGCACCGGCCTGAGCCTGGCCTTCGTCACCGCCGCCCTGCTCGGCCAGCACCCGCTTCCTGCCAGCGCCGCCAACGTGGTCTGTGAAAAACTCGGCCTGGACCAGGACGCCAGTCGCCTGCTGCAAAGCGTGCCGTTGCGCGGCAGCATTGGCAATGGCGTCCCGACCGACCCGACGATCTATCGTTTCTACGAAATGATCCAGGTCTACGGCACCACCTTGAAGGCCCTGGTCCACGAACAGTTCGGCGACGGCATCATCAGTGCCATCAACTTCAAGCTGGATATCAAGAAGGTCGATGACCCGGACGGCGGCTCGCGCGCGGTCATCACTCTGGATGGCAAGTACCTGCCAACCAAACCGTTCTGATAAAACGACAAGGCCAGGGCTGAATGCAGCCCTGGCCTTTTCACAGGCTCACACCCGCAATGGGTTTTATCGCCTGATCAGATCGCAACCTTGGCGTAGGACTCGCGATCCAGATCCACCACTTCCACCGAAAGCTGTACTTCAATACCTTCCGGCCAATCACCAAGATCCTTCAATCCAGCCAGCAGGCTCTCGGAAAGTTGTTTCTTGATCTGTGCCGAGCGCCCGCTCAACAGCGCCAGCTTCACATGCACGAAGCCGCGCTCGCCCAGCGCTGTCCCCACGCGAAACGCCCCCAGTTCCATGGCCCGGCTCTTGATATCGAACTCGGCGCCGAACTGCCCGGATGCCACCAACGCATGGTTGATACGCAGCAACGCCTTGTCGGCGTCGAATTCAGTCAGGTTGGGGGTGTATTCCAGGAAAACGTGAGGCATCTACAGGCTCCAAAACAGCGGAATAGGAAGGCACACAGATATAGCACGCGGCCTTCGGGAAAGATCGTGAAACGATAGCGCATTGGCGCGCCGGCTGCTCCTGGACCAAATACAGAAGGGTCAAGGTAAAAAAACGGCGTAAAGACTTTGAAAATCGTATCCGAACTACTACACTCGAAACCAACACACACCCTGGTCACTACCGAGGTGTTTGACGATTGGCTGCGGCGATTGAAAGACCCCATCGCCAAGGCACGCATCCTCTCCCGCCTGATCTCGGCGCAATTCGGCGCGCTGAGCGATACCAAGAGGGTCACCGACGGGGTCAGTGAAATGCGTATTCATACAGGTCCTGGCTATCGCGTTTATTTCGCTCGCCGGGGTGAAATTCTGATTTTGCTGTTGTGTGCGGGCGACAAGTCATCGCAAAAACGCGACATCAAACACGCCAGGCTGATCCTGAGCGAGATCGAACGAGGTGATCGAACATGACCACGCTGAAACCCTTTGAGGCCAGTGATTACCTGAGCGACGAGGCAACCATTGCCGAACTGCTCAACGTGGCCCTGAAAGACAAGAATCCCGACGTATTTCTCGCGGCACTGGCGGCTGTTGCCAAGGCTCGTGGCATGACACGGGTTGCCCGCGACTCCGGCATGGGTCGCGAGAGTCTCTACAAGGCCCTCGCTCCCGGAGCCAAACCCCGCTACGACACCCTGCTCAAGCTGGTTGACGCCCTGGGCGTGGAACTGGTGGTGCAACCCACCTGAGCCAACCCGCCAGGGCGACCGGCCCCCTCAAGGCACCAGGGGCTGGCGATCACTCATGAAATGCTCAAGCCGTGAACGCAGCCAACGCTCGGCCGGATCGGTATCGACGATCCCGAGCCAGACCATCGACAGGTCCAGGTTCGGCACTTTGAACGGTAGCGGTTCGTCAAACAGCAACCCTGACGCTGCCATGGCCTTGGCCGTGTAATCCGGGAGGCTGGCGACCAGATCGGTGCCCGCGAGCAGGGCCGGCAAGGCGCTGTATTGCGGCACCGAGAGCACCACATGACGCTTGCGGCCGATTTCCGCCAGCCACTCATCGGCCAGACTGCTGATATTGGCGGTGTGGGACACCAGGACATGCGGCCGCGCGCAGTACTCATCGAGGCTCAAGGGCGCCGTCGAGGCGTCGGCGCGCAGGATCATCGGCTGGATATGGCGCAACAGCTTGCGCTTGGCATTGGCCGGCAAACCGCGGGTCTGGCTGATGCCCACGGTAATGTCGCCGGAGGCCAACAGGTCGGGAATACGCCAGTAGTCGACGTGCTGGACCACGATCACCACATTCGGCGCTTCCTGGCGCAAGGCTCGCAGCAGCGTCGGCAACAAGCCGAACTCGACATCGTCCGACAGGCCGATGCGAAAGGTCATGGTGCTGCTGGCCGGGTCGAAGTCGTGGGTCAGGCTCAAGGCATTCGACAGCGAATCCAGCGCCGGTGACAGGTGCTGGATGATCTCCTCGGCCCGCGCGGTGGGCTCCATGCGATGGCCGACACGGATAAACAGCGGATCGTTGAACATCACCCGCAGGCGATTGAGCGCCGAACTGATGGTCGGCTGGCCGAGAAACAGCTTCTCCGCGACCCGCGTCACATTGCGTTCAAGCATCAGTGTTTCGAAGACCACCATCAGGTTGATGTCAGCCTTGCGCAATTCGTTGCGGTTCATCTGTGACCCCTGGTCCTCGATTGCGCCTCAGTGTAGGAACGCAACAAGGGACGTGTCTAGACGACGAAGGGACGGTTGCGCGGACAAATATTGAATCAACAGCACTATGACGCACACCCTATCGTTTCAAAAGTGCTTGGGTTTAGAACAGACTAAAACGGTATAGGGCACGCAGCTTCTGCCCTAAAATTGCCCTAAATTAATCGTCGGAAACGAAAAAGCCCCTGAAAACTTCAAATTTTTCAGGGGCTTAGTCGTATTTAATAATGGCGGAGAGATAGGGATTCGAACCCTAGGTACCGGTGAAGGTACAACGGATTTCGAATCCGTCCCATTCGGCCACTCTGGCATCTCTCCAACGGCGCGCATCATAACAACACTTTTGCCGGAAGCGAAGCCCCAACTGCAAAAAAATTACGTGCTATCAGATGCTTGCGTCGATTACAGCGGTACGCCCAGACGCTTGGCGACTTCTTCGTAGGCTTCGATGACATCACCGAGGCCCTGGCGGAAGCGGTCCTTGTCCATCTTCTTGCGTGTTTCCTTGTCCCACAGGCGGCAGCCGTCCGGACTGAACTCGTCGCCCAGGACGATCTGGCCGTGGAATACGCCGAATTCCAGCTTGAAGTCCACCAGCAGCAGGCCAGCGTCGTCGAACAGCTGGCTCAGTACTTCGTTGACCTTGAGCGACAGCTCTTTCATCTTCGCCAATTGCTCGGCAGTGCCCCAACCGAACGCCACGACGTGGGATTCGTTGATGAACGGGTCGCCCTTGGCGTCGTCCTTGAGGAACAGTTCGAAGGTGTAAGGGTTGAGCTTCAAACCCTCTTCCACACCCAGACGCTTGACCAGGCTGCCGGCCGCGTAGTTACGCACCACGCATTCCACCGGGATCATGTCGAGTTTCTTCACCAGGCATTCGTTGTCGCCCAGCAGTTTGTCGAACTGGGTCGGGATACCGGCCGCTTCGAGCTTCTGCATGATGAAGGCGTTGAACTTGTTGTTCACCATGCCCTTGCGGTCCAGCTGTTCGATGCGCTTGCCGTCGAACGCCGAGGTGTCGTTGCGAAACAACAGGATCAAACGGTCGGCGTCGTCGGTCTTGTAAACCGACTTGGCTTTGCCGCGGTAGAGTTCTTCACGTTTTTCCATGATGGGCTCCGCTTGTTAAGTTGTTGGGCCAGGCGATATGTCGCCAGTCGAGCCCTGAATCTTGATCGGCCAATTGCAGCCAGTCCGGGTCGCACCCAAGGGTGTCGACAAAACATTGCCGGGCCAGCCGCGGCAGGTTGTTCTTGCTGCTCAGGTGAGCCAGTACCAGGTGTTGCAGGTCTTGCCAGCCCAACTCGGCCACCAGGCTCGCGGCCTGGTGGTTGTTCAAATGTCCCAGTTCACCACCGACCCGCTGCTTGAGAAAGGCCGGGTAATGCCCACGACCCAGCAGGTCGCGGCAATGGTTGGACTCGATCATCAAGGCATCGAGACCACTGTAGCTGTCCATGACCCTGCCACAATAGGAACCCAGGTCGGTCAGCAGGCCGAAACGCCGCCGACCGTCACTGAACACATATTGCGTCGGCTCAAGGGCATCGTGGGCCACCGACACCACTTCGATGCTCAAGCCGCCAATCCGCAAGGTCTCGCCACCCACCACGAAACCCGCGGGTTCGATAGGCTTGCGCAGGCCGCGCAAGGTGCCACGGCTCAGGTACACCGGTAGATTGTAGCGCCGAGACAGCAAACCCACGCCATGCACGTGGTCGGCATGTTCGTGGGTCACCAGAATCGCGCTCAGTTGCGTCGGGCTCACCCCAAGGCGCGCCAGACGCCGCTCGGTTTCCCGTAGCGAGAAACCACAATCGACCAGGATCAGCGTGTCTTCACTGGCGATCAGCGTGCCGTTCCCTTGGCTACCACTGCCGAGAACGGCAAACCGCACCGGATCAGCCCAGGTTGTCTTGAATCACGCCCAACACCCGACGGGCCACATCGGCCGGTGCCACGGTGTTGATGTCTTTCTCGACGGTGACCTGGACGTTGTCGCCGACCTTGCTCAGGCGAACCTGATAACGCACGGCACGGGTTTCGATCTCTTCCTTGCTCGGCTTGCTGCCGAACAGACGGGCGAAGAAACCAGGCTCGTCGTTCTTCTTCTCGGCTTTTTCCGCCAGGTTGATGTAGTAAAGACCCAGGCTGCGGTTGATGTCTTCGACACGCCACTCGCCCTGCTCCAGAGCACGGCCGACACTCGACCAGGCACGGTCGAGGTCTTCACCGACGTTGAGCACCGGGTTGCCGCTGCCGTCCTGGCTCAGGGCGACACGGCTCGGGGTATCGAAATCACGCGCGGCCAGCAAGGACACCGAACCGCCCTTCTCGGCGCTGCGGCTCATGCTCGAGAGCATTTCGTCGACCAGGGCCGAATCCAGGCCGAGGTTGACCGAATGCGGGGTGAAATCGACGTTGGCGGTGCTGCCAGCCGGGCGCTGGGCGCTGACCACGTAGACTTCACTGGTATTGCGCTGCACGCCCGGCTCGATACGAACCCGCACGCGGGTTTCGTTGTCACCCGCCGCCAGGCGCTTGCCCATGGCCGCCGAGAGCTCGCTGGAACGCTGCCAGGCCGTGGTGAATTCACCGGTCTGTGGGCGTTGCGCGTCGATCCGGAAACCGTTGTCCTGGAAGAACTGCAACGCCACTGGCCAGACTTCGGCCGGGGTGTGCTGGGCCATTACCCAACGCGTGTCGCCGCTTTTCTGCAGGCTGTAGTCGCTGGCGCTGGCCGCAGCCTGCAAAGGCAGCGGACGTGGCACTTCGAACGGCCCCTTGGCGGTGTCGTCGGCGACGTTGCGTGGAATCGGCAGCAGCGGGTCAAGACGCTTGCTGGTGCTGACATCCGCCGGCAATTGCATCGCCGGCGTCTGTTTCGAGTCCAGGTAGTCGCTGCCGCGGTCGCGGAAATATCCTTCCGGGCCCCACAGCCAGGCGCAGCCACTGGTGCTGGAGATAATCAAGGCAAGTGCAGAAAGTCCGGCCAATCGCTTCATGCGGGGTATTTCCTCAATTAAACCAGGACGCCGGACTGGCGCATGGCCTGCCGCAGCGGTTCGTGACAGGCAGCACTGAGCCAGGTGAGCGGCAGACGGATACCGTCCGGCATCAAGCCCATCTCATGCAGCGCCCATTTCACGGGGATAGGGTTGGATTCGATGAACAGGGTCTTGTTCAGCGGCATCAGTTTTTCGTGAATCGCCCGGGCCTCATCGGCCTTGCCAGCCATGGCGGCGGCGCACATCGCGCTCATTTCACGGGGTGCAACGTTGGCGGTCACCGAGATGTTGCCCTTGCCGCCGAGCAGGATCAGCTCGACCGCGGTGGCGTCATCACCGGAATACACCAGGAAATCACTGCTCACGCCAGCCAGGATCGCCTTGGCTCGCGCCAGGTCACCGGTGGCTTCCTTGATGCCGATGATGTTCGGCACGCTCGACAGGCGAATCACGGTCTCGGCCTGCATGTCACACGCAGTACGGCCTGGAACGTTGTAGAGGATCTGCGGGATGTCGACAGCTTCGGCGATGGTGCGGAAATGCTGGTACAGGCCTTCCTGGGTCGGCTTGTTGTAATAAGGGGTCACCAGCAGGCACGCGTCGGCGCCGGCGGTTTTCGCATTGGTGGTCAGTTCGATCGCCTCACGCGTCGAGTTGGCGCCCGTACCGGCAATCACCGGGATACGACCTGCCACCTGGTCGACCACGCGACGAATCACTTCGATATGCTCGTTCACATCGAGAGTGGCCGACTCACCTGTGGTGCCGACCGCGACAATGGCGTTGGTGCCGTTTTGCAGGTGGAAGTCCACCAGTTTGCTCAGGCTGTCCCAGTCAAGACGACCCTGTGCATCCATGGGTGTGACCAGTGCCACCATACTGCCCGCAATCATGCAACCGCTCCTGCCGGAAAAAGAGAGCGGTAATGGTACTGGCGCCATCAGGCTTGTACAAGCGAAGTACTGTCTATGAGCATTCCCCTGAGCGCAGGTTTTCGCTACCCTTCAGACTTTGATCGGTACTGAGTCGCTCAAGTGCCGGGTTCCAGTCTCCATTTTCGCTGCCCGAAGCCCGCTCCGGCCTGGCCGCCGCCCGTCCCCTGCGAGACGGCAACCGGCACCAGCGCTCGATTCCAGGCCTCGCCACCCGCATCCGGATCCCCGAACCCAGCCCCTGACCGCCCCCAAGGTACTGACCGCTCATCGCTTTAGGAATGCTGCATGTCCACCCCCACAGTCCGCGAACAATTCCTTGTTATCAGTGCCCTCGGCGCCAACCCCATGGAGCTGACCAACGTCCTGTGCCGCGCCAGCCATGAAAATCGCTGCGCCGTCGTAACCTCACGCCTGACCCGCCATGGCGAGTACAGCGCGCTGGTCCTGCAGATTTCCGGCAGTTGGGACGCCCTGGCGCGCCTGGAAGCCGGCCTGCCGAACCTGGCGAAGAAGCACGCCTTCATTGTCAGCGTAGTGCGCAGCGGCGCCCTGGAAAGCCGTCCCCAGGCACTGCCGTACGTCGCTTATGTCAGCTCGGCCTACCGCTCGGACATCATCAACGAGCTGTGCCAGTTCTTCATGGACCACAACGTCGAGCTGGAAAACCTGACCTGCGACACCTACCTGGCGCCCCAGACCGGCGGCACCATGCTCAACGCCACCTTTACCGTGACCCTGCCTGCCGGCGTGCAGATCAGTTGGTTGCGCGATCAGTTCCTGGACTTCGCCGACGCGATGAACCTCGACGCCCTGATCGAACCGTGGCGCCCACAGAACCCAATGTAAGGAAACCCCCATGGCCGTCGTTATCGATCAACCCGTCGCCGATTTCCAGGCCCAGGCCACCAGCGGGCAGACCGTCAGCCTCGCCGACCTCAAGGGCAAGCAGGTGGTGATCTATTTCTACCCCAAGGACAGCACCCCGGGTTGCACCACCGAGGGCCAGGGCTTTCGTGACCAGTACGGCGCCTTCCAGGCCGCCAACACCGAAGTCTTCGGCGTATCCCGCGACAGCCTGAAGTCCCACGAGAACTTCAAGGGCAAGCAGGAATTCCCCTTCGAACTGATCAGCGACAAGGACGAAGCCGTCTGCCAGCTGTTCGACGTGATCAAGTTGAAGAAGCTCTACGGCAAGGAATACCTGGGCGTGGACCGCAGCACTTTCCTGATCGATGCAAACGGTGTGTTGCGTCAGGAATGGCGCGGCGTGAAGGTTCCGGGCCACGTCGACGCGGTACTGGCGGCAGCCCAGGCGCTGAACAAGGCCTGAGCCGACGCGCTGCGTCAGGCCTTGCGCAACCAGTAACGATAAACGCCGGACGCTTCCTCTTCATGAATCAGGATATGTCCGGCAAGCCTGGCGAAAGTCCGAAAATCGCGCTGCGATCCGGCGTCGGTGGCAATGACCTTGAGCACCGCGCCACTGGCCAGGCGATTGAGTTCCAGCTTGGCCTTGAGCAACGGCAGCGGGCAGTTCAGGCCACTGGCGTCCAGCTCGGCGTCGTGCTCTACAACTTCGGTCATTGCTTCACTCCTGGCGCGCTGCCGGATGGTCGGTTCGAAGCGCCTAGGATACCCCAAGTGGAAGCAGCTCTGGTCGCAGGCGCAGTGTCCGGCTACAGTAAGGACTTTGCCGACTCAGAGCC
The DNA here is from genome assembly GCF_023242385.1 of Pseudomonas sp. MWU12-2345. Taxonomy (NCBI): domain Bacteria; kingdom Pseudomonadati; phylum Pseudomonadota; class Gammaproteobacteria; order Pseudomonadales; family Pseudomonadaceae; genus Pseudomonas; species Pseudomonas sp. MWU12-2345. The sequence goes on along the minus strand of NZ_JALLJA010000004.1, from coordinate 280,074 downwards.
CTGTGCATGACCTTTCTGCGCCCCACCCTGTTGACGCTCGCTTGCCTGCTCGCCTCTCCAGGCTTCGCCGACGACCTGCCGTCACTCGGCGACGCCAGTTCCGCCATTGTCTCCCCGCAACAGGAATTCCAGCTGGGCCGTGCCTGGCTGAGCCTGCTGCGCAGCGAGGTCAAGCAACTCAATGACCCGCAGCTCAAGGATTACGTCGAGACCACCGTCTACAAACTGGCGGAAAGCAGCCAGGTCCAGGACCGTCGCCTGGTGTTCATCCTGATCGACAGCAACCAACTCAACGCCTTCGCCGCGCCCGGCGGGATTGTCGGGATCAACGGTGGCCTGTTCCTCAACGCCCAGACCGAGGGCGAATACGCCGCGGTACTGGCCCACGAACTGGCGCACTTGTCACAACGCCACTTCGCCCGGGGCGTGGAAGCCCAGCAACGCATGCAACTGCCGATGATGGCGGCACTGCTGACCGGGATCGTGATCGCGGCGGCGGGCGGCGGTGATGCCGGTATTGCCACTATTGCCGGCACCCAGGCCGCGGCGTTCCAGGAGAAACAGCGCTTCTCCCGTCAGAATGAGCAGGAAGCCGACCGTATCGGCATCCTCACCCTGGAAAAAGCCGGTTACGACCCACGCTCGATGCCGACCATGTTCGAGCGCCTGATGCGCATCTACCGCTTCGACGCCAAGCCACCGGAATTCCTGCTGACTCACCCGGTCACCGAGTCACGGATCGCCGACACCCGCAACCGCGCCGAGCAGTCCAAGCCCGGCGGTATCGAGGACAGCCTGCGTTATCAGTTGATTCGAGCGCGGGTGATACTGTCCTATGAAGACTCGCCAGGGTTGGCGGCCAAGCGCTTCCGTGCGCAACTGGACGAGAACCCCAAGTCCGACGTGGCGCGTTATGGCCTGGCTATCGCACAGATCAAAGGTACGCAGTTGAACGAGGCCCGGGCGACCCTCAAGCCGCTGCTGGACAAATCACCCAACGACATCACCTACAACCTGGCCCAGATCGACCTGGACACGGCGGCCAGCCGGTTCCCCGAAGCACTGCAACGGACCGACAAGATGCTGCTGCAATATCCTGCCAGCTACCCGCTGAAGCAGGAACGCATCGACCTGCTGATCAAGCAGAATCGTCCGGCCGAGGCGGAAAAGGGCCTGGACGACCTGTTGAAGACTCGCCAGGACGATCCGGATGTCTGGTATCAGCTCGCCGAAACCCGTGGACAGTCCGGCAATATCATCGGCCTGCACCAGGCGCGAGCCGAGTATTTTGCCTTGGTCGGCGACTTCAAGCAGGCGATCCAGCAGCTTGACTTCGCCAAGCGCCGCGCGCCGAACTTCCAACTGGCTTCACGCATTGATGCGCGCCAGAAGGAGTTGATTGATCAGGAGCGCATGGTCAAGGACTTGATGGGCGGCTGACAACATCCGCCCCCTGTAGGAGCGAGCTTGCTCGCGATGGTAACCCAGGCACTGCGGGGTATCAGGTGCCCTGCGTTATCGTTGACGTCCATCGCGAGCAAGCTCGCTCCTACAGGGGTGAGCCGTCGCCAAATGCCTCTCAGGCATTCCCCGCCAGTTTCATCCGCGCCGCCTGGGTGAAATCCAGCATGCGCTTGAGCGGGCGAACCGCGCGGGGAATCACCGCCGGGTCGACGAAGATCTCATTGCTGCCCTCGCGCAGGCACTGCAAGGTGCGCTCCAGGGTATTCATCGCCATCCACGGGCAATGCGCGCAACTGCGGCACGCCGCGCCATTACCGGCGGTCGGCGCCTCGATAAAGACCTTGTCCGGGCACAACTGCTGCATTTTGTAGAAAATGCCGCGGTCGGTGGCCACGATAAAGGTCTTGTTCGGCAGACGCTGCGCCGCCGCGATCAACTGGCTGGTGGAACCCACCGCATCGGCCAGTTCGATCACCGACTCCGGCGATTCGGGGTGCACCAGGATCGCCGCCTCGGGATACAGCGCCTTCATGTCCTCCAACTGCTTGGACTTGAACTCCTCGTGAACGATGCAGGCGCCGTCCCAGAGCAACATATCGGCGCCGGTTTCCTTCTGGATATAACGCCCCAGGTGCTTGTCCGGCGCCCAGATGATGGTTTCGCCGTTGTCCATCAGGCTTTCGACGATCTCCAGCGCGCAACTGGAGGTCACTACCCAGTCGGCCCGTGCCTTCACCGCCGCCGAGGTGTTGGCATAGACCACCACCGTGCGCTCGGGATGCTGGTCGCAGAATGCGGAAAACTCGTCCACCGGGCATCCCAGGTCCAGCGAGCAGGTCGCTTCCAGGGTCGGCATCAGGATGCGTTTTTCCGGGGTGAGGATCTTGGCGGTTTCGCCCATGAAGCGTACACCGGCCACCAGCACGGTCTTGGCCGGATGGGCGGCGCAGAAACGGGCCATTTCCAGGGAGTCGGAGACACAGCCGCCGGTCTCCTCGGCCAGCGCCTGGATCACCGGATCGCAATAGAAGTGGGCCACCAGCACCGCATCCCGGGCCTTGAGCTCGGCGGCGATATCGGCCCGCAACTGCGCCTCTTCGGCGGCACTCAGGGGTTTGGGTTGCTTGGCATCAAGGTGGGCTTGAACCAGAAGGCGTTCGGAAATCTGCGTCATGTTCGCAAGACCTGCAAGCGCGAGAGCGCGAAAGTCGAGTATACCCCGGCCCCCGCCCCTTTCCGAGACGGGATATTAGGTGCAACGTATGGACCGGGAGAGTGAATCCATCAGGCATGGACTGCTTTGCAGCGTCGCAAGGCTACAGAATATCCAATGAATTCAAAAGATTATTCTGATCTTCGGACAAGTGGGGGCAAAGCGTTGGATAATCCGCCCATTGAAGAGGCCTGGATGGCAACCGATGAGATCCGATGAGTACCTCGTAATGACCCGCAACGAGTGGGCGGAACTGCGTGCCAGCACGCCGTTGACCCTCTCGGAAGAAGACCTGTCGGCATTACGCGGCGTGAACGAAGACGTCTCCCTGGAAGATGTCGCCGATGTCTATCTGCCCCTGTCGCGGCTGATCAACCTGCACATTGGCGCCGCCCGCCAACTGACAGGCATCCGCGATACCTTTCTCAGCCGCCCGACCCACCGTGGTCCTTACATCATTGCCATCGCCGGCAGCGTCGCGGTCGGCAAGAGCACCTTTGCCCGCGTGCTGCAGGCGGTGATGGCGCGCTGGCCGGATCACCCCAACGTCGCCCTGGTCACCACCGACGGCTTCCTCTACCCCAACAGCAAGCTGGTGGCCGATGGCATCATGCACCGCAAGGGTTTTCCAGAAAGCTACGATCGCAAGCACATGGTCAAGTTCCTGGCAGCGGTGAAAGCCGGCGAGCACAATATCGAGGCGCCGATCTACTCCCATGTCAGCTACGACATCGTGCCCGACCAGTTCCAGGTGATCGACCAGCCGGACATCCTGATCTTCGAAGGCCTCAACGTGCTGCAAACCGATGGCGTCGACGGGCTGAAACCCTCGACCATCGTCTCCGACTTCTTCGATTTCTCGGTGTACCTGGATGCCGATGAACAAGATATCGAGCACTGGTACGTGGCGCGGTTCCTGATGCTGCAGAAGACCTCGTTCCGCGCCCGCGGTGCCTATTTCCGCAAACTGGCCGACCTGACGCCCGAGGAAGCCCCCGAAGCCGCGCGCCAGATCTGGCGGGACATCAACCGCGTCAATCTGCTGGAAAATATCCTGCCGACCCGCGAACGCGCCGACCTGGTGTTGCGCAAGGCGTCTGACCACTCAGTCAGTGAGATCTGGTTACGCTGAGGGTGCTACGCTGACGCATTGACCCTTCGAAAACTGGCAGTAACCTGTCATATAATTCAGATCGCAGGGAGCAGGCCGATCCATCAGCGCTCAGACCACGAGCGCTGCGCGGCCACTACCCTGTTCATACTCCCCATCACTCATGCAGAGTTCCCATGAAGCTCCTCAGCGCATTGTTGAGCGTCACCTTGTTGAGCGTCCCGGTCTCGGCATTCGCCGAAGGCGGTAGTTCGCGGGTGACTGCACGCATGCAAGCCCAGCGCGACGAGTCGATGGCGCGCTTCCTCGAACGTGAAGATGCCAAGGCGATTGTCACCGCCCAACAAGCCGCCAAAGCTCGCCTGGCGGCTCGGATAGCAGGCTCCGCGCCTGCCGAAGAAAGGTCTGTGGACCAGCCCTGAACAGACGCCCGTGGGCACGTGACAATACGCCGTCGAAGATCCGCTCATGCTGAATCCAGCACCTGTCCGGCCGCCCATTGCCGCCGCACCTCAGCCTGCGCCAACCAGTCCAGGGTGTCGGCGAAAGCCACCGGACGGCTGAAAAGAAACCCCTGCACCTGCATGCACCCCAGGCTGCACAGAGCCTGGAGCTCCTCCTGGGTCTCGATCCCCTCGACCACGCATTCCAATTCCATGTCGAGGCTCAAGGCCAGCAGCGACTTGACGATCTTGTAGCTCGCGGGCTTGATGTGAATATCGGCAACGAAGCTGCGATCGATCTTGAGTTTCGTCAGCGCCAGGGCATGCAGCTGGCTCAGGCTTGAATACCCCGTGCCGAAATCATCCAGCGAGATACCGCAGCCCAATTGACGAAACCGTCCGATCGCCGATTGCACCTGAGGGATATCCTGCATGACGACGGTTTCGGTGATTTCCAGATCCAGATACGCCGGATTGAAGCCACTGACCGTGATCACGTCGATGATCGACTGCACATTGTCGTGGGAACCGCAGTCGTGGACCGACAGATTGAATGAAAGCCGTATGCCTTCAGGCCAGAACCGCGCCATACCCAGCGCCTGCCGCAACAACGGCAGCGTGAGGCGATTGATCAGGCCGATGCGCTCGGCAATGGGGATGAACTGCGCCGGGGATACCAGGCCCAACTCCGGGCTGTTCCAGCGGGCCAAAGCCTCGAAGGCAACCGTCTCACGGCTGCGGCAATCGAGAATCGGCTGGAACAGCACGAAAAACTCCTTGTCCAGCACCGCCCTGCGCAGCGCCTGCTCGGTGATGGCGTCACGGTGCAACTGCTCGCGATGGCTGGCCGAGAACAGGCACATCGAACCCGGGTTATGGCGCTTGCCCTGGTAGAGTGCATAGTCGGCATATTCGAAAAGCTGTATGGCACTCGCCGCGCCCTCGGGAAATGTGGCAATGCCCAGGGTAGCGCCGATCTGGATCGGCACATCGACCAGCAGAAACTCGACGTGCAACCGCTCGCACACCGTCTTGCCGAACACCTGCAAATCCTCGTCACTGAGATCGCCTTCGAGCACCAGGGCAAACTCATCCCCACCCAACCGTGCCACATGCACCGTTGCATCGGCCAATTGCCGCAAGCGCAGACCGACCATGACCAGAATCTTGTCACCGACGCTGTGGCCGTAGAGATCGTTCACCGGCTTGAATCCATCGAGATCGAGGATCCCTACCGCGAGGCGCCTTTTCTTGGTGATTGCCAGGTGCATGGCGCTCTCCAGGGTGCTGAAGAACTGCCTCCGATTGGGCAGCCCGGTCAGACTGTCCTGATTGGCCAGTCGCAGGTTCTCGTTGCTCAGCTGTTCGGTCTGCGCCTGCACATTCACCAACCGGGTGAAGTCATGGTAGTGATGCTGCAGGATGATCAGCATCGCCAGGGACACCAGCAGGACATTCACCGCCGTGGCAATAAAGGCCGGGTTGTGGGTAGAGGAGAAAAAGACCACGAAAGCGACGTTGACCACCAATGTGGCGGTCAGCGCCGCGGGTCGCAGGTGCATCATGCAGAAAATGCAGACGATCACCGTAATGCCCATGAAAAAGGCGATTTGTGACTGTGAATAGGCGTCGCCGTAGGGATACAGGGCCAGGGACCAGGACGTGAAGGCGCCCGCGATAAAGGGCACCAACTGGTTGGTTCGCCGCAGTGAGGCGAGGATCTGCGCATCGGCCGGCAAGCGCCCGGCGCTACGCAACCACATGCAGGCGCGCGCCACACAGATCACCGTCATGGCCAGCGGAATGACGAATGTCAGCCACAACGGGGCAGTGGTCAGGTGAGTGATGGCCAGCGCCCACATATTGAGCAGCAAGACCAGATACATCAGCGGCAGCTGGCGCGACAAGGCCACGTACTGAGCCCGCAGCAGCTTGGGGTTGTCATGGGGCACGGACATGAGGGTCCGCAGGGTAGCCAGGAGCTTTATTATCATAGGAATGCCTCTCTGTCTGCGCAGTGAAGGCGTGCAGCGCTCGTCCCTTTCAGGTAGCCGACCCAAAGCCAATAAGGGTCAATATTATTGTCGGCGTCGCTATTACTTTCTTTATACTTTCTTTAGAGCGAGCGTAGTCGCTCAGCCTCGATCTCATCCAGCAGACCGCAGAAAATATCCACCAGTTGCGGATCAAAGTGCCGGCCGGCCTGTTCACAAAGATATTCCTGCGAGCGCTCGGCGCTCCACGCCTCCCTGTAGGGACGTGGCATTCTGAGCGCTTCATAGACATCACAGATCGCCGTGATCCGGGCTGACAAAGGAATCGCCTCGCCTTGCAACCGGTTGGGATAACCGGTGCCATCCCACCGCTCGTGATGCGCCAGGGCAATCTCCGCCGCCAGGTCGGTGACCGGGGAACCGTTGTTGTCGCGCAGGACTTCATAACCGATGCGCGGATGGTCCTGCATGATTTCCCGTTCCCGCGCCGTCAGCACCCCGGGCTTGCGCAATATCGCGTCTTCTATGCCGATATTCCCGACATCATGCATCGGTGCCGCCAGACGGATCAGCTCGCACCATTGCCTGGACATACCGACCGCCTTGGCCAACAGGGCTGCGCAATCGCCGATGCGACGGACATGGTTGAGCGTATCGTTGCCCCGATAACTGGCAGCACGACCCAGACTGTTGGCGATCGCCTGGTAGCTGGCCTCCAATTGGGCCGTACGTCGTTCGACCTTGCGCTCCAGTTCGACATTGGCCTCGCGCAACAACCGGGTGGCCTGGGCCAGCTCCAGGCAACTGCGCACTCGCAACAGCACCTCGGGCAGATCGATGGGTTTGCAGACGAAGTCGTTGGCGCCCATCTCCAAGCCTTTGCGCCGGTTTTGCGGATCGTTCAGGGCCGTCACGATAATGATCGGCGATTCGGTCCGGCTGCGCTGTTTGAGGCGATCAAGAATCTCGAAACCATCGGGCGCCGGCATATACAGGTCCAGCAACAACAAGTCCCAGGGGTTGGACTGGAGCCAGGTCAGCCCTTCGGCGGAGTCGGAAAACGTTCTGATGTTGCGAAGCCCATAGGCCCGCAAACACGATTCCAACAACCGGTGGTTGAGCGAAACATCATCGATAATGACGATTTCACTTTCAGTATTGACTTTGGAAAACATAAATCCGTCACTCCCATGGCCAGTGTCCCGTCGGAACGGGTGCTGCCGATACCGACAAAAGCACACCAGGTCCACCTGCGCGGGCTGATCCTCCAAAACGGGGCGGCCTTCATCGAGATATTCGACGGCGTGGAGCCAACAACATAGCATCACATTGACATCACCCTGCTCATACCTTAGACGTTTGTCTAAGCGGCCAAACGTCCTTCCGTCGGCAAGGGGGCCATGACGCAATCGGCCTGCTTGCCGATACGGATCAACGACCTCACGCCCCAGACCGAACAGGTGTGCATACCGCTGGGCGCTTGCGCTATGCTCCAGGCAAAATAACCGGGAGAAAGGCGAATGGACTCAGCCGTTACTGCAGAGCTCGCTCCCACGCAAGGCCCTGACAAAACCGAAGGATTACCGCTGGGCCCCGCCGAGCAAGACTATCGCCTCGCCTTCGATTCCGCCGGCACCGGCCTGGCCTTGCTACGCCTGAGCGGCGAATGGATTGCCGCGAACCCGATGCTCTGCCGGATGCTCGGCTACACCGAAGAAGAGCTGCGCGGTACCTCGTTCCAGCAACTGACCCACCCGGACGACCTTCAGGCTGGCCGGGACGAAATACCCAGGCTGATCCAGGGCCAGTGTTCAAGCGTCACTTTTGAAAAACGTTACCTGCGCAAGGACGGCAGCGCGCTGTGGGCGCGCTTGACCATCGGCGTAGCCCGTAACCAGAAAGGCGAAGCCCTTTACTTCGTGTCCCAACTCGAGGACATCAGCGAACACCTGGCCTTGCGCCAGGCCCTGTTGAGCAACGAACAGAAGTACCGCTCCCTGGCGCAAAACTCGCCCAATATCATCCTGCGCTACAACCGGCTTGGACAACGCATCTACGTCAACCCCGAGTTCGAACGCACCCGGGGCTTTCCCGATGTTCCCGGCATCGAACGCACAGCGTCACAAGGCTCCCACACGCAACCGATCGACGAGGAATTCCGCGCACATCTGCAACACACCCTGTCCACCGGCATCCCGGCCACCCGGCTGCTGGAAAGCAAGGATCCCTACTCCGGGCACTCCGTGGCATTCCTGTGCAACCTGACGACGGAGCATGATGAAAACGCAGAGATCTCCGGGATCCTGGTCATGGCCCAGAATGTGAGCTCCTTGCGGCAACAGGAACGTGCGGAGAATGCCCGATCGGCGATTTTCCAGGTGATGATCACCGACGGTGCGTTGCGTACCGTGCTGCCACTGTTGAGTACCTACCTGGAAGTACTGGCGCCTGACTTTCGCAATGCAATCGCCTTCAAGACAGAGCCAGACGGCGACAACCTGGCCCCGCCAGCCGTGGTCCCGCAGTCGCTCCAGGCCTGCCTGGTCGCCGACCTGAACCGTTTCCCGGGATTCTTTGAGCAACGCCGGCTGATCGATGACCTGAGGGCCGACGCCACGCACCTGAGTTTCAGCGCGCCGGCCCTGCTGGCCGGATATCGGGGCTGCTGGCTGGAACCGGTAGTCAACAGCGCGGGCCAGACACTTGGGGTCATCCTGCTGTTTACCAACGGCGAACATCCCCTCCCTGAACAAGAGCGCAAGTACGCGCAGATGGCCAGCCACATAGGTTCCATTGCCTGGGAGCGCTGTTCGGCCCTGGACAACCTTGCGCAAAGCGAACGCCGTTATCGCGAAGTCTTCGATCACACCCAGGACATGCTCTGCCTGCTGTCCATCGATGCCAACCAGCGGCTCAGTTGCCTGGAGGCCAATCCGATACTCTGCCAGATGCTCGCCAGAAGCCATGGGGACCTCATAGGGCAACCCCTGGAACATTGGTTGCCGAGTGAGGCCGCGCAAGTGGTCGACGCCATTTGCCAACACTGCATCGCCGTCGGTGCCCCCATCGAGCTCGATGCCCACCTGCCCTGTGACGAACGGTCGTTGATTATCCATTTCAACCTGGTGCCGATCGCCGATGCCAGCGGCCGTCCGCACCGCATGGTATGCATTGCGCGAAATATCACCGACCTGAAGGAAATCCAGCGCAATGAACGAGCCCGCCAACAGGAAATCGGCACCCTGGTGGAAAACTCCCCCGACGGTATCGCTCGCCTGAGTCCGTCGGGGAAAGTGCTGTTCATCAACCCGGCGCTGGAAAGATGGCTTGACCGACCAAAGGCCGGATTACTGCACAAACGCCTGCTGCAAATACTGCCACGCAACCTGCAAAGCCAACTGCTCCAGGACACGCTGATCGAAGCGGTGGAAAGCGGCCAGCCTATGGAGTATGAGTATCTGCTCAACGGTCGCCAACGCCTGCAACGGGTCTACCACATCAGTCTGGTTCCGGAACAGGACGTCCAGGGGCGCATCAGCACCGTACTGGCCGTGGTCCGTGACATCTCCAAACTACGAGTGGCCGAGCGACGCCTGGCCGCGCTGAACAATCAACTCCGGCAACTGATGTCCAGCCGCGAAAGTGCCCGGGAAGAGGAGCGCAAGCTGATTGCCCAGGAAATTCATGATGAATTGGGGCAGCACCTGACGGCAATCCGCATGGGCACTTCGCTGTTGCGCTTTCAGTACGGCGAACAAGTGCCGATGCTCAGTGAGCAAGTCACGCGCCTGCTGCAACTGATCGATCAGACGGTCCAGGTGGTGAGGAACATCTCCACCAGCCTGCGTCCGTCGATCCTCAACATGGGGCTGGTGGCCGCCCTGGAGTGGCTGACCGACACGTTCAGGCAACAATGGGGCATTGCCTGCGACCTGCAACTCCCCCGGCAACCGATGCAACTGGAGGATGCCGCTGCCACCGCGGCCTTTCGGATCGCCCAGGAATCGCTGACCAACATTGCCCGCCACGCCCAAGCGACCCGAGTCACGGTGAGCCTCGAAAAAACCACCAGTGGCTGGTCGCTGGAGATCACCGACAACGGCAAGGGTTTCGAGCAACGTGGGCTCTCCGGCAAAACCCTCGGACTGCTGGGCATGCGCGAACGCGGCCTGACCCTGGGTGGCACCACCCATATTTCCAGCAAAATCGGCGGCGGCACCACCGTACAGCTGAAGGTACCCGACTCAAGGACCCACGAATCATGATCCGATTGATGGTAGCCGACGACCACAGAATAATGCGCGAAGGCCTCAAGCAGCTGTTCGCCCTGGTCAAGGATTTTTGCGTGGTGGCCGAAGCGGAAAACGGTGCCCAGGTCCTCGACCTGCTGCGCCACACCGAGATCGACCTGTTGCTGCTCGACATGACCATGCCCGGAAGCAGCGGCGAGGATCTGATCGGACGTATCCACGCCCACTATCCCAAACTGCCGATACTGATCCTGAGCATGCACAACGAAGCCCACATCGCCCAGCGTGCACTGCGCGCCGGGGCCTCGGGCTACATGACCAAGGACCACGATCCGGAGACCCTGCTGGCCGCCATCCGCAAGGTCAGCGGCGGTGGCCGCTACCTTGACCCGGAACTGGCGGAACAGATCGCCCTGCAAAGCAGCGGCCTGTCGCCTGAAAGCCCGTCACAAACGCTTTCGACACGGGAATTCCAGATCCTGCGCATGCTGGCACAGGGCCTGAGCGTCAATCAGATTGCCGAACAGCTGGTGATCAGCAACAAGACCGTAAGCACCCACAAGACCCGGTTGATGGAGAAGATGTGTTTCACCACCAGCACCGACCTGGTGCGTTACGCCCTGAGCCAGGGGCTGGTCTGAACCGACCCCGCGGCCCTCAGCGGACGTGCCCGCAGATGCCGAGGATCGCCCCGGCGATCTGCTCCAGCGGCAACTCCCGCTCGACCGCCCCCAGCTTGAGCGCCTCCCGCGGCATCCCATAAACCACACACGACGGTTCATCCTGCCCGAGGGTCCTGGCGCCGGCATCGCGCATTTCCTTCAAACCCCGGGCGCCATCATCGCCCATACCGGTCATGATGATTCCCAGGGCATTGCTGCCCGCGCCCCGAGCGACCGAACGGAACAGCACATCGACCGAGGGCCGGTGCCGACTGACGGGAGGACCGTCGACGATATCCACCTGATACTGCGCGCCGTTGCGCTTGACCAACATATGGCTGCCCCCTGGGGCGATCAATGCACGTCCCGGCATCACCCGGTCGCCGTGGCGGGCCTCGCGGACTTCGATCTCGCAGACCTGGTTGAGACGTTCGGCAAAGGCCGCGGTAAATTTTTCCGGCATGTGCTGGACAATGACAATGCCCGGGCAGACCCGGGGCAACACTCGGAGCACCTGCTCCAGGGCCTGGGTACCGCCAGTGGAAGTGCCCAGGGCGACAATGTTCTCGGTCGTGCGTGCCATGGCTGTGCTACCCGCCGGCAGGATCGCGTCGGCAGTGAGCCTGGGCAGAACCTCAGGAGCCAGGACCCGCTTCAGATTGGCCTTGGCCGCGGCCTTGACCGCATGTATCAGCTCATCGGTGCTGTCGTTCAGGAACTGACGCAGGTTGGACTGGGGCTTGGTGACAATACTCACCGCTCCCGCCGCCAGGGCCTGCAAGGTGGTCTTGGCGCCCTTCTCGGTCAGGGTCGAACAGATCACCACCGGTGTCGGATGTTCAGCCATCAGCTTTTTCAGGAACGTGATGCCGTCCATGCGCGGCATCTCCACATCCAGCACGATCACATCCGGCCACTGCCTGCTCATCTTCTCCATGGCGAACAGCGGATCAGCGGCAACACCGATGACTTCGATCCCGCTGGCCTGGCCCAGGGTCGCGCTCAAGACCTGACGCACCACCGCCGAGTCGTCGACAATCAATACCTTGATATCCGTCATCTTGCACGACTCCTCGGGGGCCCGACCTGACCTGGGGCCGAGTCCGTATGGTTGAGTTGCAAGCGACCGTTGGCCACATCGAACACCAGGCTGCGATAGCCCTGGCCACCCACGTGATACACCTCGCAGCGCAGGCCATGAGCCTTGATCAACCGCCGGGCGGCATTCACATTCAGCTCGCCGATGCCTACACCGTCGTGGCGTCGGACACTGGGAAACATGTCGCCACCACCAAAGACGCTGATGACGAACTCTTCGGGCCGCGCCTCGGCTTGACGAATGAAGGTCAACAGCAGCGCCAGCGCATCGGCCGCGTAACGCCCGTTCAAGTCACCGGCATCCCGCCCGCGTCGCAAAGGCAACATGTAATGACACATCCCCCCCAGCAAGCGTTGCGGATGCCACAGCACCAGGGCCACGCAGGAGCCCAACAAGGTACGCAGCCGTAACTGCCGGCCACCGAACACCACTTCACCGGGCTGCAGGAAGTGCTCCACCACCTCGGGCGCATCAGGCCGCGGGCTTGCGGTAGATGGATGGTTTGACCAACTGCACATCATCGGTAATTCCATTCAGGCTCTCCGAATGGCTAATGACGAAGTAACCACCAGGCTTGAGGTGCTTGAGCAGACGCTGCACCACCTGGGACTTGGTCTGGTTGTCGAAATAGATCATCACGTTGCGCAGGAAAATCACATCGAACTGACCCACCGCGGGCAGCGAGGTGTTCAGGTTGAGCGCGGTGAAATCGATACGCGACGCCAACGCCGGATCCACCATGAAAATGCCGGAATTACTGCCGACGCCCCTGAGGCAGTACTTGTTCAGCAGCGCTTCGGGGATGCCCTTGGTGGCATCCAGCGGATAACGCCCGGTGCGGGCCTTGTCGAGCACACGCGTGCTGATATCCGAGGCGAGAATCGCCCACGGCCGCGACCCCAGGCTGTCGGCCAGGACCATGGCCAGGGTGTAAGGCTCCTCGCCAGTGGAGCAGGCACCACTCCAGATCCGCACCGGAGCATGACCCCGCAATTCGGGGAGAATGACGTCCTTGAGGAATTCGAAGTGCCTGGGCTCACGGAAAAAATAGGTTTCGTTGGTGGTCAACAGATCCACGGCCATCTGCAGTTCGACCTTGTCTTTGGTCAGCAGGCGATAATAACTGCCATAGTTGGTCAGCTTGAAATACTGCAGGCGCTTGGCCAGGCGACCGCTGATCAACTGCTTCTTCGCGTCGGACATGCTGATGCCGGCGATCTCGCGGATCATCGTGCGAAATTGTTGGAACTCATTGTCTGAAAGAATCACATTCATGAGGCCAGTCCTTGTGTCAGGGCACTCTGGGACTGCAAAGCCGACCAGTCGTCCGCGCCAAGAATCTGCTCGATGTCCAGCAACAGGACGAAGCCGCCATTGAGCTTGCCAATACCCAGTATGAAGGCCGGGCTCAGGCGTCCATTAAGGGCTGGCGCGGGCTCGATCTGATCCCGGGCGATCTCCAGCACCTCGCTGACCGCGTCGACAATGATGCCCACCAGACCGGAACCGTCCGCCCCGCGGGTTTCCAACATGACGATGCAGGTGCGGGCACTCTGCTGCGTCAGGCCGCCGCCGAAACGCAGCCCCAGGTCCAGCACCGGAATCGCCGCGCCACGCAGGTTGGTGACTCCGCGAATGCTCGGCGGAGCCAGTGGCAGCGCAGTAATCGGGCCGTATTCGACGATCTCCCGGACACTCAAGGTGCCGACGGCAAACATCTCCTGACCCAGGCTGAACGTCAGGTACTGGGTTGGCACGGCGTCCTGTGGTTGCCGCAAAGGCGAAATGGATTCAGACATGGCTCACTCCCGGGGACCGCCCTTGAACGGCCGGTCCCTTATCAAGATTGGACAGCGGCACCCGCTTGCCCGGCGCCGGATCGACAGCGTTCAGTGCAGTTGACCGGCGATCTCACTGACGCAGAGCACCTGGTCGACCTGCAGCAAGGTCAGGAACTCCCCCCGGACCCGGACCATGCCGCGGATGAAATCTCCACGGATCCGATTGCCGATCACCGGGGCCGGCTTGATGTCGGCCAGGTCGATCTCGATCACCTCGCTGACCGAGTCGACGACAATACCCAGCACCTGCGAGTCGCCGTCCTGCAACACCTCAAGGATCACGATGCAGGTACGGCTGCCCGGTCGCGTGATGCCTCTGCTGAAACGCGCCTGCAGATCAATCACCGGTACCACCGCACCCCGCAGGTTGATCACCCCGCGGATAAAGTCCGGCATCATCGGTACCTGGGTGACCTGGCCGTACTCGATGATCTCGCGCACGCACAAGGTATCGATGGCGTAGGCCTCCCTGGCCGAGGTGAACGTCAGGAACTGTGAGGGCTCGCTCTCTCCCGGGTTCTGCGCCTCCGGTTCGAGGATGCTGGCGGCTGTGTTCATGACTTAACTCCCGAAGCGAATGAAGCCGCCCTCATGGGCATGCTCGCGGTCTTGCATGCCCCGCTGGCTGGAAGGGGCCACACGCAGCGCGGGGGCGACCGCCGCCCCGCCCTGCAGGGTGAAAAAGCCCATCAGTTCCTGCAACTGCTCGGCCTGGCTGCTCATTTCCTCCGCCGTGGCGGCCAGTTCCTCGGAGGCCGAGGCATTCTGCTGGGTAATCTGGCTCATCTGCGACATCGCCCCGTTGATCTGTTCGGAGCCGATGGATTGCTCTTCGGACGCGGCGGCAATTTCCTGGACTAGGTCGGAGGTCTTGGTGATCGAAGGCACGATCTCATCCAACAGGCTGCCTGCACGCTCCGCCAGGGCGACGCTGTTTTTTGCCACCTGGCCGATCTCCTGGGCCGCGATCTGGCTTCGTTCCGCCAGCTTGCGGACTTCCGCTGCCACCACCGCAAAGCCCTTGCCATGCTCACCGGCACGGGCCGCTTCGATCGCCGCGTTGAGCGCCAGCAAGTTGGTCTGATAGGCAATCGAGTCGACGATACCGATCTTCTCGGCAATGGTTTTCATCGCCGAAACCGTGTCTTTCACCGCCTGCCCCCCTTCGCTGGCCTCCTTGGTGGCCTTGCCCGCCATGCCGTCGGTGACCTTGGCGTTCTCGGTGTTCTGGGCAATCGATGCCGACATCTGCTCCAGCGACGCCGAGGTTTCCTCGACCGACGCGGCCTGCATCGACGCCGACTGGCTGATGCTTTGCGCGGTGGCGGAAATCTCTTCCGAAGCACTGGACAGCGAGTCGGCGGAACTGCGTACTTCACCGATGATCTGCGAGAGCTTGCCCACCGTTTCGTTGACCGAGTTTTTCAAATCTTGCAGGCTGCCCTGGTAGTGTCCCTTGACGCTGCGGGTCAGGTCGCCGCTGGACAACGCCGCCATGACTTCCATCGCCTCGCTGAGGGGGGCGACAATCGAGTCCAGTGTGCTGTTGATCCCCTCGACGATGCGGCGGAAATCACCTTGATGACGCGTGCTGTCGGCGCGGGTGTCGAGCTTGCCGACCACGGCATCCTCGCTCAGCCGGCGGGTGTCTTCGACCAGCGCCTGGATATTGCTGCGCAGCTGTTCGATGTTGTCATTGATGAAGGATTTCTTGCCGGGGAAACGAGCCAGGGGAGCCGACAGATCGCCTTCACCGAACGCACGGATACAGGCCATGGCTTGTTTCTTCACGCTGATATGGCCGTTGACCATGTCGTTGATGCCCTGGGCGATCTGACGGTATGAACCCTGGAATTTCTGCGCATCGATCTGTACATCGATGTCACCTTTCTCGTGCTGGTCCGACATCCGGTTCATCTCTTCGATCAAGGTCATGATCGTGCTGCGCAGATGTTCGATGGTGACGTTGATAAAGGCTTTCTTCCCAGGGAAGGCCTGCAATGGCGCCCCCAGGTCGCCCTCGCTGATCGACTTGATGCAGGCCATGGCCTGTTTCTTCACGCTGATATGGCCATTGACCATCGCATTGATCCCTTGGGCCATCTGCCCGTAGCTTCCGGCGAAGCGGCCAGCCTCGATATGCACCTCGATATCGCCTTTATCGTGCTCGGCGGACATGTGGTTCATTTCTGTGATCAGTTGGTTCAGGGTACCGCCCAGTTGCTGCATGGAACCCAGCAGGCCCGACTTCACGGCACCACCGCTGGCCAAGGCTTCCAACTGACCGGCGACCAGGCGTTCACTCAGAGCCCGGACTTCATCCGGCTCACCGCCCAGGGAGCGCAACAGGTTACGCGCCAGGAAAAAGCCCAACAGGATAGTGATCAACAAGGTCACGCCACCCACCAGGCAAACGATGTAGAACGCGGTCTGCTCGGTCCCGGTCGCGGCCAACGCCGCTTTGCTGCCCAGTTCCAGGTTGTACTGGCGCATATCGCTCAAGGCCGCGGTAACTTTGTCTTGTGCCGCCTGGCTGTCGAGCAGCAGACCGCGCACGGCGGCTTGATCGCCATTTTTGAGCAAGCTATCAAAACGCTCCAGGCCACGGTTGTACTCATCAAGGCGGGCTCGAAGGCTATTGAGCAACGCTGCGTCGTGATCATCGGAGATCAACTCCTTCTGATAACGATCCAGCGCCTGGGTCACCGACGCCTGGGTCTTGTCGACCCACGACAAGCGACTGTCGAGCGGCGTGGAAAGATTCTGCCACTGATGAACATGGCTATCGGCCAGGGTCTCGGCCACCTGGTCCAGCAGGACAATGCTCGGCACCGTATTGACCTGGGCATAGCTGGCCATGGTTCTGACCCCGCCCATCAGATAGAGACTGACCCCGCCCAGGATCAGGATACCCAGCAGGGCGGAGGCGACCAACAGCGAGATATTCTTTTTGACGGTCATGAGGCTGTACTCCAAGGGAAAGACTATTGAGTCAGTTCAGGGCTGAGGGTCGCGCCGTGTTTCTGCTGGCTGGCGACCTGCCCGAGCAGGTTGGGAATATCCAGGATCAGCGCCACCGCGCCGCTCCCCAGGATCGTGAAACCTCCCAATCCATGGGCCGTGCCGAACAATTTGCCCAGCGGCTTGATCACGGTCTGGAACTCTCCCAGCAACTGATCAACCACCAGCCCTACCCGAACGCCGGCGTAATGCACCACCACGATGTTTTCACGGCCCGGGTTCGGCTCGTCGATGGCAAACATGTCCCGCAGACGCAAGACCGGCAACACCGAGCCCCGGAGGTCCAGATAGTCTTGATTGTTGCAATCATCGGCGTTGAGCTCGATGCACTCCTCGACCATGTCCAGGGGCACCACATAAGAGGCCTTGCCAACCCCGATGAGAAAACCATCGATGATCGCCAGGGTCAGCGGCAGGCGAATACGCACCGTGGTGCCGACACCCTCCTCGCTTTCCAGGTTGACGCTGCCCCGCAGCGCCGTGATGTTGCGCTTCACCACGTCCATGCCCACGCCCCGCCCGGACAGGCTGCTGACCTGTTCGGCGGTGGAGAAGCCGGGCTCGAAAATCAGATTGAGAATGTCCTTGTCCGCCAGCACCTGCCCTTCGGCCAGCAGCCCCCGCTCCCGGGCCTTGTTCAGGATCCGTTGCTTGTTCAGGCCGCCGCCGTCGTCGCAGACTTCGATGACGATGCTGCTGGCCTCGTGATAGGCGTTGAGTCGAACGCTGCCCTGGGCAGGCTTGCCCCGGTCACGGCGCAGTTGCACGGCTTCGATGCCGTGATCCATGGCGTTGCGCACCAGGTGGGTCAAGGGGTCGCCAATGCGCTCGACCACGGTCTTGTCCAGTTCGGTTTCCGCCCCATTGACCTCAAGGACGATGTCTTTGCCCAGCTCCTTGGAGACATCACGAACCACCCGCTGGAAGCGGTTGAAGGTGGCACCGATCTGCACCATGCGCAGGGTCAGGGCGCTGTCGCGCACTTCCTCGACAAGACGCGAGAGTGAACTGGCGGCCTCGATCATCTCGCCGATGCCCGTGCGCGCCGCCACCAGATTGGCACCGGCACCGGCGATGATCAGTTCGCCCACCAGGTTGATCAACTGGTCCAGCTTGCCGGCATCGACGCGAATCAGGTTGCCCTCGACCGAACGTGTCTCCCTGGTCGGCTTGCTTCTGGACAGACCGTCGCCTTGAGGCAGAGGCTGGTCCGGCACGACCTCGGGGGCTGCCATGAACGTCGCGGACGGCACCTGAGTCGCCGCCTGCCAGTCTTCGCGGGTCAGCGAACCACAAACGATGAACACCTCCAGCAAAGCCTGCGGATCGCTGCCCAGACGCTCGATCAGCGCCTGGAAATCCGCCGGTTGGCGCTCCGGCGGCAGCACGCAGATCTGGCTGTCTTCGCGAACGAACTCGAAAGCGCTTTCGATGGTCGCCTGATCGGCTTCACTGACAAACCCCAGTTCGAAACCCAGGTAGCAACTCTCAGGGTCCATCGCCGCCACCTCCGGCAGGCCCTCGGTCATGCAGACAACCTGGGTGATCTGCCCGAAGCTCTTGAGGTAGCGCAGAAAGGACAAGGGATCCATGCCATTGCGCAGCACATCGCTGCCGAAACGCAGTGACAAGTGCCAATGACGCAAGCCTCCCGTCGAATCGCTCGCGGGTATGACCATGACCGCCCCTTGTTCCGACTCAAGAGACGGCTCCAGATAACCATTGAGCAGCGCCACCAGGGCACTGCCCTGCCGTTCGTGATCGGCGGTCATACCTTGCAGATCGCCATGGCGGGCCAGCAGCTCGATCAGTTCGCCCAGATGGTCACGAACCTGCAGGAACAACGCACTGAGTGCCTCGTCCACCCGCAGTTCATTACCGCGCACCCGGTCCAGCACGCTTTCCGCCACATGGGTGAAGGCGACGATAGGGGTCAGGCCGAACAGACCGGCGGACCCCTTGATGGTGTGGGCCACGCGAAACAGCGCGTTAATCGTGTCGACGTCATCGGGGACCTGCTCGATCCGCAGCAGTGCGTCCTCCATCAGCAACAGCAGCTCCTGGCTTTCGGCAATAAAGGTTTGCAGCACATCGTCCAGGTTCATCGGCGTGCTCATGACGTCAGCCCCTCTGGGCGGCAGTTGTACCCGCCTCATCGAAATAGCGATGCAATCCGCTCAAATCGAAGGCCTGGAGTACCGCTGCGCTGTGATTGCTCAGGATCAGGGTGCGACCCTGGCGGATCGACTCCTGCTTGGCCAGCACCAGCAATTGCAGCCCGGCGGTGTCCAGTTCGTCGACACTGCCCAGGTCCATTTCCACCTCTTCGGCAAGGGGAAACAGCTCCAGCAGCAGGTCCCGGCGCTCGGTCGCGGTGTAGATGGTCAGCGGTCCCTCAAGGACCAGGATCCGACGCAGGCAAGGCACGGTGTGTGGCATGACAATCTCCTTTCCAGGGGGCCCTGGACGGCTACGACATGATCAATTTGGACACGGCACTGAGCATCTGGGCCGGCTGGAAGGGCTTGACCATCCAGGCCTTCGCGCCGATGGCCTGGCCCTGCTGTTTCATCGACTCGGCCGCTTCGGTGGTAAGCATGATCACCGGTGTGAACTTGTAGGCCGGCAGTTGCTTGGCGGCCTTGATGAAGCTGAGGCCGTCCATGTTCGGCATATTCAGGTCGCTGACGATCAGATGAATCTTGCGACCGTCGAGCTTGCTCAGGGCATCTCTGCCATCGCAGCCCTCGATCACTTCGTAACCAGCGCCTTTCAGGGTGATGCTGACCACCTGGCGAATGGAGGCAGAGTCATCGACGATCAAAATGGTTTTGCTCATGGGGGGTACTCCCTAGAAAAAGGTGATGTCGGATGAAGCACTGCCGGCCAAGGGTTTGCCGTGATGAATCGCGTGTTGCTCGGGCATGGTGTAGGTGCTGGCCAGTTGTTCGAGCCAGGCATGGGCGGCAATAGGTGGCGGCGTGGCACCGGCCTCGCTGAGTTGTTGACGTTCGCTGACCTGGTCACGCAGCTTGCCGAGGTCGTTGTTGACCAGGCTCAGCATCTGGCTGACCCGATCCTGAAACTGCAGGGCGACCAGCACCCCGGCGATCTCGCTCGCGACATTTTCACTCTGCTGCTGCAGGCCGCTGCTGGTGTCGACGATGGCCTGGGCGTTGTGCCGAAAATGCTCGATCACCTGGGACACCAGTTGTTCCGAATGGGCCAGGGTCTGCGAATCCTGCTGCGCCTGATGCCGGGACAGTTCAACCGTACGAGCGATCGCCGCATTGACCGTGCTCACTGTCTCGCTGATTTTCAGACCGGTATCACCGGACAGGCTCGACAGCTTGCGCACTTCGTCCGCCACCACCGCAAAACCGCGGCCAGCGTCACCGGCACGGGCCGCTTCGATCGCCGCGTTAAGCGCCAGCAGATTGGTCTGCCGGGCGATATCACCGACAAACTTGGCCATTTCCTGCAACTGTGAGGTGAACTCGGACAGCAGCAGGACCTCCTTGAGTTCCGACTCCTTGCGCAGGAGAGCGCCGCGCAACTCGACCATGATCGCGTCCAGGTCACGCTGACCGACCTCAAGGATCTCCACCAACCTGGTCCCGGAACTCTGCCCGGCGCCCTTGGAAACCGAAGCACTGATATCACCGGACAGCGTGGCGAAACGATTGCTGAGTTTGAGAATCGACTCTTCGCTGAGGCTGCGGGCCGCGTCGATCTGGCGGCACCAGATCGGCAGAACCTGGGTACAGACCTCGGCCAAGCCCTCATCCGGCGACGCTGGCAAAGGCCTGTTCAAGGATTCAAACGCCTGTTCCTCGCGCCGTTGCACGGAGCTCAAGGTGCGCAGCGCCAGAGTGCCGATCAGCAAGGACCCCACCAGTACTGCGGCACTGCTACCCAGGGCCAGACCGTTCAGACCGATGCTGAGCAGGATCGCCAGGCAACCCAGGGCGCCACTCAAGACCGCCGGCAGCAGTGTCATATTCACGGGGGAAACCAGTGTCTGTCCTTTCACCTTCGTCTCTCCAGATCAGGATCGCTCAGAAAAACCGGAAGGCCGCTCGGACATCTGCTGAAAGTGGTGTACCGAGGGTTCTGGCTGCCTGGAGAAATAATGGCCCGGTAACATCACCGCACCTATCGGAGCATCCCTATTTACAGCTAGGATTTGCAGGACGGCAGCTAGGACAATCCCTACAAGCACCCTCTGTCCAAAGCGCCTCGAGATTTTTGAAGTTCCAGTTTTTCTCCAGCTCCAGGCCGATGATCGCGTCCTGCCCGCTCGCCAGATCCACAACCTCGAGGGTCACGGGCATACCGCGCGATACCGAATAGAAAACCTTCACCTTGGGAATGAGCAACGAATCGGCGTTCTGTTCCATGACCACCGCCAGACGCTCGCTACGCAGGCGCACCAACGCCCCCACCGGATAGATCCCGACACATTTGACAAAAGCATGGAACACCATCTGGTCGAAGTGCCCATCCCATCCAGCCATTCTGTGGATCGACTCGGCGGGGCCCCAATGGCGACGATAGGGACGGTCCGAGGTAATGGCGTCGTAGACAAGGCTGATCTGGGTACCCCGCAGCTTGTGGGGATAACCGCTACCGTCGACCTTCTCGTGGTGGTGCAGGCAGACATCCTGCACCCGCAAGCTGAAATGATTGCTGTCCAGCAACTGCACCCCGGCCTCCGGGTGCGAACGGATCGTCTCGAACTCGCCGTCAGTCAACTCCGACGGTTTGTTGAGGATCGCCTCTGGTATGGTCATCTTGCCGATGTCGTGCAGCAGGCCGGCGAGCCCGGCATCCTGTACCAGCAGCGGCGGCAGACCCAGCTGGCGGGCCAGGCCGATCATCAATCCACAGACCGCCACAGAATGCATATAGGTGTATTCATCGGCGTTCTTGAGTCGGGCCAGATTGATCAGGGCATCCGGATGGCGCATCAATGAGTCGGAGATATCCCGCACCATGTCGGCCACATGATCCATCTGGATGACCCGGCCCATGCGCAGATCGCCAAACATCTCGATGACCGCGGCCTTGGACCTGGAACAGACGTTGGCGGCCCGCACCAGTTCGTCGCTCATCGCCACCCGCGCGCGCTCAGGCTTGGGCGTGCACGGGAGGGCCGGCGCGATAGGCACAACAGTAGCGACGGCCACATCCGGGGAAAAAGGCTCATGCGGCACCACCACTGGCGTATCGGCTCCCTTGGAAAGGTCAATCCAGACGCAGGCAATGGACGAATCCCGGACCTTCTCCAGGGTCTGCTCATCCTCAAGCAGAAAGCTTTTTTTCCAGAACGGGTGATCGAGCCAGGGACCGCATAGCTCCTGGATATACATGCCGACGCCCAAATCGGCCACGACGATTTTTTTCAGCACGATCAAGCCCCTTTTCAGGTAGCGACAAGCCCTCGTCGAGTGCTCCGGTGCGCCCCTCGCCTAACAAGCCGGCACGCTGTGGAACATGACGGAGAACCTGACTGGCATGAAAAAATATCGTCGATATGCGGGAGGCCCCGCCATCGGAGCATCCCTATTTCAGGGTAGGGATAACGGGGACAGGGTAGGAAAATCCCTAGCTGGCGACGCCAAAGAGACGGCTTTGCCGACCGCATCAAAGAACGCCTGGCGTTCCGCGAAACGCTCCTTGTCCGAGGCGCTGGGCCATGCGCCGAGGACCACTACCAGCAATTCATGTCGCGGGTCGAAGTACATGGCCTGACCAAAGATACCGAGGGCCTGATGAGTGGTTCAAACCGCAAGGTGGCGATGGGCGTGGTGCATCTGATCGAGATGGCACAGCTGTGGATGGATTCGGTATTGGATAGGCACCTGACTAACGTCAACGGCTGACAGCGTGCCGAGCATGGAGCAACAAACATCAGGAAAGATCAGCAGGTCGCTGATGGATGACCATACGCTGCGGTTCAAACGCAATATCTTCAGCATCAGGCACCGCTAGAACATCGATGCTGCTGGCGTTACCGATTACGTCATCAGCCAGAGCGCCAGCCTTGGGTAAGTGCACAGCCAGACCAGGACTGCTCTGAAACGCGAAATCTTGATCCATGTTGCACCTTCAGGAATATGCCTTGCAGATGCTCCACACTACATCAAGTAGAAGCGTTGTTTCCCATTTGGTAATAATCAGTTATGAAATCCACAAACGCCCTCACCTTGGGCGCCAAGTAGCGGGCTTGTGGATAAATCGCGTAGTAATGCCGCTCACCCAACGAATAGTTGGGGAGGATGGAGATCAACCGCCCCTGGGCAAGATCGCTGCGCACGGTGGCCTGGGTGAAACAGGCAATGCCGGCACCGGCCAGCGTCGCGGCATGCAAGGCACTGATGGTGTTGCTGCGGAACTGACCGTTTGGCGCGATCCTGACCGAAGCACCGCGCGCGGAGCTCAGCTCCCAATCCGAAGAGGCCCCGATAAACGTCAACAGGCGATGCTTGTCGAGTTCCTGGGCTGTACGCGGTAACCCATGGGTACGGATGTAGGCGGGGGAAGCCACCAGCACCCGCTTGGAGACCGTCAGGGTTCGGGCGATCAAGGTGGTGTCCGCCAGCGCACCGGCGATCCGTATTGCGACATCAAAACCTTCGGCAACCAGGTCAACGAACTGATCATCGCAGCACAGCTCCAGTTCGATATCGGGATAACGCTTCTGGAAACCCGGCAGCCAGTGCGGCAGATCCAGGGTGCCAACCACCAGGGGCACACTGACCCGCAACAGCCCTTCCGGACGTTGATGCCCCTGGGCCATCGCTTGGGAAGCCGCGTCGACACGATCGAGAATATCGACGCACGCCGCGTAGTACTGCTCCCCTGCCCCGGTCAGGCTGAAGCGCCGGGTGTTGCGGTTGATCAACTGAACGCCCAGTTCAATCTCCAGTTGCTGCAACTGCCGTGAAATCGTCGAGTGGGTGGTGTCCAAGCGCTCCGCGGCGGCAGAAAAGCCCTTGGCCTCGACAATGCTGCGAAAGGCGCGCATGGCGGATAGCTGGTTCATGAAGCGGGCATCCCGAAGTCAGGGGTTGATCACTTGACCGGCAAGGCAACGATTTGCGAAGTGGTCAGCACCGAACCGAAGGTGTCTTCGATCTCGGCCAGCGCCGAGTTGTGCAGCTCGTCCTTGCTCACCGAGTGGCCATTGGCACGGGTGATGGCGCGGGTTGCGGTGGCGTCGGATGCTACCACAACGCTATAACCCAACGGCACGGCGTCACGGGCGGCACCGGCGACACAGGCGTGGGTCATCAGGCCGCTGATGATCAGGGTCTTGACCCCGACTTTCTTCAGCTGGGCATCCAGGTCGGTGCTGGCGAACACGCTCACGGTGGTTTTCTGGATGATCTTGTCCTGTGGACGCGGCTTCATCTGCGGGTGGAAGTCGACGGTCTTGCCATCAATGCCGAACACCGCCGCACCAGCAGGCGCAATGTGCTGCACATGGATCACCGGGATGTGCTCCTTATCGGCGAAGGCGATCAGGCGCTTGGTGTTTTCCAGGGCCTTCATACCATCCGGGATCGGCATACGGCCGCTGAAGTATTCGTTCTGGAAGTCGATCACCACCAGGGCGGTGGTTTTCGGGTCCAGGCGGTCGCTCGGCTCGGCACCGAACATGGCGCGGATGGTTGGGTGTTGATTGGTCGGCGCTTCAGCAGCGCTGGCGAACTGGACGGTCCCTAACATCAAGCCCAAACCGACGATTGCAGACTTGAGCACGTTGGAAAACGAACGTTCGGTCTCAGAGGCTTGAAACAAAGAAGCATTGCTCATGATGAAGTTCCTTTTTGGAGATTGGCTAACTGGGACTCAGCTTAAGGAGTAGCCCCTGTAGCAACAACGCACCAATCAGAACAATATCTGTTTGCTATCCACACAAATAAAATCAAGTAACCCGCACGCTCGACACTGCGCCTGTTTTTCTCGCATGCAAAAAAAATCCGGAACGCCTCACTTTCGTGTGCATTCCGGACTTTCTTCTACAACAAATATGGTGGGTCGTGTGGGATTCGAACCTACGACCAATTGGTTAAAAGACAATTGGATCCGAAGGGGTTGAAGCTCTAACCCGGGGTGATCACCTGTGTTTCCGTGGCTTCGCAGCCTCTAATGTCCCCCATTAGAGGCTTCAGAAATGAAAATCACATCGGTCGTTTCGACCAAAGGCGGTACCGGCAAGACCACTACGTCTGGCAATCTCGGCGCTTTGTGCGCGGATGCCGGCCTTCGAACCCTCCTCATAGACCTAGACCCTGTCCAGCCGTCCCTTTCGTCGTATTACCAGTTGGTAGAGGAAGCTCAGGGCGGCATCTACGACCTGCTCGCCTTCAACGTGACGGATTTTGATCGGATCATTTCAAGCACCTCAATCCCGAACCTCTCCCTGGTGCTGTCGAACGACGCCAACAACCAACTCTTAAACTTGCTGCTACAGGCACCCGACGGACGGTTGCGCCTAGCAAGCCTGATGCCGGCCTTCAAAGATCATTTCGACCTGGTGTTGATCGACACCCAGGGCGCCCGCTCGGCCATGTTGGAGATGGTCATCCTAGCCTCTGATCTGGCTATATCGCCGCTTCCACCGAACATGCTCGCTGCACGGGAGTTCAGCCGCGGCACTATGCAGATGCTTGATGGGCTGCGTGCTTACGGGCGTCTCGGCCTGAACATCCCTCCTGTCCATATCGTGGTCAACAACCTCGACCGGACTAAAGATGCACAGATGATCGAACGGTCTGTGCGTGAAATCTTCGAGGGCAACCCTGAAATCAACGTTCTGGAAACCACCATCCCCGCAGCTGTGGTTTTTCGCGAGGCCGCCTCCCGGGGCATGCCAGCCCACCGGTTGGAGTACAAAAAGCCTGCAGATCAAGTTGCTCCGTCGGCGCTGACTACCATCCGTAACTTGGCTATCGAGGTCTTTCCTGAATGGCGTGATCGCTTCGAAGCCTTGACGGAGGAAAGGGTAGCCAAGCTGGTGAAGGAGGGTCGTTGATATGGCGAAGCCTTCCATTACCGACGCCAGCAGCATTACTGCCGAACTCGTTTTGCAGTTGGGTCAATACTACAGCGCTCAAAGTCTGCGCAGCCTGCAAGCCAAACTCACCGGTACCGTCCGGGAAATCCGTGGTTTGACTGGAGGCAACACCTTGCCCGGGCGGATTGGAGCAAAACTGAGCCTGGATCAAATTGACCTGTTGCGTGATGCCGCCAATCTGATCGAATCGGTGAACTCCAACATAGAGCACGCGAAGGAGAAGCGTAAGCGCGACGAGAACGAAGCCAAGCGCCGCCAAGAAGCGCGGAATGCCCAAGCTAAGCGCCTTGTGGCTGAAACATACCCTCTTCCATACGAGTCTCTGGATCAGACCCTTGAGATCCTGAAAACCGCGTTGAATTTCAATCGCACAGGCCAGTTCCTGGATTACTACTCCGCCCTGGAGTACAACCTCCAGCTCCGAAGCTATCTTTCCCCGACCCAGATCCGAAAGCTAATTGGCTGGAATAGGCCGCAAGACTACTGGATGAGCATAGTGCGCTCATTGCGCAATGAATTTATGCAGACGGTAGAGCATGAGATCGGCTACGACGATGGCTCCACTGTTCAGGAACGACTCCACGCACTGAAACAAAAAGTCGCAGACCGCCTTTCGGTGATCTACCTCTCTGCTGACGAAGAGGAGACGTTGCGCCTCTGGTCGGAAGCGCTCTCACCTGCTGAAAAGCAGGAAGGGGTGTGAATGATGGACAAGCAGAAAGTCTTGGACAAAGTCGCCAAGTGCTTTGCGCTGGCGAACTCCAAAGGTGCTTCACCGACCGAAGCCGAAACCGCACTGCGTCAGGCCAGAGCGCTGATGAAGCAGTACAACCTCGAATCCCTGGAAGTGGCAGCACATTCCATCAACGAGGTCAGTGTCGCGACCGGAACCAAACGTGCACCGCAGGACTGGGCGCACCGCCTGGCATCTATCTGCGCACAGGCCTTCGACGGCTCTTACCTGGCCTACTTCAACGTATTGAAAGGATGGTCCTTCAAGTTCTTGGGCAAGGGCATCTCCCCTGAGCTAGCCGCACATGCCTATTCGGCACTTCACCACCAGTTGGTGGCTGCTCGGCAAGAATTTGTTGCCCAGCAAAAACGCTGCCAGCTGAAAACCAAACGCCGTCGCGGCCAACTGTTCGCCGAAGGTTGGTTGAATGCTGTCACCTACAAAGTTGCTGAATTCGCCGGGGCTATGGATGAAACGACTGACCAGGAGATCAAAGCCTATCTGGAGTTCCACCATCCTGCCCTGAGCCTCAAGGAGATTGAACCGCTTGTAGCCAAGGGGTATGACACTGGCTCGCTCAGCGCGGGCTGGACACAAGGACAGAAGGTCCGCCTGCATCGCGGCGTTGGGCAGCGCTGCCAAGCTGCACGTCTAACTGGAGGTGGTCAATGAACCATCTCGATCTTTCACCGCCCTACTCTGTCGAGGCTGAGCAAGGTGTTATTGGCGGCCTCCTGCTCGATAACAACACCTGGGATCTCATCGCTGATCAGCTCTTGGCCGAGGACTTCTTCCGACACGAGCACCGCGTGCTTTTCAAAGCAATCACGGCTCTCGCCAGCAAAGCAATTCCGTTCGACATCGTCACCGTGCACGACGCCCTGGAGGAGCCCGCCGAGGCCGGTGGCCTGGGATATCTGGTCGAGCTCGCCAAAAACATCCCCTCGGTAGCCAACATCGAGCACTACGCGAACATCGTTCGCAACAGATCCAAGCTTCGACAACTTATGACCTTGGGGTACCAATGCTCGCGGGAGGCGGCTGACCAGCAGGCAGATGCCTCCGACGTCCAGGAATCGATAGAACAGCAACTTTTCGCCCTAGGGCAAGACAAGAGCGCGTCTGAGTTCATCAACATCAACCAATGCCTGAAGACCGTGGTCGAGCAGATCGACGAGCACTTCAACGGTAACATCACTGTCACCGGCGTGCCCTCGGGGCTGGATGATCTGGACGATATGACCTCCGGCTTCCAGGATGCAGATCTCATCATCGTTGGTGCTCGACCGTCGATGGGCAAGACGTCCTTGGCATTGAACTTCGTAGACACTGCCCTGCACAAGAAGCCCGACCGGACTGTTCAGGTCTTCAGTTTAGAGATGCCGGCGAAAGCCCTCCTCTATCGACTGATGGCCGTTCTCGGACACCTCGATCTAGGGAAATTGCTGAAGGGCAAGCTCGATGACGAGGACTGGCCGAAACTGACCTTTGCGGTCGGGCGAATCAACGATTACGGCGAGCGCCTGGTCATCGATGACTCATCTGGCGTCACGCCGACGGAGCTTCGAGC
This sequence comes from Pseudomonas sp. MWU12-2345, assembly GCF_023242385.1. Classification (NCBI taxonomy): domain Bacteria; kingdom Pseudomonadati; phylum Pseudomonadota; class Gammaproteobacteria; order Pseudomonadales; family Pseudomonadaceae; genus Pseudomonas; species Pseudomonas sp. MWU12-2345. The sequence continues at coordinate 251,588 of NZ_JALLJA010000004.1, read as the reverse complement.
CAAATCACGCCGCGCAGCACGCCGATTTGGACACCCGTCTCTGATCCTGATCGATTACCTGCAGCTTATGCGCTGTCCAGGCCAGGAAAACAGGGCCAACGAGATCGGCGCTATCTCTCAGTCGCTCAAGGCCCTGGCCAAAGAGATGAATTGCCCGGTCATTGCCCTTTCCCAACTCAACCGGGAGCTGGAGCGCCGCCCGAACAAACGCCCTATCAACGCGGATCTGCGTGATGGAGGGGCAATTGAGCAAGACGCCGATGTCATCCTGTTCGTTTACCGCGACGAGGTTTATCACCCGCAAACCGAGTTCAAGGGAATCGCCGAACTGATCATCGGCAAGGCTCGTAATGGCCCTACCGGGACAGTCCGCACAGCCTTTATTCCTCACCAAACCCGCTTTGCGAACCTCAGTGCCAGCAGTGGCTGGCAAGGAGCAGGTGTATGACCGTCCTCGATTCGAACTCTGTGACGCACTGGTGCTGTGGCTGCGATACCCACTACCAGCTCCATCAGGTGCGTCACTGCATCCCGGCACCAACTACTCCTGAAGGTGAGGTCGAGGTCAACATCTGCCCGCAGTGCGGCAGCTACGACGTCGTGGAGCTCAAGGATGAGGTGGCTCATGCACAGTAGCGCATCAGCTTTCCCGTCAATCCCGGCCAACGCCTCGTTTGAAGACTCGGCGGTAGTTCACGCGCATAGAACTGGCATCAACCCAGTGGAGCTGGATGCTCTTGCACAGGCAATCGGTCGTCTTGCCCGAGACCACAGCACGGTGGTGCCGGCAAGCATGAAGGGCGACATGCTGGAGCTCGTGCAACTCGGTTATGTCGAGCTGACCAACACAACCTGCGGAACACTCTCCGTCGACCTGGTTTGCGCCGGCGCGCTGCTGTCCAGTTACTTCTGGTCGGTATGGATCCCGCGTCACTTGCAGCGTTGCGCGCTGCAGATGGCTGTGATGCCCCACCTGGAGCCCAAGGTCGATGTTCAGCATTGCACGGTGATTTTTCGTGTGCCTGGTCCTCGGGAGGCAACGCGGCAGTTCCTCCATGACCTCGGGACCCACTTCCCCGGCGACGAAGCCGAGATCATCGTCATACAGGTTGGGAATGCACTCGCCGGTGATACCTCCCGCTTACAGACGGGAGAAAACGTCCATGCATAGCTCTTTGCTCACCCGTAAAAAACACCAACAACTGGTCGAGTTTGCGATTGCCAACGGCTGGACCGTCACCCGCACGCCGGGCGGACATATCAAGTTAACAAAGGTCGGTCGTGGATCGATCTTCACCTCTTCGACGGCCAGCGACTACCGCTCAGGCCTGAACGCAATCGCCCGCGCTCGCCGCGCGGATCGCATGCCGACACAGCATTCGCAGGAGACCATCTGATGCCTATTCGCCACGCCATTGTCCATTTGATCGACAAAAAACCCGACGGCAACCCTGCGGTCCTGCATGCCCGTGACTCCGAGCTGGCCGAGTCCCAGGCCATCGATCACCTGCTCACCGAACTCAATGAAAGCTACAACGCCAAGCAGGGCAAAGCCTGGGGCTTCTTCCATGCCGAGTCCGGCGCCCATCCACTCAGCGGCTGGCTGAAGGAATACCTGGACGGCGGCAAGGACTTCACCGCGTTCAGCCGGATTGCCGTCGAACATCTGCAAAATCTGATGGAGGAGTCCAACCTCTCGATGGGCGGCCATGTGCTGTTCGCGCACTACCAGCAAGGCATGACCGACTACCTGGCGATCGCCCTACTGCACCACAGCGAAGGCGTGTCGGTGAACGCCGAGCTGGACGTGACCCCGTCGCGTCATCTGGACCTTAGCCAACTGCAGTTGGCGGCCAGGATCAATATCTCCGAATGGCAGAACAACAAGCAATCGAAGCAGTACATCTCATTCATCAGAGGTAAGAACGGTAAGAAAGCCACGGAGTATTTCGGCGACTTCATCGGCTGCCAGGAAGGCGTCGACGGTCCGGCCGAGACCCGCACCCTCCTCAAAGCTTTCAGCGACTTCGTGGAAAGCGAAGACTTGCCCGAGGACGATGCCCGGGAGAAAACCTGGACCCTGGTGGACTACGCCAGCAGCCAGGCAAAAATGGGCGAGCCCATGGGACTGGAAGAACTCTCCGAGTTGATTGACGAGGATCGTCCACGGGCGTTCTACGACCATATCCAAAACAAGGACTACGGTCTGTCGCCGGAGATCCCAGTTGATAAGCGCACCATCAACCAATTCCGTCGCTTCACCGGTCGAGCCGAAGGTCTGTCCATCAGCTTCGAAGCCCACCTCCTGGGCTCGAAGATCGAATACGACGAAGAGGCTGGGACCCTGTTCATCAAGGGGCTGCCGACTCAGCTCAGAGATCAATTGAAACGCCGTTGAACCCAACTGAATTTGGAATTGGAGAACGCTATGACCGCCCAACAACGTCAACTTGAAGAGAAATTCGTCGTCCGTCTTCCGGATGGGATGCGGAACCGAATTGCACAAAACGCACGAGCCAACATTCGCTCTATGAACTCCGAGATTATTCATCGCCTGGAGCGTTTCACCGAGCTTGAATCGGCTCTTGAACGAGCCAACAAAATCATCGATCAGTTGCTGACTGCCCCTAACTCAGCCGTTCAATCTGGACCTGAAGCATGAAGCCTTCTCCTTCTATCGCCTCAATGAAGGAGCAACTGCTGAAGCCGGCGTTTCAGCAGAATGCCCCTGTAGCTCAACGTATGAGCGATCCCATCGTTGATACCCCAATGCTCCTGACGTTGGATGAGACGCTGCCGTACGACACCAACCCACGCACGACGCGCAACCCGAAATATGACGAGATCAAAGAATCGATCCGGCACCGCGGGCTTGATACACCTCCCCCGGTCACCCGGCGCCCAGGTGAGGAAAAGTTTCGCATCCGGAATGGTGGCAACACGCGCCTGGCGATTCTCAATGAGCTGTACCGTGAGACCGGGGACGAAAAATTCTTCAAGTTCCACTGTCTGTTTCGCCCTTGGGATATTGCTCGTGGGGAGATCATCTCCCTCACCGGGCACTTGGCTGAAAACGATCTGCAGGGTCAGTTGCTGTTCATTGAGCGCGCCATTGGAGTAGACAAAGCAAGAGCCCTGTATGAGGAGGAGTCTGGAGAGTCGATTTCCTTGCGAGAGCTTTCTCGTCGCCTGGGGGCTGATGGTTACCCTATCTCACATACTCATATCAGCCGCATGCAGGACGCTATTCGCTATCTTCTGCCTGCAATCCCTGCGGTTCTGTACTCCGGGCTCGGAGTAGACCGGATCATAAAATTACTAGCGCTTCGAAAAAGCACGCAACTCTGCTGGGAGCGAAATTACCAAGAGCAGGGACAGCTCCTAGACTTCGACACGATATTTCAAGATGTACTGTCTCAATTCGAGGGCGATGCTGAAGAGTTTCTGTTCCAGCGCTTCCAGGACGAGTTGATTGATCAACTCAGAAAACCGCTCGATCTCGGTTACGAGAAAATACTGCTGGAAATCACCCAGAACCAGGATCAGCTCCGCCGCTCGACGCCTGTGCTCGAAATGCCTCAGAGCACCTTATATGGCTCAGAGTCCGGGCAGGTAGCGCAGCCCCTGACAAGCAACGAAAACACCAGCACGCCAGGTACTGGACAAGAACCACCTGCGTCCCAAGAGTCGAAATCACCAGGGAGCCCCAAACAACACAAGCAACCACCCGTCGAGCTCACACCTCCTCCACCAATGTCTGCGGAGGAGCGGCAAGCCCGTTTGGATGGTCACGTAGCAAGCCCTGTCACGACCTCGGCTCGCGTCCAGCAGGTGAAACAACGACTCGCCGCAATCGACGGTGAAGAGTTGCCGGACTTCGAGGCAAACGCACTGGTGGCGATTCCTGTGCAAGCCGGCGGACTGCACCCGATTTCAGACCTCTGGTACATCGAGCGAGAGATAGACACACCGGATCTGCTTCGCGTCCACATCGCACAACTCGCCCGTGAAATTTCCAGTTCGGTCGGAGCCCCTGGAGAAATCATCGAAGTTGAAGGAGGGATTGGATTCAGCTACCGGCATCCAGAGGAAGAGCTTGACGTCACTGCTACAGCCCAACACACCTTGATGCTGCTCCAGTCCTTGAGCGGTTCGATTGCCATCGCTCTGAACATGATCCAACAAAAGCCCGAACTCCAGGTAGATGCACTGGCTGACTTCGAATTCGCGGCAGGCCTTGGCCAGTTGCTGCTGGGACGGCCAGTCACTAAAGACCAGCAACCAAGCGACTCAGGTCGAATGAGTGATGGTGCCTTGGTGAAATTGTTCCGTGTCATCCGCCTAGCCAGAAGATTAATTGACCTGGAGATCCAGTCACTCACTGAAACCACACCACCGACTGACAGCGAGTAGCGGACGATCATGGGAGGGAGTCGAAATGAAGTCACCGATAAATGAAGCCATCCTGTCGCAGATCCTGCACAACATGCGCAATGGCCAACTGAGACGCTGCATCGAAATGGGATTGGAGCCAGAAATACTGGCCCAGCTCCAACAGCCATCGGTATTGAGCCTACTGCTCAACACCCCCGTGTCCTGGTGCACCGTCACCATTGATGGGGAAATCCTGAAGAAGCTTCTTACAGGCGCCGAGCGCTCCAATGAAGAGGTACGCATGATTGAGCGTGCCTTGCGTCTGGGGGCAACGACCCAAATGCTGCAACAGTTCTTCGGCCTATCGCCTCAGGACGTTGCTCTGCAACGCATGATCATAGGGGTAACGGCACGCCGAGGCCGGTGGCGAGAATTCAGCGAAGAGATGGACGCCCTGCTCTGGTACAGGTGGACCCACCTAATGAGTGAGCATCAGGTCGTCGAACTGGAGGACAGCGTTCAGTTGCTCGATATCGCCATGCTTGTTGCCGAGGAATTGAACTCACCACAGGGCAGCGACGCAGATGAGAGCGCTGAAAACCTGAGCTTGGCCATCATCTGGAATAGGATCCAGACCTGGATCAAGGAGGGACTCTACCCGCCTGCTCACGGAAACTCCTGGAGCCCGCGCAAGCTCCAACTCGTAGCATCTAATCATCAACGGCAGCAGCAACCTGTAGTGACTTCGGCGGAAGGTGACTCCGAACTATGAAGTCCCGGTTTCCATTGTCGACGATTTTAGACTCGGCTTCGGGCCATCTTGAGGCCCATTTGCTCCAGAAAAAAGAGTCAGCGACTCCCGGGATAGCAGGCTCTGTCCCCTACTCTGGCATCATCTTCAGCGGGAATCCTCACGAGACGGTCCCTCGCCGCCTGCTTCTGGATGACCGACTGACGCCGCTTGAGAGAAACACCTGGCAGGTGTTTCGCCTACTGATCAACGATGACGGCCTAACGGCGTTCCCCACCTATGACCAACTGAGGCCATACCTGGGAATGCAACCCGGGAAACCGGCATCACGTGAAACCATCTCCAAGGCACTGGTGACTCTTCGCCTGACTCGCTGGCTCAGCCTGGGCCGACGCGTTCGTAATGACCTCAGCGGACAGGTCCAAGGCAACGTCTACTTACTTCATGACGAGCCTGTGACGCCGGCGGAAGCTGTGGAGTTCGACAAGGATTACCTGCAACTGCTCAATCAGTCCATGAAGCACCCGACCAAGGTGATACGTGAGGTCGCGGAAATAGCCTGGAACGAATTTTCAGCCGATCCCGACGCCGGTCAGCGCTTACCGAGTCGTCTGGACATTATCGAAGGTCGTCTGAACAGCCAGTCATGGATCAAAGAGCAGACGAACGCAGCCCTAAGAGAGCCTGAGTTCGGCATCCGAACTCAGCAAGATCCCCCTCAGTTGTCACTGAGTTCGGTATCCGAACTCAGTGACAACTCTGGGCTGAATGGTGCTTCGGACCCGAGTTCGGAATCCGAACTCAGCCGGAAAACACTGAGTTCACACTCAGTTCGGAATCCGAACTCATATAGTACGTATACAGATACAAACAACGTTGTTTGTAAAAGCTCTGTACATGTACAGCCCGATGCCAGAGGAGCCGAGGCTGATTTGCTTCAAGCCCTGCATCGCCTATCACCTGATCAAAAGCATCGAGCCTTGGAAGCCATGCAGAAGGTCCCACCCGAGTTGAAACCCGCAGTCATCCGGCATTGGGTACACCGCTGTGACTCAGGAACGGTTCACAACCCCTTGGGTTACTTGCTGTCACTTGTCGGCATGGCCGTTCGTGGCGACTTCAACAGCAGCTGGAACCCTGATGACAAAGCAAACACCCCACCTGCTGATCCACATGCCGGCCCACAGCCTGAAACTCCCCCCAGGCAGATATTTGACCAACCAGCCAAGGAAGTGGCCTCCCCACGTAGCCCTGAATCGATCCAGACCGCGAATCAAACGCTCAGCGAGATGCTACATCTGCTGAAACCTCGCCAGAGCAAACATCCATGACTTCAGCCCGAATCCAGAAGCGACCTGGCGGTGTGGCCCACAACACTCAGCCAGGATTCGACATCGGCGCCGGCAGCCAACCAAGTGGTGTGGCCCACACCACCCGACCAGGATCCGAAGTCGGTGCCGGCCACCGGCCAAGTGATGTGGCCCACATCACCCAGCCAGGATCCAGCATCGGCGCTGGCAGCCAACCAAGTGGTGTGGGCCACACCACCCGACCAGGATCCGAAGTCAGTGCCGGCCACCGGCCAAGTGGTGTGGGCCACACCACCCGACCAGGATCCAGAATCGGTGCCAGCCACCGGCCAAGTGATGTGGCCCACATCACCCAGCCAGGATCCAGCATCGGCGCTGGCAGCCAACCAAGTGGTGTGGCCCACACCACCCAACCAGGATTCGACATCGGCGCCGGCAGCCAACCAAGTGGTGTGGCCCACACCACCCAATCAGGATTCGACATCGGCGCCGGCAGCCAACCAAGTGGTGTGGCCCACACCACCCGACCAGGATCCGAAGTCGGTACCGGCCACCGGCCAAGTGATGTGGCCCACATCACCCAGCCAGGATCCAGCATCGGCGCTGGCAGCCAACCAAGTGGTGTGGGCCACACCACCCAATCAGGATTCGACATCGGCGCCGGCAGCCAACCAAGTGGTGTGGCCCACACCACCCGACCAGGATCCGAAGTCGGTGCCGGCCACCGGCCAAGGGATGTGGCCCACATCACCCGACAAGGTCAAAGCTATGCGCCCGACATAGCTCTGGTGTGCGGCCCGCACCACCCGACCAGGTCCAAGCTATGCGGCCCGCATAGCTGGTGATTCGGCCCGAATCACCTCAGCAAGTGGTGTGGCCCACATCACCCGACCAGATCAAAGCTATGCGCCCGGCATAGCTCAAGTGATGCGGCCCGCATCACCCCTTCTATATATAGAGGCAGCTACCGCAACAAATCCCCTTCCGTCAGACAATCTATTTCTTGCTGCACCCATAACAACCGAATTGCAGCATGGGCACGTCACTCCTCTCCCCAAGGAAAAACTGCACCATGGTTGACACCTACCGGCTAAACATCGGCTCGCTGCGCAGCGATGTGAAGCTCACCCTTCACACGCACCACGCCGCCAGGATTTGGATGGGACGCCAGAAGTCCGATCTCAAACCCGGCATCATCGGATTGTCGGGCTTCTGCAACGTGGTCAACAAAATGGCCCGCGGCGCACAACAGGATGACCCCTATTCAGATTGGTGGTTGATCCTCCTAGAGGAAAAGATCGGCGAATCCAAGGAGTCGCTGAAAGTCATTGAAGAGCGCCTGGACTCGGCGATGGCCAGTTTGCCGGCTGCGATCAGCATCAGCGAAAACCTCTCGATTCAACCTGTCAGCCTTCCCCTGTACATCTCCAACCCCATCGGATTCCAGGCGGTCTACTTGCTGACCGCCTATGACGAGATCGTTCGTCGCATCTTGCTGGCCCAGCACGTGGGGCTGGTCGGGCGCCGCGATATGGAAGCCTGGATTGACGAGGGCGCATCCGTGCTACGCAAGCTGTTTGCACTGGCCCAGAACTATCGTTTCTCCGGTGCCGCTCGTGATGACTTCGCCGCGAACAATGCCAAGGCTGAAGCAGCCCGCAAGATGTACGAGCGCTACGACGAGCTGCCCCAGGACATCTTGGAAGGCACCCGCCGGTCGAACTTCGCCCCTCCCATCATTCGCGGCCAGCAGCAACCCGAAGTGGAAGACCACTTCGATGACGCTGGCGAGGAGTGATGGGCGTGGGCCAGACCAACACCGACGATGGAGTGCTGCAACAGACTCCCTTCAGACCACTGCAACAGGAAGCCTTCCAGCGCCTGCAACAGGCGGCCTCACTAAAAGGCCTTTTAAAGCCTTTTAAAGGTAAGGGGGAGCTGACCCAGTTTGCCGAGCTATGTCGAGAGCAGGAGTCGGGGCTGAAAGCGTTTGCCCAGGAAGTGCTGGTCCAGGCCCGGCGATATCCCTTCACCCGCGTGCCCGTTCGACTGACCGAGCAAAACACTCAGGCCGGCACCCAGTTCCTCAGGTGGCAACAGGTCACGGACCGCCGGATGGGCGTCGGTGTCTGGGCGGAGATGATGGGCTCTTCAAGAACACCCGAATCGCTGCTGCATGCCCTCTACACCATGGAACTGCAGCGCATCACCCTGAACATGCAAATGAGCTTGCTGCACTCGATCGCCAAACAGGCCTTCGAGTGCGCCGAAAAGATGGGCCAAGCAGAGGCCGTGTACATGCGCCGCCTGCAGCAGCACACCAACCAATCGCAACACCAATAACATCGGAGACTACTCATGGGTACGCCCGTACAAGGCTGGGAAGGCAACATCGGCTCCACTCCAGAATTCAAGGAGTTCCAGAACGGCAACAAAGACCCGCGTAGGCTCCTGCGAATTAACGCCTACTTCGATAACTCGATTCCAGACGGTAAAGGCGGCTATGAAGACCGTGGCGGGTTCTGGGCTAACGTCGAGTGGTGGCACAAGGACGCGGAGCAATACGCCAAACTGTTCCAGAAAGGTATGCGGGTATTGGTCATGGGCCGGGCTGTAATGGATCGGTGGGAAAAAGACGGCGGCGAGTATGAAGCCCTGAAAATCCAGGCATCGCGAATCGCCATTCTTCCCCATCGCATTTCGGAGGTGAGCCTGGCACCTCCGCAAAATCAAAACTCGCAACAGCCTCGCAGCCCTCAATCGAGTCCGCAACCGCAATCGCAGCCTCAGTCGCAGCCAGCACCTGGGCCGGACGAATATCCAGACCCAGATATCCCGTTCTAAAAATTTCGGCCCGTTCGTGAGGCTATCGGTGCTGGGGGAGGCGCTTCATCGCCTCCCCCAACTTCATTCAGAAATTGCTTAAAGTCGGAGTCGCAGATGAACAATGATCAGAGGGACATAACCAGATACGTTATCGTGGGTGCGAAGCATCCAGTTGTGGGTCCCATCTTCTGGTGTTACTGCGATGAAAGCGACGTCAACGCCCCGAACTACTACGGTTTGACAACGTCCCCAGAGCATGCGGCACGCATTCCTGCGGGATGGAGAAACGACAGGAATTTGATCAGAGGAAGTGGTTATAGAGATCTATATGCCTATGAAGGCTATAGTTTTCTCAACACGCTGCTGAATGAGTTCAGGATCGATAGTGAGTACCGAACCGACTTTGACGATAAGGAGCAATTCGTCGTAGATCTGACAGGTTCCCTTGAAGAGCTTCGTTTGCAAAGCGGCCAATCTGCCGAGGACTTCATTCGCTGGATCTGGACGGTTGAGTGGCTGGATGAACCGGCCGTTTGCATGACCGACTGACAAACGATTTACATTGAAAAAAATCGCGCCATTCGTGTAGCTTCTGGATTTATTTACCCAACTTTCGGCAATCTACTGCTCTGAAATTCCATTTTTTTCTATTACTCAGAAAAATCGCCCAATCGTGACACTGCTGTTTTATTGATCCGTTCTGCGGGGAACTCGACCAATGGAGCAAACATCAACGCCTTCGAAGCCGGTGGACAGGCGTCAGTTCAATAACCCCCACGCTGCCGTGCATACTGCCGGTGCTGCGGCCGCCCGGAAAGGGCTACGGGTGTGCAGCTGCCCCTATCATCACCCCGCGATGCGTGCGTCGTGGCTAAAGGGCTTTGCCCAGGCACAGCAGCTGACGCTTGACCTCTAGCCGCTGAAAGCCCCCCTCGCGGGTTGACCATTTCCCATTGAAGCTCCGCCCGCGCAGCAGCGAGAGTCCCTCTCTGAATAATCGAGAGGGGGCAACCCATGAAGCTGATGATCATCGAGGCACCTGGCAAGCTGAAGAAGCTCCGGCCGATGATGGCGAAACTGCGCCCAGGCGAGGACTGGCAGGTGATCGCCAGTGGTGGGCATATTCGTGATCTCCCGGCCACTGGCCAGGACAACACAATGATCACGACCGGCGTGCGCAAGAACTACGCCCCCGTGTACGTGATCCTGGACAAGAGCGCCAAGTCAGTTGGGGTAATCAAGGCCGCGGCAAAAAAAGCCACTGAAATCTATCTGGCTACTGACCCGGATCGCGAAGGTGAAAGCATCAGTTGGCACCTCCAACAGGTTCTGCAGCTTGCGAACTACAAGCGCATCACTTTCAACGAAATCACGATGAAGCGCGTGCAGGAAGCCTTGGCCAACCCTCGGCAAATCGACCTGAACAGGGTGGCATCACAAGAATGCCGCCGAGTCCTGGACCGTATAGTCGGCTACCTGGTGAGCCAGGAGCTTCGTAGGCTGATGGGCAAACCGACCTCTGCTGGGCGCGTGCAATCGCCTGCCGTGTACCTGGTGGTGCTACGCGAACGCGAGATTCGCAACTTCCAAGTGATCGATCACTTCGGTGTTCGATTGAACTTCATCGACCTGGACATGGGCATCGCTTGGTACGCTGAATGGCAACCGGTACCGGACTTCGCGAGTAAGGACCACCCCTACGTTCAGGATCACAACCTGGCCCAGATCGTCACGGCGACTCGCAACGTTGTGGTCGAGTCCTGTGAAAACCGCAAGTCCGAGAGCAACCCACCTGCCCCATTTATCTCCTCCTCTCTACAGCAGGCGGCGAGCAACGCCCTGAAGTGGGATCCGGATAAGACTATGCAGATCGCGCAGCGCCTGTACGAACAGGGTGTCATCACCTACCACCGAACCGACAACCCCAATATTCCAGACGAAGCCATGGAGGACATTCGCCAGGTAGCGGCCGCTCTTCGACTCAAGGCCGTCGATGAGCGACGCACCTTCAAAGCCGCCGAAGGCGCCCAGGAAGGCCACCCGGCGATCACCCCAACCCACTGGGCCGAGGAGTCAGCCGGTGAGGACGCTGATGAACGGGCACTGTACAAACTGATCCGGATCCGTGCGCTGGCCAGCCAGCTCGAAGCCGCCATTTACGACGTGAGAACTGCAAAACTCCTTGCCGTCGGTCCTGGCGGCAAGCCTCTGCGTTTCACGGCAACAGGTAAAACGCTGTGCTATCCCGGCTGGATGAAGCTGCTCCAGGGAGACGACACCGACGATGAAAAGGAGCCTGAAGCAGACAACCCGGTCCCCTCACTCTCCTCAAGGCAGATCCTGTCGGTGCACAACAGCGAATTGCAGAAGAAGAAAACCAAGCCGCCGGCACGCTACACCAAGGCCAGTCTCATCAAGGAAATGGAGCGCCGCGGCATCGGGCGTCCCAGCACCTTCGCCTCGATTATGAAGAACATCACCAGCAAAGGCCTGATCGAGGAGAAAAGCCGCAAGCTGGTGCCCGCCCCCTTAGGTGAAGAGACGATCGCCAAGCTTGAAGGGTTCTTCAGTTTCGTGGAGCTGGACTTCACACGAGAACTGGAACGCGACCTGGACAGGATCGCCCAGGGGCAGGACACCTACGGCGCCGTAGTCGCCCGAATGCACCGCCGTCTGGAAGACGAACTGTCGAAACAGCGCGGCATGCCCAGCGTCCCAATGGCATCGGCGCCCAGGGCTACCCAGACGGGTGCAACGTTCAACTGCGGCAAGTGCGGCCAGCCCCTGGCGAGACGGCAAAAGAAAGGGGACGGCGGTTATGACTTCTGGGGTTGTAGCGCGTACAAAGCAAGCGGTTGCCAGGTCAGCTACCCCACGCTGAATGGCAAGCCCGACTTCAAAAAACCACGGGGGTTGTGAGTCGCCACAGGGGCCAGCAATCGCTCCGCCCCTTCTGCGAAATTGCACAGACATGCGCGCACATTGGTAGTGAGTGGACCACAATCACACGGTTGGTGAGTGTGAAGACATTGAGCAGAGGGGAGTCGTCCTGTAAAACCTCCGTCGTATGCCCCGGTGATGGAGAAGATTATGAGTGACGATGGATTCGCGGAACTGGCGGCTCAATCTGCCAAGGTTCGAAACGAGCACCGTTTGCTACTCGAAGGATTGAAGTCTTTTGAGCAAAAATTGGTGGAGTTAGTAGATGGCCTTGGCTGTGGCGGAAACAGCAAGACTATTTGTTTTGATGAGGTCACTGATGCTGAAGGAGAGCCGCTTTGGAGCACCGAAGGATATCTCGGCTTCTACGGAACAGAGCTGTTTGTTGGGGTAGCAGATTTACCTCCTCCAAGCGGGGAAAATCCATACTGGAGGATCTACACGTTGGATACCTTATCAACCAGTTGGCAAAGATATGTGAGCGACCCTGAGGTACTGAACTCCCTCCTAGTAGACCTTCGTGAAAATCTTGAGAGAGAGTTCGAAATAACAGCTCCGGTAGTCAAGTCACTCGCTCAATTTGTGACCGCTGAAAAAGCGCAGATTGATGCGGACCTTGATGAGTTTTTCAACCGTAGTCCGGCGCTTTTTGACTCTTGGTTGAAGGCCCGAAAATCGGTTATCACTGATCCAGAACTATGCATTACATTGAGCTGTTCTCACGTAGAAACCGTGCTGAAACAATGCCTAAAAAAGTTAGGTGCAACTGATTACGAAAAATTGGCCATCGAGAAGCTCTACGGCATGGCTATGAGACTTTTCCGCAATTCGTCAGCGATCGATACGGCGACGATGCAGATGCTTCAAGGTGTCGGAACCACCCTACTAGGTGTGGGAACCATACGAAATGCCCAAAGTGTATCCCATGGCAAAACCGATGATTATGTGCGACCTACATCCGATCTTGCACAAACAGTGAATCACCTTGCAGGGGTCGTCTCTGTCTTCACGATGAAACAGACTGACTTGCTCACAAAGGGCAGGTGAAATGGTGTGTCTCTACGGTGTGGTCACTTCCTATGCAATTGGTGGTCAGCGACATAAAATTCGCCCTCTCTCCAATGTGTATTTGCCATAGATCCCATCCCCTCTGGCGACCGACAGTGCCGCGCGTCGACAGAGGAGATGACGCGTGGCGACTGTGCTGGAAACACCGACAACCAATCAACCGTTGCTTGATCCAACCCTCCAGATCTACTCCGAGCGGCAGCTTGCCGTCTTGGATAACGCATGAGCCGGCCGCGTCTCATGAATCGGCCGCCCGCCCTACTCGGCAGAGCAGTGTTCGACGGGTATGACTTCGGCTTGCAACTCCAGTTCGTCGAAGGAGCCAACCGCCTACTCCTGGAGCGGGAAGGATTCTACATACGCCGCTCTGAACACCCCCTCCACCGCTACTGGCGCCTACCCAAAGGCAAGTTGCTTGAAGACCTGAATCAGCTCTTTCACCGCCTGATGGAGTTGAGCGAAAGTCGATTCAGTGAGACTTGGCAGACCTTCTGCGAAAAACTGGAGGCTGCACAACGCGCGCCCGAGCGACAAGCTTTCACCTGGGACCTGGTCTTCCGGATCGCCCCGCTTGCCCATGGCGGAGTGCTGCTGGCAGGCGACTACCACCCCGGAGTGGTGGCAGTCTCCAGGCGTATGCGCGGAGTCTTCCTCGGGCAGTCCCGCTCCTGGCGTATTGACGCCAGCGCCGAGCTGGTGCGTAGCAACCTGATCCTTGAGATGGGTCTTTCAGAGGATCAATTCGAGATCCTCGATACCGTCCAGGAACTGCTGACCGATGGATCTGTCGTTCCCGCCGAAACCATCACTCGAATCAGCCTCGGCGGCCCGCCTCAGGAACGCGCAGCGCAGCTGGTTGACGATGATGTATCGACTGACATCTATCTCGCCGCTGTACCCTCGATCGAACGAACCGAATTCACTGCCGAGCATATTGCTCAAGCACTAGAGGGCTACTCGCTTCTGGACCATCAGCCAGCAGGCATCCAGCACTTGCTACAGCGCACCAGTGCCCTGCTTGCGGATGATATGGGACTGGGGAAAACACGCCAGGCCGTTATCGCTGCCGCGATCCGCGCCGCGGAACGTCCTATCCTGGTCATCACCCTGTCGACGCTGATCATCAACTGGCAGCGCGAGATCCAGATGGTGTATCCGCAGGCCCGTATTGGTTTACAGGCCTTCGACCCAGCCGCGCAATGGGTCATCACCAACTATGAACGCCTCGGCGATTTTGTCCTGCCGGCGAGTCACTTCAACGTGATGATCATCGACGAGGCCCATAGGCTCAAGGAACCGACCGCCGCGTGGACACGCCATGGCTTCGATATTGCCGCCAAGGTATCCAACCGTTACCTACTTACCGGCACCCCGGTGCTCAACCGTGAATCGGAGCTGCATACGCTGTTGCGCTTATCCGGCCACCCGGTTGGTCAGTTACCGCTCAAGGAGTTCTGCGAACAGTTCGCCGGCAACCAGGACTTTCGCAAAAACTTGCGCGAGGCGATCGGCGACTGGATGCTGCGCCGGCGCAAGGACGTACTGCCCGGGCTCAAGGGCAAGCAAAGGCAGACCCTGTCGGTCGAGCTCTCCGTCGAAGAGCGGAAGGAATATGATCGGATTCGCCTTGAAGACAGGCCCAGCCTGGCCAGGCTGGGCTCACTGCGTCAATTGCTGGAGCAAGTGAAAGTCCGGATTGTGATGGAGCTGGTTTCCGAGCTCGACATCGAGGACAAGGTGATTCTGTTCTGCGAGTTCAAGGACACGGTCGGGACTTTACGTGCTCAGTGCGAGGAGGCCGGCTATGGCTGCGTCACCGTAGTGGGGAGCGACTCCGTCACCAAGCGGCAGAAAGCGATCGACAAATTCCAAGGAGATCCCGATACCAGAGTCTTCGCCGCAACGACATCCGCCGCCGGTACCGGAAACAATCTGACGGCCGCGAACTACGTCATGTTCCTCGGGCTGCCCTGGACACCTGGTATGCAGGACCAAGCCGAAGATCGAGCATATCGTAACGGCCAGCTTCGATTGGTCGTGGTGAAAATCCCTCTCGTGGAGAACACCATTGACCAGATGCTGTGGCAGATGCTGCTCGATAAGCGACAGCTAACGCAGGATCTGATTGAGCCTGACATGGCTGCAGGGATTCGTGCAGAGCTGGTATGCATGCTATGAGCTTTAGACTTGAAGTGTGCTTCCCTAGACCTCATTTATAAAGGACAGAAAGCGCATGCCCGACCCACGGGTCTGTACTCACGAATGCACGACAAAACCAATGAAGAGGGCAACAATGGACCGCGAATTCTACGCTGCAGATGGAAAGATCTACACCATCACCATAGATGATGAAGGGGAGGACATCTCGGTAACGAGGGATGGCAAGAACCTCGGCAAGATCCGCCTCGAATACAGAGAAGACGGCGACGGTTCTGCTTACTATCACATTACCCACCTCGCTCTGGAAGCGTGCAAACGACTTGGTATTGGTCAGCGCTGCCTTGAGATCCACAAGGAAGCCTTCTGTGAGCCCTTAACAGCAGGAACATCAGCGCTGGGTCAATTTGATGACGGGAGTCATCTCACAGGGGATGGCCCTGCATTCATCGCGAAAATGCGGAAAAAAGGGATCGTGGCCCCGTCAACGGCGGTCAACTTGACCACCGCAGATGATGAAGATTGGGATTGACCCTTCTGAGCATTTGGTCGCGGTTGATGGTGAAAATGCTCGCATCTACTTCGGTAACCGCAAAAAATGCGGCATTTTCTACAGTTCAGCGACTCCGCACTAATTTCGGGAACCGACAGCGACGTCAGGACTCAAGTCGGAGATCATTCGCCCCAACTCCCAGACCCAGCCAAACTCAACGTATTGAGGTCGCCCCAAAGAGCGACCGGAAGCTATGCAGCGCCACTGAGTCCCATCAAATCGCACAGCTTGAACCACAGCCGACACGTCCAGGTACTCCGAAGGCTTGACTGATCCGTCCCCACGAACAATGGCTTGGCTGATGGAGTGGTTCCCTCCTGTCACCCAACCGATGCACAAGGGATGCATATACGTCACTTGGTGATTCTCCGATTGCTCGAAAGCGCCACACTCAAGCCCTCTCCCGATTTGACCAAGCATTTGCACCACGCTGGATGAGTGCCAGACAGTTGGCAACACGATGTCACTCGCCAGGTTCAAGCTCTCCGCCCCTGCTATCGAAGAAACCACTCCCTGCTCGCATACGTATTTGAGAAAAGTGCTCTGTAGAGCGTCGATTTCACCGGTGATGTTCAACGCATCAACCCAACCAAGCCCATCTATGGCGCCATTGGCACACGTCAAGTACGCATCGCTCATATGTTTGGCCTGAACCGGCCGTAACACGATCTTGATTAAGTCTCGTAGCCCTTCCACGTTGCGCTGCGCAAAAAGCTTATCTGCCCACCTCATTAATGACTCGAATTTTGAGTGTGCCGATGGCTCGCCTTTACCGATTATATCCAACACCACTTTCTTAATTCGCTCCTGCACAACCACCCCTCCAAATGAACCCATAGCTGCCACGAAATAGAAGCACACGAAACGCCCAAACAAATTAGGACGCTGTTGGAGTATCTATTTTCTACTGCGTCATAGCACCTTGCCTGCCAACGTGTCCCCCATCATCAAAGGGGGCCTCTCGGCACATGATCAGGCACTTCACCACACTCTCCCTGCTCGCGCTCGTCGCAAGCTGCACAACCCAGACGGCGCCGGCGCCCAAGCCAGCGTTCGATAGCAGCCGCAATCCGGACATGCTCGCGCCAGACCTCTACCCCAGCGGTGCCGTTCCTGAAAAGGAGCCGGTCGTTCGCTACGGTCGCTACACCCTCGTCAGCACCCTGCCCGACTCTGGCCAGCGCGACCTCATGGCCCAGATCATCGACGTGAACATTCCGGCCAACATGCACCCAAATGTTCGCGACGCCATGCAGTACGTCGTGGATCGCTCAGGTTATTCGCTGTGCTCCCCCGACACCGGCCACGTCAATATCCTATACACCCGACCACTGCCAGCGGCGCAGTACAAGCTCGGCCCCATGACCTTGCGCAACACCCTACAGGTGCTGGCAGGTCCAGCCTGGCAGGTGAAGGTCGATGAAGTGAATCGTCAGGTCTGCTATGTCCTGCGCCCAGGCTATCAACTGCCAGAGTTGCCTCGCGTTGCCACCACCCTCGTCGCCAAACAGAACGGGGAACTGTCGGTAGGATCGAGGGCAGTTACCCAGGTCCCTCCAGTAAGCAAGGACCTGGCTGCCAGTTCAATCACCAGCGGCGCAGTCACCGTAGCTGCGGTACCGGCACAACCAGCCATCACAGCATCTCCAGCACCTATTTCGACTGCGCCCCCGATCTCCGGAGCAATGTCCCAACCTGTCACCACCCCAGTGGTACCCGCCAAGGATGGCCCTACATCGCAGAGCAAGCCGGCGACAGCAGTCGCCCAAACTGCTCCTGCGGCAAAAACGCTCGCAGCGCCGATATCCGCATCGACAGTCGCCGCTGTTGCGCGCCCTGAACCAGCCCACCCTGTGCGCGCCCCTGAACCAGCCCCTCAACCCATGAGCTGGACTGCGCCAGTTGGCAGCACCCTGCATCAGACCATCGCGGACTGGTGCAAACGAGCCGGGTGGCAATTGATCTGGCCTCAGGAAGACCTCGATTACCCAATCGAGGCATCCCTGAACTTCAAAGGCACCTTCGCTGAAGCGATTTCCCAGATTTTTCCGCTGTACGACGGTGCGCCTCGCAGCTTCATCGTCAATGGCAATTCAAGCTCCAGCTCAAGCCAGCAGATCCTTTACGTGACAGAGAGGAAGTAGTGATGAAGTCGTTCTTCAGGATGAGCGGTGTAGCCATCGCATTGCTTCTCTGCACCAGTTGCTCACTCCAGCGGGTGACTGAATCATCTCAACGGGCCGAGCAAGCTGGAGCCGAGGCCGCTGGATACGCCGCTTTTGCGCGCAACCAGCAGCCGGAGCCAAAACGCGAGACAGTAATCTTCAGCGACAAGCCCTGGGTTTCCACCCAACCTGTCGCGGCCAAGCGCGGCCTCCCCGCAGCGCTCGACTGTGAACGCGCATTCCGGCCCGGTGGCAGCGTAACCATCAACGACGTGGCGCAGTTCATAACCAACGAGTGTGGTTTACCTGTGCTGGTATCCCCTGAAGCGGTCAACCCTGGGCTGAACGCCATGACTGCCGGGGCCAGCCAACAACAGGGGCCTGCTGTCGCCTCCACACCGAACCCCGCAAACTCCGAAAGCCTTGCCGGCCTCTTTCCAGCAGGTTTGACGCCTGGTCCGAGCCAGCTAGGGGTAGCGAGTTCCCGTGGCATGGATCTGTCGGGAATCTCCATACCAACCACCGTCAGCGGCATCAAGTTCACTGGCCGCATTTCGGCCCTACTGGATTTGGTGACCTCCCGCCTGGGCCTTTCTTGGCACTACTCGACGATCGAGCGTGCCGTTCGCGTCAACTACTTCGAAACCAAGGTCTTCGACATCTACGCCTTCGGTGACAAGCAGGAAATCGAAACCACTGTGAAGTCAGGTATGACCACTACCTTGGGTACCGGATCGACCGGCAATGGTGGTACTGGTACCACCGCGGGAGCCAGCGGCGAATCGGGTAGCAATCAAAGCACCAAGGTCACGCTCAACACCTCGATCCTCAACGATATCCAGAACAACGTTCGGTCGATGCTCAGCCAGTCACCACAAGGGCGATTGTACCTTGCGCCGTCGACCGGCACCCTCACGGTTACCGATCGACCAGATGTATTGGCCCGCGTCGAGGCCTACCTGAATAAGACCAACACTGAAATCACACGTCAGGTCCTGTTCAATGTGAAGGTGTTCGAAGTCACGTTGACCGACCAGGATCAACTCGGTCTGAACTGGTCTGCGGTCTACAAGTCACTCTCCAACAAGTTTGGGCTATCACTCAAAAATACGGTGACTGGCATCAGCAGCAATGCTGTGTCCGGTTCAGTCGGGATCGTCGACTCATCCAACTCGGCATGGGCCGGCTCGACCGCGATCATCCAGGCCTTGTCGGAGCAAGGCCGCGTCTCCAACGTCCGGTCTCCCTCTGTCACTACGCTCAATTTGCAACCGGCGCCGATCCAGATCGGCAACGTCAAGGGGTATATCCCCTCCAGTTCGACCACGACCACGGCCACCGTGGGTTCGAGCACGAGCCTGAACGCAGGCAGTATCACCTCAGGCTTCAACATGACTCTGCTGCCACGAGTTATCAAAGATGATGATTTGCTGGTCATGATCTCGATCAACATGACCTCCAAACCCACACTGACGCCATTCACCAGCAACGGATCCAGCGTACAAACCCCCGATTATGACGCAAAGAGCCTCAGCCCCAAGGTCAAGCTCCGCAGCGGGCAAACGCTGATCCTGTCCGGCTTTGACGAATTGAGCGAAGACGCCACCAAGAGCGGCGTCGAAAGCCCGGGGTTCTTTGGTCTCGGTGGCTCACAGGTTCGGACCTCGACTCACAGTGTCCTGGTGGTGCTGATCACACCGATTCTGTTGGGTCAGGCCGTGAACGACGAAGTCTTCAGTCGAATCGCTGCCTTGTCGCCCGCGATCACTACGTGGGTCGCGTAACCCATGGCTATTTCAGCAACATCCACCAAGCTGGCGAAAGTCCAGGTCCTGCCTTACCACGGCAATTCGTTTGTCACCGGTCTGTTGTGGCACCCCTTGGGCAGTCTGACCGGCTACATGCGCGAGGCCCGCCAGTTCGGACGAGATGAGGAGATGGATATTGTGGCCATCCGGGCCACCCAATCGATCATCCAAGCCGGATTCGTTTCCAACAGTGCCGGCGCCGTGAAAGGCATGTACTCACTCGCCTCGACGCTGGCGGGCCAACTGGGCGACTCATGGATCGCTGCATGGCGTGTATCACTGGAGGAGGATCGGTACGCTCTGGTCGCGGTCGACCAGGGCGCCGTTCTTCCTGGTTGTGACCAGGTCGGTACCGCTGAGGATATCCAGCGCAAAGTCGCCCAGATGCTCAGCAGCACGATCGCCTTCAAAGATACCTACCTCCCCCCAGAGTTCGGGCGCGGAGGCGAACCCTTTGACGTTGAATCACTGCTCCAGCCGCGGAATCTGCGTCGAGAATACCGGTTACGCCCCCTGACCTTCGGGTTATCCAGGAGCGAGTTGATTCGCCTATCACTGGTTGGGGCACTGGTCATTGGTGCCCTTATTGGTTGGCAACAATGGGAGGCGCATAAAATGCGCCTAGCCCGGGAGGCAGCCATCGCCCTTGAAAAGCAGCACCAGGCAGAGCTCGAAGCGCTGAATGCACGCGCCAATCAGCAGCAAACGCTGCAGGCGCTGGAACATCCCTGGGCAAAGCGGCCTGGTATCGCGGACTTCATCGCGGGATGCAACGGTTCCATTGATCAAATTCCTCCAAGCATTGAGGGCTGGATATTCACCTCAGCCCAATGTGATGGAGAGCTGGTCTCTGCCACGTTCAAACGCACCGGTAACAGCACCGCCAACGGGTTTATCGCGGCCACACGTGGCCACTACGCCGATGAACCAGCTTTCTTCGATGGCGGCAACAGTGCCGCGGTGAAGGTCAGTCTGAAGCTGGATCTCGCCGGCGACGAGCCACTGCTCGAGGCGAGTGAAGCACTGGCACTCATGACCTCCTGGTTGCATGGCCAAGGCCTGGAGCCGACGCTTAAAGAACTACCAGTGCAGGCACCCGCGCCTGCAACTCTCCCAGGCGGTAAAGCCCCACCGGCGGCGCCTCTCCCCAAGTGGAAGCATTTCGAACTGCAATTCAGCAGCCCACTGCCGCCTGCCATTGCCCTGCGAAACGCACCGGGTACCGGGGTTCGCTTACGCGAAATCAAGACACAACTGCAGAACGACCAACTGACCTGGTCGGTGACTGGAGACCTCTATGCAAACTAAATACATATTCCTGCCAGCGCTGTTGGCCATCACCTGTTTGTCGGGGATGAGCCAGGCATCAGAAAGCCCGCCCTCTGCATCCACTTCCGCCGGCATCACCGTGGGAGAGCTCTCAGCCGTGCAAAGCGAGACCTTCTTGTACAAGGCAAAGGCCGATCGGGCCAAGGCCATTCGATCTATCGACGGGGATAACCCACAGACCAGTGCATCGCCAGCTACGGCCTACCAGCCACGTCCCTTTGCCCCCGATCAACTCGGTTCGGGCTCAGGGGAACAACTTCCGGTTGTGAAGCTGGTGTCCGGTTCCAGTCGATCACTACGTGCCACGTTGCTCTACAGCGGCGGTTACGAAGTCGACGCGATCGGTGGTCAAGATCTACCCGGTGGCTACAAGCTGGAAAGCATCAGCCTGGATAACGTGGTCCTCTCTCGTGCGGGGAAACGCTATCCACTGGGCTTCTCTTCCAGAGCGCCATCGGCCAGCTTCGATTCAGGCCGCATGCCTGTTTCAGGGCTACCAGGAACAGGATTCCCAATGGCACAACCCTCTCCTGTCACCCTTTCCGGTCAACGTTGAGGCTCTTTCACCATGACGACACTGTCACAGCAGCAGATCGCTCCGGTACCGACTGCCGACGCCCACGCTCTCGATCTCGGTGCTGCCTCAGCACAGCTCCTGACACTGGCAGGTCCGGAGGCTCAAGCAATCAACCAGGAATTGGCGGATGACTTCCCCATCGCGGTTGGGCGAGTCCTTACAGCCGTAGGAGAGTCCTGGGAGATAAAGCCCGAGCTGCGTCAGCTCTGCGCATTGACCGATGACGGGTACCTGTACGTTTCCACGCAACATCTCACGGACCACTACGTGATGGGGCTCATGGATCGTCTTGAGCGGGCCGACGTCAACTTCGAAGTCATTCCGTCGAGCATGAGCGAGATCCTGGCGATCTACCAGGCACAGTCGCTTGTCGATGAATCTCCGACCTCCGCCTCGAGCAGCACCCAACGACAACAGGAAGTGATTGCCCTGATGGGCCGGGCTCACAAAGCCGGCGCCAGTGATATTCACTTCGTGGTCGGTCATGAGATCACTCGCATCGCCTTCCGAGTGCACGGTCTGCTCACCAATGCCGGCGAGATCCCGAGTTCCAAGGGGATTGAGCTCTGCTCCTCGCTTTACAACAGCATGTGCGACGTCGCCAAGGAACACTACCAACCGGAGATCAGCCAGGACGCGCGCGTGAGCCGCAAGTTCGTCGAACAGTTGGGCCTGTTCGGAGCCCGCGTGTCCACCAGGCCACTGGTCGATGGACCGCTCATGGTGTTGCGACTGCTTTCCGATGATAAGTCCAAGCAGACGCTGAAAGACCTGGGCTTCTTACCCGTGCAGATCGGGCAAATCCGGCGTCTGTGTCGCCTGCCCTACGGCGTCAACTTCATCACCGGTCCAACCGGATCCGGCAAGTCAAAAACGCTGCAGGTCAACATTAACCTACTGTCCAATGAGACCCGTGGCACCCGACACATCCTGACAGTCGAGGATCCACCCGAGTACCCATTGCTGGCCAACCAATCGCCCAAAAGCCCCGAGGAAACCTGGGAGCAAGCCATCGCCAACTCCCTACGCCTGGATCCAGACATCCTCATGTACGGCGAGGTCCGAGACCTGGCTTCCTGCATCGCCGCTTTCTCGGGCGGTCTCACTGGCCACCTGGTGTTGTCAACATTGCACACCAACAACGCCGTCGCTTCGCTACAACGTCTTATCGACATGGGCATGGACATCAGCCTCGTCACGGACCCTGCGCTACTGACCGGAATAGTGAATCAGTCGCTCCTTCCCGTGCTCTGCGAACACTGCCGCAAGCCGGCGAAGGACCACCTGGACGAACTGGACTCCGACCTGGTGGCTCGCCTGCATCTGCTGACAAAGATCGAAGAAATCTATCTGCAAGGTGACGGCTGCAAACACTGCCGGATGCTCGGCTTCACTACCCGAACCGCGGTAGCAGAAGTCCTGGTCAGCACTCACGGTTTTATGAAGGTCTTCCGCGAAAAAGGTGCCGGTGAGGCTCGAAATTACTGGGTTCAGCAGATGGGGGGCATAACCAAGACAGCCCACACACTGATCAAGGTCCGTGCTGGTCTAATCGATCCCCGCATAGCGGAAACCATCGTCGGCCCTCTCGACTTCGATAACTACATCCTGGAGCAAAGGCATGTTGGCTAGCATCGTCGATTACTGGTCGATGCTGTCCGAGTTCTGGTACAGCAAGCAGTTCGGGGGCAAGGAACGTATCCAGTTTTACGAGAGCATGGTCGCTCTGCTCGAGAACGGAGTCAGCATCAACGAAGGGCTGGTCGAAGTCAGCAATGTCTATAGCGACGGGGGCAAGCGTCCGAATCACCCGATCGCCCTGGCCTGCTCAGCAATGAGTTTGAGTGTCAGTAACGGCAAGAAACTGGCCGACGCCAGCCAGTCCTGGATGCCGTACCAAGAGGTTGCGATCATCGCCGCCGGCGAGAAGTCAGGCAACCTGCTGCAGGCGTTTTCCGACTGTGTGCGCGTCATCGAGGCCAGGCAAAAAATCATGTCCCTGGTTCTATCTTCGTCGCTCTACCCGGCATTGCTTTGGGCATTGATGGCCTACCTGTTGCACATCATAGCCACCAAAATGGTCCCGGCCATGGCTCGTAGATCAGACCCGGAAGCGTGGAGCGGTATCCCAGCCCTGCTGTATTCGATCTCGACCTTCGTCAACAACTGGGGCCTGGTGACGCTGATCGGCTTCGTGCTGTTCGTTGTCACCTCAATTGCGACCTTGCCTTACTTCCGCGGGCCTATACGCGTACGCCTGGAGCGCTTTCCCCCGTGGTCGATCTACAAAGCCCTCCACGGTTCGACCTTCTTGCTCAACATCTCGGTGATGCTGCGATCGAACGTCAACCAGATCGATGCGCTGGACGCTCTGAAGCTCAATGCTAAGCCCTGGCTGCGCGAGCGACTGGCTGCCGCGCGCTACGGCGTCCGCATGGGCAAGAACTTCGGCATGGCCTTGAAACTGGCCGGCCACGACTTTCCCGACAAGCAGGCGGTGCAATTTCTCTGCGTTCTTGCTACCCGCAAGGGCTTCTCAGAAGCCATTCACCGCTTCAGCAACCGCTGGCTGGACAACTCGCTCAAGAACGTCGAGAGGTACTCCAAAGGTCTGCTCCTAATTTCGTCCGTAGCCATCGGCGTGCTGATGATCCTGGTCATGCTCGGGACGTACAGCATGCAAGCCGACATCACCAACACAATTCAACGCTGATCCATCACGAGGTCCTTCCCATGCAACACAACACTCGCAACCCACACCGGCAACGCGGTTACATCGACCTTTCGATGATGTTCGTCTTGATCGTCATCGCCATCGGCATCGGCTACGCCATCTACAACGGCGGCTCTTTGCTCGCTAGTTCAGATGTCAGCAACGAACAATCGAACATCAGCCAACTGATCGCAAATACACGGAAACTCAAAGGCAGCGCCGGCTACGGCGCCTCTGGTACAGACTTGGTCACTCAGCTCGTTGCCAGTAAAGGGCTGCCCAACATGAGCATTTCGGGCGCCACGTTGTACAACGCCTGGAATGGCGCCGTTACCGTTCTATCCGGCGGCATGAACTTCGTCATTACCGAAAACGGCTTGCCCCAGGATGCTTGTATGACCCTGGCAACAAAGCTCAGCCGCGGGCAGAAGGTCACAACGTCGATTAACGGTGGATCAGCGGTAACTGGTGAAGTCACCTCCGCAAGCGCTAGCAGTACTTGCACCGACTCAAGCAACAACACCTTGGCCTGGACCGTATTCTAAATGACCCGGATCACTGAGGCAGACTTCGTCGATCTCTACCTGGGCGACGGCTTCAGCGACGTCAAAGGGTTGGACGGTGCCAACACCAAGAGGGTCGAGGCACCTGCGAGCTGGACTGACGATCTCGTTCGTTTGAGAGCCCAATGCAAAGCGCATTTTGCCGAGCATCAGGATCCAGAATTCGCCTTGATCGAAGACGGTATCGTGCTGCGTGTCACACAGGTCGTGGATACCTTCGGCCAAGACGTCTTCGTACTGCGCAAATCGAAACCCGAGATCCGCCCCTTCGATTCACTCGGCTTTCCAACCGCTCTGGCCAACACCCTGCTCGATGACTCGGCCAGAGGCCTGGTCATCATCTGCGGCGAAATGGGCACAGGTAAAACATCCAGCGCTGCGTCAGTAGTCGTCGCTCGCCTGAAGGCCTGCGGCGGTATTGCTCTGGCGATGGAAGATCCGCAAGAGACCAAACTCAATGGTGCGCATGGCCAGGGCCGTTGCATCCAAATGCAAGTTTCTCGACGTACTGGTGGGTACGGAGAAGCCCTGCTCCGCGCGCTTCGTACGGGGGCAGACATCCTGTTCATAGGTGAAATCCGCGATAGCCGTACTGCTGCTGAAGCAGTGCGCGCCTCAATCAATGGTCACTTTATCGTCACGACTTCTCATTCTGGATCTGCGTCCCAAGCAATCGAACGTATCGCCGTCTTGGCTCAACCTGAAATCAGTAATGCCCGAGAAATTCTCGCTCAGGGGCTCCTGGCGATTATTTGTCAGGCGATGCAGACAAAAGGGACACAAAAGCTCGTGAAGGTCCGAAGCCTCTTGTTCACCGGGGAAGACGGCCCGGGAATTCGCGAAAAAATTCGAACGGGCCACGTAAACCAGGTCGACCAGGACGTGGAGAACCAATCTCAGAGGGGGCTATGGGGATGAACACCAAGCTGAGCTGGCACAAACAGCAACGGGGTTACGTTGCGATTGAGTTTCTGTTCGCGATCATTGTTTTCAGCCTGATGAGTGCGATCGGCGCCAATCTGCTGAGTCAGCGGATGGACTCGCAGAACTACCAGATCGCGGCTCAGCAACAACAGGCCGTGGCCGACGCGGCCGCGAAATACCTGAAGGACAACTTCAGCGCAGTGCTTGCCTCGGCCGCCCCCACCGTACCGGCCCAAATCACCGTCACGATGCTGCGTAACACGAACTACTTGCCGGTCGGTTTCAGCGGCACCAACGCTTTCGGGCAGACCCTCCTTGTGCTCGCTCGAGCCCCAGCTCCTAACCAGCTCGAATCAATCGTGATCACCACCGGTGGCGAAGCGATCGATGAAATCGGCACACGCGAGATCGCTGAAAACCTGGGAGGAACGGGTGGATTCATCCCCGTCAGCAATGCAAGCATCGTCCAGGGCGTGCGAGGCGGATGGCAGATCACACTCAGTAACTACGGTATGAACCCGGGTGTCGGGCATACCGCGAGTGCGCTGTTCCTGCAGGATGGCGCGTTGGCCAACGATTATCTCTACCGCAACGCAGTACCCAACCAACCTGAGCTCAACCGGATGAACACAGCAATCGACATGGCAACCAACGACATCAACAACGCGGGGAACGTTACGGCCTCCGGGACTGTGACTGCCGGTGTGGATGTCAACGCTGCTAATAACGTCACGGCTGGTAACTGGCTCCGCACTCAAGGCGATAGTGGCTGGTACAGCACGAAATGGGGCGGTGGCTGGTACATGTCTGACTCCAACTGGATCCGCGCCTATGGGAATAAAAGCGTCTACACCCCCGGGCAAAGCCGCGCAGGATCGTTGGTATCTGAAGGTCGTACAGAGGTGGGGGAATACTTACAAGTGGACGGTCTTGCGACGGAGAACACTCCTTGCTCACCCAATGGGCTGATGGGGACAACGGCAGACGGTCCACTTTTTTGCCGGGATGGACTTTGGAAAAAGCCGGGCTCAGGGAATTTCAAGGGTAACTTCGGCGTAGGAACTTTTGATGGAGGGTGCCGGCAGGGCAATCCGTTTACTGGTGGTGGGTGTTCATGCCCAGCAGGGTCATATGTGGCAATGACAGGGCAAGCCTATCAATGGGAACAATGGGATATAACATTAATGGCGTGCTACGAAATCAATTAATTCTTACCAACCGGCTTAGTTGAGCCAGCCAGTTTTATGGTTGAACCCTTACAAATTTGAGGCTCCTATCATGCCCCTCTACTGGGTCATTCTGTTGGTACTAGGCATTGCGCTGAGCACTCTAGACGACCTGTCCCGCCGGTCCGAAGAGTTGTCCATAGAGGGTGACTCTTCGGCCATCGCCCACAATCTGCTGGTGTACAGGAATGCGCTGGCGAAATACGCTCAAGCCAACACTGGAATCACTGGCTCAGTTGCCGACGCCTCTCTATCGCTCCCCGCCTGGTTCATGCACCTACCGGGTGTCGATGGCTACATCGTCTCCGGCAACAGCTACGCATTCTATGCATCACCACCTGCTGGGTTGGTTGCGGAGCTTGCAGTGCTAACAGATGCCTCGACCTCTGTCGGCTATGTTTCGTCAGGGCGCTTGATCAGCCCATCCTCCGGGGCCACGGCGATCGTGATTCCCCCCACCATCCCCGACGGTGCGGCAGTAGCCTACAGATAGCTGCGCCATCACCTTGCCTGGGACTCTCTGGCAGCACGCAACACGTTGTGCCACAATGTCTGCAGTAACGATTCCACCTCGCTGGCTACTGGCGGTCATCAGTAGCGCCCGGTGATGCGATTCGTCCCGTCACCAACCCCAAAGCACGCATAGCTCCGGGAAGGGCGTGCGGACCTTTTGAGGACTCTCCCTGTGTCTCCCTGTTCCAAGCCAGACACGCAGCCGTCAACTCGTGAATTGCGAGTTCAAAGGCACATAGGGTTCTCTAGAGGTTCGAAGCATCGTAATCCAAGGGCCACACTGGTGTTGTGGCCCATACTTTTTAAAGCTCACACAATGGGTAGCCTGATGGTCTTGCTTCAGGATCATCAGGCTACCCTTTGGTAGCCGCTTTTCCCTGCCGGTGGCCCGCCGGCGATAAAAAGGGCTCCTTTTGTGCGCGGATGCGTGCCCATCAGTTTGCTGGCCCCAGCCACGATAATCGGCCAGGTGAAGAAAGAGACGTCCAGATCACAGCCCAGGGATCAATGACGCTTCAAACTCACAGGTGGCATTTTTCTCTGCATTTTAAATATGACTAGAGCCGAGAGTGACTGCTGACCCAGTTGCCTCGGTAGATCCTCCTTCTGGCTTATCTCTGTATCATCCCCCCGTAATTCCCCTCCCCTGCTTGACACATCCCATTCCCTATTTGAGTATATGGACGTGCCCTGCTGACGTCGTCAGCAACATGCCCAGACAGTCAGGATCTTAAAGACTGTGACACGATGTTTGTGCTTGATCCGCCCAAGGCCGCTTAGCTTCTGGTAGCGCGACCAGTCGACAACCGTCGATAGAAGCATCTGATACAACTCACCTCGCGGGGAATCACTTCCCCGACAGGGCCAGTGCTTTCTCCGCATCTCAACCTGCCGGAGAAACACTATGTCCAAACTCACCTACACCCTCGGCTTCGCACTCGGTACTGTCACCCGGGAATTCCTGCGTGCAGTGAAAACAACCAGCGCATCGCCCGTACCCCAGGCCAAGGCTGCTCTTAGCGTTCAACTGCCGCCGCCCTGTGTTCCAGACAACGTCCTGCGCGACATGGATCGCCAGCCAGCTATGCTTCGGGCATATGACGGTATCGATCTAAATCTCTGGTATGAGGAGAACACCCGAGTGGTCCAAAAGCCCACCCGTAAACGCCGTCCCAGGAAAACAGATGCTGACCAAGTAAATACAGCTCTCGTCGGCTCACTGACACCAGCTGCTTGCTGAGTTGGTGCCACTCACCCCAGCCGGGAACCTTCCCGCTGGGGAGGCTTCCCTGGCAGTTTTTTTGCTGCAAAGGCTTGACAATCGATAGCGGCATTTCCATTCTGTGTACATGTATCGCTGACGTCGTCAGCAACATGCCCAGGTAGTCAGGATCCTCAAGACTACGATGCGGTTTACCGCATTGATCTCCCCTTAGATCGCCACAGCTTCCGGTAGCGCGATCAGTCGACTTCAGTCGATGGAAGCACCTTATCCCACCCACGACGGGCCTTACCCGTCTGGGCAGGCCTCTCAGTTTTTTTGGAGGTCTGATGAAAACCGAACTGGCTCTCTACCAAGCATTGATCTCAATCAATGTTACGGAGCAGAAAGCTAACGCAGTCATTGATGCTTTGGAGACCGACATGCATTCGCTACTCGCAACCAAGGCTGATATTGCGAACCTTCGTACTGAAATCAAGACTGATATTTCGGCACTCGAAGTCAAACTGACTCTGCGTATGGGCGTCATGCTGTCTGCTGCCGTTGGCGTGCTGATCGCTGCAATGAAGCTCGTTCACTAAGTAACACATTCAAGCTATACCCACCCTCGCGGGGAATACTTTCCCCCAAGGGCGAAGTGTTTCTCCGCTTTCTGCTTTTTCGAAATTGGAGATTCACCATGAGTAACCAAACCAACGAAACCAAGTTCTTCGACCTGCACACTACTGGCATCGGTTACCTCAACCGGATTCGTGAAGTGTCGGTTCGAAAAGGTAAGCCATTCATGGCTGTCACTGTTGCAGCCTTGCGGGGTTCCTCTGATGAAGTGGAATATACCTATATTGACTGTAACGTAGTCGGTGAAGAAGCAGAAAGGCTAATTCGTCGTTGCCAAGATGCAGTTAATAATAAAGGCAAAAAGGTCCTCGTGAGCTTTCGTATCGGAGATATCTGGCCTGACACCTTCACTTACGACAAGGGCGATAAAATAGGAAAAACAGGAGTATCCCTCAAGGGACGCCTGCTTTTTATCGGCTGGGTCAAGGTTGATGGTGAAACAGTCTACGAAGCCAAACCTCGTGAAGTAGCAATCGCTGCGGAACAAGGTCAGGAACAAGCCACTCCTGAAGCACCGCTCGAAAGCAGCAATGCTCCTGAGCCGGTCGCAGAAGAGCAAGCCAAACCGGCCGCCACCCCTGCCAAACGGCAGCGGAGAGCTTCCTGATTTACAACCACAACATGGCAAGGCACCTTCGGGTGCCTTTCACCTTTTACTTCCCGTATCGGGGGCACAATGTCCCCAGCCGGGGCTGGTGTCCTTCCTTTTGGAGATACACCATGCTGTATAACTCACTTCGCTTGCCGCTGGTTATCAACATTGGACTTTTAGCCGCCCAGGCGAACGCTCACAGCAAATTAAACATGAAGTTTCCGTTCACCAACGTGGACGATCCCGACGAGACCCCAAATTATTTTCTCGAAAATGATCTTTGGAGTTCAGTTGAAGACTCACTCATTGAACTGGCAGAGATGGATCACAAAAACAACTTTTACCCCAACGTCAGCCCTCTCTTAACCGAGTTTGGCTTACTACAAGAATATTGGAGACTACGAGACTATCTCACCCCCAATTTCGTTGATCCTGACGACATTGATTTTGACGACTAGTTTTTCTATCAACGCACTCAAAACACACTTACGTTAGTAATACCACAAACAGATCCAACAACCGTCGGGAAATCACCTCCCGGACGGGCCAGGTGTTTTCCTGCACCTGGAGAAAACCTCATGTCGAACGCACCTACGCAGTCCGCAAGCTACTACAAGTTCCCTGTCGTTTTGACCCCTGCGGCATGGCTCGAATCGGTACACGTCGAAGAACCACGTCACGACTCTGAAAGTACTAGCCGGTTGGCAGAGGTTGTCATGGCAGCTTACAGGGAATTGCACCTGCAGCCTGATGCCGAACAAATCAATTTCGGTCTGTATCGGTTCCCTCCAAAAGGCGATCGCTTTGAAAGGGTCTGGCTGGATCTCACGCTGCGCCTGGTCGTCGCAACGCCGGGCATGATCTATCTGCACATCGCACTCAAGGACGAAAAATCAGAGTTCTGGCTTTGAGTCCACAACCCACTCCCCAACCCTAAGCCCGACATCGTCGGGCTTTTTTCTCCCAGCGAGTACCAGCCTCGCGGCAGTTACTCGCTGTAGTACGGAGTAACCCATGATCAATATCCCGGGCCAGTTGGCCATCCAGACCATCACCGGTCGCAACGGAGACTTCAACGTCGGGCGCCTCTCAACCTCGATCGGTGAGTTCGTCATCAAAGACGCGCTACTGGAGCAGTACAACAAAGGCAAGTACCGGGGCAATTTCGCGATCACAGGAATTCGGCCTGCGCACTACTCAGCAGGCGGTCGCCTGGTTGTCGAGATACGAGCAGTGCTTGCGGGCATGTCACTTGACGATGTGGACAAGCTGACGATTGAAGACACTGCTCGACTGACCACCAATGAACCGGACCCACTGGACGAAGAGACACCGCGCTCCGGCACAACACAACAGCCTCGAAAACACCGACCGGCCGCACCGGCCACAAGCTTTCAACCATCTGCTGATAACGCGCCATTCGGCATGGAGTCTTCCAGCACGACCGCCAACGACGATGACGCTGGGCTCTTCGGCACCATCTGGCCGCTCGGAAAAACCGTCAGGCTGGACACCACCGTCGATCGTCAGCGCCTGCGCGCCCAATGTACTCGCCTGGGTGAACTGGGCTACGTCCATGACTTCAAGCAGCAAATCTGGAACTGCCAATCTCCGACATAGAGGAAACCTCATGAATAACCGCTACCACGACCCTGATGTATCTGACGCACTCTTGCTGACTTGCTCTGCTCTGCGGGAAGTTGGATTTGACGAAGTGGCTGATCTTTTCCGAGAAGCACTCTTTGAACGTCAACTCGTAGATCCGGCGCTGGAGGCACTGCAAATGCTCGTTAAGAACGCCTCAAACGCTGATGACGGGCAGTTCGCCAATGAAACAGCCTACCGGCTGTATCAAAGACTGAACCGTCAGGGGCTCTCTGCGCAGAAGTCCCAGCACCAAGGAAACACTCCATGAATCCGATCTTCTCTGATCTCGGCGAGCACATCCTGCTGACCGTCGAAGACCAACTGACCAACAACGAAGTGTCCGATGATGGCGAGATGCGCGAGCACTTCATCGAAATCGGGCTGACCGAAGCGCAGGCTGACGCGGCCTTGCAGCTGCGCTCCCTGTATCAGGTCAACCTCTACATGATTGGTCAGTCACCTCTGTTCCAGGGGGACAAGACCACTTACTTTGACCCACACACCCGCTCATTCAAGCGCGATCAATAACCCACCATCCATTCACCCCGAGGGGCAGCATCCTGCCCTTCCAGGGCTGGGCTGCCCTCCGATCAGGAGGCTGCTCAATGTCCACCCCATCACCCACACAGCTGTACCAGGTCGACGAATGTCCTGACCTGTACGTTGATACCTGCGTCTGCGATGAACAGCGCAACCTGGTCTTCTTCTCCGCCTGGGGCCGCGACACGGCCCTGCAGGAGTTCCTGGCCAGGCTGACCCTCGGCTCAGCCGAAAACGGTCTGGATCAGTTCCACATCGTTGTCGACGGCCGGAGCCTTCCGGTCTTTCCCAACACCGAGCTGCTGGAAAAGCGCACCACCCGCCAATTCCGCGGGACGTTATTCGGCAGCCTCTTGCACCTTTGGCTGTTCGACCGGCGCTGCGCTCAACCCGACCGTGCCAATCACTTCGCCTACGCCCTCCTCGAGGACGGCCAGGCACCTCAACAGCAGCTCTGGCCACTGGTCACCGAAACCTGCCCGTTACCCCTGCTCCAGCATTGGCGCGAGCCCGTGCTGGAGGTCCTGAATCAACACGGCATGTTGCAACCGCTGCCCAAAGGCCAGGGCTCGATCAGGGCCTGGCGCCTGTCGCTGAAACTTGACGTGCTCGAACCCGTCCTGGGCGATCTGATTCGCCAAAGACAACTCACCACCGAAGCCCGGGATTAATCCCGGATCACACCTGACTCAAGGAGGCCTGTATGGCTTTGATGTTCCCGCGCCTCGCGCGCAACTTTGCCCGCAATGGCTACTACCCCACCGACGAAATCACCCTGGAGCGAACGCTGCAGGCCCTGGCCCCCTCTCCCACCGGCAGAATGCGGATCTTCGATCCCTGTGCCGGCGAAGGCGTGGCCCTGGCCGAAGCCGCGCATGCCCTCGGGCGTGACAATGTGGAGACCTTCGCTGTCGAATACGACCGAGAGCGTGCCGATCACTCCAGGACACTGTTGAGTCGCGTACTGCACAGCGATCTGATGGACACCATGATCTCGCGCCAGGCCTTCGGCCTGCTCTGGCTCAACCCACCCTATGGGGACCTGGTGGCCGACCACGCTGGTGCTTCGCAGTATCAGGGCAACGGTCGTCGTCGACTGGAGAAAGCCTTCTACCAACGGGCACTTCCCCTGTTGCAGTACGGCGGTGTTCTGGTGTTCATCATTCCGCACTATGTCCTGGACGATGAGCTCTGTGGATGGCTATGCAACCACTTCACTGAACTGCGGATCTATGCTGGATCAGACCCGACCTTCAAGCAGGTGGTGATCTTCGGTATCCGTGTCCGACGCCAGGATCTGGCCCGGCCACGGGAGGTTGCCCAGGTACGCGAACGTCTTCTGACGATCGGCTCTGACCTGCGGAACGCCGAGACGCTCCCGCTCAGTTGGCCATGGGAACCGTATCGGGTGCTGCCGGCAGCGACCGACCTCGAACACTTCTACCGAATGACGCTCGAACCGGACCAGTTCCAGCTGGAGGTCAAACGACTGAAAGGCCTTTGGCCGGACTTCACCTTGCACTTCGGTCAAAACGGAGTCCCAGCCAGACCTCCCGTACGAGCCCTATCACGCTGGCACCTGGCCTTGGCGCTGGCTGCCGGCGCGATATCCGGTGTAGTGCGATCGAAGTCCGGACGAACCCTGGTACTGAAGGGCGACACCTACAAGGATAAGGTCCACAAGACCGAGTTCACCGAGGATGAGGACGGTAACGTTTCTGAGGTACGGATCCTGACCGACCGTTTTGTGCCCATCATTCGGGCATGGGATATGACGCCAGGCTCCTGCAACCACGGGCATGTACTGACCATCAGCTCGTCCCCGAGCACCATGGCCGATCCGGAAATTCCGGCAGTGGCTCCAGCACCTCAAGCCGACTCCGCCTCGTTGTTCCGCCTGGGCCAACTGATACTGAGCAGCTCCGTGCAACACCTCGTGGAGCACGGTGCGCTCAACACTACTTCCTACCTTCGGCGTCATTTGTCGGGCGATTGGGGGGAGTTGAGCGACGACGACCGGAACAGCAACCAACGTGCGCTGAACACAGGCGATCGACTGCTCTCCGCCTATGACATCGACACCGCCGATGAAAACAGGCTCTGGATCATCACCGAGTCAGATCGCAGCGTAACCACCATCCTGCTGCCTTCCGACTACTAACTCCACCATACGCCAACAAGGCGTTTCCTCTACCAACCCGCAGGGTATGCACCATACCCGCCAGGGTGTCGTGCGTGCCCTGTTTCCGCCTCCCGGGAGAAACACCATGAACGACCTGTCCCAGGGCTCTCAAGCCCCTCTTTCATCCCTGACCATCGGCCTGACTGAATTCATTGATGAGTTCGGCGACGAGCTGCTGGACTCCCTCAACCGCTCCAATCCACCGGTTTATGCCGGCAACATAAACGCCAATCGCCAGCTGGTGATGGACGGACTCAAACGCCGTCCATTCCCAGCACAGGCCGATGTCGTGCAAGCGGTCTGCGCGTTACTGCTCGATCGCAACGAACAGGCCGCGATCATCAACGCCGAGATGGGCACCGGGAAAACCATGATGGCCATCGCCGTGGCGGCGGTCATGCACAATGCCGGATACCGCCGAACTTTGGTCATATCACCGCCGCACCTGGTCTACAAATGGCGACGCGAGATCCTCGAAACCTTACCGAACGCGCGTGTCTGGGTGCTCAACGGACCTGACACCCTGGTCAAATTGCTGAAGCTGCGTGACCAACTGGGCGATGCCTATGACGGACGACCGGAATTCTTCATTCTTGGGCGCGTGCGCATGCGGATGGGGTTTCACTGGCGCCTGGCGTGCTGGCCACGTCGGTCTGCCGGCGGACGCCTACTGGCTGGCTGCCCCGATTGCGGCCAGGTCCTGGAGGACCTGGAGGGCAATCTGATCACCCTGGATGAATTTCACCGAGAAGAACGCCGGCGAAGCTGTCCACGCTGCGCCGGCCCGCTCTGGACGCTGATACGCCCCGGGAAAGCGGACACCGGGTCCCGGCGCTCCACCATCCTGAAGTCAATGTGTCGGATCCCGACCATCGGCCCAGTCCGTGCAGAACGGTTGCTGAGCGACTTCGGGGAGGACTTCCTCGCATCGATGCTGATGGATAACGTCAGCGAGTTCATCAACCTTATGGACGCCACGGGCAACTTCATCTTCACCGACCGCCAAGCCAAGCGCATGGAGCGCGCCACTGCCAACATCGAGTTTGGCTTTGGCGAAGGTGGCTATCAACCCACCGAGTTCATCAAACGCTACCTGCCTGATGGTTTTTTCGACCTGCTGGTGGTGGACGAAGGGCATGAGTACAAGAACAGTGGATCGGCCCAGGGCCAGGCCATGGGGGTGTTGGCAGCGAAGGCGCGGAAAACCGTGCTGCTGACCGGCACCTTGATGGGCGGCTACGCCGATGATCTGTTTTACCTCCTGTTCCGGATCCTCACTCGAAGCATGATCGAGGATGGCTACCGACCGAACGCCCGGGGCAGCATGGCTCCGGCGGCCATGTCGTTCATGCGCGATCACGGCGTACTGAAGGATATCTACACCGAGCGGGACAACGAGTCGCACAAAACCGCCAAGGGCAAGAAGCTCTCGGTACGGACGGTAAAGGCCCCGGGCTTCGGCCCGAAAGGCATTCATCGTTTCGTGCTGCCCTACACCGTGTTTCTGAAACTCAAGGATATCGGCGGCAACGTGCTGACGGCGTACCAGGAAGAGTTCGTCGACATCGCCATGTCTGCTGAACAGGCCTCGGCCTATCAGCAACTGGCCGGGAAACTGACCCAGGCGCTTCGCCAGGCTCTGGCGCGGCGAGACACCACGCTGATGGGCGTGGTGCTCAATGTGCTGCTGGCCTGGCCGGACTGCTGCTTCCGACCGGAGATGGTCAAGCACCCGCGCTCCAGGGAAACATTGGCGCTCGTCCCTCCGATTTTCGGAGATGACGATCTGATGCCCAAAGAACAGGCGCTGGTTGAACTGTGCCTAGCGGAGAAAGCCAAAGGTCGCAAGGTACTGGCCTACACCGTCTACAGCGGAACCCGCGACACCACCTCACGCTTGAAACGGTTGCTGGACCAAGCCGGTTTGAAGGTGGCGGTATTGAGGGCTTCAGTTGACACCCAACGGCGCGAGGATTGGATTCTCGACCAGGTTGATCGCGGGATCGACGTGCTGATCACCAACCCGGAGCTGGTGAAGACCGGGCTGGATCTGCTGGACTTTCCGACCATTGTGTTCCTGCAGACGGGGTACAACGTCTACACCCTTCAGCAGGCAGCACGGCGGTCGTGGCGGATCGGGCAGAAGCAGCCCGTTCGGGTGGTATTCTTCGGCTACGCAGGCAGCTCGCAGATTACCTGCCTGCAGTTGATGGCCAAGAAGATCGCGGTGGCTCAAAGCACGTCGGGAGACGTGCCGGAGTCTGGGCTTGATTCGTTGAATCAGGATGGGGATTCGGTTGAGATGGCTCTCGCAAGGCAACTCATTGCTGCATAGCTCATAGCCACCTTCGGGTGGCTATTTTTTGACTATCTTATTAATATGATATCTTCAACTATAGCCCGAGGATACACAATGAAAACAGAACTATTTGAATCCTTGATAACACACCTTGGAAAGACATACCACGACTTAGTAAAGAGTCAACTAATAGAAAAAAACTCTCTTCGCCCCAGTCAATATGAGGATACAGAAACTTTTGAGATCGAATCAATCCTCGGACTCGAACTAGTTTTCTCACCAACGACATACCGTTTTGAAGAGCTATATGTGCGCCTGAGGAATGACACAGGCATTGACCTGCCAACATATACTGATCAACTCCCGGCACCACTTAATTCCATTAGAGAGCGCAAACATGCCCACCAGTTGCTTGGCAGCCCAATCTCGACCTCTGGCCTAACAGAATCTAAGAGCGATTTGTATCAGCTTGACCAAGGACTAAACCCTGCAGTGCAACTGAATCTGCAGTACGGAGTCGATTCAATCCTAAAGGTAATCGTCTTCTCACTGTATGGCGCATAATTCACCCGACCTACCACCCTACCACTAACTGAAATACATATTGTGGGTAGCCCAACACACATTCCAGTTCATCCTTCATGTTTGCCCCACCTTTGCGAAAATGGCTGCAAGAGCCGCGGTCGCCTGCGCGAGCCTGCTGCTGTGTTGCCGCTGACCGAAAACTGACCCAATA
This sequence comes from Pseudomonas sp. MWU12-2345, assembly GCF_023242385.1. NCBI lineage: Bacteria > Pseudomonadati > Pseudomonadota > Gammaproteobacteria > Pseudomonadales > Pseudomonadaceae > Pseudomonas > Pseudomonas sp. MWU12-2345. Next base: position 213,955 of record NZ_JALLJA010000004.1, on the reverse strand, counting down.
GGGGGCAGCTTTGCATCGGCACAGACACATATCAAAAGTCAGCGTTTGTTTGCTTTGGCTAGCACGTGGCTCCGGCGGGTAGGAGGAGCGGATGTTAGGAGGGGAAGGGAGGTGAGCAAACAATGCGGCATCCCATCATTTTTTTTCTGATGCAAAGTGATGTTTGAGTGTAGCCCGCAGGGCCGGGCTCCATCCCCACAGGCTACGAAAAAACACCACTATTTCAAATTGATTGCCTGCTCTATCCAGTCCGCGAGGTTCGCATCAATGTCGTTATAAGCGTCGGCTGCCTTAGGGTTGAAAACCAATGGTTTGACGACCTTGACTCCTATTTTGAATGTTGTCTGGTCGAAAGGGTTGGCGCCTTGAGTTGACTTGCCGGTGTTCGGGCATGAGAGGTTGTGGATATACACCCCCAGCAAAGCCTTGCCATCATCCCAGGCTTTCTTGATTTCATACTGAACCCAAGGGCGCTTGGACGTATCCTTGCCAATCAGTACCACGACGCAGGATTTGCCGCTCATGTTGTCGTTGATCCATTTCTTGATCGACGCATCACCAGCGTTTTTTACCTTTTCCCATTCGTTGACCGTGACTTCGGCGTTACCTTCAATGACCCCCATGTTGCGGATCTGCTGAACGCGCATTACGTCGTTGTCGAAATGGAAGCTGTAAAACACCTTACGTTTGGCCATGCTTATCTCCCTAGACGGTTAAGAATTGCGATGATCTTGCTAACGATCTCTTTGTGTTTTATCTGTGTATCGCAGATCTCTTCGATCAACGGAAGCATCCACTCGACACCTTGAAAGAGAACCGGTTTCTCGGAAATTTTTTTCCACACCGTTTGAGCTGCAAAGCCGGTGGCACCTACCGGGATAATGATGCAGCCCCTTTCTATCGCGATCTCTGCTTCACGAATGACGCCGCTGGCTTCGATGATCTTGCCTTCCACGTCGCGCTTGTTACCAAACACGAAGATGGCAACGCCTGTAAGACCGATCATGCGCTGACGGTACTGCTCCCATAGCTGTTTAAGGTCGGCAGTCTTCGTGGCCACCTGCGGAAATGGCCTCATTATCAATTGGTCTTCAGAGAATTTTTCAGGATTTGCGTAGATCGCTTCCAGCGCCCCATTGATCACAGCACTACCAACGCCCCAGCCAAAGCCATTCACAACACGCAGGTTGTTTTTGACTAGTGAGGCAGAAAGGGTATGTATGAACTCCTGAGCCTCCTGCTGGCCCCAGTCACCGAAGTCTTCGGCGCTACCAGATATGAACACTGTTTTTTTCAGGAAGCGGCTTTCGATTTCCTGCAGGATTGCAGGGACGTCCTCATAGTTGTCAATGAGCAGCGACTGGATGCCGTAACGCTTCAGGTCATCAACGCGAAGCTCCTGCTTCCGACGCTTATAGGCCTTGACTTCGTCGTCATCCTTGGGGTCGATGGGCTCGCGACGAACAAAGCAGTAGTGATTACGTTTGGTGGTAGTGTGGAGGCGGCTGAGGACGTAGTCTAGGTTCGGATCGGTGAAGCTAAACCCGATGAACAGAAAAGTCTTCGAGACAAGATCACCGCTCAAGGCCGTAACGAACGCCTCGTGCGTGCGGTAGTAACGCTCATACTGTTCTTTGTAAAGAACGGCGTCGTTAGGGTGATGGGCATCACCGTGCATCTTGTACACCACCGCATCCCGCTTAGGGCGGGTGGTGTTGAGTTGCGCAACGCTGTGTTTAACATCTGGAATCTTGTAGGCGCGTTTTAGCGCGTCCTCGACGAGAGTATCGTAGTTGGTCGTCCAGTACGTACGGACCGGCAAGCGAGCCAGAATTTCATGGGTTAATGATGGCTCAGCCTGTTCGGAAAATTCCTCGAGAATTTTTCGTGAGAGCTTCGCCGCCCCCTTGAGCTTGTTTACGTGATATTGGGCGAGAGAGATCAGATCATCCTCTTGCTCAATTTTCAGATCAAGCTCGTCGGCGATGTCTCGCAGCAGCTCCTTCCAGTCTACAAAACCGGCGCTCTTGGACATACCTGCACCAGCGAATACTGCGGCGTTGTCCTCACTCAAATCTTTAACAAATTCTTTGATAAACGAATTGATTTCACCTGAAAGCGCCATCTCTACTTCCTTGTGAGGAACATGCTTAAAAAAAAGGGACACAGCCACACACGTCACAGGACACAAGCGTGATACGACCTTTTTCGCTGCTGCTACACCGCTGAAGGCCTGTGCGCGTAGGAATGAGGCAGAAAACCTGTAACGGCCTTTTAGCATCACAGAGACTACCCCTCACCTCCAACTGGGCGCAACTGGCGTTTAGCATTTACGAGGGGCTCTTGTTGTGGTCTTAAAAAACCGTAGGGGCTGGAAAACCTATTTCCTACTGCACCAACTAGAGGGGTTTGAGAGGGTGTCCACGTTTCCGCGCGAGGACGCCCATGAACCTACCACGCCCTACTCGTACCACCCTGATTCTCAGTCTCTGCCTCATCGTCCTGGCAGGCCTGCTGGGCTACGAGCACCATCAACTATCCATACTCAACAACAGCCTGGCCTCTACCGCCGACAAGGATTCGCTCGATGCCATCCTGACGCGACTGGGCAAGGTCGACGAACGACTGGACGCCGTTGACGGCAAGCACCTAGTCTCCAACGATGATTTTCGTTCGGGTCAGCAGGCGCTATCCAACCGCATTGATGCCGTTCAGGCTTTCGCCAAACAAGCGACCGAGACAGCCCAGGACCTCTCTCGCAACGCTGCCTCCGCAGGCGAACTGGTCATGCTCAAGGCCAGTATCGAAACCGTCGACAGTCGCCTCCAGGAGCTGAGCAAGTCCCAGGTCAAGCCATCCCCCGAAGCGGCTCCTAAACCGAAGGCCGTTGCTCGAAAAGCACCTCCAGCGCCAAAGCCCCACTCCAGCGCCATCACGCCACAGACTCCGCCCTTCACCGTGGTCGGCATCGAATACAGGGGCGGTGAACGATTTCTATCCGTAGCGCCACCAGGTAGCACGCAGTTGAGCCAGATCTACTTGATCCGGCCGGGCGATGCCGTGGCGGGCACTGCATGGCGGCTCAACGCCCTGGACGGCACATCCGCGCGCTTCGACGTCGCCGGCACTCCGCAAACCGTAACCGTTGCGCAATAGGACCTCGACATGCATACCTCCATCACTTCCCACAGAAAAATGAATCATCTGGCCGCAATACGGTTCTTTACCGGTTTGGCCTCGCTCGCATTTGCCTATGGATGCCATGCTGCTCCAGCCCCTACAACGTCCACCGTACAGGCCTCCGTCGAGTCCAAGAGCACATCCGAAAGCAGTAACCAGACCGAGCTGGCCCGTGAGTGGGGCCTGACACCTCAGGAGTGGACCCGTTACCAGACCGTGATGGATGGCCCGCGCGGCATTTACTCGCCCGGCCTCGACCCGCTGACAGCTCTCGGTATAGAAGCCACCAGCGCTGAAGAGCGTCGACGATATGCTGAGCTGCAGGTACGGGCAGAGCGCCAGCGGATCGACAAGGAGTTAGCCTACCAGCGGGCCTATGACCAAGCATTCGCACGGCTGTACCCCAGCGAGAAGGTCATCCAGATCTCCTCATCCCCAAAAACGGCTCCTGCTGGTGGCCAACAGGCGCTGAAGAGCGATGGGCGCCTTGCCGTCTTTGTCCAAGACAACTGCACAACCTGTATCGCACGAGTAAAAGATCTCCAGGCACAGAAGCAGGCCTTCGACCTCTATTTCGTCGGCAGCCAGGGCGATGACGAGCGGATTCGTCGCTGGGCGATCCTCGCCGGCGTCGAACCGACCAACGTCCGTAATCGACAGATCACCCTGAATCATGATGCCGGTCGTTGGCTCGGTCTCGGCCTCGGCGGCGATCTTCCTGCAGTAGTTCGCGAGGTGAATGGGCAATGGCAACGACAGTAGCCCGGGCGGCAATGGCCGGCAGTCTGCTGCTGGCCAGCGCACTCGCCAGTGCGTCCGAGATTCCGCCACCGGCCTATCAGCTGATTGCCCGGCCGGCTGGCGTGCCTTCTGAGGTTCTGTACTCGGTTGCACTCCAGGAAAGCGGTACTCGCATCCGTGGCCAGATCGTCCCCTGGCCTTGGACACTGAACGTCGCCGGCGCCGGCTACCGCTTCGCTACCCGGAGCGATGCCTGCCGGGCGCTGATCATTGCCATCCAGACCGCCGGCCCTGCTCGGGTCGACGTCGGTCTGGGGCAAACCAACGTCGGAGCCAACGGACACCGCTATAGCAGCCCCTGTGAGGGGCTCGATCCGTACAAAAACCTCTCCGTAACCGCGCAGATCCTCGCTGAGCAAAAATCCAAAGGCGGCGACTGGATCACTGCGGCCGGGCGCTATCACCGCCCTGCCGGCGGCGAACCGGCAGCACGGTATCGCCGTGAATTTGCCAAACACCTCAGCCGTGTTACCGGCATCAACCTTATGGCGAACAACCCATGATGAAGCGACTGCTGAACCTCACAATTTTGCTATGCCTGACCTCGCCCTTGGCGGCAAATGCGGGCTCTCTGACGGTTGTCGAAGATCGAGGTGGTGTTTCCGCACTGCCCTACTACCAGGATCTGGTGCCAGAACCCGACGCTCAATCCGCCCCCTCACCGAACCCTGGCGTCCGCGGTGCCGGCGCCTTTCCTGTGCGCTCCCCTCAACTGACCCCCGGCGAAGCGCAGGGACGCGTGATCAATGCCCCGGGGCTCCAACCCATGTTTGTTGTGGGTGACGACGAGCGCTCCAAGGCCTGGCTCTCGCAGCGGCACAATCAACTGCAGCAAATGCAGGCCGTGGGACTGGTGGTCAACGTGGAGAGCGCCGAGCGCTTTGCCGAGGTACGCCGCTGGGCAGGTGATCTCCAGGTTGTACCGACGCCGGCAGATGATCTGGCTGGGCGCCTCGGCATCCACCACTACCCATTGCTGATCACTGCCACAGCCATTCAGCAGTAGGAGCGCCTGATGCCACCTCGGACTCTCACCATGGTGATCCGGCAGCCTGAAGATCCCCGGGCCTGCCAACTTCTCCTTGAGCAAGTGGCTCATGTGGTCTGGCTCTACGGTGGCCGCGTGACTTCGACTGAACATGGGGACGCCATCGCGCTCCGTCTGAAGCTTGCCGAGAAGCTCCCAGCCCATGAGGCCGAACAGGCCAGGCAGGAGCTGGCCAACCAGTTCCCTAAACGAATTCGACAACCGTAAGGATGTAGAACCATGGCCAGCACCTTCACCATCGAAGCGCTGCTTAGACCTGCCGTTGAGCTCTACACGGTACTGGTCTGTGTTACTGCGGCCCTACTGTGCGTCTTTGCGCCCTGGGCAATCGCCCTGACGCCTTTGTTCGGGGCGATCGCCGCTGCGGGGTTCCTGATGCTGGGCTACGTCCGTCTGAGACAGGCCCTGCTTGTGCTGCGCTATAGAAGAAACATCCGTCGCCTGCCGCACTACACGATGACAAGCAAAGACATACCGGTCAGCAACGAGCGCCTGTTCATCGGAAAGGGCTTCCGCTGGACGCAGAAACATACCCAGCGATTGATGGACACATATCTGCCCAAATACGCCGAGTATGTAGAACCGACGCATCTGTACCAGTTGGCTCGTCGTATTGAAGAGCGGCTTGAGTTCGCGCCCTTCCCACTCAAGCTGCTGACCAAGGCCACCGCCTGGGATGTTGCGCTGAACCCTGTCCGCCCGCTCCCGCCGGTTGGCGGGTTGCCCCGCCTGCACGGTATTGAACCCTACGAAGCAGACGTCAGCCTGCCTCTGGGTGAGCGTGTCGGGCATTCCCTCGTACTGGGCACAACACGGGTGGGTAAGACCCGTCTCGCCGAGCTGTTCATTACCCAGGACATCAGGCGAACTCGTAGAAGATCCCGACGTCGCGTTCAAATGGGACGTCGCGTACAGCTCGTCCATAGAAGCCAGCGCATTACAAAACAAGACGAAGAGATGAACCTCGACCGCGAGGTGGTGATTGTCTTCGATCCCAAGGGCGATGCCGATCTCCTGAAACGCATGTACATCGAGTGCAAGCGCGCTGGCCGACTGGACGAGTTCTACGTGTTCCACCTCGGATGGCCGGATCACTCTGCGCGCTACAACGCCGTCGGTCGCTTCGGCCGCATTTCCGAGGTTGCGACACGGATCGCGGGTCAGCTCTCGGGCGAAGGTAACTCTGCAGCTTTCCGCGAATTCGCCTGGCGGTTCGTGAACATCATCGCGCGCGCTTTGGTGGCCCTCGGTCGCCGGCCGGACTACGAGCAGATCCGCCAGCACGTAATCAATATCGACGCGTTGTTCGAAGAATACGCCCAGCAATACTTTGCTGAGCACGATCCCAAGGCCTGGGAAACCATTGTTGCGCTTGAGGGCAAGATTGATCGCAAGCAACTCAGCTTCGCAATGAAAGATCGGCCGCTGCGCGTGATTGCGATCGACATGTACGTCACACAAAAGCGCATCGCCGACCCGGTCATGGAAGGCCTGCGCTCAGCAGTTCGGTACGACAAGACGTACTTCGACAAGATCGTCGCGAGTCTGCTACCGCTCTTGGAGAAGCTAACCACGGGTCGTATCGCGGAACTGCTCTCTCCCGATTACATGGACCTGGATGACCCGCGCCCGATCTTCGATTGGATGCAGGTCATCCGCAAACGCGCAGTGGTCTATATCGGCCTGGATGCTCTCTCCGACACCGAGGTGGCCGCTGCCGTGGGCAACTCCATGTTCAGTGACCTTGTGTCGGTCGCTGGCCACATCTACAAATTCGGTATCGACGACGGCCTGCCCGGGGCCAAAAGCGGCAAGGTGGCGATCAACGTCCATGCAGACGAGTTCAACGAGCTCATGGGCGAGGAATTCATTCCTATGATCAACAAGGGCGGCGGTGCCGGCATGCAGGTCACCGCGTATACCCAGACCATGAGCGACATCGAGGCGAAGATCGGCAGCCGCGCGAAAGCTGGCCAGGTGATCGGTAACTTCAACAACTTGTTCATGTTGCGAGTGCGCGAGACCGCAACCGCCGAGCTGCTGACCAATCAGTTGCCGAAAGTTCAGGTGTTCACCAGCACGCTGGCAAGCAGCGCAAATGACGCGATCAACGGGAAGGCAGCATTCACTTCAAATACACACGACCAGGTCCAGAGCGTCAGCGTCCCGATGCTTGAACCCGCGCACATCGTCGGGCTACCCAAGGGGCAATGCTTTGCACTCATGGAAGGTGGCAACCTTTGGAAGATCCGCATGCCGTTGCCGGCGAACGACCCTGACGAGGTTATGCCCAAGGACCTCCAGGCCTTGGTCGAAGGCATGCGCAACAAAGGAGCTGGAACAAATAGCGACTGGTGGCAGGCGCCAGGGTTTCAGTCGCTGAACGAGTCGTTACCCGATGACCTGCTGGACGACTTCCGGCAGATGGCCAACGGCGAGCGAGCCGCATAAGCAAGCAGACGTAGAAACAGGGCACTTTCGGCCCATGGAACCAAACAGGGGAGCGATATGGCAATTTTGAGCGACGCATTACGGGAGCAAGTCGAGGCGCTGGGCTGGAAGGTGCCAAAGGGCGTGGAAATGCGTTTGCACGTTGTGCCTGTTGGGCAACTGCCGGGCCAGCGTGCATCGATCACCGTCATTGCCGAGAAAGGCACTGCTCCTGATTTGAGTTTTCTCCAGGAGCCGGGATTTTCGATCATGGCAAATGACGCGGCGGTGGCCGCTATCCAGTTCGCCCTGGACGATGATGACGGCATGCAGTTCCTGCGGCTTTGGAACGGGGGGGATTTCGATGTGATTCGCCGCGAGTGGCCCGAGGCTCCCGAGGAAGTTTTCATCGGCGCCGATCCGTTGCACAAACCCTCGAAGTAAGCAGGAAAAGCCATGGCCGACATCGCCGAGAAAGCCCAGCAGCAGCAGGAAGGTCAGAAAACCCTCCTGGGCATGTTGTTCTCGTTGCCCTTCCAGTTCATCGGGGTCATGTTCGGCTCCTTGATGGGCGCGATCCTGGTCGAATGGATATGCCTCTACGTGTTCTGGCCAGATGCCGGCTGGCAGCATGCACAGCAGATGTTCGAGCACGAACTGAGCTGGCTGTCCCAGGACTTGCTGCACAGCGTCGTCGTCCAAGAGCCTGGCCGAACCGCAACCTGGCTGGCTCAGCGGGTGTATGACTGGCTGATGGTGAAAACTGGCCTGCAGGACAGCATCAATGCGCTGACACAGTATGCCCGCACCACGTCTGCGCAGAAGGTGGGCTACTTCAACCTCCGCTACGAGATCGGCTGGGCGATGATCAAGTTCCAGGACTACGGCCTCGCAGCGCTTTATACCGTGCTGACCTTCTGCGTTCGCATGGTGATCCTGACGCTCACAATCCCGCTGTTTTTGATGGCAGCATTCACCGGCCTGGTAGACGGGCTGGTCAGGCGAGACCTGCGTAAATTCGGCTCAGGGCGAGAATCCAGCTACCTCTATCACAAAGCACGTGGAACGATTATCCCGATGGCGATTGTGCCGTGGACGATCTACTTGGCCATCCCCGTTAGCATCAGCCCACTGCTGGTCCTGTTGCCGTGCGCCGTCCTCCTGGGCGTGTCCATCTACATCACTGTTTCAAGCTTCAAGAAATACCTTTAGGAGTTGCAAATGCAGTGGACTCAAGAGCAGCATCCCATTATTCATTCGAACAGCGACAAGCTGCTGGTCCAGGCATTTGCAGGTACCGGGAAAACCACCACGCTGGTGGGCTACGCCAATCACCATGCGTCAGTAAAAATGCTGTACCTCTGCTACAACAAATCCGTCGAGCTCGCAGCCAAGGGGCGTTTTCCACGCAACGTCGTCTGCAAGACCGCCCACGGCCTGGCCTACGCGGTCTACGGCAGCCAATACACCGCCAAACAGGCGAATAACCTGCGCCTCACCGATATTGCCCGGGCAATCAACAGCCAGGACTGGGAACTGGTTCGCGACGTGCTCAGCACGCTGAACAACTTCATGGCCAGCGCAGACATGGAACTGAGCAGCGCACACTTCCCCCGATTCCAGGGGCAACGAATGCTGACCAGTGCCCAGCAGCGTTTTCTGACCAGCGCTCTGGGCGTTGCCCAGTCAATCTGGAGCCGGATGATTGACCTGCAGGACACCAGCGTCTCGATCACACACGACGGCTACCTAAAGCTATACCAGTTGAGCCGGCCAGACCTGAGTGAACGCTTTCAGGCAGTGCTCCTGGACGAAGGGCAGGACGTAAACCCAGTGATTGCGGACCTGGTGAAAACGCAACGCATCCGCAAAGTGACGGTTGGAGATCCTCATCAGCAGATCTACCGTTTCCGCGGCGCCGAGGACGCGCTCAACAGCGACTGGATGGCCGGTGCTGAACGCCATTACCTGACCCAGAGCTTCCGCTTCGGCCCCGGGGTTGCCCACGTGGCCAACGTCATCCTCTCTTACAAGGGGGAAACCCGGAAACTGGAGGGCCTTGGCCCCAACACGCGGATCAAGCGTGCCCTGCCGGAGGATCTCCCCCACCGCACCTTCATCCATCGCACTGTCACTGGTGTGATCGAGAACGCGTTACGGCTGGTCACCAGCCAGCCGAAAATCTTTTGGGTCGGGGGAATCGACAGTTACTCGCTACGCGACCTCGAGGACCTGTACTTCTTCAGCCGAGGCAGCAATCAGGAAGTCCAGAATCGGAAACTGTTGCGCGATTACCGGGACTTCGCCCAGTACGAAGAGATCGCGGAAGTCAGCCAGGACAGCGAGATGCTCCGATCGATCAAGATCATCGCGGCTTATCCCGACTTGCCTGAACGCATCCAGACGCTGCGCTCCCGCTCTGTGAGCAACGAGCTGGACGCCACAGTCACGCTGACCACTGGGCACAAGGCCAAGGGCCTCGAATGGGACTTCGTTAGCCTCTATGACGACTTCACCGCTGATCCACTCGCCCCAGATCTCGATCGTGGCCGTCGGGATGATGAACTGAATTTGCTGTATGTGGCCGTTACCCGGGCAATGAAGATCTTGGCATTGAACTCCATGGTGTTGTCGATCCTGCAGAGCTACGTCGATGCTCGTACCACTCCGCAGAAATCCCGCGCATAGCGACCACCTATTTTCGATTGCCCGCGCACCCACCGCGCTGAAAGTCTGTCGACTCCGAACATCGAGGTTGTTGACATGAGCCAGCAGGCATTCGAATACCACTCTGAATTCGCCCCACTTCTCTACCGCGTGAATACCAAAAACTTTCTTTTGTTCAAAACTGAAGAGCCGACAACCGAGCCAGACATCCAGGCCTTTCTGCAAGACCAGGAGCACAAGGAGCGTCTTGCCCGACTGGGCCGCGAGGGCTGGGAGCTGGTCAGCGTCCAGCCAGTGGTCAAGGGGGAAATCAAGATCGGCAACCACAATGCACAAGGGTGGGCGTATGGGATCGCTCTGCCCACCGGCTACCTGCTGTTCTTCAAACGTCTAATCCCCAGCGATTGATGGACTCGACGGAGCCGGAAGAAATCCATAACGAGCCGATTATGGATTTCTTGCGGCGAGCGCCTGGCTGAACCCGGCAAGCTGTTGGTAACAGGAATTACCAGAGCCTAGCCGTGAACCCGTATCAGTCCCTCACTGCACTCACTTACCGCCTTGCCCGAACAGGCCTGATCGCACTGCTTGGCTGCGGCTTGCACGTCCCCCATGCGTCGGCAGCCTCGGCATCCGAACAGGCGAACTTGGAAGTGATGATCCGCCAGTTGAACGCGCTGGAGGACACCGCCCGCCGCAGCGCGGCAGTCGCCGATGAACCAGGAAAGCGCTACTTCTTCGATTATCAGCGCTTCGCCGGTGACATCGAACACATCCGCCACGGCCTGGAAGGCTACTTGACCCCGAGTCGAGCCCAGCCACGCGACCCCGCCGAGATTTCTGGCGATTACACCCTGAAGCAAGGACGTAAACCGTGAGCATGAGCGGAGCCCAAACCACGGCCTTTCTGGCTGCTGGAGGATTCCCTGCGTCTGCCAGCTATATGTTCTTCGTTGGATGTGCCGTGGCCGTAACGTTTCTTTGGGGCGCCTGGGCGATCTACAGCTGCTACCGCGGCTGGGCAACCAACAACCTTGATAAATCCATCGCCGCCGCCTCAGTTGTTCGCATCCTGCTGCTCTGCATGATCATCACTTTTTTCCTACTCAGCTAACCCTATTGGAGTTCAACTATGTCTCGACTCAAACAAACTCTCTATGCCGTTGCAGGGTTGATCACGCTCCCACAACTGGCCCTAGCTGCACTGCCACAAGCACAGCCACCCACCCGTGGCCAAGGCAGCAACCTGATGCAAACAATGCAGAACTATGGTTTTGACGGCTTCATGCTGATCGGCTTGGCCATCCTAGGCGTGATGTTCCTCGGTGTCGCATGGCATGCATTCGGTGTTTATCACGAGATCCACGACGGCAAGAAGAAGTGGCGGGACCTCGGGGCCACCGCCTGCGTCGGGGTAGCGATATTGGGAATAGGTATCTACCTGGTCACCCAAGCCACCAGCATCTTGTAACGGGAGCTGGATATGGCAGACATACTTGATGACGGCACTTTGAGTTTCCTGCCTGTCAGGCTCAACAACCAACCAGTGGTGATGGGTGGCCTCACAGCCGACGAAATGTGGGCAACCGTATTCTTCAGTGGTATTGCCGGTTTCATCCTTGGTATTCCCATTGCGATCCTGACCCATGTTTGGGCACTCATCATCGCTGGAGCTCTCATTGGCGGTGTCCTGGGGCTGACCGTTGCCAGTCGCTTACTACGCAACATCAAGCGCGGTCGGCCAGAGACCTGGGTATATCGCCAGTTCGAACTGAACATCGCCCGACACTTCCCAACCTTGAATGCCTCCCGACTCATCACACGCACAGGCACGTGGACCTGCCATCGCACGGAGGGTGCATGAGCTATCGCAAGAAAGTGGATTCGCAACAGGCTCACATCTATAGCCTACGCCTGGTCATTGGCCTGCAGATCGTGCTCGGTTTGTGGATGGCCTACGGATGGCAGAGCGCACCGCACGACCTGACAATCCACGTCCCGCCTGATCTCCGATCGGGTAGCACCCGTAAATGGTGGGATATCCCGCCTGAGTCGGTGTACTCGTTTGGGCTGTACATCTTTCAGCAGATGAACCGTTGGCCTACGGATGGTGAAACTGACTATGAGGACAACATCGCTCGTCTGACAGGTTATCTGACGCCTAGTTGCAAGGCCTATCTGCAGAAGGACTTCGAGTTGCGCCGCAACAGTGGTGAGTTGCGCAAACGCGAGCGCGGCGTTTTTGAGATCCCTGGCCGTGGTATAGACGACAAGCAAGAGCAACATATTAAGCAGAACAGTTTCAACGACTGGACGATAAACCTCGATATCAGCGCCGATGAGCATTACGGCGGCGAGCTGGTGAAGCGTGCCGTTGCACGTTACCCGCTGCATATCATCCGGTCGGACATCGATCCCGAGAAGAACCCATTCGGCCTGGCCTGGGACTGCTACAGCAGCAACCCGCAACGCATCGAAGCCTCCGCCGAACCAACTCAGGGGGGACGCAAGTGATTATGCGAGCCTTACTGATTGCCGGCGTCCTCATTGCCAGCCTGGCTGGATATGCGCAGGCAGTGGAAATTCTGCGCTGGGAGCGCATCCCACTCGCAGTGCCACTGATAGTCGGCCAAGAACGGATCGTCTTCGTCGATCAGAATGTTCGCGTGGGAATCCCGCGCAGCCTGGCCGACAAACTGCGGGTGCAGAGTACCGGGGGAGCCGTGTATCTACTTGCCAAGGAGCCGATCGAGCCCACCCGCCTGCAACTGCAGAACATGACCTCTGGCGAGATCATGCTGGTCGATATCGCCGCGACAGCGGGAGGCGCAAATCAACCGGTTCTGGAACCGGCCAAGATCGTCGCCGGCGAGAGTCCAGCCACCCGTTATGGACAAGGCAACACCCCGGTCAAGGCTGCAAGCAACCGCACCGCCCTATCTCCTACCGCCAGCGAGCAGGATACGAGCGAGGATCCTCCACCTGCTCGACGTGAGACGCCAATACCCGTGGTGATCACTCGATATGCCGCCCAGATGCTGTACGCCCCACTGCGCACGGTAGAAGCCGTGGAGGGTATATCCCAGGTCAACATCAATCACCGCCTGGATCTCGCCACCCTATTACCCACTCTGCCCGTCGAAGCGACAGCCTTGGGCGCATGGCGGTTGGACGGCTACTGGGTCACGGCAGTGAAACTGCGCAACACCAGTGCGCAGCACCTGACGATGGACCCCAGAGATCTCATGGGTAACTTCGTGACCGCCACCTTCCAACACCCTTACCTGGGAGCAATGGGCGATGCAAGTGATACGACGACGGTCTACCTGGTCACCCGTGGGCATGGGTTAGCAGAGTCGTTGCTGCCATCGGCCGTCGGACAGATCGACCCAAAAGGAGGGCGCCGTGAAGAATAATCCGGTTCTCAAGTACCTGGTCATCCCATTCTCAATTCTCGCCATTATCATCCTGGTCAAGATGTTCAGTGGCGGAAGCTCGAAACAGGAAGGTCCAGTGGGTCCAGCACCGCTGACCCAAGGCCAGGGCAAGACGCTGGGTGTTGACGGGGACACCCCAACTGACACGCTGCGGACAATTGTTGCCGAGAGCAAGCAACTCAAAGCTGAGGTCGCCAAGTCCCTCACGAACAATAATGATTTAAAACAACAAAACGATGAGCTGCAAAGACGCCTGCAAAACATCGACAAGAACATGGACAGCAAGCTGGATAGCGCACGAGAGTCGCTCAAACAGGAGTCGCAGCGACAAAACCAAAGCATCGTGGAAACGTTGCAAAAGCAACTCAACGCACTCAGCAACAAGCAAAACACCGAAGGTACTCCAGGGTCAGACCTGCCCATCGGTTTTGGGGTACAACCAGGTGATGGCCAAAGCTTTCAAGGAACACACAGTCTCGACATCGTCTGGATTGAACCTCAGGACGCAACCCCGGTCGACGTCAGCGGCAAACCGATTCCTGCGGGGTCGAATCAGACTGCGAATGGATTCAACTTCCCCACATCCTTCGGCCCAACCCTGGACCGTGGTCAGAATGCACTGAGCACCGGGGCACAGAACGTGGCGAACGAGATCTCGCCTCAGGATGCCCGCAAGCAGGTCCGCAAAGTCTACACGCTGCCCCAGAACTCAACCTTGATGGGGTCGGTGGCCATGTCTGCATTGATCGGCCGGGTGCCGATTGATGGCACCGTCAACGATCCGTATCCATTCAAGGTGCTGATCGGCCCGGACAACCTGACAGCCAATGGCATCGACCTGCCCGATGTCGCCGGCGCCGTGGCAAGTGGTACCGCCTCTGGCGACTGGACACTCTCTTGCGTGCGCGGGCAGATCCGGAGCCTGACCTTCGTTTTCAACGACGGCACCATCCGCACGCTGCCGGCGCCGCCCGAAGAAACCAATGGCAACCAGAACGGCCAGAGCGGCAACCAGAACAACAGCAATCAGCAATCAATCCAGGGGGGCCTCGGCTGGATCAGCGATGCGTATGGCATTCCCTGCATCAGCGGTGAACGTAAAAGCAACGCCACCCAGTACATCGGCTCTCAAGTCCTGATCACCGCCGCCGGCGCCGGCGCCGCGTCTCTGATCAAGTCGGACCCGAATGGCAGCTCGTTCACGAACACACAAACCGGCGCAGTAGGGACCGTTGGGCTGTCGGGCGGTGAAGCCATGGGCAAGATCATTGGCCAGGGTGTCAACGACGTCTCCAGCTGGGTGAACAAACTCTATGGCCAAGCCTTCGCCGCCGTGTACGTCCAGCCCGGGGCAAAGGTCGCGGTGCATCTGGATCAGCAACTGACCATCGACTACGAACTCAAGGGCCGCAAGGTCAACTACAACACTGGAGCCAGCCATGCCTCTGAAAATCTCGACTGAGTGCTGTCTGAGGGTTTGCGCCTGCATGGTCTTTGTTTTGGCCACTTCAGGGTGCTCCACCAGCAAGGAAGAAATGCTCCCTCACGGGGACAACAACATGATGGATGTCTGGAACCAAGGCAGTAGCGGGTCGGGAGGCAGTGCCGGCAGTCGTCAGTTGCTCGATGCCCGCCAGTCGCTTCGCCGGCCGCTGGAGCCCAGTCAGGTACGTCCGATGGACGACAACGCGACATTCACCCGTACGGCGCAGAACGAGATCTACAGCCAGTTCAAGCGCCTGCCCAATCCAGACCTGGTGATGTACATCTTTCCCCACCTCGCAGGTTCAGACCCTGCCCCCGTACCGGGATACACCACCGTGTTTCCACTTTACCAACGCGTGCAGTACGCCATGCCAGGCGAACGGACGGAGGAATACTGAATGGGGCTGTTCGAACGCTACAAAGCACACCGGGGCCAAAACCGAGTAGAGCCTGGCCTTCAACCGGGTGACACCGGCAGCCATGAGATCCCATTCGCATCCAATCAAGAGGCCGATCACGAGACGCCGGCGACAGAATCGTTCGAAGCCGCAACCGAGCGCTACTTTGAGCGTCTCTCAGCACTAGGCATCCCTTCACCGGATGATTGGCGGAATCCGAAAAAAAAGCCGGCGACAAAAGCTGATGTCACGCGCATGTATGAAGTCGACCCTTCCTTCGTCGATCTGCTGCCCTGGGTCGATTATTTACCCGAAGAAAAGGCCATGCTCCTCGAGGACGGCGTTTCCCGCGCCGCATTCTTCGAGCTGACGCCCATCGGGACCGAAGGCCGAGATCCCGCCTGGTTACGCAAGGCCCGCGATGCCTTAGAGAACGCCTTGCAGGACTCATTCGATGAGCTGGAAACCTCACCGTGGGTCGTGCAACTCTACGCCCAGGACGAGACCAGTTGGGACGATTACCTGCAGCAATTGCACAACTACATTCATCCACGGGCCAGGGGCAGCGCATTTACTGAGCTCTACTTGAAGCTGATGAAACAGCACCTGGAGGCCATTTCCAAACCTGGTGGTCTGTTCGAAGACACAAAGGTCAGTCAGCTCCCCTGGAGAGGCCAGCAGCGCCGCGTGCGACTCGTCGTCTATCGACGCACAAAGGGCAATAACGCAGACGTTCGCGGCCAGGCTCCTGGTCCTTACCTGAAAGTCATTTGCGATCGCCTGGTGGGCGGCCTGGCGAACGCCGGCATCAGGACCAAACGCATGGATGGTCATGCCATCCGCCATTGGCTTATCCACTGGTTCAACCCTCGTCCGGACCATCTTGGCCCCTCAGACGCAGACATTCGTCGGTTCTACGAGACAGTATGCAAAGAGGCCCCCGCGACAGAGGAAGGCGAACTGCCGCTGGCCAGCGGCACAGACTTCTCGCAAAACCTGTGCTACCGCGAACCACTGTCGGACACCGACACGGGGCTCTGGTACTTCGACGGTCTCCCACACCGGGTAGTCATGCTTGATCGATTGAGAGAGCCCCCCAAGACCGGGCACATCACCGGCGAGACCCGCAAGGGTGGGGATGCACTCAATGCGCTGTTCGACAAGATGCCGGAAGACACCATCCTCTGTATCACCCTGATCATCACCCCCCAGGACACACTGGAGAGCCATCTGGAAAATTTGGCGCGCAAGGCCGTCGGTGATACTCAAGCATCGAGCCTGACCCGCGAAGACGTGAAGACCGCACGAGAGTTCCTTGGGCGAAAGCACAAGCTGTACCGGGGCAGCGTAGCCTTCTATCTCCGGGGCCAGGATCACGCTCAACTGCAAGAACGGAGCCTGCAGCTCAGCAACGCCTTACTGGGTGCCGGCATCGAGCCGGTAGACCCAAGCAATGAAGTAGCTCCCTTGAACTCATATCTCAGGTGGCTTCCAGGGAATTTTGACCCCAATGAACGCCGAGCACTTCAGTGGTATACCCAGCTGATGTTTGCCCAGCATATCGCCAACCTGGCGCCGGTATGGGGACGATCGACAGGAACGGGACATCCAGGACTCACCTTTTTCAACCGCGGAGGCGCCCCTCTGACCTTCGACCCGTTGAACAAGCTCGATCGGCAAATGAACGCGCACTTGTTTGTGTTCGGTCCAACCGGTGCCGGCAAATCTGCAAGTCTGAGTAACCTGGTCAACCAACTGATCGCAGTGTATCGGCCACGTCTTATCATCGTGGAGGCAGGTAACAGCTTCGGATTAACCGGTGACTTCGCGCAGCGCCTGGGCCTGACCGTCAATCGCATCAAGCTCTCGCCCGGCTCGGGCGTCAGCCTTGCCCCCTTCGCGGATGCTGCGCGCCTGGTTGAAACACCTGACCAGGTCAAAATCCTCGACGCCGAGGATGTGGACTCCTCGGACGCTCATACGACCGGCCAGGAACAAGATGACAGCGATGATCAACGCGACATTTTGGGTGAACTAGAGATCGCAGCGCGGCTGATGATTACCGGTGGTGAGGAAAAGGAAGACGCTCGTCTAACCCGAGCGGATCGGAGCGCTATCCGCCACTGCATCCTCGCAGCTGCGAAAACCTGTGTGACCTCTGGACGTACGGTTCTGACCCAAGACATTCGCGATGCACTACAGGCGGCCGGTATGGCGGAGGGGATGCCTGAAGCACGCCGGAATCGCATGTTGGAAATGGCCGAGGCCATGGACATGTTCTGCATGGGGTCAGATGGCGAGATATTTAACCGCGCGGGCACACCCTGGCCAGAGGCGGATATCACCATTGTCGACCTGGCCACGTATGCTCGTGAGGGTTACAACGCGCAAATGTCGATCAGCTACATCTCACTGCTGAACTCGGTGAACAACATCGCCGAGCGGGATCAGTTCAAAGGACGCCCTATCGTCATGCTCACCGACGAAGGGCACATCATTACCAAAAACCCGCTACTCGCCCCTTATGCTGTGAAGATCACAAAGATGTGGCGAAAGCTCGGGGCGTGGTTCTGGCTGGCCACGCAGAACGTCGACGACCTACCGCCAGCCGCAGCGCCGATGCTGAACATGATCGAGTGGTGGATCTGCCTGAACATGCCTCCGGATGAAGTGGAGAAAATCGCCAGGTTCCGCGAACTCTCGCCCTCTCAGAAAGCGCTGATGTTGTCGGCTCGCAAAGAGAGCGGCAAATACACCGAAGGCGTGATCCTGTCAAAGTCGATGGAAGTGCTGTTCCGGGCAGTTCCTCCGAGCCTGTACCTCGCTCTGGCAATGACCGAACCTGAAGAGAAAAAACAACGATATGACGTGATGCAGGAGCTGGGTGTCGACGAGTTGGGCGCCGCCATAAAGATCGCTGCCGATCTTGACCGGTTGCGCGGTATCGAGCCCCACATCATCACCTTCCCGGAACAAAAGATGGCCTTGGAGAGCCTGGCATGAGAACACTGAATACCCTGACTCAGAATTTGATTGAAAACCTGACCCAGTTGCTTCAAACGCCTGGGGAGGACGCTCTGCAGTCCCTTAAAGTGTGTGCCCCTGTACTGATCGATCAGTTGGAGCAGGTATTGGTGAGGGCTGTAGACCGACGTGATATCGAATCACAGCTGCGTACCGTCCTGGACGAATGGTTTAGACAACATCCCCAGCCCGAACTGGCGGAGACCTCGCTGATTGAAGCTTTGCGCAGACACGCGTTGCTACCAGCGAAATGCGTCAGGACGCCGGCATGACGCGTCCTAACAAACGTTGGGTGATCTTGGGAGCACTTCTTTCTGGCCTTGTCATTGCGACCTTGGCCTTTTCAGGCTTTGTCACTGCAACCATGACCTTTCTTTCTCATATCCAAGATCAGAGTCTACCCCGGAACCATATCGGACCATGGGTACTCGGCACACCTAATGCGCGGTGGACGATCACCGAATTCGCGGATCTGGAATGCCCCTACTGCAAGACCTACACCCCAAACCTGAAATCATGGGTGCTACAGCAGAAGGACGTGAACCTCCAGTGGCACAACGTGCCGCTGGGGTTTCACGGTTCTGCCGCCGTACACGAGGCACGACGTGCCGAATGCGCCGGTAAGTTGGGTGGATCAGGTGCATTCTGGCAGGCCGTGGATCAAACCTTCGAACGGACACGTAGCAATGGCCAGGGATTCACTGGCCATCTTGACGTCGCCGGTATCGATAGCAGCGAACTGGAGTCCTGCTCGGTCAATGACCTGCAGGTCGCCTTACACATTGACCAGCAAACCAGAGAAGCAGCCTCACTCGGTGTAGAAGCGACCCCAAGCTTGGTAATCAGAGACAACACAACCGGCAAGTCAGTGAAGCTTGAAGGGCCGGCTGATGGAGTTACGCTGTTGTCGGCAATTGATTGGCTGGCAAATAGCAGCGGAGGTTCTACAGTAGAGTCTACTCATTCAAAGTGAATGTGCCCTCCCGGGGCACTTTTCCTTACTTGAACAGGACTACCACGGTACCAATGATGGTTGCGACACCAACTACTGCAGCAACAGCAAAAGAAGCCCACATTGCCCGCTTCTGTGACGCCTGAAGCATGAGTATCTTCATGTCTGTTTGTTGTCGGCTAAGATCGTCGTACTCACGAAAGAGTCGTTCTGCATCATACCGGGTCGTTTGCAGGCGGTGTTCGTCTTGCATTCGTGCTTCTGGGTCACCGTATCCACTGCCAAGCTGGTGCATCACTTTGCCAAGTTCAGAGGCGGCATCACTGGCACCGACCCACTTAGCACGAGCTAGATCGACCTTATTCATCGTTATGATTCCCTTACCGTTTCCATTCAATATCGAATCTTCTGCGCCCTGAATGCCGAGCAACAGACAACTGATGTCATCTCGACTTATTTTTTTATCACCGCGCATACCAATCACTATATCCATGAGGCGCTTTCTGCCCTCCAGAGTCGATGCAGTCGATCCAGCCTGCTCAAAATTTTTTAAGGCTTTAATGACGTCGACCGTGCCGTAGATCACGATCCTGGTTTTCGCATAGGCTGCATCGGCTAAAATCTTTTGTCGAGACTCCTCTGATTTACACAGAGCAGAATTCGATACAGCCGCTAAATACGCAACATACGACTCCGTACGAAGCTGCTCCCTACGTTTTCCATGTTCTCCCAGCAGGTTAAAGATGAACTGCATAATACTACCGCAAATCACACCTGCGATTGGTAACCAAATCACCCAACTGATCCCTGACTCAGGAACAGGCATATTCAATGACTCCCCATTAGTTTTCGCTGAAGCGATAGCCACATTCTGGTACCACCCAAACCCCGAGCAACGAGGCATGGTGTTTCCCTATATATCAGCAGCGTGGATATGTCCTCCTGCCTGCAATTGCTCCAAGTAGCACTCAAGGTTTCCTGAGATTTTTTCTAACACCCTCGGCAAGTATGGCAGCAAATGCGGAAAATCGGAGTGTGCTGGGCCACCATGATAATGACGGCAGTGTACAAGAATGGATTCACGGTCCTCGACAGAGATCTGTCGCATGGGGTCACGGTCGTTGTAATCGTGCAGATTTGATAGGTGGATGAACGCACACCCAAATTTGTATACGGAACCTGTCCAACCTTGCAGTTGTTGTGCAAGATCAACCATCTCATGATCTGTGACACGCCCACGGCCGCTGATGTGCCTCCATTGCGTCCCTTTCACCGATGCTTCAATCAAAGCCATTCGCCTTGAAGGCTCTTGATTAAGCAGGTAGACAACGCGAATCATCGAGTCCAGCTCTTGACGCAGAATGGCGATCATCTGACTAGGAATGTTTGCATTCTCAAGAAGACGCATGGCGCGTTTGTGATCGCTTGATCTACTGAAGACCTGTCTAGTGAAAACAGCAACTGCGTCCATACGTACACCCCCGCCTTTTTGCTATTGCATCGAACTGAACTTCGATCTGGCGGAAAAAAACACCAGGTCGATTATGTAGACCTCGATCTTGGCGCGCGCTCTCATGCCGGCAAGTCGGCCAGGATCACGCGCAGATCCGGCCAGGGGTACTTGGAAAACGCGCGGGTATTCACGCAGACGTCGACGCGCCCGACATCGCCTCGGCGAGCTGGGCGGCCAGGCAGACCACACAGCACACGAGCAGGCCGTCCAGGGCCAGTGGCTGCCCCAGTATCCAGCCCTTCTGTCAGCCGGTGCCAGACTCCGTTAGGGTCACGGCCGCTCATAGGCTGCGCCACTGCGGCCACAGGTCCGAGAGCTGATCCCCAATCTTCTCCAGGCTTTCAGTCGCCAGCGCGCCACCGAAGTGCAGGCCTTGGAGCAATCGCCAGAGCTCCATGGGCGCCCGCGCGTCCGCTTCGCCAATGCGGCGGCACAGCGTGTTCACCAGTTCGCCCAGGAGGTCGCTGTAGTGACCGGAAAAGGCCAGGTATGTGCCCAGGTGAGCGCCCAAGGTATCGGCGCCAGCGGCCAGGTCAGGGGCGTCGTCGTCGATAAAATCCTGCGCCATGGGTGGATCTCCTTTTCTTTGAAATGACCAGCACTGCATCAAACCAACGTGCCGGGTGTTGGTAGTCCAGTGTAGGGGGCTGTGGTTTCCGGGGGCAAACAAAAAGGCCCCCACACCGGGCTCAAGTGTGGGGGCCTCTTTCACATAAGTGGCGTTATTAGAAACGCGGCGGCGGGGCCACTTCGCGCTGAAAGCCACCGCCTTCCGGCAACTGGCTCTTCGGCTTGACCGCTTCAGGCGCGCGGCGCCCGATGGTGTAAATCAAGCCCACGGTCGACGGGTTGACGGCCAACAACTCCCAGCCCTCGTTCAACTTCTTGTTGACGTCAGTCGGGCTGTCTTCGTTCTGGATCTGCACAATGCCTTCAAAGCTCATGGGTAACGCTCCTTGCGGTGAATGAAGGCCGATTGTAACTACAACGGCCATGATGGAGGCCTTTCTGGTCGTTATACGTAGTCCCCACCCTGCCCGCGCTCGGGCCGTGTCCAACTGCGGCGCTTCGCTTCCAGCTCCCCCCCAGCGTCAAACTCAGGTCATGGCTAATCAGCCCTTCCGTTGACAGCGCATCAATCCAGCCCTGGGCAACGGCATATTTAAAGCTCGCCTCCGACTCGCTGGGCGCGGTTTCCACAGCGGTGATGGTCACTCGTGCCCGACTCACTACCTCGGGATTGTCCTGCTCAATTTGGATCAGCGGCATGGTGGAGAGTCCTTTCAACGGGGATTCTTTTGACTATCAAAGAATTTGGCACATGAACCACGTGGCGGTCGATCCTTTTCTCCCTGCCTTTTGAACCATTCGCCGTAAGCAGTTTGGCCTCGAACATAGAATTTGAGCGCTTGCTGTATTTTTGGATCCCCTTTCAAGTCAATGGGCCAACCGTCCAAGTCAAGTAATGTTGCAAAGCGTAAAGCCAGCATTGAGCACCCCCTGCTTGTGAAGAAGCTAAGATATTCAAGCTATGCCTGAGGCCACAAGCCAAAATACAACCTCAACCAAACACCTATTTTTTGCTGCGCCCAATGCCCCTATCCGGTTTCCTGCACCTGAACCCATTTCAGGTACGGCGCCATGACCCGGCATCTATATCTACAACGCAACTCAAGGCGCAGGCTTCTGCCTCTCGCCCTGATGCTCATATCAGCTATTGCACAGGCTGAGACCTGGGTAATCACAGATCGAGGACATCCGGTCACAGCTCCCACGGGAACCCGCATTATCCTCGTGGATGAACAACGACGCCTCGAGGAGCAACTCTCACACGAGCTCCCCGTAGATCCGCACCAGGCGGCGACATCCATTCAACGCTATCTGGCCACCCCGGCGGGGAAGCAGCTCCAGAAAGATCTTGCCAGTGCCCAGCAAGGTGTAACCGATGCTTGGAGTCTGGGAATCAAGAAAATCCCAGCCGTTGTGGTCGACCGTAGCTACGTCGTGTACGGCGAGCCGGATGTGGCAAAAGCAGTGGGGCTGATTGATCGAGCACGGAGCATGCAACGATGAAACGCCATCTGCTCCGGCCGCTATCGCTGGCCATCACCTTCAGCCTGTCCTTTACTGCATCTGCGGCGATCAACACAGCCGCTATCGTCGCATCGACACTCTCCCCCACCTGCCTTGAGTACCAGGTCGTCGGCATCTGTTACTGGTTGCTCTGCACCCCTTTTGGATGCACGGTCAAAACCTCGACGAAAGTCCGCCACTACGTTCCTGATGCCGTGGTGTCCGCCTACTCGAACACAGGAATGAACCCCTGGATCGAGATGTCCCCTCTTGGCTCGCCGAACCCGATGGCCCAGGCCGGCAACGACGGCACCACCAACCACGTTGCTGAAAACAACATCACGAAGTTCAAAGAGGCCGATGTCATCGGCCACCCGGGCGGAGCCACATTCAGCCAGTTCGCCAGCGCCTCAGGCTATGTCTGCAAGGGGGCGACCTTACCGCTCGTGCCCTACTTCCTCAGCACCCTTGACCCCATTGCCTGGCGATACGGAGTACCCGAGTCCGTATACCCCGAAGCACTCATTCCAGGCATGCGTGAAGTCAGCAGCCTCCTCACAGCAAGTAACTGGGGCAATCTCTACCCTCGTAGTGGCTTCCTCCACCAGGTCGACGACTACAAGACCGGCGCAGTCATCGCACAGCGCGCCGGCGATATCACGACTCGGATCGGCCAGGTCCACGTCTACCTGCCAATGCTCGCCCTCCCAATGCCAGGTTACTGGCCGGCAGGACCACTGCTTGAAGGCAATGCCTTAACTGGCAAATGGCAAGAACTGACCCCGACCCTCAACCCCACCTGCGCTACTTTTCCAAGTATCACCCCCAACATCGACTCCCAGGACGGCGGGTATGCCTGGGCACTCTGGCGCCCGTACTCCTGCTGTGAGCGGCGTGGGCAGACCTTTCTCGGCAGCACGGACTTCCTATGAACTCTCGATCGGAGCACGACATGAAACTCACTCCCTGGGCGATCGGACTCGTCTGTAGTCTCGCCTGTGCAGCAGCTTTCGCAGCTGATCCCATCAACGCGTCATCCTCGGGCAGTGTCATCGGTGACGACGTGCTTTACAGCATTGGCGGCGGTAACGCAGTGACAATGGGCAGCGCCGGCAACATGGACAGCATTTCGGTCGGCGGAGGTTGGAACAACAACCTGGTCTGCGGAAACATGAACTTGAGCAACACTCTGGAAAACCAATTGAACGGAGCCACGTCCGGATTCCAGAACATCATGACCTCGGTGCTTTCGAACGCCACCGGCGCCGTAGCCTCTCTGCCGGCACTGATTCTCCAGCGGGCAAACCCCGCGCTCTACAACCTGATCACCAACGGCATTCTGCAGGCTCGACTCGACTTTGACCGCTCCAAAGGTACCTGCCGAGCAATCGGCGAGAAGATGGCGGACATCGCTGGCGGTCAAATGGGCTGGGGGAAAATCGCCGAAGGCCAGGCAATGAGCCAGGCTCTGACGACGAATACCGATGCTGTATCCACCGTTGAGCAAGTCGAAAAGACAGGCGGCAACGATGGTGTCACGTGGGTGGGTGGTGATCGAGCTGGGGGCTCTGGCCAGCAGCCGATCCGTATTGTTGGAGACGTTACAAAGGCGGGTTACAACCTGCTGAACAAACGCGCGGCCAGCGACACATCCTCGATCAGCCAGGACACCTGCAACAACGGCCTGGTGTGCAATGTCTGGTCCTCTCCCCAGGAAGCCAGCACCTTCGCCAATCGTGTCCTGGGCGAGCAGCAACAACAGACCTGTGACAGTTGCCCTAAAACCGTCACCTCCGCCGGCGTGGGTCTCACGCCACTTATCCAGGAAACCTATGACACCAAGTTGAAAGCGCTGCAGGATCTGCTGACAGGTAACAAGGCCATCTCGGTTGAGAATCTTAACGCCGCGAGCAGCGACTCCCTGCCGATCACCCGCGGCGTTGTTGCCGCTTTGAAAGATGAACGTGATCAGGACGTCCTAGCCCGCCGGCTCGCGTCAGAGGTCGCACTCTCCGACGTCTTGGAGAAGGCGCTGGTTCTTCAGCGCACGCTGCTGGCGGGCAGCAAAGAGCCCAATGTTGCGGCCAATGACCTTGCGCTCCAGGCAGTCAACCAGCAGAGCTCATCGCTGCAGCAGGAAATCGGCAATCTGAAGATCGAGCTGGACATGCGGCAGCAGCTCGCGAAGAACTCTCCGATGACCATCATCGAACGCGGCAAGGCACGCGCCGAGAATTCGCGTGGGGTGTTCCAGGGAGATCCGGAGACGGACCGTTTGAACCAGTTGCAGTCACCGGCCAAGAGCCGGTAGTGAGGCATTGACCATGACCGATATTCAGGATTCTGTCATTGCCCCGGCGCACTCGCTCCCCCGTCGGCTCGGCCGCGGCATTTTGATCAGTCTGGCCGTCTTGGTGGCCATGACACTCCTGGTCGTTCTGCTGAATGCTGTGTTTCTTCAACTCTTCGACAACCTGCAGCAGTGGCAAGAATGGCGCTCGAACCATTACTGGTACCTTCTGGCCTGGCGCCTGGTGCTCTATACCGCGCTGACAGTGGCCTGGCTCAAACTCAAGGCTCGCCTACCCGAGTCCGAGCTCCACGTGCGTTTCTTGAGGGTAGAGATCCTGGTGGTTCTGCTGGTATTGCTGATTGAACTGAGCAAAGTACTGCTTCAGCCTGGGGGTGGGCTGTGACCCTGTATACCAATGATTACCTTGAGTACTACCTGACCCTGGTCGGCTGGATCATCAACAACGGCATCTGGGACATGATCCAGGACACGGGACTGTTCGCCCTGCCCTTCGCAATCATCGTGATACGAGAATGGCTCAAGGTCCGCGGTGAAGGGGCAGACGAAGGCAACAAGGGCGTGCTCTCTCTGGCCAGGATCGAGACCAGCATTTATGTCGGATACCTGGTCGTTGCCCTATGCGGAGTTCCTGCTGTGAATGTGAGCTTCGACACGCTGCAATTTGATCAAACCCGGGCACAGCAATGTCAGTACAACCTACCGGCGCCGACAGACACAGGATGGAACACGTCATTCAGCTCGCTGGCCGGCAAGAGCGCGCAAATGCCAGTCTGGTGGGCTTTCATGCATGCGCTGTCCAAGGCATTCACCAACGGTGCCGTCGCTGCGATTCCCTGCGGGACCGACCTGAGGCAGATGCGCATGGAGGTCGACAGCTCTCGCATCAATAATCCCCTGCTTGCCCAGGAGGTCGCGGATTTCACCCATGACTGCTACGGCCCCTCCAGGGCACGGTTGTTCATGCGACAACCGGATCTCGGATCTGCCGCCAGCAAGTCCGATACGCTGCAGGATCTGAGCTGGATCGGCTCGCACTTCTTCCTCAACACGGCGGGCTACTACGACACCGACTACTCCAAGACACCACGAACCTCATGGCCCTACAACGCAACCCGGGATGCAGGACTACCCGAGGTCACGGGCGGCGGCGGATATCCGACCTGCAAGCAATGGTGGTCCGACGGAAGCATTGGCTTGAAAGATCGACTGCAGGCCCAGGTAGATCCAGACCTGATGACAAAATTGCTGGGGTGGGCAAAGTGGCTGTCGTCTGATCAGGTCAACGAGGCAGTCATTCGGCAACTGGTGTCCCCCACCAGTCAGGTCCAAGGCGACGTCTACACCGATTATGGCGGACAGATCGGAGGGACCGTTTGGAATGGTGCTGCTCGTGCAGGGGGAACGTTAGGCGTTGCGCTGGGAGCATTAGGCTATTTCCCAGCAATGGATATGGTTCGCCAAGCACTGCCAATGATTATGGCCTTCTTGAAAATGGCAATGGTGATTTGCATCCCGATAGTCCTGATCATCGGTGCATATCAATTGAAGATAGCCATGACGATGAGTGTCGTCTTCTTCTCACTTATATTCGTCGATTTCTGGTTTCAACTCGCCCGGTGGGTCGACAGCACGATCCTGGACGCACTCTACGGCTCAGGCTCACCGCACCTTAGTTTCGATCCGGTAATGGGATTGAACACAGCTACACAGGACGCAATTCTCAATTTCGTCATGGGAGCAATGTTCATCATTTTACCCCTCTTCTGGATGACAGCCCTAGCATGGGCCGGATTTCAAGCAGGTGGTGTTCTTGATGGGCTATCGCGTGGTTCACAACCAGTGGAAAAAGCCGGAGCTACTGGCGGTTCCATTGGAAAACAAGCTATTGGTTCGGTCGGCGGAAAGAGCTAATAAAAAGGAGGACTTTGTCCTCCTTTTTGTTTTGTATCAATAGTCAGAAATCAAGACGCACATCATCGACTCTGTAATATCCCCAACCTTCAGGTCCATCTCGCCACATTGCCTGTTCTTGGTGATCTTGATGAAGGCTCTCGTTATGATCTTGGCCCCCCCAACACTCAGAGTCAGATGAACTGCGAAGAACAGATGCATCTCCTTTCACAGCCGCCCACAGAATAAGCCCAAAGCTCACCATCGTCATGATCGCGCCAGCAAGCCAGTGAAAGAGTACTGTCGAAAAAAATAGGATTGCAGCAAAAAGCACCAGTCTCTTCGTCCAACGGAGCACCACGTTTTCATCCGCCAGGAAAAACCGCACACCTCGGCCAAGGCCATAGCCCAAGCGGCTTGCAAGTCCCTGAGAGCTCTGTACGGTCATGGTGATGTCTCCTTTGCCCTTTTTCATAGAGGCGTCCTGATATCAGATATACGCCGGATTTGGCGAACTTGCAAGCCTGCTGGCATAATATGCCAACATCGAAAAGCGTCCCTTCCTCCCCCCCACTGGAGCACACCATGGCTACTCGAAATGTCGTCCTAACCGACCACCTGGAACAGGTCGTCAACGACCTGGTGCTCTCTGGTCGTTACCAGAACGCCAGTGAGGTACTGCGCGAAGGCCTCCGTCTCCTGGAGCAGCGCGAAGCGGAAGAAGCCGCCAAAGTAGAAGCCCTGAGACATGCCACCTCGATCGGACTGATGGATCTGGAGCAGGGTCGATTTGTAGAGGTAGATGGTGAAGGCCTGGGCAGGCTGCTGGCAGACATTGGCGAAGCCGCCTCCCTCTCCGTCGCCGAGAAACACTGAGCATGGTGCAGTACCGAATCACCGACACCGCTTTAGCGGACATCACCGATATTCTGAGGCATTCGCAGGTGCAGTTCGGCACAACGGCTCGGCTCAGGTACGGGGAGCTCATCCGCACAGCGATCGAGGACCTGGCTACCGTGCCGAATAGGATCGGTAGCAGTCTGCGTGACGAGATCACTCCCGGCCTGAGAAGCTTTCATCTGTGCCACTCCCGCAAGCGCGCAGCCACATCAAATGGCATGGTGCAAAGGCCTCGGCACGTCATGTTCTTCCGATTGGCCGACGACCAGGTCATTGAGGTTGTTCGGCTGCTACATGACGCAATGGAGGCCAGGCTGCATCTTCCCGAGGACTGATGGGGCAAATGGTCCAAAAGGGAAAGGGTTCTCGAAAAGCGAATGGAATGGTCCACAAGGGTAAAAGCCCTACCTGAAAGGGCTTGAAGCAAAAGGTGTTGACTCTCATGAGCGGTACTCCTTTTTCCCTTTAAACCATCGTTGCTTCATGGGCAGTTCTATGTTGTGGAGCTGCATTGGTAGAGCGCCCACCGACTGTTCCCTGCCATACGTTTTTGGGCAATGAGCACTCTACCAATGCAGCCCTGCGGTGCTGGGCTTGGGCGTTACCGGTTCTTTTTTTCTGTAACGGTGTCGGCGCTCAGTTTTTGCGAGCCAATTCGTGCAGGATCATGCGAGCTACACCTTCAGCGTCACGGCCGCCGCGCGCAGACGTTGACCCGCCTCCATCCATTCTGACCGTCATCCAGTCTGTCGCATCAACACGATATGAACCAGTCACCTCCATCCCATCGACCTGAACCATAATTTTGTTCCAATCTGTAGGCGTGCTTTTATGTTTCATCAGCTGTGATTTCCCTTAACTGTTGGATTCCTGGTGGCTGTCCCACCCCAGCCACCATTCGTTGTGCTTCCAGAAGTGCTCAGCGTAGGGATTGGTATCGTTGCCGGCCGCAGCAGCGGCATAACCCTCGTCGAAAGGGAGCTGCTCGGATACCGACCAGGAATGGATCGACCAACCGTCAACCTCACACTTAGCCTTTACGGCTTCAAAGCTCTCGCCAGAAACCTTATCGACCAGATCTGTGTGCGGCCGGTATACCGGGCCGCTCGCCTCAGTGCGCTTCAGCTCAAGAGATAGCTTGATCATTACTCAATATTTTCCTGCTCGATATGGGGCTGCGAAAAGCGCGCCTCTCCTCCTGCCAAAGCCCGCCAGGCGCGGGCTGATGGTATAGCTGATTTTCCTATCGGCGGCGATTGCCAATCCGGTGTCGGATGCCGGGGCCTGTTCTCGGCTGCGGCTGAAGTGCCTTGATCACTAGGAACAAGGCGAGCATTACGCCACCAGCAAGCACATAGCAGGTAAGTGAGCTAACAGGCAGTATTGAGTCGGGTGCAACCCCAACACCGACGCCAAAGGCTACACAAAGGACATACCAGATTGGATTCATGAGGTGGTCGACCTATGTGCGCGACGTGGTAACCGTATCAGCTCTTGGCTGGCCGCGGCTTGGCCGGGGCCTTCCTCGACGATGCAACCAACTTCTGGTTATCACGCATCGGGTGAAGATCGCCAACACATACGAACTCTCCGGACGTCGGCCTTCCGAACCTCTTGGAAAGCAGCTCGGCTTTACGCTTGCGTTCCAATTTACCGGGCGTGAAGTGGACCTGTAGCCGAGGTTTCCCGGAAAGCATAGGCGTATCCGAAACGAATGCTTTTGGGTCCATATGGAAGCGTTCAGCCAGAGCGAAAGCCATTCTAGGGCTGATCGACCTACCGCCATTGAGAACCTTGGACACCGCGAATTTGTCACCAATTTCGGGCAGATCCGAGCCGGTCAGTTCTAGTGTCTCCATCAAGTCCCTGAGCAGTTGCACCGGTGTGATGGTGGCCTTGATCGCAGCGTTAAACGCTTTGAGCTGTTCGCCTTTCTGTTCGTAAACCAGAATCGCGTCTTCAAGCTCGATAAGGATACGCTCCTCATACTTGTTGAGCTCATGTCCGTCGGTCAGTTCATCAAGCAACACAGTGGCGCGAGCGTAATCCTCTGGCCCCTCGATGCCGTTCACGAATTGACCGCGCAGCTGCTCCAGAAGCATTTGAAGATTTTCGAGCGCGGCGCGCACGCTCTGCGAATTTTCAAGAACAGTGGTCATGGTTTTGTTCCTCTTTTGTTACTGGCGTACCACGCGGTAGCGGTGTCGTAGTCAGCATGGGTGTAGATATGCTTCACGTAGAGCTTTTGCCGTTGGTAGTTGACGCCTGCTATGAGCCTGAGATTGTTCCCGCCAATATCAATCGCTACCCATCCCTCGGCAGCGCGGTGTTTAAATAGGTCGATATTCCTCCCAAAAATACCCTGCAGTTCGTTGTAACTCTCGGGTGCCGCTGCTAACAGCAGTCTGAGACAGCGCTCCAACCCGCTGCGATCGTTGGGGTATCGATCGGCAGCATCCTCAAACTTCTGCTTGATTAATACGTCCATGGGCATTCCTAACCTTTAGAGCCAATTATACGCCAGTTGTCTTTTTTGACAACCACACACCGTCAGTCCCGCAGTGGAGCCTTGAACGGCTCTGCGAACCGGACCAGCTGTCAGTAGCGTCTCCGCTCTTCGTGGAGCTGGAGGTAAACGGTTGACAGTAACGGATGCAACGTTGGATCAGGTGTTTGAATTGCCCAGGGCGGAGCAAAGTAGCGCGGCGGGTGGTCATGCGGCCTCTCTGTCAGGATTACACGGGAATCGTGCTAGATCTGGAGAGAGTCAGGTAGAGGCCTCCTGACAAGGGTATCCGGCAAGCCCCACCTGGTGCTCACGGAAAGTCGTTATCCACACAGTTCCGACCGTCGCGCCTATAGATATCATTCAGCCACCATAAATACTATTCGACGCTGATAATGCTTTCCCATTGAGCAAAACCCACCAGATAGAGGAAAAGCCCGCCCCATGAATCTTTCGTGGAGTTGGCCATGTTCTCAATCTTCCGGCGCGGCAAAGCTCAAGCTACCGCGGCCCCCTCCCCTAGCGGCTACATACAACCCGCCCAAGGCCTGGAGCTACTTGCGACCCCTCGTCGCCAAAAACTGCTGGAAAACATCTGGCAGCGCGCCTCGTTATCACGCCAGCAGTTTGTCGAGCTTTACCGACGTCCACTTGAACGCTACGCGGAATTGGTCCAGCAGCTCCCTGCTTCGGAAAACCACCACCACGCGCACCCCGGCGGCATGCTTGATCACGGGCTGGAAATCGTCGCCTATGCCTTGAAGATCCGGCAAACCTACCTACTGCCGATCGGCGCACCACCGGAGTCGCAATCGGCACAGGCCGAAGCCTGGACTGCGGCGGCGGCATATGGGGCACTTATTCACGACCTGGGGAAAATCGCCGTTGATGTTCACATCGAGCTGCAGGGAGGAACGACCTGGCACCCGTGGCATGGTCCCATCACCCGCCCCTACCGATTCCGCTATGTGAAGGGACGCAATTACCAGCTCCACGGCGCAGCAGCCGCGCTGATCTACGCACAGGTGCTCACACCCGACATCCTGGACTGGCTCAGCGGCTTTCCCGAAGCGTGGTCGCAGTTGATCTTCATCTTGTCCGGCCAATACGAGAACGCCGGCATTCTGGGTGAAATCGTAGTGCAGGCCGACCGGGCATCAGTTGCCCAGGAGCTCGGCGGCAATCCTGCTCGAGCACTGGTCGCGCCCAAGCAATCCCTGCAACGGCAATTGGCGGATGGCCTGCGGTATCTGGTACGCGACAAATTCAAGCTGAACCAGCCTGACGGGCCTTCAGATGGATGGCTGGCTCAGGACGCCTTATGGCTGGTCAGCAAACCCATAGCCGATCAGCTACGAGCCTATCTGCTTACACAGGGTGTCGATGGTGTCCCCACCTCGAATGCGCCGTTCTTCAACATGCTCCAGGATCAGGGAGTCATCCAGACCAATGCCCAAGACAAGGCAATCTGGAGGGCTACGATCGACAACGGGAATGGCTGGCGCAACACATTCACCTTACTCAAGCTCTCGCCGGCACTGATCTGGAATGATGCGAATGACCGCCCCCCGGTTTATTCGGGCACCCTGGAAGTTGATGCTGGCTCAACCACCGAGGAACCACAGGAGGTCAAACAATCCCTCGAGCCGGGCCTGCCAGAAAGCAACAGCACTGGTCCAGCGCTCCACAATACAAACGTTTCAGCCCCTGTACTAAAGCCTTCAGCCCCCACCACCAATGATCCTGCTGAAATTGACGCGCTTATGGCCCTCCTGGGTAATATCACAGCGCCACTAGAAGGCCACCCAGAGGATCCATTCTCGGCGGCACAGACCGCACCTTCGAAACTGGAAGAAATCCAGCCAATCGAGCCTTCAGTCGCGGGAAGTGAACCTGTAGCGAGCACCGAAGATATGGCTCCGATGCCGAGCCATAAGATCGAGCTGGGTCAGGGATTTGTTGAATGGTTAAGGAATGGCCTCGTCTCCCGGCGAATCATCATCAACGACACAAAGGCACTTGTGCATACCGTGACGGGAACCGCAATGTTGGTAACACCAGGAATTTTCAAGCGTTTCGTACAGGAGTTCCCTGCCATCGAAGCACAGGCAAAGGCCCAAAAAGTGGAAGCTTGGCAACTGGTGCAGCGAAGCTTTGAAAAACTGAAACTTCATCGAAAGACAGACAAGAGCCTCAATATCTGGACCTGCAACGTCATCGGTCCGCGCAGTACAAAGAAGCTCAAGGGATACTTGCTGATCGATCCCCTGACCGTGTTCAACGAATTGCCCTTCGACAATGTGAGCTTGAGTCTGATCTCTGGATCAGCGGAGGGCTCTGAATGACCGCTCCACTGGAACTGGCCAAGGATTACATCTTCACTCACGACCTGAGGGAGTCGAGCGGAAAAATCTACCTGGCGTCCACCCGAGCGTTGCTCAGGTATTTCGGTACAGAGATCGCGGCGGAAGACATCGATCACCGCGGCGTTCTTGGATGCCGAAGGGCGCTTCTGGAGAACGGCCTGTCGAAGCAGAGCTGGAACACCTACTCCAACCATCTGCGCACTGTCTGGGGTTATGCCCTGGAACAGGGTTTACTAACCCATACGACGACCAACCCGTTCAAGAAAACCGCGGTGATTCCGCCGAAGCGACCGAGCAAGACGATCGCCCGTGACGCGATAAAGATTGCGCGTGATTGGCTCAAGGCAATGGTTTCGGAAGAGCGCTGCTCGAAAAAACGCAGCAAAGTCACCCCAGCCTGGTTCTGGCTCGCTGCCTTCGAGATGTTCTACTACACGGGCATCCGACTGAACGCGCTGCTGACGCTTCGCTACCAGGACATCGACTGGCTCAACAAACTGATTCGGGTAGAGGCCGATACGGAGAAGACACACCGCGAATTCTCCATACCGATCATGGCGGGCCTGGAACCGCACATAAGACGCTTGCTGGATGCCGCCGATGAAATCGGATTCGCTCCCAGCGATCAGTTGTTCAACGTCAACCGGTTCTCCAGACACTATCGATCCAAGGTCATGAATATCGACCAAGTAGAGGGCATGTATCGCAAGCTGACGACGGCGCTTGGGGTGCGCATGACCCCGCACCGGTTCAGGCATACCCTGGCCACCGATCTGATGAGGCAGCCAGAGCGCAATATCCACCTGACCAAGAACCTGCTGAACCATTCGAATATCGCGACCACCTTGAGTTACATCGAAGTTGATTACGATCACATGCGCGCCGTACTTCATGAGCGCAGCCTGGTCCAGGGAGCAATTGCGTTCGAAAGACGCGTCGACGAACACATTCCCGCCTCCCCGGCCAATACCTTGCCCGATCCTGGCGAGCCACCGCTCACGCTCATACCCCACATACCGGAGGTCCCACCGGCGCCGGCGGCAATTGAGGTGGTCGGGGCAACCCCCTCCCTACTGCTACCGCCTGAATCACCGCCAGTCCCCAAACTGCTGACTCAAGTCGCCAGCATCAGTTCAGAACGATATTCACTGGAGCAGGCCATTCTCCCAGTCGGTACCGGCCTCAGTCACGAGCTCACATGGGATGGTCCAGGCACCTGGTGGGAGGATCTCGGCATACCCCAGCCCCCATCCATGGATGAGGGGTCTGAGTCGTCCGTGTTGTTCACGCTGATGATCAGCAGAGTGGGTATCAAGAGCTACAGCTGGGGCTGATGCAGCCCATTGCTGGATCGCTGTAGCAGCTGATAGGCATGAGAACCGGCACTGCCTGTCCGGACGTAAGCGGCTGCCTAAAATTCAACAAATACGCGTCAGGAATAGTCTTTCAGACCCTTAGGAAATATCCCGGCGTGCTCAGAGATTCTGCAGGGCAGACAAGCTGCAGATTGACAAAACGCTCTAGCCTCGCTCCTGCAAGTCGAGTGTTCCATATTGACATCACGTCAACTCGTAACTAATGTTCGAGCCAGACGGCTGCATGTCTACGAAGATATCAGTGCATCACACACCTTGTAGACCCGCTCGTTCCGCCTTGTTGCAGGCAAAAAAAAACCGGAAGACCTCACTTTCGTGGGCATTCCGGATTTTCTTCTACAACAAATATGGTGGGTCGTGTGGGATTCGAACCTACGACCAATTGGTTAAAAGCCAACTGCTCTACCAACTGAGCTAACGACCCGCTGTGTGGTGGCGCGTATAATACTGATTTCTAACGGTAATTCAACACTTTAAATGAAAAAAATCAAAAATAACGTGTCGGATCACTGATTCCGGCCGCTGCGAAGCCTTCAGCACGTAGCCGGCAGCTGTCACATTTCCCACATGCAAAGCCGTTAGCATCCGCTTGATAGCAGGATACGGTCAGCGAATAGTCGACCCCGAGCTTGATTCCGGCCTGGACGATATCGCCCTTGCTGAGGTTCTGCAGCGGTGCCTGGATGCGGAAACCATTGCCCTCGACACCGGCTTTGGTCGCCAGGTTGGCCAGGGTTTCGAAAGCCTCGACGAACTCGGGACGGCAATCCGGGTAACCGGAATAGTCCACGGCGTTGACGCCGATAAAGATGTCACGGGCTCCGAGCACCTCGGCCCACCCCAGGGCGAGCGACAGGAACACCGTGTTGCGTGCCGGCACGTAGGTCACCGGAATGCCTTCGCTCGGCGCCTCGGGCACGTCGATGCTGCTGTCGGTCAGGGCCGAACCGCCGATGCCGTTGAGGTTCAGGCCGATAACCTTGTGCTCGATGACCCCGAGGTCACACGCCACCCGCTCGGCCGCCTGCAGCTCGGCACGGTGCCGCTGGCCGTAGTCGAAGCTCAGGGTGTAGCAGCTATAGCCCTCGGCACGCGCCATGGCCACCACGGTGGCCGAGTCCAGACCGCCGGAGAGAAGGATTACCGCTTTCTTGTCAGTGCTTGCTTGGGTGGTCATATCAGCGCCCCGGCTCGTCATTCCATAGGTATTTGTGCAACTGCATCTGCAGGCGCACCGGCAGGTTGTCCGCGACGATCCAGTCGGCCAGCTCACGGGCCGGCAGATCGTGGTGGCTCGGCGAGAACAGCACTTCGCCGGCACGTTTTTCCAGACCGTACTGAATCAGTTTGGACACCGCCCAGTCATAGTCCTCCCGCGAGCAGATCACAAACTTGACCTGGTCGTTGGGGGTCAGCAGCTCGATGTTCTCGTAGCGATTGCGGTGCGATTCCTTCGAGCCCGGCGTCTTCAGATCGAGCACGCGACTGACCCGGGTGTCCACCGCAGAGATATCCAACGCACCACTGGTTTCCAGGGACACGCTGTAACCAGCGTCACAGAGCTGCTTGAGCAAGGGAATGGCATTGGGCTGGGCCAGCGGTTCGCCACCGGTCACGCAGACATAACGCGGACGGTAATCGGCCACCTGGGTCAGCAGGCTGTCCAGGGTCATGAGTGTGCCGCCGCTGAAGGCGTAGGCACTGTCGCAGTACTGGCAGCGCAACGGGCAACCAGTCAGGCGCACAAAAACGGTGGGCAGCCCAGCCGTCCGCGTTTCACCCTGCAACGAGTAAAAAACTTCGGTGATTCTCAATGTGTCTTGCATAGTCGCCACGGGCGTAACAGCTAAACAGGCCGTCCGCCTCAGTCAGGCACCGCCATGAACCTGCAATCGCACAGTCCAGGACAGCGTGTTTCATAAAAAAGGGCGTGAATTCTAACGAAAAAACCCGCGACAAGCGCGGGTTTCTTCAAGCAGGCCGTCGGCCGTCACATGCGCTGCAGATCGCGCTGTGCCAACTGCGCGGCGGAAGTCCCGGGATATTGGGAAACCACCTGCTGCAGAATGCCCTTGACCTTGTCGGTATGACCCAGGCGACGCTCGACATCCGCCAGCTTGTACAGCGAATCCGGCACCTTGGCGTGCTTGGGATACAGCTGGCTGACCTTGGCAAACGCCTGGCCGGCACCTTGCAGATCGCCCTTGGCCAGGTTCACCTCGCCCAACCAGTATTGCGCGTTACCGGCGTACTGGCTATTGGGGTACTTGCGCAGGAAGGCGCTGAACGCCTGGCTGGCCTTGTCGAAGTCCTTGGCCTTGATCAGGTCGAAGGCTGCATCGTAGTAGAGTTTTTCCTTGGCCGGATCACCCGGCTCGCTGCTGGCCGCGGGGGCCTGGGCAGCGGGTGCAGCACCGGCGGCGGCATTGACATTGCCACCGGTTGAAGAATTATCAGGAGCCGCAGCCGCCGGAGCGCCGCCACTGCCTATGCGCCGATCAAGATCCTGGTATCGCTCCAGGTTTTCCTGCTTCATGCGCGCAATATCGTTTTGCAGAACCTCGATCACGCCTTGTTGCTGCGCGAGTTGCTCCTGCATGCGTTGCAATTGGTTGAACAGCTCGCCCTGTGCCGAGACAGGGGCCGAAACCCCTCCCCCGGCATAGGCGCCGTTCGTACCGTAACCCGCAGGCGGATAACTCCCACCGTTACCGGAGTTGTCATCGACCACAGGAACCGCAGCCCACGCCGCAAGCGGCATCAGGCTGAGAGCCAGAACAGTTACAGCACGACGGCACGTTCGCATGACGAATTACTTACGCAGTTCGACGCGACGGTTTTGAGCCCAGGACTGCTCGTCATGGCCAGTAGCTACTGGACGCTCTTTACCGTAGGAAACCAGTTCCAGCTGACCTGGAGCAACACCTTGCAGTACCAGGTAGCGTTGAACGGCTTTCGCACGACGCTCGCCCAGTGCCATGTTGTACTCGCGAGTACCACGTTCGTCGGTGTTACCTTCCAGAACGACTTTAGCGCCGCTAGCTTTCAGGTCCTTGGCGTGAACGTCCAGGGAGCGCATGGCTTCTGGCTTCAGGTCCGAGCTGTCGTATTCGAAGTAGAAAGTGGTGATAGCGCGCAGAGCAGCTTCTTCGCTCAGGGAGCCGTCGACTGCACCAGTGTTAGCGCCGTAACCAGCGTTTGGGTCTACAGCGCCTTGACCGGCATTGTCGCCGCCTTTGGACGAGCAACCTACAGCTACAGCCATGGCCAGAGCCAGCGCAGCAAATTTACCAAACTTCAGCATTTCCATCGTAAAACTCCTAATGAACCCCAGTGTGTTAAGCAAAATCGTAAAGCGCCGCGTCAGTTCAGGTAAGGGGACCAGGAAGGTTCTCTGACTTCGCCTTGAGCGGTAGGAAGCGGGAGCCTTACGCGTCCATTAATGGACACGAGCATCAAGACTCCCCGGCCCTGCTGGGCGGTGGCGTAGATTACCATGGTGCCGTTGGGCGCGACAGTGGCTGACTCATCAAGGTTGGTGTCTGTCAGTATTTTTACTGTCCCACGTTGCAAATCCTGAGCCGCGACTCGGAAATTGGTGAAGCCGTCCTGGCGGTGAATCATCACCAGGGTCTTTTCATCCGCCGACAATTTCGGGTTGGCATTGTAGTTGCCGATGAAGGTCACGCGCTCCGCACCACCGCCATTGACGTTGGTTTTGTAGATCTGTGGCTTGCCGCCACGATCGGAGGTGAAGTAGATGGTCGAACCATCCTTACCCCAGAACGGTTCGGTATTGATGCCCGGGCCGCTGGTGACGCGACTCATCTGGCGCGTGGCCATGTTCATCACGTAGATGTCCGGGTTGCCGTCCTTGGACAGCACGAACGCCAGGCGGTTACCGTCCGGCGACCAGGCCGGCGCACCGTTGAGGCCTTCGAAGTTGGTGATCTGCTCACGGCGACCGGTATCGATGTGCTGGACGAAGATGCGCGGACGCTTCTGTTCGAACGACACATAGGCGATGCGCTTGCCATCCGGTGCGAAACGCGGCGACAGGATCGGCTCGCGCGATTGCAGCAGGGTCACCGCGCGGGCACCGTCATAGTCCGAGCGTTGCAGGGTGTAACGGGTGTTGTTCACCGAGAAACGCTCAGCCGTGACATAAAGCATGCGCGTGGAGAACGCACCCTTGATACCGGTGAGCTTTTCGAACGACTGGTCGGAGATGTAGTGCGACATGTCGCGCAACTGATCGACCGTGCCCGACACGCTGCCGGTCAGCACTTGCTGCTCGGTGGAGACGTTGAACAGCGCGTACTGCACCTGCAGGCGACCGCCGGCCGGAACAATGCTGCCGACCATGATGTACTGGGCGCCCAGGGCCTTCCAGTCACGGTAGATGACTTCGCTGGCCTGGGTCGGCAGGCTGATCATGTTCTGTTTCGGAATCGGCGAGTAGTAACCGGAGTTACGCAGGTCGTCGCCGATGATCTGGGCCATGTCGTCCGGCAGGACGCTACCGCCCTGCCAGCCGAAGGGAACGACCGCGATGGGCGTGGCCCGATCGCTGCCGCTGGTGACCAGAATGTTCTTTTCATCCGCCATCGCCATCCCTGCCAGGCAGCAGATCACGACAAGCATTGTTCGAAGAAGGTTTCTCACAAGGCTAGATCCTCAGGTGTGAATGTCATCTTGAAGGAACGATAGGGCGCAAAGTCGCTCGGTTTCATTCCCTGCATTTCCGTCAAACGACCAATATTCTTGACCGCAGCTACCGCCGAGGCGTCAAACGGGCCGTCGCCACTGGACTTGGCTACCGAGACCGTGGTCACCGTACCGTCCGGCAACATGCCGATTTGCAGCACCACCGTCATACCTTTGCGTGCCGAAGGAGGACGTGCCCAACCTTCCGCTGCCCGCGAACGAATCAGATCGTCAAAGCTGCCCGCCGTTTCATCACCCTGCTCATCAGCCAGGGCCTGTTGGCGTTGCGGCGTGTCGGAAAGCAGATCTGCCAGGGCCTGGGCCTTTTTATCTTCGGCGGATTTACGCGCCGCATCCTGCGACTTCTTCTTCGCGGCATCGGCAGCGGCTTTCTTCTTCGCGTCTTCGGCGATTTTCTTCTTCGCCTCGTCAGCTTCGGATTTTTTCTTCGCGTCTTCGGCGGCTTTCTTCTTGGCGTCTTCGACGATTTTCTTCTTCGCGTCTTCAGCGGCCTGCTTGGCCTCTTCTTCAGCGGCCTTCTTGGCTTCGTCGTCGGCTTTCTTCTTGGCTATATCAGCCAGTTCCTTTTTCGCTTCGGCAGCCTTTTTCGCGTCGTCGGCTTTCTTGGCCTCATCGGCCTTTTTCGCCTCATCCGCGGCTTTCTTGGCTTCGTCGGCCTTTTTCGCGTCGTCGGCCTTTTGAGCCGCTTCCTCTTTCTTTTGTTCCGCAGCCTTTATCGCTTCCTGCTCGACCTTCTTCTGTTCCATCTGTTCGACTTCGGTCTGACGCGCAGCGGATTTCTTCGCCTCACCCGCAATCTTCTGATTGGTCTGGGTGGTCGCCTGACTTTTCGATTTCAGCTGATACAGGGTCGCCTGGACAATCGGCTTGGCTTCCGGCAGATCCGGCGTCATGGCAAAGCTGACGAACAGCATGCCAAAGATCAGGATATGCAGGCCGATCGCCCAGACCCAGGGCCAGAAGTAGCTTTCCGAAGCGGACGGCTCTCGCTGTTGGTGCATCAGGGGGCCTCGGTAATCAAGCCAACATTACCGACGCCGGCCTTCTGCAGACCGCCCATGGCACCCATGACGGAGCCATAGTCGACGGTCTTGTCACCGCGAATGAACACCTGGGTACGCTTGCCGCCTTCGGTGCCGGCACGGATGATCTTGGTCACCGCGTCGGTCATCTGCGGCAGGGTCATGGCCCTGTCCTGCTGTTTTTCGGTATCGACTTCGCTGCCAAGGTTCCAGTAGTAGGTCTTGTCAGCCTTGATCGAAATGGTCAGGACCTGGGTGTTGTTGTCCTGCGGCAAGGCTTCGCTGGAAACCTTGGGCAGATCAACCTTCACGCCCTGATTGAGCATCGGCGCGGTCACCATGAAGATAACCAGCAGCACCAACATCACGTCGATGTAGGGCACCACGTTCATCTCGGCGACCGGCTTGCGTTTGTGGCGAACTCGGGCCATGGGGATTTACCTGCTCACTCTTCGCTGGTGTGCACTTTACGGTGCAGGATCGCCTGGAACTCATCGGCGAAGGTGTAGTAACGGCTGATCAGGGTCTCGCCACGGGCCGCGAAGCGGTTGTAGGCGATAACCGCCGGAATCGCCGCGAACAGGCCGATGGCGGTAGCCACCAGTGCTTCGGAAATGCCCGGGGCCACGGTGGCCAGGGTTGCCTGCTGGGCGGTAGCCAGGCCACGGAAGGAGTTCATGATCCCCCAGACGGTACCGAACAGGCCGATGTACGGGCTGACGGAACCGACGGTGGCGAGGAACGGCAGGCTCTGCTCGAGTTTTTCTTCTTCACGGGAGATGGCCACGCGCATGGCACGGGACACGCCTTCCATGACCGCTTCCGGATCGACGCCCGGTTGCTGGCGCAAACGGGAGAACTCCTTGAAACCGGCACGGAAGATCTGCTCCACACCCGAGTCCGGGTCCGGGTTGCTGCCGGCCTGACGGTAGAGCTTGGACAGGTCGATACCCGACCAGAAGCGCTCCTCGAAGCTCTCCAGGGCGCGGCGGCCGGCGCGCAGCAGGTTGCTGCGTTGAAAAATCATGACCCATGAGGTGACCGAGGCGGCCAACAGGATCAGCATGACCAATTGCACCACGATGCTGGCATTGCTGACCAAGCTCCACATGGAGGAATGGTCGACGACGTTAGCTTCCACGCTTTATCTCCTGCTCTAAGTGAGTACCCGCGCCGCTTGTGTCGGCAAAGGCCGAACGCAAGGCTTCTGGAATGGCCCGGGGTTTTAAACTATCGGCGCGCACACAGGCCACCAGGAACCGCCCTTCACAGAGCAGCGTTTCATCATCAGCCCGCCTGACCTGCTGCTTGAAGCGCAGGCTCGCACGGTTCAGCTCAATCACCTCGGCGCTGATCAGCAGTTCGTCGTCCAACCGCGCCGGCGCGTGGTAACGCGCTTCGCTGGAATGCACGACGAACAACAGGTTCTCCCCTGCCAGCGACGATTGGGCAAAGCCCAATGCCCGTAGCCGCTCGGTTCGAGCCCGCTCCATGAACTTAAGGTAATTGACGTAATACACGATGCCGCCGGCATCGGTGTCCTCGTAATAAACGCGACAGCGATGTGCGAACGACTGAACCCCGTTTTGCGCGCGCATACTCTAGTGCTTACTCCTCAGGTTGCCAATCCGGCCAGGCAACTGTTTTTCATCCTTCGACGACTTTTTGCATGAAGATTCGTGACACGTGCCCTTCGGACAACGCAAACCGCGAATAAATCAGCCCCGATTCCGCTTTTACTCGTCCAACGCATCCAGAAACTCGTCTACCACGGGCATTTCACCCAAGCGCGACGGAATATTCAATCCGAAGTGCAGATAGGCATGCCGGGTCACCACCCGTCCACGGGGGGTGCGCATGATGTAGCCCTGCTGGATCAGGTAGGGTTCGAGCACATCTTCAATGGTGTGCCGCTCCTCGCTGATCGCCGCCGCCAGGCTGTCCACGCCGACCGGACCGCCGTCGAACTTCTCGATCATGGTCAGCAGCAGGCGCCGGTCCTGGTGATCGAAACCGTGTTCATCGACATCCAGCAAGTTCAACGCCAGGTCCGCCACGGCCTTGGTGATATGGCCCTTGGCCCGCACCTCGGCGAAATCCCGCACCCGGCGCAACAGGCGGTTGGCAATCCGCGGCGTGCCCCGGGCCCGTCGAGCGATCTCGAACGCGCCTTCCGGGTCCAGCGGCAAGCCGAGAATCCCCGCCGAACGGGTGACAATGGTCGCCAGGTCCGCGGTGCTATAGAACTCAAGACGCTGGACGATACCGAAGCGGTCACGTAACGGATTGGTCAACATGCCCGCGCGGGTGGTGGCGCCGACCAGGGTGAAGGGTGGCAGATCAAGCTTGATCGAGCGCGCCGCCGGCCCTTCGCCAATCATGATATCGAGCTGGAAGTCTTCCATCGCCGGGTACAGGACTTCCTCGACCACGGGCGACAGGCGGTGAATTTCATCGATAAACAGCACATCGTGGGGTTCAAGGTTGGTCAGCAGCGCCGCCAGGTCGCCGGCGCGCTCCAGCACCGGCCCCGAGGTGCTCTTGATCGACACGCCCATTTCCTGGGCGATGATATTGGCCAGGGTGGTCTTGCCCAGGCCCGGCGGGCCGAAGATCAGGGTGTGGTCAAGGGACTCGCCACGCCCGCGTGCCGCCTGGATAAACAGCTCCATCTGCTCCTTGACCGTCGGCTGGCCGATGTACTCGGCCAGGCTCAACGGCCGAATGGCGCGATCCTGGACTTCCTCGCGGTCACGCCCGCCGGAGGCGGTAATCAAACGGTCGGCTTCAATCACTTAGATCATTCCCTTCAGGGCGCGACGAATCATGTCTTCGCTGCTCAGGCCTTTGTCTTTGATGGCCGACACCGCCTTGCTCGCTTCCTGGGGCTTGTAGCCCAGGGAAATCAGCGCACTGACCGCATCGCTTTCAGCACTGGCCACCGGCTGCGCCGGGGCACCGTCCGGCTGGTTGGGCACCAGGGCAAACATGCTCGGCACGGTTTCCCAGGCCTTGAAGCGGTCCTTGAGTTCCACCAGCAGGCGCTCGGCGGTCTTCTTGCCAACGCCGGGCACCCGCACCAGCGCCGAGGTGTCCTGGGCCTGCACGCAGCGCACCAGTTCATCGACCTCCAGGCTCGACATCAACGCCAGGGCCAGCTTCGGCCCGACACCGTTGAGGCGGATCAACTCGCGAAAAAAGTCGCGCTCGCGCCTGCCGATGAAGCCATAGAGTAACTGGGCATCCTCGCGCACGACCAAATGGGTGTGCAGGGTCAGCGGCTCGCCGACCGACGGCAGGCGGTAAAGCGTGGTCATCGGCACCTCCAGCTCGTAGCCGAGGCCATTCACATCAAGGATGAGATGCGGCGGCTGTTTTTCAGCCAGAGTGCCGCGCAAACGTCCAATCACGTATCAGATCCTTATTTCTGGCCAGACCAGTGGCTGACGACTCGGAACGATAGCGCACTACCTTATCCGGCGTGGCGCTATCGGCAAGCAAAATTGTTTGAGGCGATGATGCTATCAGAGACGCAGGCGACCGCCACGGGAACGTGCCGCACCCAGGCCATGGGGCAAGAGACTGGAGCGGGTATGTGCATGGCACAGGGCAATCGCCAGGGCATCGGAGGCGTCGACTTGCGGTTTGGTGGTGAGCTTGAGCAGGTGCATGACCATCATCATCACCTGTTCCTTGTTGGCGCCGCCGGTACCGGCCACGGCCTGCTTGACCTGGGTCGCGGTGTACTCGGCGATCTCGAGGTTTTCCTCGGCGCCGGCGACGATGGCCGCGCCCCGCGCCTGACCGAGCTTGAGCGCCGAGTCGGCGTTTTTTGCCATGAACACCTTTTCGATGCCCATGGTCACCGGCCCGTAGGTCTGGATCACTTCGCGCACGCTGCGATAGACGATCTGCAAGCGCTCATGCAGTTCGCCACTGCCGGTGCGGATGCAGCCCGAGGCGACGTAAACGCAGCCACGGCCGGTATCGCGCACCACACCATAACCGGTGATGCGCGAACCGGGGTCGATACCAAGAATTAAAGTCATAACGCCTACGTTTGGGTCAGCCGAGCTGCTCGGCTACCGATTCGGGAATATCGGCATTGGAGTAGACGTTCTGCACGTCGTCCAGGTCCTCGAGCATATCGATCAGCTTGAGGACCTTTTCCGCGCCCTCCAGATCGAGTTCGGCGCTGGTGGTCGGCAACATGACGATTTCCGCATCCGCCGCCTTGAATCCTGCCGCATCCAGGGCGTTACGCACCGTATAGAAGCCGGCAAACGAGGTGAACACGTCCATCGAACCGTCCTCGTGGGTAACCACGTCATCGGCGTCGGCTTCC
The DNA here is from genome assembly GCF_023242385.1 of Pseudomonas sp. MWU12-2345. Lineage (NCBI taxonomy): Bacteria > Pseudomonadati > Pseudomonadota > Gammaproteobacteria > Pseudomonadales > Pseudomonadaceae > Pseudomonas > Pseudomonas sp. MWU12-2345. The sequence goes on along the minus strand of NZ_JALLJA010000004.1, from coordinate 169,500 downwards.
ATCGCCGCTTCCATCAGCGCGTCTTCATCGATGCCCGGGGCGAAGGACAGTTGCCCCTTGCGCTCGAACAGATAGGCCACGGAGCCGTCGGTCCCCAGGTTGCCGCCACACTTGCTGAACGCGTGACGCACGGCTGCCGCGGTACGGTTGCGGTTGTCGGTCATGCATTCAACCATCACCGCCACGCCACCGGGGCCGTAGCCTTCGTAGCTGAGTTCGACCATATCGTCGGTGTCGGCCGCACCGGCACCGCGGGCCACCGCGCGATCGATGATATCGCGGCTCATGTTTGCGCCGAGGGCCTTGTCCAGCGCCAGACGCAGGCGTGGGTTGGAGCCTGGATCACCACCGCCCTGACGAGCGGCAACGGTCAGCTCACGAATCCACTTGGTGAAGATCTTGCCCTTCTTGGCATCCTGACGTTCTTTGCGGTGCTTGATGTTCGCCCACTTGGAATGACCTGCCATAACTCGCTCCGAATTCTCTTTGTGCTCTTTGAAACGTTGCCCGCCCTGCCCGGTGGCAGCGGCCGGCAATAAAAAGTCTCGACCTTGAAAAAAGGCGCATCCAGTGGATGCGCCCTCGGGTCCGTCTTACTCTGCCTTGGGGGCTTCGCGCAGGCGGATATGCAGCTCGCGCAGTGCCTTGGCGTCCACCAGCCCTGGCGCCTGGGTCATGACACAGGCCGCGCTCTGGGTTTTCGGGAACGCGATCACTTCGCGAATCGACTGGGCGCCGGTCATCAGCATCACCAGGCGGTCAAGGCCGAAGGCCAGGCCACCGTGGGGCGGAGCACCGTATTTCAGCGCGTCGAGCAGGAAGCCGAACTTCTCTTCCTGTTCCGCTTCGCTGATACCCAGCAGACGGAACACCGCCTGTTGCATTTCCTTGCGATGGATACGGATCGAACCGCCACCCAGCTCGGTGCCGTTCAGAACCATGTCGTAGGCGCGGGACAAAGCGGTGGCCGGGTTGGCCGCCAGTTCTTCCGGCGAGCACTTCGGCGCGGTGAACGGGTGGTGCAAGGCGGTGAAGCTGCCGTCTTCGTTCTCTTCGAACATCGGGAAGTCGACGACCCACATCGGTGCCCACTCGCAGGTGAGCAGTTCGAGGTCATGACCGACCTTGATCCGCAGCGCGCCCAGGGCTTCGCTGACGATCTTGGACTTGTCGGCACCGAAGAAGACGATGTCGCCGTCGACCGCACCGACGCGATCGAGGATCACGTTGAGGTTGGCCTCGGGAATGTTCTTGACGATCGGCGACTGCAGGCCTTCAACACCCTTGGCGCGTTCGTTGACCTTGATGTACGCCAGGCCCTTGGCACCGTAGATGCCGACGAACTTGGTGTACTCGTCGATCTTGCTGCGCGGCATGCTCGCCGCGCCCGGGACGCGCAAGGCGGCCACACGGCATTTCGGGTCGTTGGCCGGGCCGCTGAACACCTTGAACTCAACGTCCTTGAGCTGGTCGGCAACGTCCACCAGTTCCAGCGGGATACGCAGGTCCGGCTTGTCGGAGCCGTAACGGCGCATGGCCTCGTCCCAGGTCATGTGCGGGAACTCACCGAACTCCAGACCCAGCACTTCCTTGAACAGGTTGCGGATCATGCCTTCGGTCAGGCCCATGATGTCTTTTTCATCGAGGAAGCTGGTCTCGATGTCGATCTGGGTGAATTCCGGCTGGCGGTCGGCCCGCAGGTCTTCGTCGCGGAAGCACTTGGCGATCTGGTAGTAACGGTCGAAGCCGGCCACCATCAGCAGTTGCTTGAACAGCTGCGGCGATTGCGGCAGGGCGAAGAAGCTGCCGGCGTGGGTGCGGCTCGGCACCAGGTAGTCACGAGCGCCTTCGGGAGTCGCACGGGTCAGGATCGGCGTCTCGACGTCGAGGAAGCCGTTTTCGTCCAGGTAACGACGGATGCTGGTGGTCATGCGCGAACGCAGACGCAGCTTGTCGAGCATTTCCGGACGACGCAGGTCGATAAAACGATAACGCAGGCGGGTTTCTTCGCCGACGTCGGAGTATTCGTTGAGCGGGAACGGCGGGGTTTCCGCTTCGTTCAGCACTTCCAGCTCGTAACCCAGCACTTCGATGGCACCGGACGCCATGTTGGCATTGCCGGCACCGGCCGGACGCAGGCGGACCTTGCCGGTGATCTTGACCACGTACTCGCTGCGCACGCGATCGGCGGCGGCGAAAGTGTCGGCGCGATCAGGGTCGAAGACCACCTGGGCCAGACCTTCGCGGTCACGGATATCGAGGAAAATCACCCCGCCATGGTCGCGACGACGGTGGACCCATCCGCAAAGGGTGACTTCCTGGCCTTCCAGGCTCTCGTTCAGTTGGCCGCAATAATGGCTGCGCATCATGGTCGTGGTTCGCTTCTAGTCATTCGATTTCGGTGGAGGTCTTGTCTTGGCAACGCGACAAGCGCCCGCTCGTGTCGCTTATTTCAGTCGGCTTTATCGCCACCTGCCAGGTTTTTCTTGCTGCCGGTCTTGAAATCCGTCTCGTACCAGCCGCTACCGCTGAGGCGGAAACCCGGCATGGAGAGCATTTTCTTCAATTGCGGTGCCTGGCAGGCCGGGCAGTCGACCAGCGGTGCATCACTGATCTTTTGAATGGCTTCCAGCTGATGACCGCAGGAAGCGCATTGGTAGTCGTACATGGGCATGGGGCGTCTCGGCAATCAGATAACGGCATCACTGCTGCCCGAGCCCGGGACGGGCCATGCAGCAAAGAGCGGGATTATATCCGTTAAATCGAGCCTTTGCAGCCGTGGACCGGTCAGCGCCCCAGCCCATGCCGTCTCGCCAATCCACCGAGACGTCCGGGCAAGCCTAGAGGGCCCGGGACAAACCGCCCAACGTCAGCAGATGGACGACACAGACCACGCGAATCAAACCACTGAAATTCTTCACCCCGCCGTAGCGCAGATGAACCTCCATGTCCACATTGGACAGCAAGGCATTGACTGTACATTCATGGGTATTGGCAATATCGGCCAGTACCTTCCAATAAACCTCCTCCAGACGCAAGCAGGTGGCAAAACCATTCAAACGCACCGAACGCGAAACTGGCTTCGCCAATCCAATATCGAAATCCAGCAACAGGGGATCCACCCGGGTCTTGCGCAAACAACCGGAACTCCCCACCTCATGCCCTACCCACTGAACCATTTTCATCGCACTCCGTCGCTGCACACCTTTGAATAAAGGCGCTCCTGGCAAACCTCCTGACATAAAACATTAAGTAAAAAACCCTATCCAGCAGACTGCACCACAGCCTCCGTAGGAAGAGTCCATTAATAAGGAAGAACAACGAAAAGACTGGGGCCGCGACCAGGCGAAGGCCTGCGCCATCGCGAAGATGCCGGGCTCGCCGGCACGCGGTGCGAATGAAGCGCGACGGCTTCATCCGCACCGGCGCGGGCTCAGCCTTCGAGCAGGGCGCGCAGCATCCAGGCGGTTTTCTCATGCACCTGCATGCGCTGGGTCAGCAGGTCGGCGGTCGGTTCGTCACTGACCTTGTCCAGCAACGGAAAGAGACCCCGCGCCGTGCGGGTGACCGCTTCCTGGCCTTGCACCAGTTGCTTGATCATCTCCTCGGCACTCGGCACCCCTTCTTCTTCCTTGATGGAGGACAGACGGGCGTAGGTGGAATAGGTCCCCGGCGCGGGAAAACCCAGGGCGCGGATACGTTCGGCGATCAGATCGACGGCCAGGGCCAGTTCGTTGTATTGCTCTTCGAACATCAAATGCAGCGTGCGGAACATCGGCCCGCTGACATTCCAGTGAAAGTTGTGGGTTTTCAGGTACAGCACGTAGGTGTCCGACAACAGACGGGAAAGACCTTCAACAATGGATTTACGGTCTGCTTCGCTGATACCGATATCAATAGCCATATGTATCCCCTTGGTCAGAATGGATCATCGTCTTCGCAGGTGCAGGACCACTCTAGCAAGCGCCTACGACTCGCGCAGCCGCGACGACTGCGACAAATCCGCCACGGCGACCACCGGCAGGCGTCTGGCCCGCGGGCCGCGTCGGCACCGGCCCTGCCCCACCGCAAACTCTCCGACAGCGGCCCGGCGCCGAAGTTTGAGAAGGCATGGGCTTTGCTGTTAAATAGAGACTGTGTCGTGGCTGTCGATTCTCTGGCAGCGGCGCATAGGCGGATGCCCACACGTGCCCAACGCCTCACCTTTTTTCCAGAAGCGAACCGTGTGCCACCCGCTCTTCCTTGTGATCCGTCTTGAGTGAGTCAATCAAAATGTTGAAAATCGTCCACCTGCTAACGGGCGCCGTTGCCCTGCTGCTGTCCTTTATCCCCAGCCTGCGATCCGAAGCCCTGCCTTACCTGCAACAACCCGATGCGCTGTACCTGGCATTCTTCGGCTTGCTCAACCTGACCCTCGCGCCAGTCATTCCTTACTGGAACAAGGGTCCACGGCATCAACTGCAAATCCTGGTCAGCATCCTGCTGATCATCGCCGTGGCACTACAAATCCTCACCCTGCTCGCCCCATTGACCCTGATCGGCGGCCAACCCGCCGTGCTTCCGAGTCTGCTGGCCGCCGTGATTGCCGTATTGCTGCACCTGGCGGTGAGTTTCTACAAGAAATCTTCCCCGGCGGCGGCTTCCCACAACTACGACATGAGCAATCGCGATACCGGTACCGTGAAGTGGTTCAACACCTCCAAGGGTTTCGGCTTTATCTCGCGGGATTCCGGCGATGATATTTTCGTGCACTTCCGCGCCATCCGTGGCGAAGGCCATCGCGTCCTGGTCGAAGGCCAGCGCGTGGAGTTCTCGGTGATGAACCGGGACAAGGGCTTGCAAGCCGAGGACGTGATCGCGGCCCTGCCGCGCCGCTGATCGGCCACAAAAAAACGCGAGGCAGCCTGACTGCCTCGCGTTTTTTTATGCCTACGGATTGCTGTCAATAATGCGGCGGTGGTGCTTCTTCCTCAAAGGAATCGAACTGCCCCATCATTTCTTCATGACGCTTGAGCAAAGCGGCCATCTGCAGTTGCAGGCGCTCGACCACCCGTTGCTGCGCCACCAGCACATCATTGAGCGCCTGGATGGTGTCATCCTGAAACGCCTGGCGACTTTCCAGTTCGGTCATGCGATCTTCAAGGTTCATACGTCCGCCTGTACAAAACGCGAATCATGCTGGAACGCCACGCGCAACTGCTCGCGAATCACCATGACCTCCTCCTCGGTATAAGGCCGGGCCGGCTGCTTGCCCCAGACCGGTGCCGGCCAGGCCACATCGTCACGGCGACGAACGATCACATGCATATGTAACTGACTGACCACATTGCCCAAGGCCGCGACATTCATCTTGTCCGCCTTGAAGGTGACCTGAAGCAGTTGCGCCAGCTCCGTGGTCTCGCGCCACAGCTGCTGTTGATCGGCAGCCTTCAGTTGGAACACTTCACTGATATCCGCGCGCCGTGGCACCAGGATGAACCAGGGATAGTTCGCATCATTGGACAGCAGCACGCGGCACAACGGCAGGTCGCCCATCGGCAAGGTGTCTTGTTGAAGGCGCGAATCGAGAACGAACACCGTGAATACTCCTGCGTGACGGATAGGTTTGCGCCCGGCAAAAGCCAGGCGACAGGCCGTCAGGATACCCGTGATCGGCCACCGATTCACGGCCCTCGGCCGCGATGGTGGCAAATGGGCGAATACGGGGCAGCGCCTGCTCCAGAATGGAACAGGGCGCACTTTTTCAGGATAACAAACACCACAAAATTACACAGCAGCCAGAAAAAAACCCAGCCGGCCATAAAAATGTCACTTTTTTCTGAAATCCTCTGCCTACGTCATGGAGGGTGAGAGCTGACTCCAGGGACAAAAAAGCCGCCTTGCCTGCAGCCAATGTCCGCATCGAAACTGTAAATCGGCTTTTTGCACCAAAACCGCACACTACGACTACTATCAGTGCACGCTTCAGTCACCGACTACCCAGTCGGAGTGTGGACCGGTAACGTTTTGGGCTTTCCATGGATTTTCAAAGGATTAGCAGCACAAGGAAAAGCACTACGTCAAGCGCTGGCGTAAACGCCAACCGCCCTAGGTTTCACAAGGGTTTCAGCCTGATGACGGTGCCAGGTAAATTTTTTCTCACGATTTTTTCACTTTGTGCATGCTTGTTGCATTGGTAAGTGAATAGTCGCGACAGAGGGTCGGCCCGGACGCTGAAGCCCCTGCGACACCGAGACAACGCAGTGCAGTGCGCCCATGGAGAATTCAGGGCTTGAACATAGATCATTTGCTTCTATGCTCATTCCGCTGAAAACAGCGCTGAAGTTGTGCAGCCGCTGTACAAAGGCTGTGAATTTGCGACATGGAGCTAGCTTTTTGCGACAGGCTCGTAAAGAAGCCGCAAGGATAGGTGTGCAAGTATCGCCAAGTTTGTCAGCGTGATATAAGTTTGCGCCGACACAAAAAAGAAAGAGCCGCCCAGACAAAAATACAGGTGGGACGGCAGTACTCTTCCTAAAACCAAAGGAGCAAATCACGATGCGCGTGATGAAGTGGAGCATGATCGCCCTGGCTGTTACCGCAGCAGGTTCCCAAGTGGCTATGGCCGACCCGTTCGTAACCCCTCAGTCTGACGCCAAGGGTTTCGTTGAAGGCGCTTCGGCTGGTGTGGTTCTGAAGAACTACTACTTCAATCGGGACAAGAAAGATGGTGGTGTCGACCAAAAAGACTGGTCCCAAGGCGTGCTCGGCAAAGCCAGCTCTGGCTTTACCCAAGGTACCGTTGGTGTAGGTGTCGATGTCTTTGGTGATGCCGGTTTCAAACTTGACGGTGACAACACCCATGTGGGTAGCGGCAACCTGAGCCACGGAGCAGATGGCGTCAATAATAGCTTCGGTAAAGCAGGCGCGGACGTCCGCGTTCGCATCTCCAAAACCCAGCTGACATTCGGCGACTTCACCCCTACCACTGCGCCAGTATTCGCCGTTGGCGGGAGCCGTCTGTTCCAGCAAACCGCTCGTGGCTTCCAACTGCAAAGCAGTGAAGTCAAAGACCTCGATCTCGAAGCTGGCCATTTTTACGCTGGTAGCAGCACGGACTACACCTCGCTGCAGGGCAACCTGTTTGCCACCTATGCCGGTGTTACAGCCAAGAGCATCGACTATGTGGGTGGTAAGTACGCCATCAACGAGAACCTGACTGCTTCCCTGTACGGCGCCAAGCTCCAGGATGTCTGGAACCAGTACTACACCAACGTCAACTACACCCTGCCACTGGCTAGCGATCAGAGCCTGAACTTCGACTTCAACCTCTATCGCACAACCGATACCGGTGCGGCGAAGGCAGGTGATATCAGCAACACTGCCTACTCCCTGGCAGCTGCTTACTCCTTCCTCAAAGCACACACTTTCACCCTGGCCTTCCAACAGGTACACGGTGACACGCCATTCGATTACATTGGCTTGGAGCGTGGCAAGGGTAACCAGGGTGGTGACTCGATTTTCCTGGCTAACTCGATTCAGTACTCCGACTTCAACGGCCCAGGCGAGAAATCCATCCAGGCCCGTTATGACATTAAAATGGCTGAGTACGGTATCCCAGGCCTGAGCTTCATGGCTCGTTATGTCCACGGTCAGGGCATCGACGGCACCAATATATCCGCTAACAGTGCGTATCGTAATACCGACGGCACCCCTCTCTATGGCAAAGACGGTCATCACTTCGAAACCAACCTGGAAGCCAAGTATGTTGTCCAGTCTGGCCCTCTGAAGGATCTGTCCTTCCGTGCACGCCAAGCTTGGCACCGTGGCAACGCTGCCGACGGCGAAGGCAACATCAACGAGTTCCGTTTGATCACCGAGTACCCAATCACCATCCTGTAATCGCCTGATTACTTGCTTGATGATGTAATACTCGCTTGAAGAAAGGCCCATCCTGATGATGGGCCTTTTTTTGCGCCCAATATGGGCGTATATCTTGTAAGTCATTGAGTTCCACCCCCATAACTACCGCGTTTCTTGCCAACTTAACCTTACCGCATCACAAGGGTGGGTTTGCGCCGTGTAGCCATCATCAAATCATGCGATTTCTAGCCGAACCTTAAGCTAGATAAGAACTAAAATATCAGTTCAAACCCACCAACCAAAACAAGGGTTCAAAAATGAATCCGGCAACCTCTTTCTCTACCTCAAACAGCAATGAAGCCCTATCTGAAACACCTATGATATCGGCGTCCACGCGCCCACCTCCCCAACGCCGCACCCATTTTGATTCACACTTTCCTAATTACGACCAATTTGTCGCGAAAAAGTCATAAATCACCACTACGATTGCGCAGGCACAGCGCCGACAGTAGTATGTAATTGAAGCTCTGAAAGTTACCTTTCTTCCCTGTACTGCCGCCCAGGCCAGGTGTCGGCTGATTGTTTACATAATAGATGTCATACCTTGCCATTGCGCCAAGTTGGTTCGCTGTGCCTGATCTTCCGCCGTCAAACTCCCCTCTACCGGATACCGAAAAGGAAGTGATATGCCACGTCAAACATTCAAAGTCCTTGCTCTAACAGCAGCCATCTCCACGGCTCTAATCTGCGCACAAAATGCATCGGCCGCCTCGGCGGAACTTGTCGCAGCGGCCAAGGCAGAGGGCGAACTGACGGTGATCGCCCTGGCGAACTCCTGGTGCGGATATGGCGACCAGATCAAGAACTTCAAAGCCAAGTATGGCCTCAAGGTCAACGAACTGAACCCGGACGCCGGTTCGGGCGACGAACTCGAAGCCATCAAGGCGAACAAGGACAACAAGGGGCCGCAAGCGCCCGACACCATCGACGTCGGCTTGTCTTTCGGCCCCCAGGCCAAGGCTGCCGGTTTGCTGCAGCCCTACAAGGTCGCCAGCTGGGCGACCATCCCTGACTCGGTGAAAGATCCGGAAGGCTACTGGTATGGCGACTACTACGGCGTGCTGGCTTTTGAAGTCAACACCGACCTGATCAGCTCGATCCCGGCCGACTGGAGCGACCTGCTCAAGGCCGATTACAAGAATTCCGTGGCCTTGGCGGGCGATCCGCGCTCCGCCAACCAGGCCATCCAGGGCATCTATGCGGCCGGTATTGCCGCCGCGGGTGGGGATCCCACCAAGGCCGCCGCGGCCGGCCTGAAGTTCTTCGGCGATCTGAACAAGGCCGGCAATTTTGTCCCGGTGATCGGCAAGGCCGCCTCCCTGGCACAAGGCACCACCCCGATCATCATCCGCTGGGACTACAACGCCCTGGCCGACCGCGATGCACTCAAGGGCAACCCCAATGTGCAAGTGGTCGTGCCCAAGTCGGGCGTGGTCGCGGGCGTGTATGTGCAGGCCATCAGCGCTTATGCACCGCACCCGAATGCCGCCAAGCTGTGGCTGGAATACCTGTATTCGGACGAAGGCCAGGTGGGCTGGCTGAATGGCTACTGCCACCCGATCCGCTTCAACGACCTGGTGGCCAACAACAAGCTGCCCAAGGCCATGCTCGACAAGCTGCCACCCGCGGAAGGCTATGCCAAGGCCGTGTTCCCTACTCTGGACCAGCAGAACTCGAGCAAGGAAGCCATCACCAAGCAGTGGGACACCCTGGTCGGCGCCAGTGTGAAGTAACCGGCCTTCGATGGCTTTTTGTACTGGCATGGCCTTCACCGGCCACGCCAGTCATTTCATGGATTGGATGGCGGCTTGAAAGGCGGGCTTCACTTGACTGATACCTTGAGTTCTGCAAAACCCGCGACACCGTCCATACCGGGCAGGTCGCTCAATTGGCACTGGCTGGGTGTGCTGCCCTTTCTGGTATTCGCCATCCTGTTTTTGATCTTGCCCACCGGCTATCTGATGATAGGTGCGTTCCAGGACGCATCAGGCCATTTCACCCTGGCCAATATCGCCGGCCTGGCCGACCCGAACGTGGTCAGCGCCTACTGGATCAGCTTTCGCATCAGTGCCGCGTCGGCCCTGGGCGGCGGAATCATCGGCTTCCTGCTGGCCTGGGCGGCCGTCCAGGGCAAACTGCCCGAGTGGATTCGCCCGACCCTCATGACGTTTTCGGGCGTGGCCTCCAACTTCGCCGGCGTGCCGCTGGCCTTCGCGTTCCTGGCCACGCTGGGGCGGGTGGGTCTGGTGACCGCGCTGATGAACAAGTACCTGGGCTTCAACCTCTATTCCACCGGTTTCAACATCCTCAGCTTCACCGGGCTGACACTGACCTATCTGTATTTCCAGATCCCCTTGATGGTGCTGATCGTGTCCCCGGCACTGGAAGGCCTCAGACGCGAGTGGCGCGAAGCCTGCGATTGCCTGGGTGGCACCGCCTACCACTACTGGCGCTATATTGCGTTGCCGGTGCTGTGGCCGAGCATCATGGGCGCCATGCTGCTGCTGTTTGCGAACGCCTTTGGCGCGGTGGCCACCGCCTATGCGCTGACCGGCAGCTCCTTGAACATCGTGCCTATCCTGCTCTATGCGCAGATCCGCGGTGACGTGCTGCACAACCCGAACCTGGGCTACGCCCTGGCGCTGGGCATGGTGGTGATTACCGGGGTATCCAACGCGGGCTATATCTGGCTGCGCAGCAAATCGGAAAAGGGCCGCAAATGAAATCCACCTCGCGTTTGGGTGCCTGGATCGCCATCGGCCTGGGCACCAGTTATTTCCTGATTCCACTGCTGGCCACCTTTGAATTCAGCCTGCGCATGCTGCGCGGCGAATACAGCTTCGAAGCCTACCGGGTGGTGTTTAGCGACCCTCAGTTCCAGGCCACGTTTGGCTATTCGATCCTGATGGCGCTCATCACCATTGTGGTCGGCGTGCTGCTGGTCGTACCTACCGCCTACTGGGTGCAATTGCGTCTGCCCAAACTGCGCCCGCTGGTGGAGTTCATCACCTTGCTGCCCTTGGTAATCCCGGCCATCGTCATCGTATTTGGCTATCTGCGCATCTTCGGCAGCAACTCGTGGATACCGCTGACCGGCAACGAGCGGTCCACCGACTTCCTGCTGGTGTGCAGCTACGTCACCTTGTCGCTGCCCTATATGTACCGCTCGATCGATACCGGCTTGCGCACCATCGATGTGCGCACCCTGACGGAGGCCGCCGAGGCGCTGGGCGCGGGCACTTTCACCATTCTGTTCAAGGTGATCTTCCCGAATCTGCGTTCGGCGATTCTGTCCGGTGCGTTCCTGACTTTTGCCGTGGTGATCGGCGAGTTCACCATGGCCAGCCTGTTGAACCGTCCCGCGTTCGGGCCTTACCTGCAACTGGTGGGCGCCAACAAGGCGTACGAGCCGTCCGCGCTGGCGGTAATGGCCTTCATGATTACCTGGGCCTCCATGGGCTTGATCCAGGTGTTCGGGCGCAATGCCAAGAACGCAAGACCTTAAGCACATCCCTGGGTGGCATGCGTTCTGGCTACTGAGCCGAGTAGTAACCCCTACATTGACGGAAAAAACATCCCATGGCTTTCCTTGAAATCTCCCACCTGAAAAAAGCCTTCGGCGCTCAGACCGCGGTGCATGACTTCACGATGGACATCGCCCGTGGCGAGTTCATCACCTTTCTGGGCCCATCGGGTTGCGGCAAGACCACGATTTTGCGCATGCTGGCCGGGTTCGAGGGCCCCTCGGGTGGCACCATCAAATTCGATGGCAAGGATGTGACCCACACGCCGACCAACCAGCGTAATATCGGCATGGTGTTCCAGTCGTACGCGCTGTTCCCCAACATGACGGTGGCCGAGAACATCGGCTTTGGCCTGAAGGTGGCCAAGATGCCAGCGGAGCAGATCCATGAGCGCGTCACCGAAATGCTCAAGCTTATCGGCCTTGCGGCCCTGGGCGCGCGCTATCCCTCGCAGCTGTCGGGCGGCCAGCAACAGCGCGTGGCCTTGGCCCGCGCGCTCGCCGGCAAGCCCCAGGTGCTGTTGCTGGACGAGCCCTTGTCCGCGCTGGACGCCAAGATCCGCGTGTCGCTGCGCGAAGAGATCCGTGCCGTACAACGCGAACTGGGCATCACCTCGGTCTTCGTGACCCATGACCAGGAAGAAGCCTTGTCGATCTCGGACCGCATTGTTGTACTGAGTGAAGGCCGGGTTGAACAAATCGGCACGCCGAGCGAGGTCTACAACTTTCCGCGCACCCGTTTTGTAGCCTCCTTTGTCGGGACGCTGAATCTGCTGTCCGGCGTGGTGGTGGATGCCGCGACGGGCCAGATCTCCGTGGGCGGTCAGTCTTTGGTGACATCGAACCCTATCGTTGATGCCTTCGTAGGCCAAACCCGCGCGCTGGCGATCCGACCCGAGGCCATTGTGCTGGAGCCGCCGACCCCGGGGCGCAACTCGCTGGCGGCGACGGTGGAAGACGTTGATTTTCTGGGCGCCGTAGTGCGTATCCGGGTACGCATGGATACGGTGGTCATCTCACTCGACGTGTTCAACGATCCACACCGTGCGCTGCCCCAGCGCGGCGAGAACATCACCCTGGGTTTCTCATTCGATAATCTTTTGGTACTGGAAGAAACGGCCTGAGCATGACGACCGACAACTTTGTATTGCCCGCGCAACCCGCGGGCTGGTCTGCGGCCAACCGCCGGGCCATCAACCAACTGCTGCAAACCTGGGGTTGCCGCAGTGCCGACTACAACCCGGCCAAAAAACCCTATGCGGTGTTCGACTGGGACAATACCTGCATAATGAACGACACCGAGGAATCGCTGTTGTTGTACCAGGCCGAAAACCTGCTGTTCAAACTGACACCGAGCGAGTTTGCCGAAGTCCTGTGCCAGGATGTGCCAGGTGGCTGGTTCCATGCCGATCACACCAATCTGGACGGCCAGCGTATCTCGATGGAAGACCTGGCGGCCGACATCAACGACGCCTACCAATGGTTGTACACCCACTGCGCGGTACTGGCTGGCACCCAGCCCCTGGAGGAAATCCATGCCAGCGCGCAATTCCAGAACTTCCGCGCCAAGTTCTACTTTTTATACGGTGCGTTGTGCGATACCTACCCGATGGAAGTGGGTTACAAGTGGATCATTTATTTCTACAAGAACTTCACCACGGCCGAACTGCAGGCGATGGTGTCCGACTCCATTGAACACAACCTGGGCGAGGCATTGCGCCAGGCGCCTATCCACAGCAGCACAGAGATGCCTGGCCGCGCGGGCCGGGTTGCGCCGGTGCACTTCCACGGCATGCGCGTGCATGCCGAAATTGTGGTCTTGATTGCAACTTTGCGGACCAACGGTTTCGATGTCTACATCTCCACGGCATCAATCGACGACGTGGTGCGGGTTTTTGCCTGCGATCCGAAATACGGCTACGGGCTGCCGCCGGAAAATGTCCTCGGCCTGAAGCTGGAAATGATCGATGGCAAATACACCAATGTGTATAAAAAGGACTGGCACTTCAACTGGGGACCGGGCAAGACCGTCGGTATCCAGAATGTGTTTGTCGCGCAAAAAGGCTATGGTCCAGCCCTGGTGTTCGGCGACAGCGATGGCGACGCCTGGATGATGAAGGACTTTGCCGATACACGCCTGGGGGTGATCATCAACCGCCAGCAAAAAGGCCTGATTGGGGAGAACAGCCAGCAGGCGGCCGCCACCCTGGGCCGTTCGGACGCCCGCTTTGTGCTGCAAGGCCGAGACGAGCACACCGGCTGCTTCAACGCCGATGAAAAAACCTTGCGCTACGGCCACACGGAAGCCCGCTTGCTAGCCTGAGCCCAGGCAGATTTGATGCCCGGCCCAGCGGCCGGGCATCAAGACCTCGATTACTTCGCCTGCTCTTCCGAAAACATCCGCACCACGTGCTGCGGAAACGGAATCTCGATGCCCACCGCTTTCAGACGGTCGCGCACCTGCTCATTGAACAGGAAGGTGACATCGCCGTAATCGGCGGTATTGACCCACACCCGCAAGGACATGGTGATCGAATGAGCCCCCAGCGCGGACACCACCACCACCGGCGCCGGATCGGCCAACACCCGCGGATCCTTGGCCATCTCCAGCAGCACCTCGCGGGCCTCCTGCAGATTCGACTGGAAATCCACGCCGACATCGAACACAACCTTGCGGGTGGCTTGGCGGTTGGCGTTGGTGATGATGCCGTTCGACAGATTGCCGTTGGGCATGATCACCGTCTGGTTGTCGCCGGTACGCAGGATGGTGTGGAAAATCTGGATGCTGTCGACCGTCCCGGTCACCCCTTGCGCGGTGATCGTGTCACCCAGGCGAAACGGCCGGAACAACAGAATCAACACCCCACCGGCGAAATTCGCCAGGCTGCCCTGCAACGCCAGACCAATGGCCAGGCCTGCCGCACCGATGGCCGCGACAAAGGAGGTGGTCTCCACACCGATCATCGAGGCGACGCTGACAATCAGCAGCACCTTGAGGATGATATTCGCCAGGCTGCTGATAAACCCCTGCAGCGCCAGGTCGGCATTGCGCAACGCCAGCAGCTTGCCCACGCGGCGGGTCAGGTTGTTGATCAACCACCAACCGATACACAGGGTGACGATAGCCAGCAGCACACGGCTGCCGTATTGCATGATCATCGGGATCCAGGCCTCGGAGGCCTTCACCAACTGATCCACTTGTGCATTCAAATCCATTGTTCTCTCCGGTTACCATGCGATGACCCGACGAAACGATGCCTGCCGCGCAGGGCGACCCACCGTTTCACCGTGGCTGGGCCCTCCGACGCCGATAACTCCCAGAGGTTCCCTGACAGCCTAGATCAGTCGCGGAAATTGTTGAATTGCAGCGGCACATCGAATTCCTTGGCCCGCAGGTTGGCAATCGCCTCCTGCAGATCGTCACGCTTCTTGCCGGTAACCCGTACCTGCTCGCCCTGGATGGCGGCCTGGACCTTGAGCTTGGCGTCCTTGATGTGCGCGACGATTTTCTTCGCGGTGTCCTTGTCGATACCTTCCTTGAAGGTCGCTTCCTGCTTCATCAGCTTGCCGGACGCGTAGGCGTCCTTGATTTCCAGGCATTTGACGTCGATCTTGCGCTTGACCAGGGACATGCGCAGGATCTCCAGCATGGCTTCGAGCTGGAACTCGGCTTCGGCGGTCAAGGTGATGGTCTGCTCCTTGTCCTTGAACTCGAAGGAGCCTTTGCCCTTGAGGTCATAACGACGGTCCAGTTCCTTGACGGCGTTCTCGACGGCGTTGGTGACTTCGTGCTTGTCCAGTTCGGATACCACGTCGAACGACGGCATCGTATTTCTCCAAAATAAAATCGGCGCCGCTCAATACCGATGGAGCGCGCCTGGTTTGACGGTTAAAATCCGCGAGCATTATAGCGGTTCTTCCCACTCATTCACTTGTGAGTCACCCATGCCGAACCCGGATCTGAGCATTTTGCTGGTGAGTGATGAGAATCTGGCCAGCAGTACGCTGGGCAGCAGCCTCCAGCGCGCGGGTTATCAGGACATCCGTCAGGCCAATGACGGCGTCCTGGCACTGGAGCAACTCGACCAGCGGGCCGCCGGCCTGCTGATCTGCGCGGGAAGCGCAGGTCTGGCGCTTGCCGCCAAGGTCCGACAAAGGGACGAGATGAACGATCACAACACCTACGTGATCCTTATCAGCGACCAATCGCCCTCGATCCTGCTGGACGAGACCTCGGACAACGACATCGACGACCTGCTCGCCCCGGCCGATGTCGAGCGCCATCTGCTGACCCGGGTGCTCGCCGCCGACCGCCTGTGCAACACCTTGCAGCGCCTGCGCCAGGAAAACCGCCTGTTGCGCCAGAACATCGCCAGCCTCGAACAGCGCAATCTGGTGGACTCCCTGACCGGCCTGGGCAATGCCCGCTACCTGCGCCAGAAGCTCAGCGACAGCCTGCGCCAGGTCCAGGCCCGCGGCGGAGCCATCTGCTACCTGCTGATCGGGATCGAACAGGCCGAGTCGCTGCAACGCCAATATGGCAACGACCTCTACGACGAGCTGCTGCAAGCCATCGCCCGCCGCCTGCAACAACTGGTGCGGCCACTGGATGTACTGGCGCGCCTGGACGAGCGGCATTTCGTCCTGATGACCTTGCCGGCCGACCTGCAGGAATGCGCCCCGAGCAGCTTCAAGCGCCTGCATGAAGGCCTGAACCTCAAGACCTTCATGACCAACGCAGGTCCCATCGAGCTCAAGGCCGGCATCAGCCTGATCGGCCTGGACAGCAAGTGCTTCCCGCTGGACCCGCAAACCCTGTTCGATGAGTCCGAGCACCTGTTGCTCGAGTCCTATGCCGGCGGCGTGGTCAGCGCCAAACGCCTGCCGGCGCGTAGCTGATGAGCACCCACTGGCATGTACTGGGCGCCGGTAGCCTGGGTAGCCTGTGGGCCACCCGGTTGGCCAGGGCCGGCCTGCCGGTGACATTGATTCTGCGCGATGCGGCGCGGCTGGCGGCGTACGAAGCGGCAGGCGGCCTGACCCTGGTCGAACAGGGTCGGGAACAACGTTTTGCGATTCCGGCCGAAACCCTCGACAGCCCTGCGCCCATCCAGCGCCTGCTGGTCGCGTGCAAGGCCTACGATGCCGAGGCCGCAGTCACCCGCCTCGCGCCGCGAATCGCCCCCGGCGCAGAGCTGGTGTTGTTGCAAAACGGCCTCGGCAGCCAGGACGCGGTCGCGGCCCGCGCACCCCACGCCCGCTGTCTGTTCGCCTCCAGCACCGAGGGCGCCTTTCGCGACGGCGACTGGCGCGTGGTGTTCGCCGGTCACGGTTTCACCTGGCTGGGGGACGTTGCCCATCCGCAACCACCGTACTGGCTCGATGACCTGACACTGGCCGGCATTCCCCACGAATGGAACACCCAGATCCTCACCCGACTCTGGCGCAAGCTGGCGCTCAACTGCGCCATCAATCCGCTGACGGTGCTCTACGATTGCCGCAACGGCGGCTTGCTGGAACACCATTGTGAAGTCGCCACCCTCTGCGCCGAACTGACCGAACTGCTCGAATGCTGCGGCCAGCCGGCCGCCGCCCTGGACCTGCAGAGCGAAGTGGAACGGGTGATCCAGGCCACCGCGGCGAACTACTCCTCCATGCATCAGGACGTCACCCAGGGGCGGCGCACCGAGATCGGCTACCTGCTGGGTTATGCCTGCGCGGCGGCGGCCCGCCATCACCGCAGCCTGCCGCACCTGAGCCGCCTGTATAACCGGCTGGTGGCCCATCTGATGGCAAAGGGCGTGCCCAGCACCTGAGCTCGTCAACATAAGCCGTCCCGCGCAAAAGACCGGGCTCAAGCGACGGTTTGATACACTTATGGACGGCACGGCAGTCGAACCCCGCCCGCCGCCATTCGCCTCTCGAAACAGGACAACCGATGCCTCTGCGCCAGCGCCTCGAAAACCTGCCGGTCGGCCAAAAACTTCTCGCCGCCCTACTGGTCCTGCTGACCACCGTATTACTGGTCGCCAACCTGACGTTCATCAGCGCCGCCTACTGGATCTCCCAGGAGAGCATGGCACCCCAGGCCTTGCAGACCATCGGCCGACTGATATCGAGCCCGAACCTGATCAGCCAGGCCCTCGACTCGCCGGAAGCCGCCGAAGCCCTGCTCAAGGAACTCGACAGTTACTCGCCGCTGCGCGCCGCCGCGATCTATGACGGTCCGGGCAATCGCATGGCGCAGCTGCAACACGGCGATCACCTGAAACTGCCGGAGCGCTTTCGCCATATCGAAGCCTGGCGCCTGACCGAGTTTCGCAGCAACCAGGTCATCGAGATGCCGCGCCCGGGCTCGGCGCCCGGACACCTGTTGCTGGTGGCCAGCAGCGAACTGCCGGTGGCGTTCTACACCGGCACCCTGACCGCCAGCCTCGGCATCCTGACCTTCAGTATCCTGCTGTGGCTGATCATCGCCCGCCAGATCAAGCGCCTGATTACCCGACCGATCCACGAACTCGAAGAGCTATCGCGCCAGGTCACCCGGGAAGAGAACTACTCATTGCGGGCCTCGCGCGGCAACCACGACGAAATCGGCAGCCTGGCCGAAGCCTTCAATACCATGCTGTCGCGCATCGAGGCCCGGGAGCAGCAGCTCAAGCGCGCCCGCGATGACGCCCAGGGCGCCTACGACCAGGCCCAGGGTCTGGCCGAGGAAACCCGCCACACCAACCGCAAGCTGGAACTCGAAGTCCAGGTGCGCAGCAAGATCGAGAAAAAGCTCACGGGCTTCCAGAACTACCTCAACAGCATCATCGACTCCATGCCCTCGGCCCTGATCGCCCTGGACGAGCAACTCTATGTCACCCAGTGGAACCAGGAAGCCAGCGCCCTCTCCGGCACGCCGCTGGACGAAGCGCTGAACCAGCCGATCTTCCTCGCCTTCGAACCGCTCAAGCCGTTCCTGCCGCAGCTCAAGGAAACCGTCGAGCAACACAGCGTGGCGAAGATCGAGCGGGTGACCTGGATCAAGGACGACGAAGCCCGCCACTATGCCCTGACCTTCTACCCGCTGATGGGCGGTGCCGGACGTGGCGTGGTGATTCGCATCGACGATATCTCCCAGCGCCTGTCGCTGGAGGAAATGATGGTGCAATCGGAAAAAATGCTCTCGGTCGGCGGTTTGGCCGCGGGCATGGCCCACGAAATCAACAACCCCCTGGGGGCCATCCTGCACAACGTGCAGAACATCCGCCGACGCCTGTCCAAGGAGCTGCCGAAGAACCTCGAATACGCGCAACAGGCCGGCATCGATCTGGACACCGTCAACCGCTACCTGCAAAGCCGCGAAGTGCCGCAACTGCTCGATGGCATCCAGCAGGCCGGCGCGCGGGCGGCGAAGATCGTCACCCATATGCTCAGCTTCAGCCGGCGCAGCAACCGTGAAATGGCCCCTTGCGACCTGCCGGCCCTGATCGACCAGGCGGTGGAAATCGCCGGCAACGACTTCGACCTGACCATCGGCTTCGACTTCAAGGGCCAGGCGATCATCCGCCAGTTCGACCCGCAACTGGGCCCGGTCCCGGGCACCGCCAACGAGTTGGAGCAGGTGCTGTTGAACCTGCTGAAAAACGCTGCCCAGGCCATCCACCAACGCGAGGACGAACGCGAACCCGGGCGCATTACCCTGCGCACCCGCCTGAATCCGCCCTGGGCAGAGATCCAGGTCGAGGACAACGGTGTCGGCATGCCGGAGCATATCCGCAAGCGCACCTTCGAACCCTTCTTCACCACCAAGGAAATCGGCCAGGGCACCGGGTTGGGTCTGTCGGTGTCCTACTTCATCATCACCAATAACCATAAAGGCCAGATGGAAGTGCAATCGGCGCCGGGCGCGGGCACCTGCGTGACCCTGCGCCTGCCGTTGGCCGGTAGCCAGGCGGCGCTTCCCGAACTGAGCAAAGCGGAGTCTTGAGCATGGGTTTTCGTCTGTCGAAAATTTACACACGTACCGGCGATGCCGGGGAAACGGGACTGGGCGATGGACGTCGGGTGCCGAAGGACCATCCGCGGATCGAAGCCATCGGCGAGGTCGATATGCTCAACAGCCAGCTGGGACTGCTATTGGCCGGGTTGGCGGAGCTGGTGGTGATTCATCCGGAGTTGAATGAGCTGATCGAAGTGCTGGCACCGGTTCAACATCGGTTGTTCGATCTGGGCGGTGAACTGGCGATGCCGACCTACCAGGCCCTCGATGCGGCCGAGATCCAGCGCCTGGAAACCGCCATTGATCGCTGGAACGAAGAGTTGGGCCCACTGGAAAACTTCATCCTGCCGGGTGGCTCGATGCTGATTGCCCAGGCCCATATCTGCCGCAGCCAGGCCCGTAGCGCCGAGCGGCGTTGCCAGCAGTTGAATGCCGTTGAACCTTTGGGAGGGGTTGGCCTGGCTTACATCAATCGGCTGTCGGACTTGCTGTTTGTGGCGGCAAGGGTAATTGCACGGCGCGAGAAGATTGCCGAGATATTGTGGGAGGCGGCGAAGAAGCCGGTCTCCCACTGATCTAGAGCCGTGCTTATTGCGGCCAGAATGCCCGAATACCGGCCACGCCCTGTGCGCCGGTTTCCCAGGCACGCTGCAATTCGTTCGGCCCAACCCCGCCCAGCAGATACACCGGCTTGTTGAAGCCCGAGATCAACTGCCCGGCCTGCTCCCAACCCAGCGGCTGCGCCTCCGGATGGGTCTGCGTCGGTTGCACCGGCGACAGCGTGACAAAGTCCACGCCCATCTGTTCGGCCAAGGCCAGCTCTTCAGCGTTATGGCACGAAGCGGCCAACCAGCGCTCCGCCGGCAACGGCCGCCCGGCACTGGCGTACTTGCGCAACTGCGCGGACGTCATGTGCCAGCCCGCCGACGGGAAATCCCCCAGCCATTCGAAAGGCCCCTTGAGCATCAGCTGTGCCTTGCCCGCACACAACCCCACCGCGTCCACCGCCAGGTCGCGGTACTTCGGGTCATAACCGTTGGGCGCCCGCAGTTGAACCAGCTTGATCCCACCGGCAATCGCCTTCTGGATCCCCTTGAGCAACTGCGGAGTCTCCAGGCCATCGGGAGTAATCAGATACTCCGCCGACAAACGGGCGGCGGCGACAATCGGCTGGTTGGCCGCCGGAAACTCGTAGTCCGCCAGCTCCCGCGCACTGACCCAGGCCAGCGGCTGCCCCTCGACACCGTGGGGGTCGCCGGTAAAAGCCGAAACCTCCCAGACATCCAGCAAGACCTGCTTGTCCGGATAATCGTGCCGCACCTTGATCAACGGTCGGGCAGCACTGACCACGATGCCCAGCTCTTCCTGAAGCTCGCGGGCCAGGGCCACCTGGACGGCTTCGCCGTCCTCGACCTTGCCGCCGGGAAACTCCCAGAGACCGCCCTGGTGCTGGGTATCCGCCCGACGGGCAATCAGGATGCGACCGTCAACACCCCGGATGACCGCCGCCGCCACATGAACGCGTTTCACGTTGAAACCTCCTGCTCGAACCTGTGGATCAGGTGCGGTATTCCGCGTTGATCTTCACGTACTCGTGGGACAGGTCGGTGGTCCAGATGGTTTCACTGCACTGGCCGCGACCCAATTCGATACGAATGGTGATTTCTTCCCGAGCCATGACCGCCGAGCCCTGCTCTTCGGTGTAGCTCGCCGCACGAGCGCCACGGCTGGCGATGCAGACTTCGCCGAGGAACACGTCGATCTTGCTCACATCCAGGTCCGGCACACCGGCGCGGCCGACGGCGGCGAGGATACGGCCCCAGTTCGGATCGGAGGCAAAGAGCGCGGTCTTGATCAGTGGCGAATGCGCCACGGTGTAACCGACATCCAGGCATTCCTGGTGATTGCCGCCGCCGTTGACTTCGACGGTGACGAACTTGGTCGCGCCTTCGCCGTCACGAACAATGGCCTGGGCCACATCCATGCACACTTCGAACACGGCCTTTTTCAGCGCGTCGAACAACGGGCCGCGAGCCTCGGTGATTTCCGGCAGCCCGGCCTGACCGGTGGCGATCAGCATGCAGCAGTCGTTGGTCGAGGTGTCGCCGTCGATGGTGATGCGATTGAACGACTTGTTGGCGCCGTCCAGCATCAGGCTGTGCAGGACCTCACGGGAGACCTTGGCGTCGGTGGCGATGTAGCCGAGCATGGTCGCCATGTTCGGACGGATCATCCCCGCGCCCTTGCTGATCCCGGTGACGGTAATGGTCACGCCGTCATGCTGGAACTGGCGGCTCGCACCCTTGGGCAGGGTGTCAGTGGTCATGATGCCGGTGGCGGCAGCGGCCCAGTTATCCACGGACAGGTCATCCAGGGCCGCCTGCAAGGCGCCTTCGATTTTCTCTACCGGCAACGGCTCGCCGATCACCCCGGTGGAGTACGGCAGCACGGCGCTTTCATCGACACCGGTCAGCTCGGCCAGCTTGGCGCAGGTCCGCGCGGCGGCGGCCAGGCCCGGCTCACCGGTTCCGGCGTTGGCATTGCCGGTGTTGGTCAACAGATAACGCACGTTGCCCTGGACGCGCTGCTTGGCCAGGATCACGGGTGCCGCGCAAAACGCGTTGAGGGTAAACACCCCCGCCACCGTGGAACCTTCAGCGCAGCGCATCACCACCACATCCTTGCGCCCAGGGCGCTTGATACCGGCCGAGGCGATACCGAGTTCAAAACCGGCAACCGGGTGCAACGTAGGCAAAGGACCAAGACCAACAGCCATGAAAGCGCTCCTTTTAATGTGATATCTGCACTGCCGTCACAAGGGCAGTGTTTCAAATGGAAAAACGCCGCGACGGCTAATGCCGGTCGCGGCGCAGGTATTTCAGTATCCGGTAAAGACCTTAGCTGATCTGACCATGGCAGTGCTTGTACTTCTTGCCCGAACCGCAGTAGCACAGTTCGTTACGGCCCAGCTTCTGCTCGTTGCGCACCGGCGCGGTGGCCAGGGCGACATCGACTTCTTCACCGAGGATTTCCGGCGCGTCCAGGCCTGGGGCTTCAGCGTGCTCGAACTGCATGCGCTGGGCCAGGGCTTCGGCTTCCTGACGCAGGCGCGCTTCTTCTTCGATCGGATCTTCGCGACGCACCTGGACGTGGGAGAGGACACGAATCGAATCGCGCTTGATCGAGTCCAGCAGCTCGGAGAACAGGGTGAACGACTCGCGCTTGTATTCCTGCTTCGGGTTCTTCTGCGCATAACCACGCAGGTGGATGCCGTGGCGCAGATGATCCATGGTCGACAGGTGGTCTTTCCACAGGTCGTCGAGCACACGCAGCACGATCTGCTTCTCGAAGGTGCGCAGCGCTTCGGCACTGGCCTGCTCTTCTTTTTCGTTGTACGCCAGCAGCAGCTCGCTGAGCAGCTTCTCGCGCAGGGTCTCTTCGTACAGGTGATCGTCTTCGTCGAGCCACTGCTGGATCGGCAGTTGCACGCCGAAATCGTTCTGCAGGGCCGCTTCCAGACCCGCCACGTCCCACTGTTCTGGCAGCGACTGTGGAGGAATATGGGCGCTGACGGTGGCGTTGAGCACGTCCTGACGGAAGTCGGCGATGGTTTCACCGATATTGTCGGCGGCCAGCAACGTGTTGCGCATGTGATAGATCACTTTACGCTGTTCGTTGTTGACGTCGTCGAACTCGAGCAGTTGCTTGCGAATGTCGAAGTTGCGGCCTTCGACCTTGCGCTGGGCCTTTTCGATGGCGTTGGTCACCATGCGGTGCTCGATCGCCTCGCCTGGCTGCATGCCCAGGGCCTTCATGAAGTTCTTCACCCGGTCCGAGGCGAAGATACGCATCAGGCTGTCTTCCAGGGACAGGTAGAAACGGCTGGAACCGGCGTCACCCTGACGACCGGCGCGACCGCGCAGCTGGTTGTCGATACGACGGGATTCGTGACGCTCGGAAGCGATCACCTGCAAGCCGCCCGACTCGAGCACCTGCTGGTGGCGTTTCTGCCAGTCGGCCTTGATCTGGGCGATCTGCTCAGGCGTCGGGTTTTCCAGGGCCGCCACTTCGACTTCCCAGTTACCGCCCAACAGGATGTCGGTACCGCGACCGGCCATGTTGGTGGCGATGGTCAGGGCGCCAGGGCGACCGGCCTGGGCGATGATTTCCGCTTCTTTCTCGTGGAACTTGGCGTTCAGGACCTTGTGCTCGATGTTCTCCTTATTGAGCAGGCTGGACATGTGCTCGGAGGTCTCGATGGTCGCCGTACCCACCAGCACCGGACGGCCCTGGGCCAGGGACTCCTTGATGTCGGTGATGATCGCCGCGTACTTCTCTTCGGCGGTGAGGAACACCAGGTCGTTGTAGTCCTTGCGCGCCAATGGCTTGTTCGGCGGGATGACCGTCACTTGCAGGCCGTAGATCTGGTGGAACTCGAATGCTTCGGTGTCCGCGGTACCGGTCATGCCGGACAGCTTGGTGTACAGGCGGAAGTAGTTCTGGAAGGTGGTCGAGGCCAAGGTCTGGCTTTCGGCCTGGATATTCAGGTTTTCCTTGGCCTCGATGGCCTGGTGCAGGCCCTCGGACAGGCGACGGCCGGGCATGGTCCGGCCGGTGTGTTCGTCCACCAGGACAACCTGGCCTTCCTGGACGATGTATTCGACGTTGCGGTTGAACAGCTTGTGGGCACGCAGGCCGGCATACACGTGGGTCAACAGGCCCAGGTTGTGCGCCGAATAGAGGCTCTCGCCCTCGGCCAGCAGGCCGACCTGGGTCAGCATCTCTTCGATGAACTGGTGACCGGCTTCGTTGAGCTCGACCTGACGGGTCTTCTCGTCGACGGTGAAGTGGCCTTCCTTGGTCACCACGCCTTCCACTTCCTCGACGTGCAGCTGGAGGCGCGGGATCAGCTTGTTGATCTCGGTGTACAGCCGCGAGCTGTCTTCGGCCTGGCCGGAGATGATCAGCGGGGTGCGGGCTTCGTCGATCAGGATGGAGTCGACTTCATCGATCACGGCGAAGTTCAGCTCGCGCTGGAACTTCTCTTCCATGCTGAACGCCATGTTGTCGCGCAGGTAGTCGAAACCGAATTCGTTGTTGGTGCCATAGGTGATGTCGGCGGCGTAGGCGGCACGCTTCTCTTCCGGCGGCTGGAACGGCGTGACCACGCCGACCGTCAGACCGAGGAATTCATAAAGCGGGCGCATCCAGTTGGCGTCGCGGCGGGCCAGGTAGTCGTTCACCGTGACCACGTGCACACCCTTGCCGGACAGCGCGTTGAGGTAAACGCCCAGGGTCGCCACCAGGGTTTTACCCTCGCCGGTGCGCATTTCCGCGATCATGCCTTCGTGCAAGGTCATGCCGCCGATCAACTGCACGTCGAAGTGGCGCATGCCCATGACCCGCTTGCCGGCTTCGCGGGCGACCGCAAAGGCTTCGGGCAGGAGTGTGTCGAGGGTCTCACCTTGGGCTATGCGGGCCTTGAACTCTCCGGTCTTGGCACGCAACTGCTCGTCCGAAAGGGCCACCATTTGCTCTTCGAAGGCATTGACGATCTGTACCGTCTTGAGCATGCGTTTGACTTCACGCTCGTTCTTGCTTCCAAAAAGTTTCTTTAACAAAGGCGCAAACATATCGGCAGGTTCTTCCACACATAGGGATGGAGGGCGGCCCCGTGAGTCGCCCGAGCAGCCCTCATGGCCGCATGCGAACGAGTATTCTACCCGGAAACGATGGTGAGGAAAGTGGCGTTAATCCACGATGCTGGCACAGCGCTGTGACGGGGCCACTCTAAAATAAGGTCTTTTTCCCGAACTTCAAGCCATCGAGTGCAGACGTTAACCGCGGACTTTAGGGCCAAAGACGATTCACATCAATGGCCGCGGGCAGAGCGGGCGCTTCTGCTACCATGGCGACTCTGTTTCTTCAGGTGTCTGAACCATGGCATTTCGCCCCCTCACGGCCCGGGCTCCCGCCGCCCTGCTTCGCGAAGCCAAGCCGCTGAAAGCCATTTTCGGCCATGCCCAACGCCTTGCGCATTTGCAGCGCCTGGTGGAAAGCCAACTGCAACCCGCCGCCCGCGAGCACTGCCACGTGGCGTCGTGGCGCGAAGGCAGCCTGTTGCTGATCGTCACCGACGGGCACTGGGCGACCCGCCTGCGCTACCAGCAGAAACGCCTGCAACGGCAATTACAGGCGTTCGAGGTGTTCGAGAGCCTGACCCGCATCCTGTTCAAGGTGCAGCCGCCGACCGTGCCCCAGGGCGCGGTGGGCCACACCATGGATTTGTCGGTGAGCGCAGCGCAAACCATCCAGGACACCGCCGACGGCATCAGCGACCCGAACCTGCGCGCCGCCCTGGAGCGCCTGGCCAGCCACGCCAAGCCCAAGACCTGAGCCGGCGGCCTCGCCGCCTCCCCGACGACCTGATCGCCTGTTCCTGGAAGGCTTCAGCGCGCTCCATCCCGAGAAACCCGCCAGGGCTATCCGTCCGGCGGGACGCAGTTGCCCTGGTTAATCTTTGCGTCGATTCAGTCGATAGCAAGAGGCCAACCCAGAAAACAATCAAAAACAATCCGGCTTTCCCCCAAGAAGAGCCCCCAAGGAGCAGAGGAACAGCTTAGGTTCAACGCTGCCCAGCGCGCACCACCGGCCATCGCCTACCTGGACACCCAAAACTTCAGCGGACCTTGAACGCCATGAACAAAAACCTCAAATTCAGTCACAAGATCCTGCTGGCCGCGTCGCTGATCGTACTCGCGGCCTTTGCGCTCTTCACGCTGTACAACGATTACCTGCAACGCAATGCAATCCGCGATGACCTCAACAGCTATCTGCATGAAATGGGTGGTGTCACCGCCAACAATATCCAGACCTGGCTGACCGGCCGCAGCCTGCTGATCGAAAACCTGTCCCAGTCGGTCGCCCTCAATGCCGACCCGGCCAACGTCTCCAACCTGCTGGAACAGAAGGCCATCACCTCGACCTTCATGGGCGCCTACCTGGGCAACAAGGACGGCAGCTTCATGATCCGTCCGGACAGCAAGATGCCCGACGGCTACGACCCCCGCGCCCGCCCCTGGTACAAGAGTGCCGAGAACAGCAGCGGCTCGGCCCTGACCGAACCCTATATCGACCTGGCGTCCGGGCAGTTGGTGATTTCCATCGTCAACACCGTGCGCAAGGCCGGCCAGAGCATCGGCGTGGTGGGCGGCGACCTGAGCCTGCAAGCCATTGCCGACAGCCTCAACGCCTTGAGTTTCGACGGTAACGGCTACGCCTTCCTGGTCAGCGCCGATGGCAAGATCCTGGTGCACCCGGACAAGGCCCTGGTAATGAAAAGCCTCAGCGACGCCTATCCCCAGGACACCCCGCGCATCGGCAACGAGATCAGCGAAACCGTGGCCAACGGCAAGACGCGCATCGTCGCCTTCGCCCCGATCAAGGGCCTGTCTTCGGTAAGCTGGTATGTCGGCGTGTCCGTGGACAAGGACAAGGCCTTTGCGATGCTGAGCAATTTCCGCAGCTCGGCCGTGATCGCCACCACCATCGCCGTACTGATCATCATCGCCCTGCTCGGCCTGTTGATCCGTGCGCTGATGCAACCGCTGCACGTGATGACCCGTGCCATGCAGGATATCGCCGACGGCGAAGGCGACCTGACCCGGCGCCTGACGATCGAGTCCCAGGACGAGTTCGGGATCCTCGGTAGCGCCTTCAACCGTTTCGTCGAACGCATCCACACCTCGATCAGCGAAGTCTCCTCGGCAACCCAACAGGTCAACGAAGTGGCCCTGCGGGTGGTCAGCGCCTCGAACTCGTCGATGCTCAACTCCGATGAACAGGCCAGTCGCACCAACAGCGTCGCCGCGGCCATCAACCAGCTGGGTGCCGCCGCCCAGGAGATCGCCCGCAATGCCGCCCAGGCCTCGACCCAGGCCAGCGACGCCCGCGGCCTGGCCGCGGACGGTCAGCAGGTGGTGGAACGCAGCATCAAGGCCATGCACCAGTTGTCGGAAATGCTTGCCACGTCAAGCACCAACATCGAGTCGCTGAACAGCAAGACGGTGAATATCGGGCAGATTCTCGAAGTGATCACCAGTATTTCCCAGCAAACCAACCTGCTGGCCCTCAACGCCGCCATCGAGGCGGCCCGGGCCGGTGAGGCCGGACGCGGCTTTGCGGTGGTCGCGGACGAGGTGCGCAACCTGGCTCATCGCACCCAGGAATCGGCGCAGCAGATCCAGACCATGATCGAAGAATTGCAGGTTGGCGCCCGAGAATCGGTCGGCACCATGGGCCATAGCCAGCGCCACAGCCTGGAAAGTGTGGAAATCGCCAACCTGGCCGGCGAACGCCTGAGCAGCGTGACCCAGCGGATCAGCGAGATAGACGGCATGAACCAATCCGTCGCCACGGCCACCGAAGAGCAAACCTCGGTGGTCGAGTCGATCAACGTGGACATCACCGAGATCAACACCCTCAATCAGCAAGGTGTGGAGAACCTGCAGTCAACCCTGCGGGCCTGTACCGACCTGGAACAGCAGGCTGCGCGATTGAAGCAGCTGGTGGGCAGTTTCAGGATTTAAGCGACGCAGAAGAGTCTGCGGGCTTGTCTGCTTCGGACTCTTCCTGCAACTGCTGCCAGAGTTCGGCGGCACCGGGAAACTCGGTGCCGTCTTCAGGAGTCATTGCGTCGGTGTCGTAACGGCTCAGACAGCCCTCACCCACGGTCGGCGGCGCCTTGGAGGTTGCCTTGTCGAGTGTATCGCTCATCGCCACACCTCCAGGCTCGTCAACGGGCTGTCAGAACACCACGGTCTTGTTGCCATGCACCAGCACACGATCTTCCAGGTGATAACGCAGGCCACGGGCCAGCACCATCTTCTCGACATCGCGACCGAAACGCACCATGTCTTCGATGCTATCACTGTGGCTGACACGGACCACATCCTGTTCGATGATCGGCCCCGCATCCAGCTCTTCGGTTACATAGTGGCAAGTTGCCCCAATCAACTTCACGCCACGCAGGGACGCCTGATGATAAGGCTTGGCACCGACGAACGATGGCAGGAAGCTGTGATGGATATTGATGACCTTATGCGCATACTCGCGGCACAGTGCCGGCGGCAGGATCTGCATGTAGCGCGCCAGTACCACCACATCGGCTTCGTGATGTTTGACCAGACGTGATACTTCGGCAAACGCCGGCTCTTTGTCCTGCGGGTTCACCGGCACGTGGTAGTAGGGAATACCGTGCCACTCAACCATGCTGCGCAGGTCATCGTGGTTGGAAATCACGCAGGCGATCTGGCAATCCAGTTCGTCACTGTGCCAACGGTGCAACAGGTCCGCCAGGCAATGGGACTCACGGCTGGCCATCAACACCACGCGCTTCTTCTGCTCGGTGTCGGTGATGCGCCAGGTCATGGAAAATTCTTCGGCGATCGGGGCAAATGCCTCACGAAAGGCCTCCAGACCAAACGGCAGGCTGTCAGCACGAATCTCGTGGCGCATGAAGAACCAGCCACTGAGGTTGTCGGAGTGGTGACTCGCTTCGGTGATCCAACCGTTGTAAGACGCTAAAAAGTTACTGACTTTGGCAACGATGCCAACGCGGTCGGGGCAGGCAATCACCAGCCGGAAAGTGCGCATGGGGGGAGAACTCCAGAACTTCGCAAAGGTCGCCATTCTAGCCAGTACGGAAAAAAACTGCAGTATTCGTTGCACCGCCGGCCCACTCCTGTCCCGGCACCCGTTTCTCCCCTCGCTTGTAGTGGGCTTTCTCCGAGTGACGCGACGCAGCGCGCCGATAATTCAAACATCGTCACAACAAGACGGCTCTTGGCTCGCGCAGCAAAAACATCTAAGTCGGCGACAAGGACACACCTAAGTTTCAAATTAAATGCAATAAACCACCTATTAAATGTTTACTTGCTCAAATACTCTGACTACTATTGCGTCACTGTACCCCTGTCGTCCTGACTCAACATAAGGTAGTGTCCATGTCCCTGATCCAGAAATACCACGCCACCCAGGAAGCCATCAAAGAACTGCAAGCCCAAATGGCCGCCATGGAAAAAGACGGTGCCCTGAAAAAAGAAATGGAATTCGAAAGCAAACTGCGCACTCTGCTGGGCGAGTACAACAAGGCGCTGCCAGATGTCATCAACATCCTGGACCCACAGGCCAAAGCTGGCAAAGCCGTACGTGGCGCCGTGAAAACCACCGGCACCAAGCGCGCGCGCAAGGTCAAGCAATACAAAAACCCGCACAACGGTGAAGTGATCGAAACCAAAGGCGGCAACCACAAGACTCTGAAAGAGTGGAAAGCCAAGTGGGGCGGCGACGTGGTTGAAAGCTGGGCTACCCTGCTGGGCTAAGCCAAGCCGGTCACGGACGCTATTCGCGACCTACAAAAAACGCCAGTTCACTGGCGTTTTTTTATTGTCCGCAATTTAATCGTGGGCGTGTTTAACCGACCGTCACGTTAAAGCGTGCGCACAAAGAGTGTGCATAGTCCTGCCACTGCTCCAGTACCTGACGCTGCACCGGTGTTGCATTCGGCAAACACTTCATGAGGTGCTCGGTAAAATCCGCCAGGGTATTCGGCGCGCCCCACGCCGCCTCGGTCAGACGCTGTCGGCAGAATGTCCGCCAACGTTGTTGCTCTTCTTCACTCAGGCTGGTGGGAAAGTTGCGTGCCCGGTAACGAAATAATAATTCCGGCAACCGCTCATCATCGAAAGGCCATTGCCCGCGCGCCAACTGCTCGGGCTCCGCACTGCGAACTTGCTCACACAAACGCCGGTCGCGGTCGCCGATAAAGCCATCGTATAACTGCTGCTCCGGATCCTCGCTGGGGGCAAAATCTTCGCCGGCATAAAGGGCCTGGACTTTATCCCGCCAAACTTCCTGGGCCTCACTCAGTTGCTGGCGGCGCGCCTCATAAAGCGCCATGTCCAACTGCAAACGTTTCTGGTCTTCGCCACGCAATACCTTTAGCGGCGCCACCACCGGGCAACGATTGACATGAATCAACTTGAGCGGCACCGGCAGTTGTCCTTCGGCACGCGCCTCATGACGGATGTACAGCTGCTGGCGCAAGGTTTCGGCATCCAGATCGAATAACGGCTGCGGATCCTGGGATAGATCACAGACAATCAAGGCATTGCGGTTACGCGGGTGCCAGGCCAACGGCAGGACCACCCCCAGGTAATGACGCGCGGCCGAGAAGCGTCCGGAAATATGCACCATCGGCTGTAACAGACGAATCTGATCCATGACCCGCTGTTTGCTGCGCAACTGAAACAGCCAGTCATATAACTTCGGCTGTTTCTCGCGGATCAACCGCGCCAGAGCAATGGTGGCACGCACATCGGACAAGGCTTCATGGGCGTGACCATGATCGATGCCATTGGCCGCGGTCAGGCGCTCGAGCTTGAGGGTCACCCGTCCGTCCTCCTCGGGCCAGACGATGCCTTGCGGACGCAGTGCATAGGCCGCCCGCACCACATCGATCAGGTCCCAACGGCTGTTGCCACCCTGCCACTCCCTGGCATAGGGATCGAAAAAGTTTCGATACAGGCTGTAACGGGTGACTTCGTCGTCAAAACGCAAGGTGTTGTAGCCAGCACCACAGGTCCCCGGAAGGGACAACTGGGCGTGCACGCGGGTCATGAAGTCGGCCTCGACCAAGCCCTGCGTGGCAAGTTGCTGCGGAGTGATGCCGGTAATCATGCAAGCCGCCGGGTGCGGCAGGATATCCTCGCTGGGCCGGCAATACAGGTTGACCGGTTCATCGATCTCGTTGAGCTCGGCATCGGTACGGATGCCCGCCACCTGCAAGGCGCGATCAGAGCGCGGGTTGATCCCGGTGGTTTCGTAGTCGTACCAGAAGATGGAGGTCACGGCGGGTTCCTGAACAGAAGACCGACGCAGTCTAGGCGCTCAGCGCCCCCTCGGACCAGCATCCCGTAACAACTGGGCGCAGCAACTTCGATACCGTTCATTACAGAGTTAAGTTGCTTAGCCGGACGCCGCTGGCTAGGATCGGGCCTCTGTCCGCAAGGACCGGCCATCTTGTCGTCGATTTCAGCACCGAAAAGGAAGACTGCGCTGCAAACACCCCTGGACACCTACTATCGCGTCGAAACCCCGGAAGGTATCGACCTGCCCCTGCGTCCGGCCGGCCTGCCCGTGCGGGCAGTGGCGTTCGCCATCGACCTGGGCGTGCGCGGCGTGCTGCTCGGCGTGCTGCTGAGCAGCCTGATGCTGCTGGGCAAGCTCGGCCTGGGTCTCGGCTCGATCGTGCTGTTCCTGGTCAGTTGGTGGTACATGGTGCTGTTCGAAGTGCTGAACCAGGGCCGCTCGCCGGGCAAGCAGATGATGGGCCTGCGGGTCGTGCATGATGACGGCACGCCAATCGGCTGGGCCGCTTCCTTGACCCGTAACCTGCTGCGTTTTGTCGACATGCTGCCGTTCGGTTATTTCCTCGGCGCCGTCAGTTGCCTGCAACACCCGACTTTCAAGCGCCTCGGCGACCTGGCCGGCGGCACGCTGGTGGTCTATCGCGAACAGCCGTTGCCACGTCCCAGCCTGCCCCAGGCGACACCCCGTAGCGCGCCTTTCATCCTGCATCTGGCGGAACAACGCGCCGTGCTGAGTTTCGCCGAACGCCAGGGCGACCTCAGCGCCGAACGCACCCGCGAACTCGCGGCGCTGCTGGCCACGCCCCTGGGCGTGCCGGCCTCCCGGGCCGCGGCTGAATTGAACGGCATTGCCCACGGACTGCTGGGCCCGCTATGAAACAGAGCCTCTTTGAAAGCCGCCATCAGCCCGAGTGGCAACGTTTTGCCCAATGGCTCGAGCAGATGGAGCGCGGCAAGGCGAAAGCCACCGACTTGCGCGAATTCCCAGCCCATTACCGCCGCCTGTGCCAACAACTGGCCCTGACCCAGGAACGCGGCTACAGCAGCCATCTGGTCGATGCCCTGCAACAGCTGGCCTTGCGTGGGCACCAGCAGCTCTATCGGCATCGCAGCCACCTCGGCGCCTCGGTGCTGGGGTTCGTCTTCGCCGGTTTCCCCCGCCTGGTGCGCGAACAATGGCCGTTCGTCCTGGTCGCCGGGGTGCTGTTCTTCGCCAGCCTGGGGCTGACCGGCCTGCTGATCTATCTGTTTCCGGACCTGGTCTACAGCATCGTCAGCCCGCAGCAGGTCGCCGACATGCAAGCCATGTACGACCCCGCCGCCAGTCGCCTGGGGCGCACCGTCGCGCGAGCCTCCAGTGAAAACTGGGTGATGTTCGGCTACTACATCATGAACAACATCGGCATTGCCTTTCAGACCTTCGCCGGTGGCCTGCTGTTTGGCCTCGGCAGCCTGTTCTTCCTGCTGTTCAACGGCCTGACCATCGGCGCGGTGGCCGGTCACCTGACCCAGATCGGCTACGGGCAGACCTTCTGGTCCTTTGTCATCGGCCACGGCGCCTTCGAACTCACCGCCATCGTCCTGTCCGGGGCCGCCGGCCTGCAACTGGGCTGGGCACTGGTGGCGCCGGGACGCCTGTCCCGTGGCGAGGCCCTGCGCCTGAACGCGCAGAAAAGTATCCAGATGGTCGGCGGGGTGATCCTGTTCTTGCTGATCGCCGCCTTTATCGAAGCCTACTGGTCGTCCATGAGCCATCTCGCGCCACGGCTCAAATACACGGTGGGCGCGGGGCTC
Source organism: Pseudomonas sp. MWU12-2345 (assembly GCF_023242385.1). Classification (NCBI taxonomy): domain Bacteria; kingdom Pseudomonadati; phylum Pseudomonadota; class Gammaproteobacteria; order Pseudomonadales; family Pseudomonadaceae; genus Pseudomonas; species Pseudomonas sp. MWU12-2345. The sequence continues at coordinate 136,364 of NZ_JALLJA010000004.1, read as the reverse complement.
TGGCTGCTGGTGGGCGCCTATCTGCTGTTGGCCGGACGGAGCCAGCATGCGCCTGACTGACGCCAGCGTTGCCATTCGCCCCCGCAGCACCTGGGAAGCCATGGACCTCGGCGTGCTGCTGGCCCAGCAACATCGCGGCTTGTTGATGGGTTCCTGGGCACTGGTCACCTTGCCGGTCTTCGCCCTCCTGAGCCTGCTGCTCTGGGAACATCCCTCCATCGCCCTGTTGCTGTTCTGGTGGCTGAAACCGGCATTCGAGCGCTTGCCGCTGTACATCCTGTCCACGGCCCTGTTCGGCGATACACCCACCCTGAAACAGGCAATCAAGGCCTGGCCGCGCCTGCTCAAGCCACAACTGCTGGCGAGCCTGACCTGGCGGCGCCTGAGCCTGACTCGCAGCTTCACCTTGCCGGTGCAACAACTCGAAGGCCTCGACGGCCAGGCCCGCCAGCAGCGCCTGCGAGTACTCCTGCCCCAGAGCCTGAGCGCGGCGCGCTGGCTGACGCTGATCGGCGCGCATCTGGAATATGTCCTGTGGATCGGCCTGATGGCGGTGTTCTATCTATTGTTGCCCCGGCAGATCGATATCGACTGGCACTGGCAGAAACTGCTGTTCGCCGCCCAGCACGAGTGGCTCTGGCTGGAACACCTGAGCAACGCCTTCTACGCGCTGATCCTGATCCTCTGGGAGCCGATTTATATCGCCTGCGGCTTCAGCCTCTACCTCAACCGCAGGACCGTGCTGGAAGCCTGGGATATCGAACTGATTTTCCGCCAGTTGCGCCAGCGCCTGCTGCCGGTGGTCGCCGCACTGCTGCTCGGCGTCGGCCTGTTGTCGATGCCCTTCGCGTCACCGGTCATGGCCGCCGAACCACCGGCACCAGACACACCAAGGCTGCTCAAGCAACCGCTGACCAGCCAGGCCTCCCAGGACGCGATCAAGGCACAGTTGCAGGCACCGCCGTTCAAGAACCCGGAAACCGTCACCCGCTGGCGACTGGGCGAAGCGTCCGCCAAGACTGGCGACAAAGCCTCTTCCGGCTGGCTGAAGGCCCTGCTGGAGCGTTTTGACAGCCGTATCGTCGGCACACTCGCCCAAAGCCTGGAGATTCTGCTCTGGGCGGCGCTGTTCGGCTTGCTGGCCTGGTTGGCCTGGCGCTATCGGAATGGCTTGCAAACCTTTGTCGGCCGGCGCCCGAAGCCACGGGCCAAAGCCGTCCCGAGCGCCACGCCGCAACTGTTCGGCCTGGCGCTGGACATCGACAGCTTGCCCGGTGATATCGCCGCCAGCGCCGAGGCCCTCTGGCCCCAGCAGCCGCGCGAAGCCATGAGCCTGCTCTACCGTGGTCTGCTCAGCCGCCTGCTGCATGACTACCAACTGCCCTTGAAAAGCGCCGATACCGAAGGCCAGGTCCTCGAACGGCTCGGTCAGTTACCGGAACCCGCTCTGCAGGCCTTCAGCCAGGAACTGACCCGCCACTGGCAGAACCTCGCCTACGGGCATCGCCTGCCAACAGCCCACCAGCAACAGGCGCTGTGCGAAAACTGGCGACAGTTGTTCGGTCCGGGAGCCGTCCGATGAACCGGCGCCTGTCCTGGCTGATCGGCCTGGCACTGCTGGCGGTACTCGCAGGCGTCGGCCTCTACCTCTATCACAAGGCCACACCCTACACAGAGGTCATCGATCACGGCCCTTCGCCCGAAGCCCGCGCCAACCCTTACCTGGCCGCCGAGCAGTTTCTGCGCCAGCGTGGCCTGAAAGTCACCCATGCCAACAGCCTGGATATCCTGCCCGGCCTCGACCCGCGCGGGCGGAACCTGATGCTGCTGGGCGAGCGCTCGAACATGACCCCGCGCCAGGCCGACCAGTTGCTCAACTGGGCCCGGGCCGGTGGGCGGCTGCTGTTCGTCGCCGAGGCCCTGTGGAATCCCAAGACCGGCAGCAGTGGCGACCTGCTGCTCGACCGCGTGCAGTTGCACCAGTTGCTGAGCAAGGACCTCAAGGGCGACGGCCCGGAACCGGAAGACGAGCGTTACCCGCTGTTGACCCGCATGTACCTGGAAGACGAAGACGCTCCGGCCTACTTCAGTTTCGACACCGCGTTCCACTTGTCCGACCCGAAGAACCTGGCGCAATCCTGGGCCAACAGCGCCACCTCCACCCACTTGATGCAACTGGAGTACGGCGCCGGTACGGTCACCGTGCTGACCGACGCCGACCTCTGGACCAACCACGCCATCGGCCGTTACGACAACGCCTGGCTGCTCTGGTACCTGGCCCAGGACAGCGACGTGACCCTGCTGTTCAATACCGACCACGACAACCTGCTCACCCTGTTGTGGCGCTACTTCCCCCAGGCCCTGGTCGCCCTCGCCACCCTCCTCGGCCTGTGGTTGTGGCATGTCGGCCTGCGCCAGGGACCGCTGCAGGCCCCGGCGTCCCGGGCGCGCCGACAATTGCAGGAACACCTGCGGGCCAGCGCCGACTTCCTGCTCCGTCGCAGCGGCCATGAAGCCCTGCTACAGGCCTTGCAACAGGACATCCTGCGCCGGGCCCGCAAGCGTCACCCCGGTTTCGAACGACTCGGCGTTGCCGAACAATGGCAGGTGCTCGCGCGCCTGACCCGCCAACCCACCAGCGCCATCAGCCAGGCCTTGCGCCCGCGACCCAGGCAACGCCTTTCCAGCGTCGACTTCAGTCGCCAGGTCGCCCACCTGCAAACCCTCAGGAATGCCCTATGAGCGAACAACAAGCCGAACCGACCAGCCCGGTTGACGCCGAGGCCCATGCCCAGCAGCAGCGCCATCGCGCCAGCCAGTTGGCCCAGGCGGTGCGCCACGAACTGCAAAAGGTGCTGATCGGCCAGGACAGGGTGATCGACGACGTGCTCACCGCACTGATCGCCGGTGGCCATGTGCTGCTCGAAGGCGTCCCCGGGCTGGGCAAGACCCTGCTGGTGCGGGCCCTGGCGCGCTGCTTCGGCGGCGACTTCGCCCGTATCCAGTTCACCCCCGACCTGATGCCCAGCGACGTCACCGGCCATGCGGTCTACGACCTGCAGACCGAACAGTTCAAACTGCGCAAGGGCCCGCTGTTTACCAACCTGCTGCTGGCGGACGAAATCAACCGTGCCCCGGCGAAAACCCAGGCGGCGCTGCTCGAAGCCATGCAGGAACGCCAGGTCACTCTCGAAGGTCGCGCCCTGCCCATCGCCCAGCCGTTCATGGTGCTCGCCACCCAGAACCCGATCGAACAGGAAGGCACCTATCCGCTGCCCGAGGCCGAACTGGACCGTTTCATGCTCAAGCTGCGCATGGACTACCCCGATGCCCAGCAGGAGCTGGACATGGTCCGCCAAGTGACCCGCTCGACCAAGGCCGACATGCTCGAAGTACAACCCCTGCGCACCCTGTTGCAGGCCAAGGATGTATTGGCCTTGCAGCGGATCGCCAGCGAGTTGCCGCTGGACGAGCAGGTCCTCGACTACGCCGTGCGCCTGGCCCGGGCCACCCGCAGCTGGCCGGGCCTGACCCTCGGTGCCGGACCGCGGGCCTCCATTGCCCTGGTTCGCGGCGCCCGGGCCCGAGCCTTGCTGCGCGGCGGTGAATTCGTGATCCCGGACGATATCAAGGGCTGCGCCCTGGCCGTACTGCGGCATCGGGTACGAATCGCCCCCGAGCTGGATATCGAAGGGCTGTCGGTCGACCAGGTGCTCAAGCAACTGCTTGACCAGGTCCCGGCACCGCGCCAGTGAGGCCCGCGCGTCCATGAGACCTTCACGGCTGCTGTTGATCTGGCTGGGTGTCCTGCTGGCGCTGGGCATTGGCCTGGGCACCCTCAGGGCCCTGGGCGTCGAGCTGCCCGAGCGCCTTGGCTCGATTGGCTGGGGCTTGCTGCTGGCCTTGCTGCTGTTGAGCCTGCTGGATGGGGCTCGACTCAGGCGCTTGCCCTCGCCGCACGTGAAACGCAAGCTGCCCGGCAGCCTGGCATTGGGGCGCTGGGGCGAAGTGCACCTCGAACTCAGTCACGACCACCCCACGCCCCTACGGGTGCAGCTCTTCGATCACGTTCCCGATGGCCTGGCGTTCGCCAACCTGCCCCAAGCCATTACCTTGCAACCGGGCGAAGGCAGCGAGCTGACCTATCGCGTGCGGCCCTTGAGCCGTGGCCATTTTCGCTACGCGCGTTGCGAAGTCAGCCTGCCCAGCCCGTTGGGCCTGTGGTCCGAGCGACGCTACCTGGCGCTGGCCGATGCGACCCGTGTCTACCCGGATTTCGCCCGCCTTTATGGCGCCCAGTTATTGGCCGTCGACAACTGGCTCAGCCAACTCGGCGTACGCCAACGCCAGCGTCGCGGCCTGGGCCTGGAATTCAACCAGTTGCGCGAATTTCGCGAAGGCGACAGCCTGCGTCAGATCGACTGGAAAGCCACCGCCCGGCAACGCACGCCGATTGCCCGGGAATACCAGGATGAGCGCGACCAGCAGATCGTCTTCCTGCTCGATTGCGGGCGGCGGATGCGCAGCCAGGACGGTGAGCTGGCGCACTTCGACCATGCCCTCAACGCCTGCCTGTTGCTCAGCTATGTGGCCTTGCGCCAGGGCGACGCGGTGGGCCTGTGCACCTTTGCCGGCGAGCAGCCGCGCTTTCTCGCCCCGGTCAAGGGCCAGGGTCAGCTCAATGTGTTGCTCAACAGTGTCTACGACCTGAACAGCACCCAGCGCCCGGCGGACTACCAGGCCGCAGCCAGCCAACTGCTGGCCCGACAGAAACGCCGGGCCCTGGTGGTACTGGTGACCAATCTGCGCGATGACGACGATGAGGCACTGCTGACCGCCGTCAAACGTCTTGGCCGCCAACATCGGGTGCTGGTGGCCAGCCTGAGGGAAGAAGTGCTCGACCAATTGCGCCAGGCGCCGGTACAGACCCTGCCTGAAGCCCTGGCCTACTGCGGCACCGTGGATTACCTGAATGCCCGGGCCACTCTTCATGAACGACTGGCCGCCCACGGCGTACCGGTACTCGACGCCCGCCCGAGCGAACTCGGGGCCGATCTGGTCAGCCGCTATCTGAGTTGGAAAAGAGCCGGAACCCTTTAGGACCCCAGCCCTGAAGTCCCGCGCTAAGCGGAAGCCTCCAACGGATGGAAGCTGAAGTAGTGCTGCAACGCCGCCACCAGTTGCAGATACTCCGGGGATGACTCACCCAGCGTAAACCCCGAGTCGTAATAACCGGGAGTGGTCTCCTCATGGCACCACAGACAGCGGCCGGTCAGATCAATCATTTGCTGGGTGCCATCGCTGAGTGGCAGCTTCAGTTGCAGCTCGAACTCGGCGTCGACCAGCAAGGGTAACTGACTGATCAACATCAGCCCCTCTTCGCAGACATTGCCCAGGTAGCCAATGGGCTTGCCGGTATAACGATTGAACACTTGCAGAAAATAAGGCAGTTGATGCCGCTCGATTCGACGGTCAGTAGGCATGGCAATGATCGCTGTATAGGCCATTCAGCATGGCTGCGCTAATGCTTCGGAGCAGACGAACGGTCCTGCTCTCCCTTGGCCTCGGCGCGATAACGGCAAATCGCCTTCTCGCAAACATCTACCGAGCCATGGTTTTCAATTCAAAAGAATTGATAAAACTGAAACCATACACTCAAAGACTAGCGCAAAGCTGGCAGAGAGCCAGCTGATATTTCAACCATCATGACAAAGCGGCGAACTACAAAGCGGCGGGACTCGGCTGAGCCGGCATTGCCCCCTCAGCGTGTCCCAGCTGGCGCAAGGTTTCCAGGCGCGCCCGAGCGCGGTATGCATACTCGCTGTAAGGGTATTGGGTGAGGATGAACTGATAGGTCTGTATCGCGTCGACGAACAGTTTCTGGCGCTCCAGGCACTGGCCGCGCAGCATCGACACTTCCGGCTGGATGTACTGCCGGGTACGGCTCTCACGGTCAACCTTGGACAACTGCAGCATGACGTCTTCACAGTTGCCGCGATCATAGGACCGATAGGCATTGTTCAGATGGCTGTCCATCGACCAGCGGGTGCAACCGACCACACTGGCTGCCAGGGCTAAAACGAGCAAAATTCGCATGGGGGGTCTCCTGTTCTTGCTAGTGTATCGACCCGCTGGCGAAAATCTCCAGAGTGTTCGCCAAACAACCTATTCGAAAAAAATCATTCGCTGAAAAGTAGTGCAAATGAACAATGACTACAGCAGAGGAGCATAGTAGCCTTTCGCTGCGCTTGAACTCAGGAGTCTCTGCATGTCCGTTCGTCGTACTAAAATCGTCGCCACACTGGGCCCGGCCAGCAACTCGCCGGAAGTTCTCGAACAGCTGATCCTCGCTGGCCTGGACGTTGCCCGTCTGAACTTCTCCCACGGTACTCCCGACGAGCACAAGGCTCGTGCCAAGCTGGTGCGCGACCTCGCGGCCAAGCACGGGCGCTTCGTCGCGCTGCTGGGTGACCTGCAGGGCCCGAAGATCCGTATCGCCAAGTTCGCCAACAAACGTATCGAACTCAAGGTCGGTGATCACTTCACCTTCTCCACCGGCCATCCGCTGACCGAGGGCAACCAGCAGGTCGTCGGTATCGACTACCCGGACCTGGTCAAGGATTGCGGCGTCGGCGACGAACTGCTGCTCGACGACGGCCGCGTGGTCATGCGCGTTGAAACCGCGACCGACACCGAGCTGCACTGCGTGGTGTTGATCGGTGGCCCGCTGTCGGACCACAAAGGTATCAACCGTCGCGGTGGCGGCCTGACTGCCCCGGCCCTGACCGAAAAAGACAAGGCCGACATCAAGCTCGCCGCAGAAATGGAAGTGGACTACCTCGCGGTATCCTTCCCACGCGACGCCGCCGACATGGAATACGCCCGTAAGCTGCGCGACGAGGCCGGCGGTACCGCCTGGCTGGTGGCGAAGATCGAACGTGCCGAAGCCGTGGCCGACGACGAAACCCTCGACGGCCTGATCATGGCCAGCGACGCGGTGATGGTTGCCCGTGGTGACCTCGGTGTGGAAATCGGCGACGCCGAACTGGTGGGTATCCAGAAGAAAATCATTCTGCATGCGCGTCGCCACAACAAGGCGGTGATCGTTGCGACCCAGATGATGGAGTCGATGATCCTCAACCCGATGCCGACCCGCGCCGAAGTGTCCGACGTAGCCAACGCCGTACTGGACTACACCGACGCCGTGATGCTCTCGGCCGAAAGTGCTGCCGGTGCCTACCCGCTGGAAGCGGTGCAGGCCATGGCGCGTATCTGCGTCGGCGCTGAAAAGCACCCGACCAGCAAGACCTCCAGCCACCGTATCGGCAAGGTCTTCGAAAGCTGCGACCAGAGCATCGCGCTGGCGGCCATGTACACCGCCAACCACTTCCCGGGCGTCAAGGCCATCATTGCCCTGACCGAAAGCGGCTACACGCCGTTGATCATGTCGCGGATCCGTTCCTCGGTACCGATCTACGCGTTTTCCCCGCACCGTGAAACCCAGGCCCGCGCGGCCATGTTCCGTGGCGTCTACACCGTACCGTTCGACCCGGCCTCGCTGCCGCCTGAGCAAGTCAGCCAGGCTGCCGTGGACGAGTTGCTCAAGCGCGGCGTGGTCGAGCAAGGCGACTGGGTCATCCTGACCAAGGGCGACAGCTACCACACCATCGGCGGCACCAACGGCATGAAGATCCTGCACGTGGGCGACCCACTGGTTTGATCCTCGCAACCCAGCCGTAAAAAAGCCCCGCCTCTCGCAAGAGGACGGGGCTTTTTCATGCCTGGGAGAAAAACCGCCGCGGAGGCCGTGTAGGCTTTTTCTTTTTTCACTGTAGTGTCGGCACATAGATCAGCTGACAGGCTAGCCTTGTCACTTGACCGCCGGATGCACACCAAAGCCTCGGCAAGGAGAAGCGCTATGAAAGACCGAAACTGTCCTCCCATCACCCGCCCCCCCTTCAGCCGGATGATGGACATCCAGATGATCGCCACAACACTGGGGGGCGCCAGCCTGGCCGGCATGCTCTTCCCCAACATGGGAGGTGCACTGCTGGCAGGCTTGCTGCTGGGCGCCCTGGCCGGATTATGGGTCACAACACCCACCTGACACTACCGACCCAAGGAAGGGTGCCATGACACTGGAACAGACCTCTTATTCGATTATCGCCGGCCTGATTCTTATCGCCCTCTATCTGGGACGATCCCTGTATTACCGAAAACCCGCGGAACTGATCCACGCGGTGATTATCATCACCGCCTGCCAGGGAGTCGTGGCGGCCATCGCGCTGGGTTCACTGACCTATTTTTCCAGCGCCCACGAACTGGGGATTTTGCGAGAACAGAAGGACAGTATCCTGGTCGGCGCACTGGCGCTGACGTGGGTGTCGGTGATCTCCGCCTATTCGAGTCTCATGCAACCCGGGCATCGAGCAAAGTCGTCCGGGAAACCTTGACGCTCAACGCCGGGTCATGAAACCCGAAAGCGCCGTAATCGCCTCGGGCGAGCGCAGCCGCTGGATAAACAACACAGCTTCAGCCTCGACCACCTGGCGCAGTTGCTCGCGATCCGGGTCCTTCATCAATTGCTTGCTGACCTGCACCGCCGCCGAGGCCAGTTGATCGAAGCGCAGCGCCACTTCCCGCGCCTTGGCCAGCGCCAACTCGCCACTGGGCAAGGCCTCGGTGGCCAGGCCCCAGGTCGCCGCCTGCTCGCCGCTGAAGCCCTCGCCCAGCAGCAGCAACTGCGCCGCCCGGGCATGACCGAGCAGACGCGGCAGCAACAGGCTGGAGCCGAATTCAGGGCATAACCCCAGATTGACGAACGGCATGCGCAGACGGGCATCCGCGCTGACGTACACCAGGTCGCAATGCAGCAGCAACGTCGTGCCGATCCCCACGGCCGGGCCCGCAACAGCGGCAATCACCGGCTTGCGGCAATCGAGCAGGCTACGCATGAAGGCAAAAACCGGGCTGTCGAGAGCACTCGGCGGCTCTTCGAGAAAGTCGGCGATATCGTTGCCGCTGGTGAAACACTCACTGCTGCCGCAGATCAACACTGCATTGATCTCGGGATCAGAATCCGCCTCCCGCAGCGCCTCGCCCAACTGGCTGTACATGGCGCGGGTCAGGGCGTTTTTCTTGTCGGCACGGTTCAGGCGCAAGGTCAGCAGGCTGCCTTGGCGCTCCAGCACAATCGCGTCAGTCATTGGAACTCTCTTGTTGTGGGGACCCGGCGCTCAGGCGTGCGGCACGAACACATCGGCCAACAGTTGATTGCGCGGCAGCCCGGACAGGTACAGACGTTTGGCAAACGCCTCGACACTCGCCGGGGCACCACAGAGTAGAGCCAGGGTTTGCCGGGAGACAAGACGCAGTTTGGCCAGAAAGTCCGGCAGTTCGGCCCCCGTCACATAGTCGACGCTCAGGTTGGGAACCTGCGCGACCAGTTCATTCAGCGCCGAAGCCAGATAATGCTCGGCACCCTCGTGGGCCAGGTGAACCAGACGGATCGGCCCTTCATGGCCTTGGCGCAGCGCCTCGCGCAACACTCCCCATAACGGCGCCAGCCCCGTACCAGCCGCCAGCAACCAGAGCGGCCGGGCATGCCAGTCCGGGTCGTAATGCAAGGCTCCGCCACGCAATTCGCCCAGGCGAATCGGCGCGCCGAGTTGAAGCTGTCGCGCCGCATCGCTGAAGGCGCCGGGCTGCCGGCAATCAAGATGAAACTCCAGATAGCGGTCCTCTTCAGGCAAGCTGGCCAGGGAATAAGGCCGAGCGACGCCCTGTTCCGTCCACAGCACCAGATGCTGGCCTGCGCTGTAGCGCAAGGGCCGCTCGGGCAGCAGGCGCAGACGCAGGACCGTCGGGCTCAGCCATTCCAGCTCAGCCACCGTTGCCGACAAACCGTCACGACGCGGGTCGAAGACCTCGACCTGGAGGTCTTCGCGCACCTGGCACTGACAGGCCAGCCGCCAGCCGCGCTCGCGCTGGGCGAAAGCCAGGGCCTCCGGCCGGTTGTCCTGCGTCTCGCCGTGTACGCAACGTACCAGGCAAGCATGGCAACTGCCCGCCCGGCAGCTGTAGGGCACCGCCACGCCTGCCTGGTTCAAGGCATCGAGCAGGTTGCTGCCGACCGCCACCGACCAGCCCCGTTCGCCCACCCGCAGCTCAGGCATCGGTGTATTCCCAGGCCGCGCAGCAGCGATTACGGCCGTCACGTTTGGCGCGGTAGAGCGCCTGGTCGGCGCGCTGCAAGGCATCGTCGAGGTCGTCTTCCACTCCCACCAGCGTCATGCCGACCGACAGGCTCAGGTTATTCACCGCCATCCCCATCAGTTCCACCTGGGTAAAGGCCAGACGCAAGCGCTCGCAACAGGAGGTCAGGCGCTCGGGATCAGCATTGGGCAACAGCAACACGAATTCTTCTCCACCGTAGCGCGCCAGCACATCGCCGTCGCGCACACAGGCCATGGCCACCGCGGCGAACGCCTGCAAGACCTGGTCGCCGGCAGCATGCCCGTGCATATCGTTGATCCGCTTGAAATGATCGAGGTCGATCAAGGCCAGGCCATGGACCACATCCGCGTCCATCAGCTCCAGTTCACGGGAAGCCAGGCGCAGGAAATGCCGTCTATTGTAAAGCCCGGTCAGTTCATCGGTCGCCACCAGGTCTTCCAACTGGCGCATCATCCCGCGCAGGGTGTCCTGGTGGGCCTGCAAGGCAAAGCGGCGCTGGCGCATACGCTGACGGGAGGCTTGCACATAGCTGGCGTAGAGACACAACCACAGCAACACGACGAACAGCACGCACACCTGCAGCAACGCCAGGCCCGGGTCCGGCAACTGGAAGTGGTAACCCTCCCAGAGATTAAGCGCGGCAAACGAAAAGAACACCAGCACCGCACAGCGCACGAATTTGCGTTGCGGCAGATGAAACATGCCAAACAGCAGCACCAACGGATAAAACACCAGGAAGGCGCCGCGGGCCTGTTCGAGGTTGGCCATCAGGTAGGTCTGCCAACCCAGGCCTATGAGCACTTGCAGCTCGGTCAGGCTGGGATCGCGAAAATGCCGGTTGCGGCCACTGATAAACAGCCAGCCGAGTACGCCCTGGCTGAGAATCACCAGGCCGCTGCCTATCAGGCCCGTGGTTACGCTGGCCTCATAGTTATCGGTGAAAATCGCTACCCACAACAGCGACAACAGCAGTAGATAGGTGCCGGCAGCCAGGGCAAAGCGTTTGCGTAACAGAGTCTGTATGGCTTTATGGGTCAATCTTTGACTCACTTTGCGCTGAGGGCTCAAGGGGTTTCCTTCCCGTACAGGCCACTTGCCACTCTAGTGATCTGGATCAAAAATAACTATTCAATTTTTTGCCACTCGTACACTTTAATCTGGACGAGAGGACAAGATAAGGACGCAAGAAAAGTGCCGACGCTCCTGCGACCTTGGTTTGACCACTGACGGATGTGCCGGGCTCAAGGGCGGGTTATACTGCCGCGCCTTATTTTGTGCCGGTCATGCGTGCCCGGCCCGTCTCAAAAGATGTTTTCGACAGACCAGATGCAAACCGGTCGCAAACACCTTATTTCCATGTTCCCGTCTTTATAGAGGAGCGCGACCCATGACCGTGATCAAGCAAGACGACCTGATACAGAGCGTTGCCGACGCCCTGCAGTTCATTTCCTACTACCACCCCGTGGATTTCATCCAGGCCATGCACGAGGCCTACCTGCGGGAAGAGTCGCCGGCGGCCCGCGACTCCATGGCCCAGATCCTGATCAACTCGCGCATGTGCGCCACCGGCCACCGGCCGATCTGCCAGGACACCGGGATTGTCACCGTGTTCGTGCGCGTGGGCATGGATGTGCGCTGGGACGGTGCCACCATGGGCCTGGACGACATGATCAACGAAGGCGTGCGTCGCGCCTACAACCTGCCGGAAAACGTCCTGCGTGCTTCGATCCTGGCCGACCCGGCCGGTGCGCGCAAGAACACCAAGGACAACACCCCGGCGGTCATCCATTACTCCATCGTTCCGGGTAACACCGTGGAAGTGGACGTCGCGGCCAAGGGCGGCGGCTCCGAGAACAAATCGAAAATGGCCATGCTCAACCCGTCCGACTCGATCGTCGACTGGGTGCTGAAGACGGTGCCAACCATGGGTGCCGGCTGGTGCCCACCGGGCATGCTCGGCATCGGCATCGGCGGCACCGCCGAGAAAGCCGCGGTCATGGCCAAGGAAGTGTTGATGGAGTCCATCGACATCCACGAGCTGAAGAAGCGTGGCCCGTCCAACCGCATCGAAGAAATGCGCCTGGAGCTGTTCGAGAAGGTCAACCAACTGGGCATCGGTGCCCAGGGCCTGGGTGGTTTGACCACCGTGCTCGACGTGAAAATCATGGATTACCCGACGCACGCGGCGTCCCTGCCGGTGTGCATGATCCCCAACTGCGCCGCCACCCGCCACGCGCACTTCGTGCTCGACGGCTCCGGCCCGGCCTCGCTGGAAGCGCCACCGTTGGACGCCTACCCGGAAATCGTCTGGGAAGCCGGTCCGTCGGCCCGTCGCGTCAACCTCGACACCCTGACCCCGGAAGACGTGCAGAGCTGGAAGCCGGGCGAAACCGTCCTGCTCAACGGCAAGATGCTCACCGGCCGCGACGCCGCGCACAAGCGCATGGTGGAAATGCTCAACAAGGGTGAAACCTTGCCGGTGGACCTCAAGGGTCGCTTTATCTACTACGTCGGCCCGGTTGATCCGGTGCGTGAAGAAGTGGTCGGGCCGGCCGGTCCGACCACGGCAACGCGCATGGACAAATTCACCCGGCAGATCCTCGACCAGACCGGCTTGCTGGGCATGATCGGCAAATCCGAGCGCGGCCCGACCGCCATCGAAGCGATCAAGGACTACAAGGCCGTGTACCTGATGGCCGTGGGTGGCGCTGCCTACCTGGTAGCCCAGGCGATCAAGAAATCCAAGGTCGTGGCCTTTGCCGAACTGGGCATGGAAGCGATCTACGAGTTCGAGGTCAAGGACATGCCGGTCACGGTCGCGGTCGACTCCAAGGGCGAGTCGGTGCATATCACCGGCCCGGCGATCTGGCAGAAGAAGATCCACGACAGCCTGGCGGTGGAAGTGCAGTAAGCGCTTTTGTTGCAGGAATAGAAGCGGCCCGGTTGATCCGGGCCGCTTTTTTATTGCCTGCGATCTTGGGGAACACGCGGTACCTGTAGAGCTGGCCTGCCGGCGATGAGGCCCTTGAGCCTTGCGGTGCTTGATCGTCCGCCATCGCCGGCAAGCCAGTTCCTACATTCAGGCGTGACTGGAGACAGGCCAGAGCTGCAAGGTGTCATCCACACGCTTGCGCGCCAGTTCGATCAGGCGCCCCACGCACAGCTGCCATAACGCATGAAGCGGACATGAAAAAAGCGCCCGCCAAATGGATATGGGCGCTTTCTGTGCGCCTGGAAGTCAATCGGGCTGCTAAACCCGATCACTGAAATAGCAGTGACGGACCAGAGCCTAGTCCCGTGATTTTCCTGGCGCAAGCGATCTGGATTTTCTAGGAAACTTCAGTCAAGAGAAAGAGAAACGTCCTCCAATAGCCGAAAAACAGCCCCCCATTGCACCTCTATCCAGCGTGCCCACAGTCACCACCGCGCGCATGCACTCGCGCAACCACCCCAATGCCTGATCCCCATCCCGGCGCTGGTGCCAGACAAAAATAAAGTCGAACGAGGGGATTTCGAAAGGCGGCGGTACCACCACCAGCCGCTCATGATCGATATTACGCAAGTTGCGCGAAGCCACGGTCAAAATCAGGTCCGTACCGGCAATCAACTGCGGCGCCACACCCCAATGCGGCAAGCTGATCGCCACTCGCCGACGCTGATGAATCGCACTCAGCGCCCGCTCGATTTCCGCCGTCCCGCTGCCACGCATTTCCAGCAACACATGCGGCCGCGACAGGTAGCCCGGCAGATCAAGCACGCCCTCTGCAGGCAAACTGTCCCGGTCCACCAGGCAGGCGTAGTGTTCGCTGAACAGATGGGTACTGCGCAACGCCGGCGAAAAATCCGGGAACACCCCGGTGGCCGCATCGATATCGCCATTGAGCAACAGCTCCAGCATGCCCTCGCGACTGGCCTGGGTGATCTGCAGGTCGATCCCCGGCGCATCCCGCCGCAACCCCCGAACCAGACCCGGCAACAACATCGCCGCGCCATAGTCGGACATCGCCAAGCGAAACGTGCGCTTGGCCGACGCAGGATCAAAACCTTGCGGAGCCAGCAGGTCCTGCACTCGCCCCAACGCATCGCTCAACGGTAACGCCAGTTCCAGTGCCCGCGCCGTCGGCACCAACCCGCCGCCGACTCGCACCAGCAGCGGATCACCCAGCAAGTCGCGCAGGCGCGCCAAGGCATGACTGACCGCCGGCTGGCTCAGGTGCAGGCGCTCGGCGGCACGGGTCACGTGCTGCTCGGCGAGCAAGGCGTCGAGGATCACCAGCAGGTTGAGGTCGATGCGACGAAGATCATTCATCCGATGCATGTTCTGGATATTTTCTTGGAATTTAAATTTGCCCCGCGAATACCTTAGAGTCCAGCAAAACCTGTTGGAGAATGATTATGAGTACCTTGAGCTGGGCTGGCCTGCTGGCCCTGGCCGCCATCGCCGGCGCAGTCGTGCCGTTTCAGAGCGCAATCAACGCGAACCTCGGCCGCGGCCTCGGTCACCCGTTATGGGCGACACTGGTCTCGCTGCTGGTGAGCATGGCGGTGTTGTTGCCGGTGATGCTCGCACTACGCTTGCCGTTCCCGAACCTGGAATTTGCCACCAGGGCGCCGACCTGGATCTGGCTCGGCGGCGTATTCGGTGTGTGTTTCGTGGCCTTGGCAGTGTTGCTGGTGCCCAAGCTAGGGGCAGGAGGATTTGTCGCCCTGGCGCTGGCCGGGCAAGTGGTCGCCTCTTTGGTGCTCGACCACTTCGGCCTGTTCGGGCTGGTGGAACGCCATATGAGCGTACCGAGAATGGTCGGTGCCGTGCTGCTGATCGCCGGCGTGACGATGATCCAGTTCACCGCCACCCCAAAAAACACTTCGCCAGCCGCCGCCACCCAGCCAAGCCTCAACCTCGCGAAGACAGTTGATTGATCGCCTTGGGATCGAGAATCGGCTGCGGCCCACCATTTCGGGCCACCGCCAACATCGCCCGGCCAATGGTTTCGGTGGTCTGGATGGTGTCCGGCCACAACCGCCGCAACACACTCATCAACGGCCCGGCCAGCGTGTAGACCGCCTGGTAGAGCGCAGTCTTGGAGCGCACGCCATGCAACGGCTGGATCGCACCGGGACGCATCAGGTAAACCGCCTTGAACGGCAAGCGTTGCAAGGCGTTTTCGGTACGGCCCTTGACCCGCGCCCACATGCTGCGGCCCTTTTCACTGCTGTCGGTGCCCGCCCCCGTGACATAGACAAAGGTCATGTTCGGATTGAGCCGCGACAAGGTCTCGGCCGCGGCCAGCGTCAGGTCGTAGGTCACCCGGGTGTATTGCGCCTCGTCCAGGCCCACCACCGAGATACCCAGGCAGAAGAAGCAGGCATCGAAGCCCTGCAACTCGGCCTCGATGCCCTGGTAGTTGAACAGGTCGGCGTGCACCACCTGGCTGAGCTTCGGATCGGTCTGGGTCACCGGCGTACGGCCAATGACCCGGACCTGCTGCACATCGCCCGCCAGCAGGCATTCACGTAATACACCCTGGCCGACCATGCCGGTGGCACCGAACAACAAGACGTTCATGGACGACCTCTCAATGGGTTGGAAATGCTGGCAGCTCGACAGGAGCACTGTAGTCGGCGGCGCGACTGACCTCCAGCCAACGCTCGCCCGCCTCGGCACGGGCGGTCTCGGCCTGCTCGCAGTACTGCAAGGCATCGTTGCCGATCAACAGGTGCAGCGGCAGTTGCTCGTGATAGGCCAGCTTCAGCAGGATCTGCGCAATCCGATCCGGATCGCTCGGCTCATTGCCGGCGTAGGTACCGAGCAATTCCTGGATCGCACCGACGCTAGGCAGGTAGTCGTCGATGATCGTGGGTGTGCCCTGGCCTGCACGCACCGCCCAGTTGGTGCGCATGCCACCCGGCTCCACGGCACAGATCCTGATCCCCAACGGCGCCACTTCCTGCGCGACCACTTCGGTAAAACCACCCACCGCCCACTTCGCCGCCTGATAGGCGCTGAGCCCGGGCATGCCCAGACGCCCACCCACGGAGGAGATCTGCAGGATGTGCCCGCTGCGTTGCGCGCGCATCACCGGCAATGCGGCGCGGGTCAGGTTGACCACGCCGAAGAAATTGGTCTCGACCTCGGCGCGGAACGCCTCTGCCTCCGTCTGCTCGAAAGGTGCGAGATGACCGTAACCGGCATTGTTGACCAGTACGTCGAGCCGACCAAAGGTATCGACCGCCACCTTCACCGCCGCTTCAGCCGCCGCTGCATCCGTGACATCCAGAGCCACCACCCGCACCTGATCGCCATAACGCGCCACCAGATCATCCAGCCGCCGTGGCTCCCGCGCCGTCGCCACCAGGCGTTCCCCCGCCGCCAGTACCGCCTCGGCGACATTGCGACCCAAACCGCTGGCACTGCCGGTAATCAACCAGACCTTAGACATGCTTGTACTCCTTACGACTATTGAGATTAATATTGAGTGAGCACTCACTCATTTTCAACGCAAAGCTTCAATACAAGAAACAGCCTCGCCTACTCCTTGGCGGTAGCACTCCAGAACGCCTGGAAACCGGCTTCGGCATAACGCTCGGCCTGGTCGGGTTCGCGGCGGATAAAGTCGATGGTGGTATCGGCCAGGGCGCCCATGATCGCCGAGACAAACGCCGCCGGCTGGTCGCGGAACAGGCCGCTGGCAATGCTTTCCTGCATCATCTCGTTGACCTCGCAGAAGTCCTGCATCCCCAGCAACTTGCTCTGTTCGGTAACCTGCGCGGACATCCCGAGCAAAGCCACCACCTTGCGTTTCTGCGGTTCGGCGACGCCCCAGTCGACATAACTCTGCCAGGCGTGCCGGGCGCGCTTCTTCACCGTTTCCGTGCGCGGGTAACCGGGCATCATCACATCTCGCAACTCGGCCTTGATATGCAGGTAGAGTTCGTTGAGCAACACGTCCTTGGAACTGAAGTAGTTGAACAAGGTGCCCTCGGCGACCCCGGCGAGCCGGGCGATCTTCAGCGTCGGACAACCCAGGCCCTGCTCGGCGAACACCTCGATGGCGGCACTGAGGATGGCGTTGCGTTTGTCTTCACTTTTGGGACGGGCCATGGGGAGCAGCGTTCAACTTATAAATGAGTAATCACTCAATTAAACCTGTCTGAACGCGGGTTTGCAAGCCCGCTGGTCGTGACAGCGCCCTCCCCGACCGGGGAAGGCGCTGGGTGATGGGGTTTTGCCTCAGAACGCGCTGCGGAAAATCTCTTCGATCTGCCGCTGATCCGCCGCCCGTGGATTGGTCAGGCCGCAAGCGTCCTTCAGGGCATTGGTGGCGAGGATCGGGATGTCCTGCAACTTGGCGCCCAACTCCCGCAGACCGGCCGGAATCTCGACATCCTTGGCCAGACTGCGAATCGCCGCAATGGCCGCCTGGGCACCCTCCTCTGCACTCATGCCACGAATGTCGGCACCCAGCGCCTTGGCCACATCACTCAGGCGTTGCGGACAGACCAGCGCATTGAAACTCTGCACATGGGGCAGCAGCACCGCATTGCACACGCCATGGGGCAAGTCGTAGAAGCCGCCCAACTGGTGCGCCATGGCATGCACGAAACCCAGCGAGGCATTGTTGAACGCCATGCCCGCGAGGAACTGCGCGTAGGCCATGCTTTCCCGGGCCTGCAGGTCGGCGCCATCAAACACGGCCTGGCGCAGGTTGGCGCTGATCAGTTCAATGGCTTTGATCGCGCAGGCGTCGGTGATCGGCGTCGCCGCCGTCGACACATAAGCTTCGATGGCATGGGTCAGGGCATCCATGCCGGTAGCGGCGGTCAGTCCCTTGGGCATGGCAACCATCAGCGCCGGGTCGTTGACCGACAGCAACGGCGTGACGTTACGGTCGACAATCGCCATTTTCACGTGGCGCGATTCATCGGTGATGATGCAGAAACGGGTCATCTCACTGGCGGTACCGGCGGTGGTATTGATGGCCACCAGCGGCAGTTGCGGCTTGGCTGAGCGGTCGACGCCTTCATAGTCGCGGATATGCCCGCCATTGGTGGCGCACAGGGCGATGCCCTTGGCACAGTCATGGGGCGAGCCGCCGCCCAGGGACACAATGAAATCGCATTGGCCAGCCTTGAGTGCCACCAAGCCCTTCTCGACGTTGTCGATGCTCGGATTCGGTTTGGCGCCATCGAACACGACCGAATCGATATCCTGCATCGCCAACAACCCGGCAATCCGTGCGGCGACGCCGGCCTTGGCCAGCCCGGCGTCGGTAACGATCAGCGCTTTGCGAAAGCCATGCTTGCGGATCGCGCCCATGGCTTCGTCCAGGCAATCAATGCCCATGATATTCACGGCGGGAATAAAAAATGTGCTGCTCACAGTAGGTCTTCCTTTAGCTGACGGACTCCCGTCAGCTTCAGTCGAAGACCCACCCCTGACCTTGACCTGACGCAAGGAAAACCTGGATCCACAACACCGTTTGTCAGGCGCCGTTTATCTGGATCAGCCCACGTCGGCGATAAGCCTCGATATCAACGCCAAAGGCCCCGGACGAACAAACCTGGCGAATCGCATAGGGCCGGCCCATGGCATCGAAGGTGCTGTCGGCCAGATCGATAAGCTTCTCCGGGCAGCGCCGCTTGTCGGCTCCGAGAACGCGCAACAGACGCGGCTTGAGTCGATTGCAGGGCGGCGCGCCGAGGATGATCGCGACTTCGTCATTGGTCATCTCGACGATTTCGCCGCTGGGATACAGGCCGATCAGGCGAATGAACGCGCTGACAATCTGCTCGTCGAAATGGCTGTTGGCCGCTTTGAACAGGATGCGCAGGGACTCGAGGGTCGAACGCCCCTTGCTGTAGACCCGGTCACTGCTGATGGCATCATAGGCGTCAGTCACCGCGACGATCCGCGCATAAAAGGGAATCCCCTCGGCACTCAAGCCATGGGGATAGCCCGCCCCGTCCACCCGCTCATGGTGCGACAGCACCACATCGAGTGCCGCCAACGGCACGCCGGTCTGGCTGGTGAGCAAGGTATAGCCTTCCATGGGGTGGTTTTTCATGATGGCGTATTCCTGCTCCGACAACGCCGACGGCTTGTTCAGGATCTCTCCGGGAACCTTGAGCTTGCCGACATCGTGGAGCATGGCTCCGACCCCGACTTCTTCCAGTTCCGAGGCCGGCAAGCCCAATTCGCGGCCCAGAGCAATGGACAGCATTGCCACCCGCAGCGAATGCTCGGCGGTGTAATCGTCCTGGAACTTGATGCGGGTCAGCCAGAGCAAGGCCGAAGGGTTGCGCAGGATACTGTCGACACAGTCCTTGACCACCGCTTTCACGGCGCCAACCTGAATCGGCTCGCCCATCTCTACGGCCTCAAGGATGCGCCAGGACTGTGCCCGGGCCGAGCCCCAGGCGAGCTGAGCCTCGGCCATTTCCACATTGAAGTCGACCGGCTCGGCGAGCACCGGGCATTCAACCGGGCTGTCGGCCGACGGCGTATGAGCACTGGCAACCGCTACCCAGGCATACTTGCAGTTCTCGCGCAGCAACCGCAGTTCCTCCTCACGGCGTATACGGAACTCACGAAAGGAAAAGGTGGTTTCCTCCCACGGCCGATCCAGTGCTTCGATCTGCATGCCGATGGCCAGCCGGGCCACCTCGATCTTGATACAGCCTTTACAGATATCCGGGTCCATTTCACGTCTCCGAACGGATGCGTCAAATAAAGAGTCGGGGGCGACCGCCTGGGACTCAAATCGAGAACTGCGTGACCACCTTGTTCAATTCCACCGCGAGCTTGGACAGCTCATGACTGGCCGCCAGGGTCTGGCTCGCCGCCGATGAGCTCTGGATCGACAGGTCGCGGATACTGATCAGGTTCTGGTCCACCGACCGGGCGACCTGGGCCTGCTCCTCGGAAGCGGTCGCGATCATCAGGTTGCGGTCGTTGATCTCGCTGATGGCCTGGGCAATTTCGGACAAGGCCGAACCGGCTTCATGGGCAATCAACAGCGTCTTGTCCGCCTCTTCATTGCTACGTTGCATCGAGACCACCGCCTGCCCGGTCCCGTTCTGGATGGCACCGATCATCTGTTCGATTTCCTGGGTTGAAACCTGGGTACGGTGCGCCAGGGCCCGCACCTCATCAGCAACCACGGCAAAGCCACGGCCCTGTTCACCGGCCCGGGCGGCTTCGATGGCGGCGTTGAGCGCCAGCAGGTTGGTCTGTTCGGCGATGGCCCGGATCACATCCAGCACCTTGCTGATGTTCTGGGCCTGCTGCGCCAGGGATTCGACTTCCTGCCCGGTGGCCTTGACGGTCGAACTCAGGGTTTCGATGGAGGCAATCGTGCGGTGCACACGGTCCGCCCCGGTACGGGTCGAGACTTCGGAACGCTGGGTGGACTGCGAGGCCGCCACGGCATTGCGGGCCACTTCCTCGACCGCCGCGGTCATTTCATTGACCGCCGTGGCGGCCTGGTCGGTCTCCAGGCTCTGGCGTTGAATACCGCGATTGGACTCGCCGGTCACCGCGCTCATTTCTTCCGCGGCCGACGCCAACTGCGTGGAGGAGTTGCTGATATGCCGCAGGGTATTTTTCAGGCTGGCCTGCATGGCCGCGGTCGAGGCCTGCAGCTCGGCCAATTCGTCCTTGCCGTCCACCTGTACTTCGGTGCGCAGGTCGCCCTCGGCGATCTTCCGGGTCGAGCCGAGCAACAAGCGCAACGGGCCGGTCAGGCTGCGGGTAAAGATAATCGCCAGCAATACCGTCAAGACGCAAGAAACGACAATGATGGCGATAGTCAGATAAAAACCGCCGTCGAACTGCTGCTGGGCCGTGATACCGGACTGCACGGCACCATCGTCATTGATTTTTTCCAGCGCCTCGATGTTGGTTTGCAGCTCATTGACCAAAGGCGGGATCACGTTATTGAGCAGAACAAGCGCCGCTTCGGCCCCCTTCTCGCTGGCGATCTGCAACGTCTCGGCGAGTTTCTGCTCATAGAGGTTGGCATTACGCTGTACCGTCTCGTAGACCGCTTGCTCCTCGGGGCTCGAGACCAGCGGTGCATAGGCCTTGATCTGCTGATCGAGTGTGGCCTTAAGTTCCTGGATACGGGCGGCTTCGGTCTGTTTCATCTGGGCATCGGTGGCCGAGACCAGACGAAAGCTCTCCAGGCGTATCCGATAGAGGGTCAACTCGACCCGCCCGGCCTGTCGCAGGCTGGCCATCCAGTTATCCTGCAAGTCGACCGCTGCCTCGCGAATCAGATGCATTTTCCATAACGCCAGCACGCCCAGGGCAATCAACAGCAGTGTGACAAAGGCAAAACTCAGAAAAGCGCGTGTGGCTATTTTCAGGTTTCTGACTGACATATCGATCACCCTTTATTCGGCATTCCATTGCACTGGAAAAAACACCCAAAAGAGATATCACTACGATATCACTGGAAAAGACACCTCGTGGAAAAAATCTCCCGGCACGGAATGAGGAAATGACTCTAGAGGGCCCGTGTTAAAGTCCACCGTTGATTCTCCTCAGATTTGGCAACCGACGAATGGCAACGATGGAACTCCAGGCATTTGATACAACATTAGAAGACTGGAACGCCCTGCGTGCAGAAATCGCCTGCAGCGGCCTGTTGATCGGCAACGGCGCAAGCCGGGCGATGTGGCAGGCATTTGCCTACGACTCGCTGTTCGAGCTGGCCCAGACCACCCGCAACCGTCCGCTGGGGCTGAGCGAGCTGGCGGTGTTCAAGGCCCTGGAAACCAGCAACTTCGAACAGGTGCTCAGCGCCCTGAAAAGCACCATCCGGGTCAATGCGGCGCTGACCATCAGTTCGTCGTCGCCGCGCAATCGCTACTTCGCGGTCAAGGAAGCGCTGATCCATGCGATCCGCTCGGTGCATATCCCCTGGATGCGGGTGCAGCCCGAGAGCCTGGCGCTGATCAATGCCGAACTGAGTCGCTACCGCACCCTTTACTCGACCAACTACGACCTGCTCACCTACTGGGCGATCATGCAGGCACCCGAGCCGTTCGACGATCTGTTCCGCACGGACGACTCGACCTTCGACCTGGGCGACCTTGATGCCCGTGGCACCCGCGTCCTGTACCTGCACGGCGGCCTGCACCTGGTGAAGAACCTCGACGGCAGCACACGCAAGCTGACCTCTTCGGAAAGCACCCTGCTGGGCAGTTTCGCGATCAATACCCTGGGCGATGTGCCGTTGTTCGTCAGCGAGGGGAATGCGCAGGACAAGCTCAAGGCGATCCGTCATTCGGATTACCTGTCGTACTGCTACGGGCAACTGGCCGGGCATCAGGACGCCCTGTGCATCTTCGGCCACAACCTCGGCGCGCAGGACCGGCATATCGTCCAGGCCCTGCTGGATGCGCGAATCCAGACCCTGGCGATTTCGATCTACCCACGCAGCCAGGCCTTTATCCAGCATCAGAAGCGCCACTTCACCCAGCTGTTCGAGGGCCGGGAAGTGACGCTGCGGTTTTTCGATGCCAAGAGCCATCCGCTGGGTAACCCGCAACTGCAGGTCCCTCCCGAGGCCTGAGATACCCGCCCGATGAACAGCAGGAAGTCGTCAGAATGAGCCGCGTCATCGACATCACACTCGATGGAAACAGCATCGATGCCCAGGCCGCGAGCTGGTTCGCCCGTCACCGCGACACGCCCGAACAGTCACCGGACAGGGCGTTCGAAGAATGGCGGGCAAAGCCGGAGCATGCCCGGGCCTATGCCGAGTTCGAAGCACTCTGGGCGGACCTGGCGCAACTGCGCCAACTGAACCAGCCGGCGTTGCCGGCCCCCCGGCGCAAGAACCTCTGGCGACCGGCCCTGGCCACGGCGGCCGCGCTGTTGTGTGCGTTGCTGAGCGCCAATCTCGGCGCACCAAATACCCCGTACCGGCATCAGGTCGCCGCCCATGCCCAGGGCACCCGCACCCTGAAACTGCCGGACGGCAGCACCCTGTACATCAACGCCAATACCCGACTGCGCATCAACTTCCGCTCCCGGCAACGGGATATCTACCTGGATCAGGGCCAGCTCTACCTGGAAGTGGCCGCCGACAAGGAACGCCCATTGTGGGTGCATGCCGGCAACGCCCGGGTACGAGTGGTGGGCACCGCTTTCGATGTGCGCCGCGGCCAGCGCCAGTTGGTGGTCAGCGTCGCCCACGGCCAGGTGGCTTTCGAGCCGGAAGGCGATCCGAGCAGCGCCACCCTGCTCGAAGCCAGGCAACGGGCGATCTTCGACTACGCCAAAGGTACGCTGCAACAGCAAACCCTGAGCAGCGAGGAAGTCGCCGATTGGCGCAGCGGCCACCTGGCCTTTCGCAACCGCGAACTGGCCAGTCTGCTCGATGAACTGAGCCTCTACCGCAGCAAACCGGTGCAACTGGCGGACGGCCCGCTGGCGCACTTCAAGGTCTCCGGCAACCTCGACGTGACAGACCCGGACGCTCTGCTCAATGCCCTGCCCGCCTTGATCCCGGTGAAAACCGTGGCCCTGGACGACGGTCAGGTCAGGATCGAAAGCCGCAAATAGCCGCCGGCCGGGATCGCGTTATTTTTCACCCCGCGTTCGAACGGACCACACTGAGTTCCGTTACCTGGGCCCGACGCTGGCTCAGGTAGCGGGTGCAACTGACCCGCAGGAAGGAGGCGAAATTCAGCACCTCCCCGCGAAAGTCCATCACTTCCTCGTAGAGCCGGGTGATCAACTGGTTGGTGGTCATGCCGTCGGCCTCGGCGATCTCGCCGAGGATGTCCCAGAACTGGTTTTCCAGGCGCAAGGTGGTCACCACGCCACGGATGCGCAGCGAGCGGGAACGCGATTCGTAGAGAATCGGATCGGCCTTGACGTAGAGCTCACACATGACCCAACCCTCCCTTACAAGGTGATCCTGGTACCCAGCAATCCGAGGAACGCCGCCAGCCAACTCGGATGCGCCGGCCAGGCCGGAGCGGTGGCGAGGTTGCCCTGGACGTGGGCCTGGGTCACTTCGATATCGATATAACGACCACCGGCCAGCCGCACTTCCGGAGCACAGGCAGGATAGGCGCTGCACTCACGACCGTCGAGAATCCCCGCCGCCGCCAGCAACTGCGCGCCATGACAAACCGCGGCAATCGGCTTGCCGGCGTGGTCGAAGGCCTGCACCAGTTGCAGGACTTTGTCGTTCAGCCGCAGGTATTCCGGCGCACGGCCACCGGGAATCAGCAACGCATCGTAGTCGGCGGCATCGACCTTGGCGAAATCAAAGTTCAGTGCGAACAGATGCCCCGGCTTTTCACTGTAGGTCTGGTCGCCCTCGAAGTCATGGATCGCGGTGCGCACGGTCTGGCCGGCGCTTTTTTCCGGGCACACCGCATGCACCTGGTGACCGACCATCAGCAGGGCCTGGAACGGCACCATCACTTCGTAGTCTTCGACGTAATCGCCAACCAGCATCAGAATCTTTTTCGCGGCCATGGGGTGAACTCCTCTGGTTAAACACTTGGGCAGACAAGAGTAGTCAAGGTAGACCCTATACACGCAGGCAGGTAATCACCGGCTACTACGCAGGCGGTCCCACGAAAAACTGTATGGACAACTCTCTACCCAGCTGTAGCGGCGAGCCGTCGGGGCTTTATGGCTAGATGACAGTCCCTGTTTCCCTGATGACTGGCCAACGTTTATGTCCTCCCGTGAAAACACCGGCATGCTGCTCGGCCTGCTGGGTGTAGTGATCTTCAGCCTGACCCTGCCCTTCACCCGCGTCGTGGTGCAGGAAATCCATCCGCTGCTCAACGGCCTCGGTCGCGCCCTGATCGCCGCCCTTCCGGCGGCGGCGCTGCTGCTGTGGCGTCGGGAAAAGTGGCCGACCTGGCGCCAGGTCAAAGGCCTGTCACTGGTGATCATCGGGGTCATCCTGGGTTTTCCGGTACTCTCGGCCTGGGCCATGCAGACCCTGCCGGCCTCCCACGGCGCCCTGGTCAATGGCCTGCAACCCTTGTGCGTGGCGTTGTACGCGGCCTGGTTGTCCCACGAGCGGCCATCAAAGGCCTTCTGGGCTTGCGCGGCCCTGGGCAGTGCGCTGGTGCTGGGTTATGCGCTGATCAGCGGGGCCGGGAGTATCCAGCCCGGAGACCTGTTGATGATCGGCGCCATCGCCCTCGGCGGCCTGGGCTATGCCGAGGGCGGTCGCCTGGCCCGGGAGATGGGCGGTTGGCAAGTGATCTGCTGGGCGCTGGTGCTGTCGGTGCCGATCCTGATCGGCCCGGTGCTGTACCTGGCCTGGCAGCACCAGGGCGCGATTTCCGGCAAGACCTGGTGGGCCTTCGGTTATGTGGCGTTGTTCTCGCAGTTTCTCGGCTTTTTTGCCTGGTACGCCGGGCTCGCCCTGGGCGGTATCGCCCGGGTCAGCCAGATCCAGCTGTTGCAGATTTTCTTCACCATTGCCTTTTCGGCGCTGTTCTTCGGCGAACACGTCGAGCCGATTACCTGGCTGTTTGCCGGTGGCGTGATCATCACCGTGATGCTCGGGCGCAAGACCAGCGTCCGCCCGGCGCAACCGGGCGGTTTGCCGGCGGGGGTTCAGCTCAAGTAGCCGTCGGCCCGCAGCAGGGTTTCCAGGCAGTGCTCCTGGATGTGATAGAACGCCTTCAACTCCTCGATCTTCACCAACAATTGCGCCGGGTCCACAGGCTCGGCGCGCTTGACCGCGAGGATCATCTTGTTCTTGTTGGTGTGTTCCAGGGAAATGAACTCGAAGACCTTGGTCTCGTAGCCGCAGGCTTCCAGGAACAGTGCGCGCAAGCTGTCGGTGACCATCTCCGCCTGCTGCCCCAGGTGCAGGCCATATTGCAGCATCGGCTTGAGCAACACCGGACTCTGGATCTGCAAGCGGATCTGCTTGTGGCAGCACGGCGAGCACATGATGATCGCCGCGCCGGAGCGGATACCGGTGTGGATCGCATAGTCGGTGGCGATATCGCAGGCATGCAAGGCGATCATCACTTCCAGTTCGCTCGGCGCCACGCTGCGCACATCGCCACATTTGAACACCAGCCCCGGATGCTCCAGGCGCGCCGCCGCCGTATTGCACAGGTTGACCATGTCTTCGCGCAACTCGACCCCGGTCACCTGGCCTTCGACCTGCAAGGTATTGCGCAGGTAATCGTGGATGGCAAAGGTCAGGTAGCCCTTGCCCGAACCGAAGTCCGCGACCCGCACCGGCTGGTCGAGCTTGATCGGCGAGTGGCTCAGGGCATGGGAAAACACTTCGATAAATTTGTTGATCTGCTTCCACTTGCGCGACATCGCTGGAATCAGCTCGTGCTGCGGGTTGGTCACCCCCAGGTCGGTGAGAAATGGCCGGCTGAGTTCCAGATAGCGGTTCTTCTCGCGATTGTGCTCGGCGGACGGCACTTCCCGCGTCTGCTGGGCCTTGCCCTTGAACAGGGTGCTCTTGCCCTTTTTGCTGTACTCCAGCTGCACTTCGTCGGTGAGTGACAGCAGGTGCGCGTTCTTGAAGGACGCCGGCAGCAGCCCGGCGATGATCGCCTGGCCTTCGGCGAGGGCGAAGTTCTTGGTGATATCACGGGTCTTGTAGCGATAGACAAAGGACAGGCACGCCTGCTCCTTGACCGTCACCTGCTTGATGATCAGCCGTTGCAGGTCCGCTTCGTCGCCCACGTACTTGGCCAGCACCAGCTTGATAAAAGCGTTCTGCGCCAGACCGGTCTCGAGCAACTCGAGAAACTGTGCGTGATGGTCCGGCACGGACTGGGCGGGGGTTGCAGTAGCTGACATGTAAAGGGCGCCTCGGGCGTGCGGGAGTCGGATCAGGGAATAGCGGCTATTGTATCAGCCCAACAGGACCAACCGGTTAGGCAACTCGTTGCGTGCCTGGGTCACCGGCACATGAGACTTGAGCAGTTCGCCGCAGGACTCGATGCAGCTGATAAAGCCCTGCAAGGTCTGCCCCTGCCTGACCCGCTCGGTGAAGGCCTTGACGATGGGCTCCCAGGCGCTGTTGTCGAGCCGCTGGGAAATCCCCTTGTCCACCAGGATTTCGACATGGCGCTCGGCCTCACAGACAAAGATCAGGATACCGGTACCGCCGACGGTATGGTGCAGGTTCTGTTCGAGAAACTGCCGCCGCGCCAGGTTCGATGCCCGCCAGTGCCGCACCGATCGCGGAATCAGCCGGCTGGTGATCGACGGGATGCGGAACACCAGGCACAACACGATAAAGCTGCTCCACTGCACTGCCAGCAGGCTGTGGCTGTTCAGCCAGCCGAAGACGAAGTTGAGCAGCCCGGGGACCAGCAGCGCCGCCAGGCTGGCCCACAGCAACGGGATATAGGCATAGTCGTCGGCACGCCGCGCCAGCACCGTCACCAGTTCCGCATCGGTCTGCTGCTCGACCCGGGTAATCGCTTCGGCAACCTGCCGTTGTTCGTATTCAGTCAGTAAGGCCATGGTTGTGCACACTCTCTAATAATGATGGATTACCAACTGCCCGATGATCCGCCGCCACCGAAACCGCCACCGCCACCGCTGAAGCCACCGCCGGAACGTCCGCCACCGCCGCCGCCAAAACCTCCCGATCCGCCCCTCGGGCCATAGCCCATCAGTTGCATCATCGCGCAGATCAGCACGAAGAGAATCATGAGGAAGCCGATCAGTACCGGGTGCCGAGATCCGAAATCCCCTTCGGGCTCGGTTTTCTCCACCAGCGGGCTGCCCAGGACCTTGAGCATCGCGTCGACCCCGGAACTGATGCCGCTGGAAACATGGTCGCGTTTGAACTGCGGCACGATCAACTGGTTGATGATCAAGGATGACTGGGCGTCGGTCAGGCGGTCTTCCAGGCCATAACCCACTTCAATGCGCACCTTGCGCTCGTCCCGGGCGACGATCAGCAGCGCGCCGTTGTTCTTGTCCTTCTGGCCGATGCCCCAGTGACGCCCCAACTGGTAACCGTAATCCTCGATGGTCGCGCCTTGCAGGTTCGCCACGGTGACCACCACGATCTGCTCGCCGGTGGCCTTCTCATGGGCCTGCAACTGCTGATTCAAGGCCTCGCGCACCGGCGCGTCGATCATCTGGGCGCTGTCCACCACCCGCCCGCTCAATTCGGGAAACTGCAAATCGGCCCTGGCCGTCAGCGCCAGCGTGCAGAGCAACAGCCACAGGGCACCTTGGAAAATACGCATGCCTACCTCGTTCGTGATGAAGCAGGATCCAGCGCTGCCACAATTCAGCACGGCAACGCCCATCGGGTTACTGGAACTTCACCTGCGGTGCTTTATCGGCGTCCTGGGCGGTCGCCTCGAACGTCGGGCGCAACGGCAGGTTGCTGTACATCAGGCTATGCCAGAGGCGGCCGGGAAAGGTGCGGATCTCGGTGTTGTACTTTTCCACACTGAGGATGAAGTCACGTCGCGCCACACTGATACGGTTTTCCGTGCCTTCGAGTTGGGACTGCAGGGCCAGGAAGTTCTGGTTTGACTTCAGATCCGGGTATCGCTCCGAGACCACCATCAGACGACTGAGGGCGCCGGTCAACTGGCCCTGGGCGTCCTGGTACTGCTTGAGCTTCTCGGGATTATCCAGGGTGCTGGCATCGACCTGGATCGAGGTGGCCTTGGCCCGCGCCTCGACCACCGCGGTCAGGGTTTCCTGCTCCTGTTTGGCGTAACCCTTGACCGTTTCCACCAGATTCGGGATCAGGTCCGCGCGCCGCTGATACTGGTTCTGTACCTGGGCCCAGTTGGCCTTCACCTGTTCATCATAAGTGGGAATATTGTTGATGCCGCAGCCGGCCAGCAACGTCGCCAGCAATGCCAGTGCGGCGAATCTGCAACTCGAACGTAAGCCCTGTTGTGCCTGCATGCTCGAAACCCTCCTTGAAACGTTAAAAAGAGAAAAATCCCAGGATTTTTCGTACGCGGGACTCAGGCATAATCCGCCACCGCCACTGGAATGTGTGAAGCCAATCAGCTAAAAGATGCCCAGCGCGAAAAACAGTTCACAACTGTGCTGGATTATTAGCACAACAAGAGTCGCTCCCTACAACTAAACAGCCCGGCTAGTGCGCAACGATTGATCGCCGGACCGGGCCCCCGAGATAATCATTCATGAAGAAGCTGTGTTTGCTGGGCCTCGCTATTGGCCTGGCCAGTCTCCCGGTAGTGGCTGACACAAAGCCCGCCTCCCTGGAAAACAAGGACGCTTTCATCGCCCAGTTGATGAAGCAGATGACCCTCGAGGAAAAGATCGGCCAATTGCGTCTGATCAGTATTGGCCCGGAAATGCCCCGGGAACTGATCCGCAAGGAAATCGCCGCGGGCAACATCGGCGGCACCTTCAACTCCATCTCCCGCCCGGAAAACCGTCCGATGCAGGACGCCGCCATGCGCAGCCGGTTGAAGATCCCGATGTTCTTCGCCTATGACGTGATCCACGGCCACCGGACCATTTTCCCCATCAGCCTGGGCCTGGCGTCGAGCTGGGACATGGACGCCATCGGCCATTCCGGACGCATCGCCGCCCAGGAAGCCAGCGCCGACAGCCTGGACATCACCTTCGCGCCGATGGTCGATATTTCCCGCGACCCGCGCTGGGGCCGGACCTCCGAGGGCTTCGGCGAGGACACCTACCTGGTCTCGCGCATCGCCCAGGTGATGGTCCACGCCTACCAGGGCAAGAGCCCGAGCGAACCGGACAGCATCATGGCCAGCGTCAAGCACTTCGCCCTCTATGGCGCGGTCGAAGGCGGTCGCGACTACAACGTGGTCGACATGAGCCCGGTGAAAATGTACCAGACCTACCTGCCGCCTTATCGCGCCGCGATCGACGCCGGCGCCGGCGGGGTGATGGTTGCCCTGAACTCGATCAACGGCGTGCCCGCCACTTCCAACACCTGGCTGATGCAGGACCTGCTGCGCAAGGACTGGGGTTTCAAGGGCCTGGCGGTGAGCGACCACGGGGCGATTTTCGAACTGCTCAAGCACGGCGTTGCCAAGGACGGGCGCGAAGCGGCCAAGCTGGCGATCAAGGCCGGCATCGACATGAGCATGAACGACTCGCTGTATGGCAAGGAGCTGCCGGGGCTGATCAAGTCTGGTGAAGTGCCGCAGAGCGACCTGGACAACGCCGTGCGTGAAGTGCTCGGCGCCAAGTACGACATGGGCCTGTTCAAGGACCCGTACCTGCGTATCGGCAAGGCCGAGGATGATCCGGCCGACACCAATGCCGAAAGCCGCCTGCACCGCAGCGATGCCCGCGACATGGCACGCCGCAGCCTGGTCCTGCTGAAGAACCAGGGCCAGACCCTGCCACTGAAGAAGTCGGCGAAGATCGCCCTGGTCGGCCCGCTGGCCAAGGCCCCGATCGACATGATGGGCAGCTGGGCCGCCGCCGGCCTGCCGGCGCAATCGGTCACCCTGTATGACGGCATGAGCCGCGCCCTGGGCGACAAGGGCCAACTGGTCTATGCCCGCGGTTCGAACATCACCGCCGACAAGAAGGTCGTGGATTACCTGAACTTCCTCAACTTCGCGGCGCCGGAAATCGTCGATGACCCGCGCCCGGCGCAGCAGATGATCGACGAAGCGGTCAAGGCCGCCGAGCAGGCCGACGTGGTGATCGCCGCGGTGGGCGAGTCGCGGGGCATGTCCCACGAGTCGTCGAGCCGTACCGACCTGAATATCCCGGCCAGCCAGCGTGAACTGATCAAGGCCCTCAAGGCCACCGGCAAGCCGTTGGTGCTGGTGCTGATGAACGGCCGTCCGCTGACCATCGGCCACGAGCAGGACCAGGCCGCTGCCGTGCTGGAAACCTGGTTCAGCGGCACCGAAGGCGGCAACGCCATTGCCGACGTATTGTTCGGTGACTACAACCCGTCGGGCAAGCTGCCGATCACCTTCCCACGCTCGGTCGGCCAGGTACCGATGTACTACAACCACCTGACCATCGGTCGTCCGTACACCCCAGGCAAGCCGGGCAACTACACCTCGCAGTATTTCGACGAGGAAAACACCCCGCTGTACCCCTTCGGCTATGGCCTGAGCTACACCGACTTCAGCCTGAGCGACATGGCGCTGTCTTCGACCACGCTGAACAAGAGCGGCAAGCTCGATGCCAGCATCACGGTGAAGAACACCGGCAAGCGTGATGGCGAGACAGTGGTGCAGCTGTATATCCAGCAGGTCGCCGGTTCCATGATCCGTCCGGTCAAGGAACTGAAAAACTTCCAGAAGGTGATGCTCAAGGCGGGCGAGCAGAAGGTCCTTCACTTCAGCATCGACGAGGAAGACTTGAAGTTCTACAACACCCAGTTGAAGTACGCCTCGGAGCCGGGCAAGTTCAACGTGCAGATCGGCCTGGACTCCCAGGATGTGACGCAGCAGAGTTTCGAGTTGTTGTAAGCCCTGCCACTGACCGCTCTTGTGGGAGCGGTGCTTGCCCGCGAAGCTTTTGGCGACCTCAAGGTCCCTTTCGCGGGCAAGCTCCGCTCCCACAAGTCAGCGCCTAGCTGATTCGACATGCTATCTTTCCCGCCCCTCCCCAAGCCTGTCGTTGCCCGTATGTCGCCGCTTCCTCGTCCCCTGCGTCTGGCGTTCTACACTCTGCTGATTGTCGCCGGTACCGTCCTGGCCGCCGGCTGGGCCGTGCATCGCGCCGAACAACAGGCCCTGGTCGACGACGCCTCGCGGGGCAAGATGCAACTGACGCTTTACGCCAACGCCCTGCACACCCTGATCGAACGCTACCGCGCCCTGCCTGCCGTGCTCGCCCTCGACCCGCAATTGCGCACGGCCCTGGCCGGCCCCATCGATGCGGCAGAACAGGACGCCCTGAACCGCAAACTGGAACGGATCAATGGCGCCGCGCGCTCTTCCACCCTGCAACTGCTGGATCGCAATGGCCTGTCGGTGGCTGCCAGCAACTGGAGCCTGCCGAGCAGCTACGTCGGTCACAACTACGGCTTTCGCCCTTACTTCAACCAGACCCGCGTCGAAGGCAGCGGGCACTTCTATGCCGTGGGCGTGACCAGTGGCATTCCCGGTTATTTTCTCGCCAGCGCGGTAACCGGCGACAACGGCGAATTCCTCGGCGCCATGGTGGTGAAACTGGAGTTCCCGGAACTCGAGCGTGAGTGGAGCAAGGGCAACGACACCCTGCTGGTCAGCGATGCCCGCGACATCGTGTTTATCGCCAACCAGCCCGGCTGGCGCTATCGCCTGCTGCGCCCGCTGCGTGACAATGACCGCAGTGAAATCGGCAGCACCCGGCAATATGACAAGCAATCCCTCAGCCCCCTCGAATACCGCCCCTTGCGAATGTTCGGCGACAACAGTTACCTGACCCGGGTCGACGGCCCGGACGGCAGTGCCGACTACCTCTGGGAGTCGCAGCCACTGCCTCCGGAAGACTGGACCCTGCACCTGCTGCGCAAACCGCAGATGGCCGCCGAGGAACGACGCAATGCCGCACTCGCCGGTGCCGGCCTGTGGCTGGCCCTGGTGTTTCTGCTGCTGTTCCTCAGCCAACGCTGGCGCCTGTCGCGCCTGCGCCAACGCAGTCGCGAAGAGCTGGAGCGTCTGGTGGAGGAACGCACCCGCGACCTGCGCACCGCCCAGGACGGTCTGGTGCAATCGGCCAAACTGGCGGCGCTGGGGCAGATGTCCGCCGCCCTGGCCCATGAAATCAACCAGCCGCTGACCGCCCAGCGCATGCAATTGGCGACCTTGCGCCTGCTGCTCGACCATGGCCGGATCGAGGACGCCTACCAGGCCCTCGCCCCCCTGGATCAGATGCTGACCCGCATGGCGGCCCTCACCGGTCACTTGAAGACCTACGCCCGACAAAGCCCCAGCGGCCTGCGTGAGCCCCTCGACCTGGCCGGCGTGGTCGATCAGGCGTTGCAACTGCTCGACCCGCGTCTGCGTGAAGACGCGGTCAGCACGGTGCTGCATCTGACCCGCCCGGCCTGGGTCCGGGGCGACGCGATTCGTCTGGAGCAGGTGCTGATCAACCTGTTGCGCAATGCCCTGGATGCCATGCACGACAAACCGCTCAAGCGCCTTGAAATCCGTATCGAAGCCCGCCCACCGGTATGGCTGCTGACCGTGGGCGACAGCGGCGGTGGGATTGCCGAGGAACACCTGGGCAAGGTCTTCGACCCGTTCTTCACCACCAAACCGGTAGGCGATGGCCTCGGCCTGGGCCTGGCGGTGTCCTACGCCATCGTCCATGAACTGGACGGTCGCCTGAGCGTCGACAATCGCCACGGCGGCGCCCACTTCAGCCTGACCCTGCCCATTGCCCCGGAGATGGACACTCGATGAACGCCGTGATCGTGGTCGATGACGAAGCCAGCATCCGCACAGCTGTCGAGCAATGGCTGAGCCTGTCGGGTTTCCAGGTGCAGACCTTCAGCCGCGCCGAAGAGTGCCTGGCGCAACTGCCCCGGGATTTCCCCGGGGTGATCCTCAGCGACGTGCGCATGCCCGGCATGGGCGGCCTGGAATTGCTGGCGCGTTTGCAGGCACACGACAGCGATCTGCCGGTGATCCTGCTGACCGGTCACGGCGACGTGCCCATGGCGGTGGAAGCCATGCGCGACGGTGCCTACGACTTCCTGGAAAAACCCTTCAGCCCGCAGACCCTGCTCGCCAGCCTCGCCCGGGCCATGGAGAAACGCCGCCTGGTGCTGGAGAACCGCCAGTTGCATCAACAGGCCGATCACCGCTCCCGACTCGAGCGCAGCCTGCTGGGGGTTTCCCGCAGCCTGCAAACCCTGCGCCGGCAGGTGCTGGAGCTGGCGGCGCTACCGGTCAACGTGCTGATCCGTGGTGAAACCGGCAGCGGCAAGGAACTGGTTGCCCGTTGCCTGCATGATTTCGGGCCGAGGGCCGCCAAGCCGTTTGTCGCCCTCAACTGCGCGGCGATTCCCGAGGCCTTGTTTGAAGCCGAGTTGTTCGGTCATGAAAGCGGGGCTTTCACCGGGGCCCAGGGCAAGCGTATCGGCAAGCTGGAATACGCCGATGGCGGCACCTTGTTTCTCGACGAGATCGAAAGCATGCCGCTGGCCCAGCAGGTGAAGCTGCTGCGGGTGTTGCAGGAGCAGAAGCTGGAGCGGCTGGGTTCGAACCAGAGCATCGCGGTGGACCTGCGTATCGTCGCCGCGACCAAACCCGACTTGCTGGACGAGGCCCGGGCCGGGCGCTTTCGCGAGGACCTGGCCTATCGGCTGACGGTGGCGCAGTTGCGCCTGCCGCCGTTGCGCGAGCGTCGCGAAGATATCCCGTTGTTGTTCGAGCACTTCGCCTACGGTGCGGCCGAGCGAATGGGGCGGCCCTCGACGCCGCTGAGCGGGCCGCAGTTGAGCCGCCTGTTGAGCCATGACTGGCCGGGCAATGTGCGGGAACTGGCGAATGCCGCCGAACGTTCGGTACTCGGCCTGGGTGAGTCGGAGCCTGACGCAATCGATCCAGGCCAATCCCTCGCGGCGCAGCAGGAGGCCTTTGAAGCGCAATGCCTGCGTTCGGCCCTGACCCGGCACAAGGGCGACGTCAAGGCAGTACTCGAAGAGCTGCAACTGCCACGCCGCACCTTCAATGAAAAGATGCAACGTCATGGCCTGGCGCGCGAGATGTTCCTCAAGGACGACTGAACCCCTGCCTGGAAAACACCGCCTATCAACCTGTGGGAGCGGAGCTTGCCCGCGAAGCTTTTAGCGTTCTCAAGGGCCTATTCGCGGGCAAGCTCCGCTCCCACAGGTTGTGCCGTGTTTGTCTGGTTCATGTTTCATCCAGCACATCCCGCATCGGCGATTTTCCGCTTATTGATTTATCGCCCATGAGCGGATTTCCGCTCACCCAATCCCGCCAGCCCCTCTAAACCGGGCCTTCCGCCGTTGGCACAGCTCCTGCTATAGCCCTGGCAGGCCGCGCTCGCGCGCGCTCCACAAAAACAATGACTTGAAGGTTCCCTGATGGAAAACTCCTCTACCCTGCCCCTGGGGTCGGCGGCCGCGCCGGCCAAAGAAAGAACCACCTCCAGCCGTCTGAAATCGATCTTCAGCGGTTCGGTCGGCAATATGGTCGAATGGTACGACTGGTACGTCTACGCCGCGTTCTCGCTGTACTTCGCCAAGGTCTTCTTCCCCAAGGGCGACACCACCGCCCAACTCCTCAACACCGCCGCGATCTTCGCCGTGGGCTTCCTGATGCGCCCGATCGGCGGCTGGCTCATGGGCCTCTACGCCGACCGCAAGGGCCGCAAGGCCGCGCTGATGGCCTCAGTCCTGCTGATGTGCTTCGGCTCCCTGATCATCGCCCTCACCCCGGGCTATGAAACCATCGGCGTCGGCGCCCCGATCCTGCTGGTGGTCGCCCGCCTGATGCAGGGCTTGTCGGTCGGCGGCGAATACGGCACCTCGGCCACCTACCTCAGCGAGATGGCGACCAAGGAACGTCGCGGCTTCTTCTCCAGCTTCCAGTACGTGACCCTGATCTCCGGCCAACTCATCGCCCTGGCGGTGCTGATCGTGCTGCAACAGACCCTGACCACCGAACAGCTGCAAGCCTGGGGCTGGCGGATTCCGTTCGCCATCGGCGCCCTGTGTGCCGTGGTCGCGCTCTATCTGCGTCGCGGCATGGAAGAAACCGAGTCCTTCACCAAGAAGAAAGAAGAACCTAAAGAAAGCCTGATGCGCACCCTGATGCGTCATCCCAAGGAGCTGATGACCGTGGTCGGCCTGACCATGGGCGGCACCCTGGCGTTCTACACCTACACCACCTACATGCAGAAATATCTGGTGAACACGGTCGGCATGAGCATCTCCGACTCCACCACCATTTCGGCGGCGACGCTGTTCCTGTTCATGTGCCTGCAACCGCTGGTCGGTGCGCTGTCGGACAAGATCGGCCGGCGGCCGATCCTGATTGCCTTCGGTATCCT
The DNA here is from genome assembly GCF_023242385.1 of Pseudomonas sp. MWU12-2345. Lineage (NCBI taxonomy): Bacteria > Pseudomonadati > Pseudomonadota > Gammaproteobacteria > Pseudomonadales > Pseudomonadaceae > Pseudomonas > Pseudomonas sp. MWU12-2345. Next base: position 100,141 of record NZ_JALLJA010000004.1, on the reverse strand, counting down.
CGGTACGCTGTTTACCGTGCCGATCCTCAGCACCCTGCACACCATCCAGACCTGGTGGGGCGCGTTCTTCCTGATCATGGCGGCGCTGATCATCGTCAGCGGCTACACCTCGATCAACGCGGTGGTGAAGGCCGAGCTGTTCCCCACTGAAATCCGTGCGCTGGGCGTCGGCCTGCCGTATGCCCTGACCGTCTCGATCTTCGGCGGTACGGCGGAATACATTGCGCTGTGGTTCAAGAGCGTCGGCATGGAAACCGGCTACTACTGGTACGTGACGGCCTGCATCGCCTGTTCGCTGCTGGTGTACGTGACCATGAAAGACACCCGCAAGCATTCGCGGATCGAGACCGACTGAGTGACCTGGAAACCGGCGATATACCCCGGTCTATTGCCGTACTCAAAACCTTGTAGGAGCAGGGCTTGCCCGCGAAGCTTTTGGCGGTCTTGAGGCCCCTTTCGCTGGCAAGCCAGGCTCCTACAAGGTTCGGCGTTGTTTTCAAGACCTCGTTCCCCCGTTCACTCGCGTCCTTACAGGGCGATCTCGGCGCATTTCTGCGCAATCGCAAAAGAATTATCGGCATTAATAGCCAGTTAATTTCCAAGCGACATTCTGAACCTACGTTAAATCGACCTGGCCCCGGCCCCTTGGCATCACGTTGAATACCGACCTTTTCTGGCGCCATACATATCGATTTATACGATTGATTTAAGCGTTTATTTGCGCTTTTTAATCAAATTTACAAGCGTAAAATCACTTCCACACCCACTGAACAAAACGAACACCTTTAGGAGCAACCACCATGAAAACCAAACTGATCCTCGCCTTGACCCTCTCGGTACTGGCTGCCAACACCTTCGCCGCCGATGGTTATGACAAAACCCCAGGCGGTGCCTACACCGTAGCGGCCGATGGTTACGACAAGACTCCGGGCGCCAACGCTGTTGCCGCTGACGGTTACGACAAGACTCCAGGTGCCAACGCTGTTGCCGCTGACGGTTACGACAAGACTCCAGGTGCCAACGCTGTTGCCGCTGACGGTTACGACAAGACTCCAGGTGCCAACGCTGTTGCCGCTGACGGTTACGACAAGACCCCAGGTGCCAACGCTGTTGCCGCTGATGGTTACGACAAGACCCCAGGTGCCAACGCTGTTGCCGCTGACGGCTACGACAAGACTCCAGGCGCCAACGCTGTTGCCGCTGACGGCTACGACAAAACCCCTGGCGCTGCCGCCATCAGCTAATCCGTGCGTTAGCCTTGCAGCCCGGCTTCGGCCGGGCTTAGTTGTTTCTGGGGATCCTGAAAATGCCACGCCCCCTTGTAGGAGCCGGCTTACTGGCGATGACGGCCGATCAGACGACGCAAGACTCCCTGGCCTCATCGTCAGCAAGCAGGCGCCTGCAAGGGCCAACACCTATCGCATTTCCCCGCGACGCATCGCACACTGTCGCCTTCCCTTGATGATCCGATCCCTGGAAACCCTCGAACCATGTCCGACGCCATCCACTACTACGAACCCGCCAACGGCCACGGCCTGCCCCACGACCCGTTCAATGCCATCGTCGGCCCACGGCCCATCGGCTGGATTTCCTCGCAGGATGCACAGGGCCACCTGAACCTGGCGCCCTACAGTTTTTTCAACGCGTTCAACTACATTCCGCCGATCGTCGGCTTCGCCAGTGTCGGCCGCAAAGACAGCCTGAACAACATCGAACAAACCGGCGAGTTCGCCTGGAACCTCGCCACCCGGCCCCTGGCCGAAGCCATGAACCAGAGTTCCGCGGCCGCGCCCGCCGAGGTCGATGAATTCGAACTGTCCGGCCTCACGCCCGCCGCCTCGCGGATCATCAAGGTGCCACGGGTACAGGAAAGCCCGGTGTCATTCGAATGCAAGGTCACCCAGATCATTCAACTGCAGCGGGCCGATCAGGCGTTGGTGCCTACCTGGCTGGTGCTCGGCGAAGTGGTCGCCGTGCATATCGCCAAGTGGCTGCTCAAGGATGGGGTCTACGACACCGCCGCCGCCGAACCGATTCTGCGCGGCGGTGGCCCGGCGGACTACTTCCAGTTGGGCCCGGAAGCCTTGTTCAAGATGTACCGTCCACGCGCCTAGTGACCAGCGCACGTCCGTGCAGGAGCCAGCTTGCTGGCGATGGCGGCCGAATGAGCGTTGCAAGGCTCAAGGGCCTCATCGCTGGCAAGCCAGCTACAAGGGACCGTGCCCGGCAGAGGATCAGCTGCAAACCTAGGCGACAGACCAGGCCAACTCACCCTCTTCGTCGACATCAGCCAGTCGCGCAAGCTCTTGCGCGGCAGCCTCGTCGGCCTCGAAGGCGGTCTTGAACTTCTGTTCATCGAGTATTTTGTGAAACCGTGGTGCACCGGAACCGTCCAGGGCTTTCACGGCAATCGCCGCGCTATAACCGCCCTCACCGGGAACCACCGCCGAAACGGCTTCGAAGTGTGTGAATGCTTTACGTGCCATGCCTGTTATCCCGGCCAATTGATTGGCCGGCATTCTAAACCTTCAGCTGGCCAACTGCTGCAAGGCACCTGCGCTGGACAGATGAAAATCGCACTGGGCCCGGGCCGCGCTGACATCGCTGAAGGTATGGAAGTCGAAGCTGTCGACCACCAGGTCCTGGACCAGCTCGGCAAAGACCTGCATGGCCGGGGTATTGAAGTAGGCCGTCATGGCCGGTTGGTTGACCCAGAATCCGGACACCAACCACAGGTCGGCATCGGCCAGGGAGTGCTGCAGGGAAAATTGCAGGCAACCGGGGGCCTGGCGGGAGGGTTCGATCAGGCTGCTCAGCCGTGCGCCCAGCTCGGCGGAACGCCCAGGGCGTGCACGAACAAAGGCCATATGACTGACGGGGATAGGCTTGGACATGCGCGACGCTCCCGAAGAGAAGTTGTACTCGCTCAATCAGCCCGGGGACTGACTGCGACAGGAACAGAGATTAGAGTGTTTGCCGAGGGGTCGTTAGTCGATTCCTGCCGGCTTATTGCACAATCCTGCCGCGACGCCGATTCCCGCCAGCGCCGAGGCCCCCGGACTGCCCTCCCCCTCCCCACCGCGTTTTGAGCAACTTCCCGGCGCCTGGCCGCCTGTAATATGACCGTCATATGAAAAGACTGCAGAATCAGGCAAGAATTGCGCAGTATTGTCCTGGCGCTACGGCTTGCCCAAACTTAAGCTTGCCCCATTCGCAATCACCTCCAGGGCCCGCCATGTCCTTGCTCGATCAACCCCAAGTCCCCCTGCCGGTAGAAATGGAAAAGTTGCGCGCGGAGCTGGCCGAGATCATCTACCGCAACACCGGTGAAGACGGCAGCTACGCCACCGCGGTGGGCTCGCTGCACCTGTCGCGCCATGGCCAGCCCCACGAATTCTCCCCGGTACTGGCCCAGCCGGCCCTGTGTGTCATGGCCCAGGGTCGCAAGGAAGTACGCCTGGGGGATGAGAACTTTGTCTACGACCCGCTGAACTACATGGTGGTCTCGGTTTCCATGCCGATTTGCGGGCGGATCACCAGTGTCTCGCCGGAACACCCGATCCTCGCCTTGCGCGTGGATATCGATCCGGCCGAAATCAGTGCCTTGATTGCCGAGGCCGGTCCCATGGGCGTGCCCAGCCGGCCCACCGGGCGCGGCTTGTATGTCGAGCGCCTGGACACACAGATGTTCGATGCCCTGCTGCGCCTGACCCGCCTGCTCGACAGCCCGAAAGACATCAACATGCTCGCGCCGCTGATCCGTCGGGAAATTCTCTATCGACTACTGCGCAGCCCCCAGGGCTACCGGCTGTATGAGATCGCCATCGCCAATAGCCAGAGCCACCGGGTCAGCCAGGCGATCAAGTGGTTGAACGGCAATTTCGAACAACCGCTGCGCATCGACAGCCTGGCCCGCGAGGCCAACCTGAGCGTGTCGACCCTGCACCACCGGTTCAAGGCGATGACGTCCATGAGCCCGTTGCAGTACCAGAAGCAGCTGCGCCTGCAGGAAGCGCGGCGGCTGATGCTGATCGAAGGCCTGGACGCCTCGGCGGCGGGCTACCGCGTGGGCTATGAAAGCCCCTCGCAGTTCAGCCGCGAATACAGCCGGCTGTTCGGCGCGCCACCGCTGCGCGACCTGGCGCGGTTGCGCCTGAGTGTCTAGGCGCTAAGCCGCCAGTACACGACACGCCTCGGCCGGGATGGTCACCGAGACCCTATGCCCCACCCCCAGGCCGATGCCCTGGCACGGCGTGCTCAGCGCCGTGAACGACACGCCGGAACACTCGACGATGGTTTCAATGGTCGAGCCGATATCGCGGACGAAGATCACCGTGCCGAGCAGACGATTGTGCCCTGCCGTCGACTCGGGCGTGGAGAGTTGCAGGTCTTCCGGACGCACCAGCATCCGCACCTGCTTGCCGGTCTCGACACCTGCGCTGCTCGGTACCTCGATGCTCTCGCCTCCTGGCAACCCGATCCTTCCGCCGCCCAGCACGGTGGCCGGAAAGATATTGCCCGAACCGATAAAGTCGGCGACGAACTCGTTGGCCGGGTGCCGATAGATCTCGATCGGCGTGCCCACCTGCTGCACCCGATGCTCGCCCAGCACCACCACGATATCGGCCATGGTCATCGCCTCGCGCTGGTCATGGGTGACCATGATGGTGGTGATGTTCAGGCGCTGTTGCAGCTGGCGGATTTCCACCTGCATCGATTCGCGCAACTTGGCATCCAGCGCCGACAGCGGCTCATCCAGCAGCAGGAGCTTGGGCCGCGCGGCAATCGCCCGGGCAATCGCCACCCGCTGGCGCTGGCCACCTGAGAGCTTGGACACCGGCCGGTCGATCATCTCGCTCAGTTGAATCAGTTGCAGCAGTTCGACCACCCGCGCCTGCTGTTCGGCCTTGCCGACCCCGCGCAGCTTCAGCGGATAGGCGATGTTCTCGCCCACGGTCATATGGGGAAACAGCGCCAGGGACTGGAACACCATGCCGAAGTTGCGCAGGTGCGCCGGGGTCTGGCCGATGTCCTCGCCGTCCAGGCGGATCTCGCCACCGCTGAGGGTTTCCAGGCCGGCAATCATCCGCAGCAAGGTGGTCTTGCCGCACCCCGAAGGGCCGAGGAAGCACACCAGCTTGCCCTCGGGCAGGTGCAGATTGACGTCCTTCACCGCACAGGCCATGCCGTAGTGTTTTTCGACGTTTTCCAGAATCAGTCCAGTCATGTTGCTTACCTCAAGAAATCAGAAGGAAACGCCGCCCTCGCCCACCAGCTTCTCCAACGCCCAGATCAGGACGAAGTCGATCAGCACGATCAGCACGGCAAAGGAGAAAACAGTAGGGTCCAGGGACGAGACGGTGCGGCTGTACATCCAGATCGGCACGGTCATCACGTCGATGGTGTAGAGGAAATAGGTCACGGTGAACTCGTTGAACGAGACGATGAACGCCAGCAGCATCCCGGCGAGAATCCCCGACTTCATCAACGGCACCACCACATCGAGGATCGCCCGCTGCGGCGAAGCACCGAGCATCTGCGCCGCCTCCTCGACCTCGCTGCCGATGGAGAGCATGGCCGCCGTGCAGTTCTTCACCACGAAGGGCAAGGCCAGGATCACGTGGGCAATCACCAACCGCGAGAAGCTCATCTGGAATGGCAGGCTGTCGAACACCAACAGCAACGCCAGGCCCAGCACCACCATCGGAAACACCAGGGGCAGCGACATCAGTTGCAACGCCACGGCCTTGCCACGAAATTCGCAACGCACCAGCGCATAAGCGGCGGGCACCGCCACCAGGGTCGCAAACACCATGGTCAGGCAGGCCACCAGCAAACTGGTGGTCATCGCCTTGCCCAGGCTCAGTACATCGCTGCTATCGGGTGAGACGAAGGTCTGCCAGGCCGCGCGATACCATTGCAGGCTGTAGCTGCTGGGCGGGAAGTCGAGGTTCGAGGCACCGCTGAAGGACATGACGATCATGGTCAGGATCGGCAGCACCGCCAGCAGCAGGATGATCCCCGAAAGAATCCCGGCGAAGCGCCCGGTCTCCCCCGGCAGGATCGACAGGCGTTTGGACGACGACAGGCTCATTGGCAGGACTCCAGCATCCGGCGCCGACGGCCGGTGACGTATTCGGACAAGGTCATGATCGCCAGGGTGGTGATGATCAGGACCACGCCGGCCGCCGAAGCCGCCGGCCAGTTCATCAGCGGGGCAATCTGGTCATGGACCATCACCGCCAGCATCGGTACACGCCGACCGCCCAGCAGCAGGGGCACGACAAAGCTGCTGGCGTTGTAGGCGAACACCAGGGTCGCGCCAGTGATGATGCCCGGCAGGCTCATCGGCAGGACCACTTGGCGAAACACCTGGAAGCGGCTGGCGCCGAGGGTCGCGGCGGCCTCTTCGTAGGTGCGGGCGACACCGCGCATGGCGCTGGCGATCGGCAGGACCGCAAGGGGAAAAGCGGTCTGCACCAAGCCCATCAACACGCCGTTCTGGTTGTATAGCAGCATGATCGGGCGCTTGATCAGGCCCAGGCCCATCAGCGCCTGGTTGAGCATGCCGCCGGGACCGAGAATCACCAGCCAGCCATAGCTTTGCAGCAAAAGGTTGACCAGCAGCGGCAGGAGCACCGCGGCGAGGAAGATTCGCCGCAGAAACGGCGAGGTCAGGCGCGACATGGTGTAGGCCACGGGGATCGCCAGCAGCACCGCGATCACGGCGCTGAACAGCGCCAGGCGCAGGGTCAGCAGCAACGACTTGAGGTAGTAGGGTTCAAGCAGTTGCGCATAGCTGGCGAGGCTGAAGCCGGTCCATTCGGCGCCCTTGGTGCCGACGCTCATCCTTAGCACCAGCAGGCTGGCGAGGATCAGCACGGCAAGAAACAGCATCGACGGCGAAAGGAAAAGCCAAGCCCGGGCGGTGGGCGAAATCCCCGTAGAGGGACGCGGCAAAACCACGCCGACCGGCCGGGTCAGAGGTTGGTGTTCCATAAAAAGAGTCTCGACTGAGAGAAATCATCAACAAGGCAGAAGCTGGCGGACACGCCTGATCGCCAGGATTGAACGCGGTCCCTTGTAGGAGCCTGGCTTGCCAGCGAAGGCGTCCTCAAGAACGCCAAAAGCTTCGCGGGCAAGCCGGGACGACGGACCGCCTGCTCCTACAGGTTGCGCGGTGTCTTCGAATCCTGGCGCGACCTGAACCTCAGGACGAAAAGATTTCCGTATAGCGGCGAATCCACTGGTCATGCACCGTCGCCAGGAAAGCGTTGTCGTGCATGATGGCCTTATCGGCAATCTGCTCCGGCGTCAGGATGTACGGGCTTTTGCGCGCTTCGGCGGAGATGATCGCCTTGGCATTGACTGGACCGTTGAAGATGTCTTCGGCCATCTTGCCCTGCACCAGCGGGTCGAGCGAATGGTCGATAAAGGCGTAGGCCAGGTCGGTATCGCCAGGGCGATTCTTCGGCATCACCGAGAGCATCAGGTCGGTGTAGAAGCCTTCCTTCATACCGAATGTGGCACCCAGGCCGTAGGCCGGATCACGGATCTGTTTCGGAAAGAACGCCGGGGCATACAGGCCGCCCAAGTCCAGGGAGCCGGTACGGAACAGCTCGGCGATCTGGTTGGGGTTTTCCCCGAGGGTGACCACGCGGTCCTTGAGCTCGGCGAGCTTCTTGAAGCCCGGCTCGATATTGTGCTCGTCGCCACCGGCCAGCTTGGCGGCGATGATGATCAGGTCCATGGCCTCGGTCCAGTTCGGCGGCGGCAGGAACAGATTGCTGGCGAAGTCCTTGTCCCACAACGCCGCATAACTGTCCGGCGCCTCTTTCACGGTGCGGGTGCTGTAGACCAGGCTGTTGCACCAGAGCAGGTAGCCGATGCCATGGCCGTTGGCGCCGGTACGGTATTTTTCCGGCACGTCGACCAGGTTGGGAATTCGGTTCAGATCGGGTTTTTCCAGGAGCCCGGCAGCGGCCAGGCCTTCGGCGCCGACACCGGCCAGGGTGATGATGTCGTACTGCGGACGATCACCGCCGGCCTTGAGCTTGGCGACCATTTCCGAGGTGCTGCCGGTGCGGTCGGCGATGACCTTGGCGCCGGTCTTGGCCTCGAAGGTCGCGGCGATATTGCGCAGGGCGGCAAGGCCGGTGTCATCGGACCAGGTCAGCAGCTTCAGGGTCTTGCCCTGGAAGCGGGTGTCGCTGGCATTGGCCCGGATAAACGGCATGCTCATGGCGGCGGCGGCCACCGAAGCGACGCCCACGGTCTTGATGAACTGCCTTCTGTTCAGGTCGTACTGGCCCATTTCGGACTCCCTTTATTCTTTTAGGTATGAGGTCGGTCGCAACGTCTGCGGCCGGTCTTCGATCTCGCTGGAGCCCCCGTGGACCGTGGGTCGTAGCTGAGTCGGCGGGTTCATCCTGAGGTCGCCTGGGACCGGCAACAATCGAAAGTTTGTCATTGAAGCCATGCACTCGGCGCATGCCTCATTTCGAGGCATGCACTGCCCTGTTTTACAGGGCGCGAATCACATGTTTGATTTCCTGGAAGGCCTGCAAGCCCCAAGGCCCCAGCTCACGGCCCAGGCTGCTCTGCTTGTAGCCGCCCCAGGCGGTTTGCGGGAAGATCACCTGCGGCGCGTTGATCCATACCAGCCCGGCCTGCAAGGCATTGGCGATACGTTGCGCGGTCTGGGCATTGCTGCTGACCACGCTGGCCACCAGGCCGAACTCGCTGTCGTTGGCCAGCGCCAACGCCTCGGCCTCGCTGGTAAAACTGCGCACACAGAGCACCGGGCCGAAAATCTCTTCACGCCATAACGCACTGTCCAGGGGCACTTCGGTGAAGATGGTCGGTCGCAAAAAATAACCGCGCGCGAGCTCCGGCGGACGTCCGCCGCCACAGACCAGTCGGGCACCGACACTCAGGCCACGGTCGATATGAGCGAGCACACGCTGGTATTGCGCCTGGTTGACCAGCGCGCCCATTTCCACCTCGGGGTCGAACGGGTCCGCCACACAAATGGCCTCGGCCCGCGCAGTGAGGCGCAGCAGGAATTCATCGGCGATCTCCTCCGCCACCAGCACCCGGCTGGTGGCCGAGCACATCTGCCCGGCATTGAAGAAACCGCCGCCACTGGCGAGCTCAACCGCCAGATCGAGGTCGGCATCGGCCATCACCAGCAGCGCCGATTTGCCCCCCAGTTCCAGGCTGACGCCCTTCACGGTTTCCGCTGCCCGCTGCATCACCTGGACTCCCACCGCATTGCTGCCGGTGAAGGAAATCTTCGCCACCCGAGGGTCGGCCGCCAATGGTGCGCCGACGGCCAGGCCGGTGCCGCAGACCAGGTTGAAGACCCCGGCCGGCAAGCCGCTCTCAGCGATGATCGACGCCAGTTCCAGCTCCGGCAGCGGCGTGACTTCCGACGGTTTGAGCACCACGCAGCAACCGGCGGCCAGGGCCGGAGCCAGCTTCCAGGCAGTGGTGACCATCGGGAAATTCCACGGCACGATCAGCCCCACCACCCCGCACGGCTCGCGGCGGACATGGGCGGCGAAGGCGTCGCTGGGCAGCTCGACCGTTTTGTCCTGCTGCCCGTCGAGGGCCTCGGCCAGGCCCGCGTAATATTCGAAGGTGGCAATCACATCATCGACATCGATGCCCGCCTCGAACAGCGGTTTGCCGTTGTTGCTCGACTGCAGGTGCATCAGGGTTTCGCGGCGCTCGCGCACGCCCTCGGCAATCCTGCGCAGTACAGCGCCACGCTGTGCCCCGGTGGTCGCCGACCAACCGGCAAAAGCCCGGTTCGCCGCGCTCACCGCCTGATCCACCGCCTGCCCATTGCCACCGGAAACGCTGCCGAGCAGAGCCTCAGTCGCCGGATTGATCACCCGTAGCTGTTCGCTGCCGGAACGCCATTGGCCGTCGATATAGAGGCCGTCCTGATTCATTTGCGCTTTCATCACCAGGCCTCCCCTTCCATCCACAGGTGCTGGTCGATTTCGATCAGGGTCGGTCCCTGGCGATCCGCGGCGGCCTCCAGGGCGCTACGCAAGGTCTCAACACCGGAAACGGCCTCGGCCACGCAACCCAGGGCCCGGGCCACACCGATAAAGTCCGGGGTATAAATATCCACGCCAACCGGGGTGATAGCGCGATTGACCATGTATTTCTTGATCTCTTCGTAGCCCTGGTTGTTCCACAGCAGCACGATGATCGGGGTCCGCGCTTCCACCGCACTGGCCAGTTCCGACAGGGTGAACTGCAAGCCGCCATCGCCGATCAGGCAGACCACAGGAGGCCGCTGGCTGCGTTCGCTGGCGCCGCCCAACCAGGCACCGATGGCCGCCGGCAAGGCATAACCGAGGGTGCCGTAGCCGGTGGACGAGTTGAACCAGCGCCGTGGGTGCTCCGGGTTCAGGGTCAGGTTGCCGGTGTAGACCGGTTGGGTCGAGTCACCCACCAGCACCGCCTCCGGCAACACCTCGAGAACGGTGTTGAGGAATTGCGTCTGGGCACGGGTCGGAGCGTCCCAAAGCGCATCCAGTTCGGCGCGCAAGGCGGCAGCGCGTTGCGGTCCCCAATCGCCTTGGCGTGCAGCCAGCGCCTGGCCTTCGACGGCGGCGAGCAACGCCTCGGCGGCGGTCCGCGAATCGGACACCAGCGCGACCTTGGGCGGATAGTTGCGCACGGTCTGATCCGGGTCGATATCGACCCGCAGCAAGGTGCCGGGAATCTCGAAACCACCGGCAAAGGTGATGTCGTAGTCGGTTTCCGCCAGCTCCGTGCCGATGGCCAGGACCACGTCGGCATCCGCCACCAGGGCACGGGTCGCGACCATGGATTGGGTCGATCCGATCAGCAGCGGATGGCGCGACGGCAACATGCCCTTGGCGTTGATGGTCAGGGCCACCGGAGCCTCCAGCCGCTCTGCCAACCGGGTCAGCGCGGCGGCCGCATCGATGGCACCGCCACCGGCGAGGATCAGCGGATGGCGGGCCTTGGCCAGCAGTTCGGCCATTTGCGCGATCGCCGCGGGGGCGGCGCCGGCACGGGTAATCTGCACCGGCTGACTGTCGAGCAAGGCATCGGCGTTTTCCACCAGTACATCGAGAGGAATCTCGATATGCACCGGACGCGGCCGCCCGGCCTGGAACAGCGCGAAGGCCCGGGCCAGCACCGCCGGCAATTCGGACGCCGACATCAGCGTATGGGAGAACGCTGCAACACCCGCGACCAGCGTGCCCTGGTTCGGCAACTCGTGCAGCTTGCCGCGCCCACCGCCCAGTTGACTGCGGGACTGGACGCTGGAGATCACCAGCATCGGGATCGAGTCGGCATAGGCCTGGCCCATCGCCGTGGTGATATTGGTCATGCCGGGGCCGGTGATGATAAAGCACACACCCGGCTTGCCGCTGGTGCGGGCATAGCCGTCGGCCATAAAGCCGGCGCCCTGTTCATGGCGCGGCGTGACATGCTCGATGCTCGATGATGCCAGCCCGCGATAGAGCTCCACGGTATGCACGCCGGGAATGCCGAACACCTGCTCGACCCCGTAACCTTCCAGTAACTTGACCAATACTTCGCCGCACGTCGCCATCTGTCCCGCCCTTCTTGTTCGTATAAGCCATGCTGCCGATGAGCACAGCGATAGGGTTATTGGAGCGTTTGGCCGATGGCGGGCACAAGGCAAAAATAGTCATACTAGGCATGTCCTGTCGTCATGCCTGAGCTGCCCCGCCATGAAACGTCCGCCACCGCTGCCCGCTCTGCATACCTTCCTGGTCACCGCCCAGTGCTGCAACTTCACCCGCGCGGCCGAGCTGCTGCACATCACCCAGGGGGCGGTGAGCCGGCAGATCGCCGGGTTGGAGAGCCACCTGGGTTATGCGCTGTTCCAGCGCCAGGCCCGTGGCCTGAGCCTGACGGCCCAGGGCCGCGAGTTGTTTCCGCGGATCCAGCAGGTGTTCAACCTGATCGACGAAGCGGTGGATCAGGTCGGCGCCCGGCGCGAGGCCCTGCAACTCAAGGCCCCGACCTGCATGATGCGCTGGCTGCTGCCACGCCTGTTGCAATGGCAGAAGGAGCGCCCGGACGTGCCCGTGGAGCTGACCACCACGGTGCAGCACGCGGTGGATTTCCGCCGGGAAGAATTCGATGCCGCCGTGGTCTATGGCCCGGCGCCGGGGCCCTCGGTGGCGTCTCACCATCTGTTCGACGAGCAACTGACGCCGGTTTGCTCACCGCAACTGCTGGAAGGTCCGGTGCCGCTGAACAGCTTCGCCGACCTCGAGCAGCATATGCTCCTGCATCCCACGCGCGACCAACGGGACTGGGAAGCCTGGCTCAAGGTCGCGGGCGCGCGGGTCAGCAATATCAGCAAGGGACAGCATTTCGACACCCTGGACCTGGCGATGAGCGTGGCATCCCAGGGCACGGGCGTGGCAATTGGCGATTGGGCGTTGATCGGCGAGGACCTGAGTGCCGGAAGGCTGGTCATGCCGTTCGATCTGCGGGTGCGCACCGGGCAGGCGTATTACCTGGTCTACCCGGAACGGGCCGGGACGGCGCCAGAGTTGCGGGAGTTGATGGAGTGGCTGGTGGCGCAGGCGGCCGCGCGGGTTTGATAAGACCTGCAGGAGCCGGCTTGCTGGCGATGCAGACGCCGCGGTGTCTCAGACAGACCGCGTTATCGTTCATCGCCAGCAAGCCGGCTCCCACGGGAGGCACGGTGTATCGCTAAAACTCAGTAGCCGACGGCGAAGCGCTGACGCGAGTGTGCCGGTTTCTCGACTTCATCCAGCAGGGCGATGGCGTAATCGGCAAAGGTGATCCAGCTGCGACCTTCGGCACTCACCAGCAGGTCATCCTTGCCCAGGCGGAAGTGCCCGGTACGCTCGCCTTCGACAAACTCCGCCGACGGCGACAGAAAGCTCCAATCAAGTTCCTTTTCCTGGCGCAAGCTCTCAAGGAACTCCGCCCCCGCACTGGCCTCAGCCTTGTACTCCGCCGGAAAGCCCGGGCTGTCGATCACCCGACCGCCACCTGGCAACAGCAGCGAACCGGCACCGCCGACCACCAGCAGGCGCTTGACCCCGGCCTTCTTCACCGGACCGATCACCGCCGCGGCCGGCAGGGTGGCGAAATGCGCGGCGCTGATCACCACATCGTGACCGGCAACCGCCGCTTCCAGCGCCGCGGCATCCAGCGCATCGACCGCCTTTTTCACCACACCGGCACGCTCGGCGATCTTCGCCGGGTTACGGGCAATGGCGGTCACGCTGTGGCCGCGACGCAGGGCTTCTTCCAGCAACTGGCTACCGGCACGGCCGGTGGCACCAATGATTGCAATCTTGCTCATGACACTCTCCAGTTCCAATCGAATGACGCTGTGCGTCGAGGGGGCCTTCCCGCCCAGGGAGCAGGAAGGCTGATCTACAGATACGTCCAATCAACAGGTGAGCGAACTCACCACTTCATCTCGCCCTTGGCGACCTTGGCGCTGAGCTCCAGGGAGGACTCCTCGCCGAGGCCCGGATAACGCTTCTTCATCGCCGCAATCAGTTCAGCGGAATCCTTGGCCTTGGCGGTCTCTTCGTCGAAGGCCTTGATGTAGTCCGCGGTAAATTGCACCGCCGCAAGGGAACGCGAGCTGTCGCCAAGGAAATGACCGGGCACCAGGGTCTTGGGTTTCAGCGCCTGGATGTGTTGCAGCGTTGCCAACCAGGCCCGATGGGACTGCGCGGTCTGGGTGTCGGCCATCCACACATGGATGTTTTCCGCCACCACCACACCGCCCACGACCGCCTTGATCGACGGAATCCAGACAAAGGTGCGATCCGGTTGCTGGCTGTTCAAACCGATAACTTTCAGCTCACGCCCTTCCAGCGTCAGGCGATCGCCCTTGAGCACCTGGGGCACCACCGTGTGCGCCGGCACATCGGCGCCCATTTTCGGCCCCCAGAAAGCCAGCTTACCGTCGACGGTGGCCTTGATATGCGCCACGGTCGGCGCCGATGCCAGCACCTTGGCCTGGGGGAACGCCTGGGTAAGGGTATCCAGGCCGAAGTAGTAGTCCGGGTCGCCATGGCTGATGTAGATGGTGGTCAGTTGCTTGCCGCTGGCGCGGATTTTCTCCACCAGTTGTTCGGCCTGGGATTTGCCGAACTGGGCATCCACCAGGATTGCCTCCTTCTCACCGCTGACCAGCACCGAACTCACCGGGAAAATCGCCGAGGTCCCAGGATTGTAGACATCCAGGGTCAAGGCCGGCTGGGCTGCCGCCGCGTGGGCGACAAAACCCAGGGTGGCGCTGGCGAGCAAGAGGCGACGAAACAAAGACAATCCGATCATGTGCAACTCCGAGATCTGTTGGCCGTGATGGCGATGAACAGAGCTTAGTTGCCCGAACCGATACAAAAAATGCGATGCTGGAACATAGTTTGTTTCTGAAAGTGGTCAAATCATGGATCGTCTTACAGCAATGCGGGTATTCGTCACGGTGGTCGACCTGGGCAGCCAGTCGGCGGCGGCCGACCATCTGGACCTGTCGCGCCCAGTGGTATCGCGCTACCTCGCGGAGCTGGAGGACTGGGTCGGCGCCCGGCTGATGCACCGTACCACCCGCAAGCTGAGCCTGACCGCCGCCGGCAACGAAACCCTGCCACGCTGCCGCCAGATGCTGGAATTGTCGGCGGACCTGCAAGCCGCCGTCAGCGTACCGGACGAGGCGCCGCGCGGGCTGTTGCGGATCAGCGTCAGCACCTCATTCGGCCTGGCACAACTGGCCGATGCCATGGCCGAATACGTCAAGCATCATCCGGGTGTCAGCGTCGACCTGCAGATGCTCGACCGCACGGTGAACCTGGTGGACGAGCGCATCGACCTGGCGATTCGCACCAGCACCGAGCTGGACCCGAACCTGATCGCCCGCCGACTGACCGTCTGTCGCTCGGTGATCTGCGCTTCCCCGGCCTATCTGCGCGAACATCCGGCGCCGCAGCGGGTGGAAGACCTGAGCCGACACAACTGCCTGACCCACTCCTACTTCGGCAAAAGCCTCTGGCATTTCAAGCAGGACGGAGAACAGGTTTCAGTGCCGGTGCAGGGCAATATCAGCGCCAACGAGGCCAGCACCCTGATGCAGGCGGTGATCGCCGGGGCCGGTATCTCGATGCTGCCCACCT
Organism: Pseudomonas sp. MWU12-2345; assembly: GCF_023242385.1. Taxonomy (NCBI): domain Bacteria; kingdom Pseudomonadati; phylum Pseudomonadota; class Gammaproteobacteria; order Pseudomonadales; family Pseudomonadaceae; genus Pseudomonas; species Pseudomonas sp. MWU12-2345. The sequence goes on along the minus strand of NZ_JALLJA010000004.1, from coordinate 84,947 downwards.
ACCAGGCAGGGGCCTATATCAAACGAGGCGAATTGGTGCGCCTGCTGCCCCAGGCCGAACCGATACTGATGAACATCTATGCGGTGTACGCCTCACGCAAACACATGCCGGCGACGCTGCGCAGCATGCTCGACTTCCTGGTGCGGCGCTTTCCCGAAGTGCCACTCTGGGACGAGGGATTATAAGGACTGGCCGATCCACCGGCTGAATAGCGCACCGACGATATGCCAGGTATGACTGGCAACTCCCGACAACTGACCTAGGCTTGAATCAGTACCTTCTAGCGAACTGAGTTCGGCAGAGTCAGAGGTCAAGAGCATGAATATTCTAAAAACAAGAAAGTGTGCCGCCGTATTAGCTGTCACCGCCGTTGTAGCGCTCTACGCCACCGCGGCCTGGCGGGTAGAACAGATACGACAGACGCCACGGGGGTTATCCACCTGCCACCTGGATTTCTGCGTGCCCCATACGGCCAGCCTGAGTGCATTGAGATAATCTCGGCGGTTGTACTTACGAGGCTATCGAATAGCAGGCTATCGAGTACACTGGCAAGCATCCCCGCGCACTTGCCTGGTGAGCGGGTCAACCACTGCTTGCAGGTTCTACCGTGACCAATCTCAATCAGCCCGGCCAAACGAAGCCGGCGATTCGCAGTATCCTGATCGCCTTGATGCTGGCGATTTTCCTCGGTGCGCTGGACCAGACCATTGTCGCTGTCTCGATGCCCGCCATCTCCGCCCAATTCAAGGATGTCGGCCTGCTCGCCTGGGTGATTTCCGGCTATATGGTAGCCATGACCGTGGCCGTGCCGATCTACGGCAAGCTCGGCGATCTCTACGGTCGACGCCGGCTGATGCTGTTCGGCATGGGCCTGTTCACCCTTGCCTCGCTGTTCTGCGGCATGGCCCAGAGCATGGAGCAACTGGTGCTGGCGCGGATCATCCAGGGCATCGGCGCTGGCGGCATGATTTCGGTCAGCCAGGCGATTATCGGCGACATCATCCCGCCCCGCGAACGCGGCCGTTACCAGGGTTATTTCAGCAGCATGTACGCGGTGGCCAGCGTGGCCGGGCCGGTCCTCGGCGGCTATATGACCGAGTACCTGTCGTGGCGCTGGGTGTTTCTGATCAACCTGCCGCTGGGCCTGGGTGCCTGGCTGGTGGCCCACCGCACCCTGGTCGGCCTGCCGATACCGCAGCGCAAGCCGATCATCGATTATCTCGGCACCGTGCTGATGATCATCGGCCTGACCGCCCTGCTGCTGGGCATCACCTTCATCGGCCAGGGCCACCACTGGAATGACGGGCAGGTCCTGGGCCTGCTGGTCACGGCGCTGATCGCCCTGCTGCTGTTTGTCCTGCACGAACGGCGCACCGTGGAGCCCTTGCTGCCGATGCACCTGTTCCTCAACCGCAACGCCCTGCTGTGCTGGTGCACGATATTCTTCACCAGCTTCCAGGCGATCTCCCTCACCGTACTGATGCCCCTGCGCTTCCAGAGCGTGACCGGGGCCGGCGCCGACAGCGCGGCCCTGCACTTGCTGCCGCTGGCGATGGGGCTGCCCATGGGCGCCTACTTTGCCGGACGGCGGACCTCGGTGACCGGCTACTACAAACCGCTGATCCTGATCGGTGCGCTATTGATGCCGCTGAGCATCCTCGGCATGGCGTTTACCCCACCCCAGGCGGTGCTGCTCAGCAGCCTGTTCATGCTGCTCAGCGGGATCGCCGGCGGCCTGCAGTTCCCGACCTCGCTGGTGGGTACGCAGAACTCCGTGGCACAGCACGATATCGGCGTCGCCACCAGCACCACCAACCTGTTCCGCTCCCTCGGCGGCGCGATGGGCGTGGCACTGATGTCGGCGTTGTTGCTGGCGCTGTTGCAGGACTCCAGCCTGAGCCATTTGGCCGGCGCTTCGCTGGTCACCGAAGGCAGTTCGGGCAATGCCCTGCTCGAAGGCCTGAACAGCGCTGAAGGTCCGGCGCGCGACGCCTTGCGCGCCGAGCTGCTGTTGACCTTCCGGCACCTGCTGCTGATCAGCGCCGCCGTCGCCCTGCTGGGTCTGGCGGCGGCGCTGGCGATGCCGAACAAGGTCCTGCGCGGGCGCGAAGACAAGGCCCGCTAGTCGAAGGAATTCCCTGGTGGGGTCGGTCAAGGGCTGTAGTAGCCGACCGCCACCAGGTACTGCCCGACCCGCCTCAGGTAGGCATGCTTGTCTTCGATCTTTCCGGTCACCGGGTTCTTCCAGCGATACTCATACTCTGCGCGCTCCTGCTTGGCCATCAGCGCCAGGATCGGCTCCCCCACCGGTTTGCCGTCGGGGTCCCTGATCTTGCTGAAGTCGGTGTTCACCAGTCGCAGGTTGGTCCCGTGGGCCAGGTAACGATGGGTTTTCAGGTCCACCACGAAGACATACAGGTCGTCCTCCAGGAAACCCAGTGCATTGATCGACTCGAGCGTGGCCTGCTTGTCCTTGCCCAGATCGGTCGCCGCCCTGGCCAGCAAGGCTTCGGCCTGCTGCGGCGAGGCTCGGGGCAGGTAATAACCGACCGCGAGGATGCGCTCACCGACCCTCTGGAAAAACACCCGCTTGCGCTCGACCTTGCCATCATTCCAGTTCTGCCAGCGATACTCGGCCTCGTGGATGCCGCTGCCTTCCGGGGTCTTGAGCGTGTCCTTGAATGCCTTGCGCAAATCCAGGCCCAGGGCCTCGGATACGTCGCGCCCGATCAACGCTGAAGACGGCCCACCGCTGGCCAGCATCACCCCTCGGGTGTCGACCACAAACACATAGCGGTCCTGATCGACGAACTCGCCCTGGCGACTGAACGCCGCGAATGCCTTGTCGCCCTGGTCGCGGTAATAAGCCACGGCCTTTTCCAACAGCGCCTTGGCCGCCGGCGCCTCATCCGCCGGTGCGGTCGCTGCCAGCGCCGACCCCAGGCACAGCAACATCAAACAGCCTGACAAGGCCCGTGTTAAAGCAAACCCCATGATGCAGCCCTCATTCGTGTTGGTCGCACAGGAGCGTAGACCGCCACCGCCTATACGGAAGCATTCAGCAAGCCGTGGTCGGGACGCCCGAACTCCCTGCAAAATGTGCAGGCATTTTTTATCCGTGCCACTAGAATGCGTCCATCGGGAACCCGCCTACGGAATCGTCATGCCGCTTCGCTCAGTACTCTACTCGCAACGCTCGCTGATCCTGACGCTGATCGCCCTGCTCGCCAGCGGTTTCCTCGCCACCTCCCTGCTCAGCTACTATGCCTCGCGCGCCTCGATCCGCGACGGTATCGTCAACACCGAACTGCCCCTGACCTCCGACACGGTCTACTCGGAAATCCAGAAGGACCTGGTCCGCCCGGTGCTGATTTCCTCGATGATGGCCCGCGACACCTTCATGCGTGACTGGGTGGTGGCCGGCGAACGCGACCCGCAGCAGATGACCCGCTACCTCAACGAGGTCATGACCCACTACGGCACCTACACCGCCTTCTTCATATCCGCCAGCAACCTGACCTACTACCAGGCCAAGGGCGTGTTGAAGAAAATCCGCATCGACGACCCCAACGACCTCTGGTATTTCCGCGTGCGGGACATGCAGGCGCCCTACGAGATCAATGTCGATCCGGACACCGCCAACAATAACCGCCTGACCTTCTTCATCAATTACAAGGTCTTCGACTACGACGAGCACTTCATCGGCGCGGCGGGTGTCGGCCTGACCGTGGACGCGGTGGTCAAGCTGATGGACAAGTACCAGCAGCGCTACCAGCGCAGCGTGTACTTCGTCGACACCTTCGGCCGCCTCGTACTGACCGGTGCCGACGGCGGCCCCGAAGGTGCCCCGGCCGGGCAGTCGCTGAACGACCTGGCGAGCATGAAGAACCTGCAGGCCAAGCTGCCCAAGCCCCACGATGGCAGCTACGAGTACACGGAGCCGGACGGCAAGGAGCACTTCCTCAATGTGCGCTTTATTCCGGAGCTGAATTGGTACCTGTTCGTCGACAAGCGCGAAGACGGCGCCCTCAGCGGGATTCGCCAGTCGCTGTACCTGAACCTGCTGATCTGCCTGGTGGTGACCCTGATCGTGCTGGCCCTGCTCAACCGCGTGATCCATCGCTATCAGCGCAAGATCCAGGCCCTGGCGACCCTCGACAGCCTCACCGGCCTGCCCAACCGCCGGGGCTTCGACCTGCTGGCGGCCCAGGCTTTGCACGAGGCTCACCGCGAACCCAAGCCGCTGACCGCGCTGCTGCTGGATCTGGATCACTTCAAGCAACTCAACGATAGCCACGGCCACCTTGCCGGCGATGCCGTACTGAGCGGATTTGCCCGGGACCTGGAAGGCTGCCTGCGTCAGTCGGAAATCATTTGCCGCTGGGGTGGCGAGGAATTCATTGTCCTGCTCAAGGACACCGACGGCGCCAATGCCCAACTGATCGCCGAGAAAATTCGCCAGCATATCGAACAACAACGCTACAGCTACAACAGCCAAAACCTGCAACTAACCGTCAGTATCGGCCTGACCTCGCTGCAACCTGACGACACCCTGCACAGCCTGCTGGCCCGGGCCGATCATGCGCTGTACCGGGCCAAACAGAGCGGACGCAACCGCGTCTGCAGCGACCTGTCGAAATCCGCCCATGAATAACCCAGGCCTCTGCCCGGCCTGCGGTGCACGCAATGACTGCACCCTGGCCGACCCGCGCACAGCCGACCGGCCCTGCTGGTGCTACAGCGTCAGCATCGACCCGGCGATACTCGAAGCCTTGCCCGACGAAGTGCGCAACGCCGCCTGCCTGTGTCCGCGTTGCGCGCAAGTGGACGAGCAACTGAAGGCGCCCCCAGCCCCTGCGCCATAACCTAAAATGCTCGCCCACCCCGAAGTTTTCAGCCATGCGCCTTGACCGTTTCCTCAGCAACCTGCCCCGCTTCAACCGCCAGCAGGTGCGCCTGTTGCTGGTGCAAAAACGAATCAAGGTCGACGGCCTGATCGTCGCCGATCCCCATCATGAAGTTCGCGAGTTCAGCCAGGTCGAGGTCGACGACGACGTGCTGCAGGCAGGCCGCCCGCCACGCTACTTCATGCTGCACAAACCCCAGGGCTGCGTCAGTGCCACCCGCGACCCGGAGCACCGCACCGTCCTCGACCTGATCGACGAACCCGAAGCCGCCGAGTTGCACATCGCCGGCCGCCTGGACTTCAACACCACCGGGCTGATGATCCTGACCAACGATGGCCAGTGGTCGCGCCGGCTGACCCAGCCGCAGACCAAACTGCCCAAGGTCTACTACGTGGAGACGGAGCAAATCATCGGCCCCGAGTACGCCGAAAGTTTCGCCCGTGGCCTGTATTTCGCCTTCGAAGACCTCACCACCCAGCCCGCCACGCTGGAGTTGCTCGGCCCGCGCAGCGCCCGGTTGAGCATCGTCGAAGGCCGTTATCACCAGGTCAAGCGCATGTTCGGCCACTTCGACAACAAGGTCCTGCGCCTGCACCGTGAAGCCATGGGGCCGCTGGTGCTGGATGAACAACTGGCCCCGGGACAATACCGCCCGCTACGCAGCGAAGAAATCGACCGGATCTGAGCGCGACGACGACCGCTGAGCAGAAGTCACCGAGTTATGACAAATCGTTCCTTGCACAATCGGCACATGCCTGCTTGAATCAGACCGTCAGCCAAAATATGACTGACGAGTCACATGACTATTCCAAGAAACTCTTTGTCGGCTGCGAGGCCCACCGGCTCCCGCTCTCCGGCAGATTGCCCGCCTATAACAATACCCGTCGGCCAGGCTTCAACGGACCGACATGGGCCTGCAACATTCCAGGCGAATGCCTACCTGTCATATAGCTCGTGCACAGTTCGTTGCGCGCATACCCGCTTGCCAGGAGTCTTTTGACATGAGGCCAGAAATTGCTGTGTTGGATATACAGGGGCAGTATCGGGTTTACACGGAGTTCTATCGCGCAGATGCCGCAGAAAAGACCATCATCCTGGTCAACGGCTCGATGGCCACCACTGCGTCGTTTGCACAGACAGTGAAGAACCTGCACCCGCAATATAACGTCGTGTGCTACGACCAGCCCTACGCGGGCAAGTCCAAGGCCCACAACCGTCACGAGAAAATGCTGACCAAGGAAGTCGAAGGGCAGATCCTCCTGGAGTTGATCGACCACTTCGCCGCCGAGCACGTGATGTCCTTTTCCTGGGGCAGTGCGGCGACCCTGGTGGCCCTGGCGCATCAGCCACGGCGGATCGAAAAGGCGGTGATCAGTTCCTTCTCGCCGGTGCTCAGCGAACCGATGCGCGACTATCTGGAACGGGGCGTCGGCTACCTCCGCGCCTGCGACCGCGACCGCATGGGCCACCTGGTCAACAGCACCATCGGCAAGCATTTGCCGTCGCTGTTCAAGCGCTACAACTACCGGCATGTCAGCAGCCTGGCCGAGCATGAATACGAGCAGATGCACTTCCATATCGGCCATGTGCTCAACAGTGACCGGCTGTGCTACCTGACGGCAGCGAAACGAATCGAAGTACCGGTGCTGTTCATGAATGGCGAATGGGACGAATACACCTCGCCCAAGGATGCGCTGCAGTTTGGCCAGCATGTGCGCCACAGCCACTTCAGCACGATTCGCAGCACCGGGCACTTTCTCGACATGGAACACAAGTCCGCCTGCCGCGACAGCCGTCATGCGTTGCTGGAGTTCCTCAAGCCGACGCACCAGGAAAGTCGATCGCGGTACTACCGACATGTTCAGGAGCACCATGCACAGGCCATGTGAACGTGGGCTATCGCGGGGTTGCCCAGTTCTGGCGAACGAAAGCAAATCCCTCGATGAACGCAAATCCCTTGTAGGAGCCTGGCTTGCCAGCGAAGAGGCCCGAGTGGCCAGCAGAAGTCTCGCAGGCAAGTCCAGCACCGACAGGAGCCACGCTCGATCCTGCTGAAGGGTATTGGCCTTCCCGGCACTACCGCCGACCCGACGCCCGCGTTAAAACACAGATTTCCAAAGAAAAACTTCAAATCCCCGGCCACATCTGGTACAAAGTCAGCCGTTCGATCTGCGGGTATAGTTTAGTGGCAAAACGAAAGCTTCCCAAGCTTTAGTTGAGGGTTCGATTCCCTCTACCCGCTCCAATCAAATCCAGTCCGACGTTGCTGAACAGCGCGACGAAGACAAAAAAAACGGCCCTGGAGGCCGGTTTTTTTATGGTCGGGATCGCGGTTGAGCGTCCAAAATAACGCCTCCCCCAGAAACGACAAAGGCGCCTTTCGGCGCCTCATTCACAGACAGATCGGCCTGTCATCACCCCTCTACCTGTCCGGCTCTACGATTGCTGGTTGCCCAGGATCCTCAGAGTCTCACAAGCCCCTTGCGGGAACGGAATGACTTTAAAACCTCCTCATACCCGCGCAACTGCCTGCTAATCCTTTTGGACGCATGACACGGCACGAACATCGAGAGGCAGGATCACTTCAGCTTAATTCATACCCTCCTATTCCAGGACCGCCCCCCAACCCACCGCGTTCATTCAACATAGAAACCATCGACCCCAAAGCCGCCGACCGCGCCTTGTCCCACTATCTGCCGCAAGACAATCCACCGAAACGATCTAGCATCATCGCAAGGTGGCGATGGGCATAGTGCATCTGATTGAGCTGGCTCAACGGCAGGTGGATTCGCTGTTGGAAGAAGAACCGCCAGCTGCAGCGAACTGACGGGAACAGGCAGGCCACGAAAGGGAAGCTCAGCTCCCCTTTCCTTCATTTTCTCCATCCAAAGCTGAAACATGGTTGATAGCCATAGGCCATCTAACGATAATCCGGCCTCCCTACACTCACGCAAGGATATGCCGTGAAAAAATCCCTTCTGTTGGTCCCCCTGCTCGCCCTGCTGCTGCAAGGTTGTGGTGTAACCATGATGCCTTATGAGCCGAACTTCGCGAATGTCCAACAGCTCAAGCAGACCCCACCGCTGCAATCGATCAGCAATGCCGAGGTGAAAGCAGCCTCTGGCCAGGGCTCGCTGACGGTTCGGGCTAACCCGATTCGTTCGCCGAGTGGCAGCATCCCCCTGCACATTCAGCAAGCTATCAACGAAGAGCTGCGCAAAGCCGGCCTGCTGGATCCGCGAGCAGAGCGACACCTGAATGTATTGCTGGTCAAGAATGAGCTGACGGCAGGAGCCAGTACCGGTACAGGGCAGCTCTCTGCTCGCTTTACTTTGCTCAAGGGCAATGAGGTGGTCTATGACGCGACCAAGGACGTGAACCACGAGTGGAGCAGCAGCTTTTTCGGATTCATTGCGATTCCGAATGCCGCCAACGCCTACAACCCGATGGTGCGTGATTTGCTGAACGCCTTGTACAGCGATCCGCAGTTCATTCAGGCCTTGAAATAAAGGTAAAAAGGGCCGCTATTATTGCGGCCCTTTGTTTATCAGACCCGGGGAACGCCGGAGTCAAGTGCCGAGTATTTCAGGCTATTGCTCTCGACCATTTGCTTGAGCAGCGCATTGACCTGGCGGCTGAAGGTGTCGCTGATCGCCGCTTTCGGGGTATTGCCCATCAAAGGCACAAACCAGATCCCCATCCAGGTATTGATAGAGTCATGGTTGCTCGCATTGCTGATTGACACCCCTTGTTGGTCAACCGCTTCGAGACTCATGCTGTATTGATCAGTGGCCATCGCCGGGATGATCATAAGGCTGAGGCCACTGATAAAGCCCATGACCAACTGACCACCACCTGCCGGATGGTTGTAAACCTTGAGACGCAGGTTGTAATCACCAGGCTGCTTCTGGAACTCATCCAGCGTGACCCGACCAAAGAGCCCGGAATCGTTCAACACTTTTTGTAGTTCAGGCTTGAGCATGTCGCGCGCTTGCGGAATTTCAACGGCTGAAGCGTTTTTTGGCACACCTTGGTAGAACTTGAAGTCCACATAAACATTCGGCTTGTTCGAATAACTGGACATCGACGGCAGCTTCACCGGCGCCACTTCGTCCTTGGTAAAGCTGGCGCAACCACTGAGTCCGAGCACCAGGGCCAACCCCAGAATTTTTCCCATTTGCATGATGACTTCCCTAATTGATGGCATAGCGCCTCCATGGCCGGAGCGCGGAGCGGATTCTAGAGAGCTGCCAGTAATAACAAAAGGCCATATTCGAAAAGTCTGGCTAAAAATTGGAAAAAACACCCTCAGACTGACCTTTACAAGGCCTGCCTCGCATGGCTCCATAACGTATTTTTTGGCGCATGAGCATGGATATCGAGCTGGCTAAAACCTTCCTGGAAATCGTCAGATGCGGCAGTCTGATTGCCGCCGCGCAGCGATTGCATGTCACCCAGACGGCGATCACCGCACGCGTGCAAAAGCTGGAAAGCAGCCTCAACAGCAAGTTGTTTGTGCGCAATAAAGCGGGGGCCAAACTGACCGCGGACGGGGAAGCCTTCGTTGTCTATGCCAACCAGTTGGTGCAAACCTGGGAGGCCGCAGTCAGGGATTTACCCTTGCCCGAAGGTTTCCATAAAATATTGCATATCGGTGGCGAAGTCAGTTTATGTAATCCGCTTATTCTGGATTGGGTGCGCGAGATCCAGAAATCAATACCGACCCATGCCATCAAAACCGAGATCAGGGACGGCTCAATGCTATTGCGGCAATTGGAGCTCGGCCTTTTAGATGCGGCCCTGGTTTATCAACCGGCCTACTGGCCCGACCTGCAGGTCGAGCAGATTCTCGAAGAGAAATTGATACTGGTCCGCCTGATCGCCAAGCCTGAACCTTATGTCTACATTGATTGGGGCGATGGTTTTCGGCAATCCCATGATGCGGCCCTGCCGGAGAAGGCAAAGGCGGCGCTTTCCTTCAACCTCGGGCCAGTAGCCCTGCAATATATCCTCGACAATGGCGGGGCCGGCTACTTCAGGACCCGCGTCGTGCAATCCTATATTGAAAGCGGCATTCTTGAGCGCGTCAGCTCAGCGCCTGAATTCAGCTACCCGACCTTCCTGGTCTACTCCCGTAGCCGATCATCAACCGAACTGCAGCTTGCCATAAAACTATTGAAAGACATTGTCACTCGGGATAGCGATTGGTCTCAACGCTGGGACCCACTGATCTGACTAATGCAGGTGCACGATCAGATCGCGGTGCAAGGCCGCGATCAAGTCCGTCTGTGTGATCACCCCAACAAACACGTCATCTTGCAGGACCGGAATACAGTGCAAACCCTGCTTTGATAATAACGGTATCAGCTCAACCATGTGGGCCGTTGTCGTGACACAGGTCACGGGGGCATGCATGATGTCTTTCAACAAGGTTTTTTTCTTGCCCCCAAATACGCCTGACAACCCGCGACTCCGACGGGTTACCGGGTGCTTGATAATATCCGTCAGGCTGATAATGCCGACAATATGTTTTTCTTCATTCAACACCGGCAAGGTTTTGATGTGGTGGTGCATCAGGATCCGCACCGCCTCTTTAATAGTGGTTTCCGGCGTCCCTGACAGCACGTCCCTCGACATGATATGGGAAGCTTGAATATCCCCCATGCTCCGTCTTAAAGCATGCTTTTCAGTGGATCGAATAATACTTTCCAGATCCTCTCTCGTAACGTCAACAAATCCGTCAATATCCGCCAGGGCTGCGTCCAGGTCATCACTATTAAAACCTAGCCTCTCGAACGGCGGGATGTCCCTGGTGTGATTGATCTCTGCCGATGGATTGATATGGGCTTTAGGGTAACGAACCCCTGTCAGATTGTTGAATACCAGCGCACACCCCAAGAGAACCCCGGCATTCAGCATCACGGGATAAAAAACCTGCAGCCCCAAGGGTGCCAAATCGGTTTGAGACAAGACCACACAGAGCGCCACAGCCCCACCGGGAGGGTGCAGACAACGCAGCATGCACATGCCGCCAATGGCCAATCCCACGGCGACACTGGCACTCAGGAACGAATGACCGAGTAGCGGCACTGCTACCAGCGCAGCCACCGTAGCGACAAAATAACTGCCGACGATCGACCAGGGCTGAGCCAGCGCGCCCGTAGAAACAGCGAACAATAAAACAGCCGATGCGCCGACGGGCCCTACAAGATGAAGCGTCAGCTCCAGCCCATAGAAGTATTGGCACACCAGGGCCGTCACAAGAACACCTGCACACGCCCCCACTGATGCGCGCAACCATTCTCTGGGCTTGGTATTCGAGGGTGCCGGATAAAAACCCGACAAAGCAGACTTGATCATTTTTCACACTGAATAAAAAAGGCTCATTAATATTAATGAGCCGGTGTACCGGGGGAGGCACGAAAAAGAGCATTCGTTGGAGTCAGGCCGATATTTTGGCAACGCTGGACGTGGCTGACAAACGCAAAATATTGCTATTTGAATTCATTTTTTTTGATATAAAACTCCATCCCTCATCTTTCCCACCACTTTTCGAGCGTACAGGCCCAGTCCCAGCGCTCGGCTACGAACAGGCGATTACGTTCTTACGATCTAAAGAGAAAGTTTTTTCTGAGGAGGGAGACTAGTGGGTCGAATGAGCCTTGACCCAATCACTCACCTTTTGCACTACTACGCTTTCGGCTCCGTTGTAACTGAGCATATCGGTAACTGTCTCGCTCAACCCCGTCGGAGGGTATATCGACGACTGACCATTCCCTCCAGAAAACAAGATCAGACTGGCTAGCGGGCGGTCAGGTGTAATCAGAACAAATCGTTCCGTTACCCCTGGCCGTGTAGGTAGGGTGTTTACGGTTTTAGTCGTCGCCGCCAATGCCGGAACGGAAACGCAGCTAATCAGCAGTATTCTGACAATCAATGAAACGGGTTGTACATGCCACAGGCCTGACATTTGCCTCCATCGCGGCAGCCTGAAAGAGCCTGGTCAACCCCGATCACGCCTTGCCACCTGAATCAGCCTTTACTTCCCGTCAGCCTGCTTCTTCAAGGCCGAGATCAACGAGCTGTTCAGAGTGGCCAACGACCCGAACAGGGCCGACAACTCGGTATTCAGGGCGTTGACCTGCGCTGCCTTCTGATCCGGACTCATGCTCTTGTTCGCCTGAAGTCGCTGCAGTTCGGCCTGTTTCTGGGCGATCATCTTCTGAATCTGCTCGATCTGCTTGCGCAGTTGCTTGATCCCCGGCGGTTCCGAGGCCGCCGCCTGGGCCTGGGCGGCTTTGGACGCATCGACCCCGGCACCGGACAAATTGACCTTGACCCCTGTCGAGCTTTCAGCTTCGGTCTTGCCGTCTTTACCGGCATTGGCGGAATTCGCAGTACCGAGCGCAGACGATGCGGGAACGACAGTGGGGGTATTGATGGTAACGCTACTGATGGAAACCATGGCAGAAGCTCATTCAGGTTTAGGTCTCCTTGACATCGACCTGAAACCACCGAACTTTAGCGATTTTGTACAAACACAGATACAAATCACTACAATCGCCTTTATCAGTGCGTCACCGCCCCCCGCTTGACCCCATACATCGCCTCATCCGCGTGCTTGAACAGTTGCTGTGCTTCTTCGCCATTTTCCGGATACAGCGCAATCCCGATACTCGCCACGATGATCAGGCCGCAATCTTCCCATAGCACGGGCTCGCGCAGCAGGCTGCGGACCTTGTCGGCCACCCGGTTCGCGTGCTCCGGCAGTTGCAGATGCTCCAGCAGAATAACGAATTCGTCACCACCGATACGCGCCACGGTATCGGTATCCCGGACACATCGTTGCAGGCGCCGGGCCACTTCCTGCAGGAGCAGATCGCCCACCGCATGCCCAAAGCTGTCGTTGACCTGCTTGAATTTGTCCAGATCGACATAAAGCAACGCCAGTAGCGCCCCCTCGCTCCGCGCCCGGACCAATGCGCTCTTCAGGCGCTCGTGGAGGAAAGCCCGGTTGGGCAGATGAGTCAGTTGATCGTAGCGCGCCATGTACTCCAGGCGTGCATGCAATTGCTTGCGCTCGATAGCCGCCGCGACCTGGGCCGAGACGAATTGCAGCAGCTCCAGGTCGTGTTCGGTGTAGCGCTCGCCACCGCTGCTTTTTACCAACAACGCACCAATGGTGCCGTTCTGTGAATTCAACGGCACGCCCAGGCAAGAGGGTGCGCCTTCAATGTTCAGCAACAGGGGCTGGCCGCTGCGCACGATCTCGGCACAGTTACGGTCGACCGTGTGCGGTTGGCGGCGGTCGTCAATATGGTAGGGAAAACTCAGCTGATCGCGCTGCTGATCGTAAAGCGCCACGCAAAAATTCTCCGCCGGCAGCCATTCGCCGATGATCTGGTGCACCCGCTGGAACAGCGCCAGCAGATCCTCGGTGGCGTGGGCGGCCTCGGAAATCGCGTAGAGCGCCGCCTGCCGGGACTCCGCCAGTTTGCGCTCGGTGATATCCCGGGCCACGGCGATACGCAACTGATCGACCTCGGACCAGCGCGCCGACCACATGATATGCACCACCTGGCCATCTTTGCGCACATAGCGGTTTTCAAAATACGGTTTGGGCTGACCGCCCATGATTTCGCTGGCGGCCATCAACGTGCGCTCGCGGTCTGCCGGCAGCACCAGGTTGATCATCGGCATACCGATCAGTTCGCCCTGGGTGTAGCCGAAAATCCGCTCGCAGGCGGCGCTGACAAAAACGAATCGCCCTTCGATATCCACCGCGCACACGGCATCCATCAACAGGTCGATAAAGCTGGCCAGCGGTGTGACAGTCTTGGATTCCATCAGAAAGAGATCGCCCAAAAAAGTAAGCGTCAGCATCTATCCATGGAAACACCGGCTTCCTGCCCTCCCCTTGCAGCAGATTCAAGCCTTGTTCGGCATCAATCCCGGCAACGCATGGACCAGCGCATTGATGGCGAAGCCGATAAACATAACCCCACATAAGCGGGTGATGATCAACTCGTGCCGCTGGTAAAACGCCCTGACCCGCCGGGCACCGACAACACCAATGAGGATAGCGTATGCCGCGACACCGCCAAGGAAACTGAGAAAAATCAGCCAAGGCAACATCGACCACTGCAACAGTTCGGCACGACTGGAAAGCAAGGCAGTAAAAGTTGCGACCGCCACCGGGTAGGCCTTGGGGTTGGTCAGGCCGAACAGGATGCCGTGCACGAAGGGTTGCCGCGCCGCGCCCTGGGGCGTCTCGGCACTGGAGCGCCGGGTGCGGATCGCCCGCAGGCCCAGCCAGAACAGGTAGAGACCGCTGAGTACGCCAAGGATATCGAACGCACTGCTGCCGATTTCCCGGGCGCCGACGATGGCCACCAGCGCCGTGCTGCACCAGATCACATCGCCCAACAAGTGTCCACAGAGAAACCCCGCCCCCGCCCCCCGTCCGCGGGCCGCACCGATGCCGAAGACCGCCAGCACACCGGGCCCCGGGGTAATGCCGTAGATAAAGCCGGAGGCGAGCACAGCCATGAGCAACGAAGCAGTCATCGGCAATTCCTGGGCGCGGGGCGTATTGGACTGGAGTCTATCAACCCCGCCGATTCAGCGCATTGACTACCAACCGATCAACCCAACCCCATAGCCGCTGCTTGACCCGCCGCCATAGCGGCCGTGCCTTCCAGTCCTGCAGGCTGACCGGCTCGCTGAGGGCGAAATCGTAGAGGAAACTGGCCTCCACCGCCCGGGTCAACGACGGATCGAGGGCTTCGAGATTGGCCTCCAGGTTGAAGCGCAGGTTCCAGTGATCGAAATTGCACGAGCCAATGCTGACCCAGTCATCGATCAGCACCATTTTCAGATGCAGGAAGCACGGCTGGTACTCGAAAATCTGCACCCCGGCCCTGAGCAGGCGCGGATAATAACGATGGCCGGCATAGCGCACCGAGGGATGATCGGTACGCGGCCCGGTCAGCAGCAGCCGCACATCAATGCCTCGATTGGCGGCCCGGCGCAGGGAGCGGCGGACTTTCCAGGTCGGCAGGAAATACGGGGTCGCCAACCAGACGCGCTCCTGGCCGCTGTTCAGCGCCCGCACCAGAGAGCGCAGAATGTCCCGGTGCTGCCGGGCATCGGCGTAGGCTACCCGGCCCAGGCCCTGCCCGGCCGGTGGAACCCGCGGCAGGCGTGGCAGACCGAAAGGCGTTACGGGTTTCCAGGCCGCACGCTGGGCGTTGGCCAGCCACTGGCGGTCGAACAGCAGTTGCCAGTCGAGCACCAGGGGACCGCGGATCCGCACCATGACTTCGTGCCACTCGAAGCGTTCTTCGCCCGGGGTCCAGAATTCATCGGTAACGCCGGTACCGCCGACCACCGCCAGGGACTGATCCACCAACAAGAGCTTGCGATGATCGCGGTAGAGGTTACGCACCCAACGGCGCCAGCTCAGACGATTGTAGAAACGCAGCTCGACCCCGGCCTCGGTCAAGCGTCGACGCAGGCCAAGGGTAAACGCAAGGCTGCCGTAATCATCGAACAGGCAACGCACCCGCACGCCCCGTTCGGCCGCTTCGGCCAGCACCCGGACCATGGCCTCGGCACAGGCACCGGCCTCCACCAGATAGAGCTCCAGCTCCACCTGCCGCTCGGCCCGGGCAATCGCCTCAAACATCCGTGGGAAAAAATTCGGGCCGTCGATCAACAGTTCGAAAGCGTTGTCGGCCCGCCAAGGGAAGATCGCCCCGGCCATGTCAGCGCGCCGCGAAAATCAGTACCGCACCCACCGGTACCGACAAACTGATGGCCGACAGACCGGCGGCCTTGCGTAATGTCGCCAGCCCCGGCAGCAGGTCGAAGTCTTCGGCATGCAGCACCAACGGCTCCAGGGTCACCACCTGGAAACGCCGGTCATCGAGTCGGGTCGCCAGCAGTTCGGCGTTGTAGCTGTGCTCCTTGCCGCGCAGCTTCACCACCAGCGGCAGGCGCAGCTCCAGTTGTGCGCCAGACGCCAGGTCGCTGATCGGCTGGACATTGATCTGCGCGACAATCTGCGCCTCGGGCCAGGTCTTGATCTCGAACAGGTCGCGACGCAAGCGCTCGTCGCGCAGGGGAATGCCAGTGCTGACCGATTCCAGTTCCACTTCCAGGGTCGCCAGGCCCTGACCGTCGATCTTGCCGTGCAAGGTCAGGAAACGATGGACTTCGGAAATATCGGCGTTGTGGGTGCTGATGAACGACAGGCGTGAGGACTCATTGTCCAGGTACCAGTTGGCCTGGGCCGGCAGGGCGAGCACCCCGAGCAGGGCCAGAAATAGGCGGGACCGGTGCATGCAAGCTCCTGATTGAACGTAGGCACCACCTTACCCGCCACGGATAGAGGTGGCAAACCACGGATCAGGGCTCCAGCCGGCAGCCCTCGCGCGGGCCAACCCAGACAGCACTGCTGCTGCGCCCCAGCCCCCGGGCGGTGACCCGGTGTTGCTGGGGATCATCATGGAAATCACTGACCGGAACCGACTGTTTGACGTACCCCAGGCAATAGTCCGCCGAATTGTTCATCACATAACGGCAGGAACAGTATTCCTTGGCGGTATAGGCGCTGATGATCCCCGGAAAGGCGTGCAAGGCCTGCCGCTCATGCCATGTCCAGGTGCCCAGGGCCACCAGCAACACCAACAACAGACTGACCAGCGGACGCCGGCGCACAAATCCCTTGGTACTCATGGCGCCACCGTCGGCGCGAACGCCGCCAGTGCTCGTTTGAGCAGTTCGTTGTGCCGGTAGCTGCCGTCGCGGTCATCGCCGTAGCGCACGATGACCAGGTCCGCGCTGGGGATCACGTACAACACCTGGCCCCAATGCCCGAGGGCGGCGAAGGTGTCCGGCGGCGCATCCGGCCAAGGCTTGGCGGCGCCCTTGATCGAACGATTGAGCCACCACTGGCCGCCGCCCACGGCTTCGTCCTGCCCTGGTTTGTAGCCGGCGAAGGGCCGCAGGTTGAAATTCACCCAGGCCCTGGGCAGCAGTTGCCGTTCCCCCCAGCGTCCCTCGCGCTCCATCAACAGGCCGATCCGCGCCAGATCCCTCGCCGTCATATAGACATAGGATGAGGCCACGAAAGTGCCGCTGGCATCGCGCTCCCAGACCGCGCTGCGAATACCCAGCGGGTCGAACAGAGCTGTCCAGGGATAGTTCGGGTAACGCTTGGCACCGACAATCCGGCGCAAGGCGGCGGACAGTACGTTGCTGTCGCCACTGGAATAACGGAAGGCCTGCCCCGGCCGGGCGAACTCACCATGACCGGCGGTGTAGCCAGCCATATCGGTGTGCCCAAGGGTGTAGAGCATCGCCACCACCGATGACTTCAGCGGCGCGTATTCGTAGTCCTCCTGCCAGTCGATACCGGAGGACCAGTTCATCAGGTGTTCCAGGGTCACATTGGGATGGGCGCGCATGGGTCGATAGAAGCGCGCCGCCGAATCATGCAGCTGGAACAGGCCTTGGCCATAGGCCACGCCAAGCACGGCGGCCATCACGCTTTTGCTGACGGACCAGGTGAGGTGCGGGGTGTTGACGCTGGTGGGACCGGCATAACGCTCATAGACGATCTGGCCATGGCGAATCACCAACAGCGCATCGCTGCGAATGCCTTTTCGCGTGTCATCGTCACGGGCGGGAAACGCGTAGGACTCCAGGGCTGCAACCGCCGGCCCGGACACCTGCGGCCCCAGGGACCAGTCTTCAGCCGGCCAGACCTCGGCACGCGCGGTGACGCAGAACGCCAACAACAAGGCAGGGAAAAAGGTCGAACCCTTGGACATGGAGCCCGCTCGCAGAAATAGCCTCGCGCCAGCTTAAGCGCGCTTGATGACAATCCTGGTGCACGGCGCTTACGAGGCTCAATACAGGCCTCCAGGAGAGGTCCCAAGCCCCTGTCATATAAGCATCACCAAAGCTTCATGGCGATGACACCGGGGCTAAATAGCCTGACTTTGCACAACAAAGTCGACTGGCCGCACCCCTGGCCGGCAACCGGAGACTCGTAATGACCCAGATCGCCCGCATCAGCGACACCGGCAGTGAACGCCGCCTGCAAGCCGAACGCCTGTTGGGCGCCGCGGCATTGCAAGAAGCCCAGGCCTTGCGCTTCAACGTCTTCAGCGGCGAATTCAATGCCAAGCTCAAGGGCGCTGAACTGGGCCTGGACATGGATGATTATGATGTGCACTGCGCCCATATCGGCGTGCGCGACCTGAACAGCGGTCGCCTGGTGGCCACCACCCGCCTGCTCGACCACAAGGCCGCCAACACCCTGGGCCGTTACTACAGCGAAGAAGAATTCAGCCTCCACGGTCTGGGCCATCTGCAAGGGCCGATCCTGGAAATCGGCCGTACCTGCGTCGATCCGGCCTACCGCAATGGCGGTACCATCGCCGTGCTCTGGAGCGAACTGGCCGAAATCCTCAACGAAGGCGGCTACAGCTACCTGATGGGGTGCGCCAGCATCTCGATGCAGGACGGCGGAATCCAGGCCCAGGCGATCATGCAGCGCCTGCGCGAACGCTACCTGTGCAACGAGCACCTGCGCGCCGAACCGAAAAAGCCGCTGCCGTCACTGGATATTCCCGGCAACGTCATCGCCGAAATGCCTCCTTTGCTCAAGGCCTACATGCGCCTGGGCGCGAAGATCTGCGGCGAGCCGTGCTGGGACGAAGACTTCCAGGTAGCCGACGTATTTATCCTGCTCAAGCGCGACGACTTGTGCCCACGCTATGCGCGGCACTTCAAGGCGGCAGTCTGATGAGCCGCCTACGGGTATACGGCCGCATCGCACGGGTGCTGGTGGTGGTGGGGCTCGGCCTGAGCATGGCCAGCGCGTTCGGGGTTTTCGAACGTCTGGGGGTCGCCAACTCCATGGTCCGGCGGCAACGCTGGTCACGTTTTTTCATGGCGCGCCTGAGCAATGCCCTGCCCTTTCGCGTAACCGTGCGTGGCGAACTGCCGAGCCGGCCGATGCTGTGGGTCAGCAACCACGTGTCCTGGACCGATATCGCCCTGCTCGGCGGCTTGGCCCCGATGTCCTTCCTGTCCAAGGCCGAAGTACGGACCTGGCCAGTGGCCGGGTGGTTGGCGGCGAAAGCCGGCAGCCTGTTCATCCGCCGTGGCTCGGGCGACAGCCAACTGATCCGCAAGCAGATGACCCGTCACCTGGAGCAGCAACACCCCTTGCTGATGTTTCCGGAGGGCACCACCACCGACGGTCGTTCGCTGCGCACCTTCCATGGTCGCCTGCTGTCGGCGGCGATTGATGCGGACGTGGCCTTGCAACCGGTGGCCATTCGTTATCTGCGCGACGGCAAGCCGGACCTGCTGGCCCCGTTCATTGGCGACGACGATCTGCTCTCGCACCTGATGCGCCTGTTTTCCAACGACCAGGGCGATGTGGAGATCCAGATTCTCGAACCGATCGCCTGCAACGGCCAGGAACGCGCGGCGCTGGCCTTCCAGGCGCAACAGGCGGTTCAGATGGCGTTGTTCGGTGAGGTGGCTGAAGTGAAACGCTCGGCACCGCGTCAGGCCGAAACCGAAACGGCTCGATCGGAAGCGGCATAAAACCGGCAAGCCAGGCTACAGGGGATCGCGCTCACTCAGCGAGTGAGCGCGGGAAAACGCCAGCAGCTCGGGATAGAACAGCCGGAAGTCCTCGCTCAACGGCTCATACAACCCCTCCAATTCGCCCATCGCATGCAGCAGCGCCTCCGGCCGCGACAAACGCCGCGAAATCCCTCGCAACACCTGTCCCAGCACCTCGAAATCGCGGTAGGAACCCAGCCAGTCGTTCGCCACCATATAAGGCACGATCTCGGCCAGACGCCCCGGCAGATTCCGCTCACTTTCCAGCACGCGATAGACCTGGGCGGTAAAGCTGTCCAATTCGCCTTCGGCATAGAGCGCCCAATCCCGCGCCAGGCAGTGATCGAAGAACACATCCAGGGCGATCCCGGCATAGCGCCGCCGCGTCAGGGAAAACCGCGACAAGGACTGACCCACCAACGGGTGCCGATCGGTAAACACATCGATATGGCGATGCAGCTGAATCGCCGCTTCGATCGAGGGGGTGAACTGCCCTTGCACGCGACCCTTGACGAAATCGCCATAGAGGCTGCCGAGCAGTTGTTCCGGGCGCTGGCCGCCCAGATGCAGGTGTGCGAGATAATTCATGGTCGACAGCTTAGCACCTCGTCAGCCTATATCGTTATAACCCGATATAGCGAACCACACTGGGTTCAGATCAAAATCATATTGGTGTATCGCGAAATACCGATATATATTTCGCCCCATCGCGATATAACGTTTTACCCACCCCGAGCAACGACCATGCCCCTTGACCTCGACGAAATAATAAAAGCGCTGGCACACCCAGTACGCCGAGACATTCTCAGCTGGCTGAAAGACCCGAAAAACCAGTTCCCTGAACAGCACCACAACCATGAGTACGGCATCTGCGCCGGACAGATCGACCAGCGCTGCGGCCTGTCGCAGTCCACCGTGTCCGCGCACCTGGCGACCCTGCAACGCGCCGGGTTGATCAGCAGCCAGAAAGCCGGTCAATGGCACTTCTTCAAACGCAATGAGGAAACCATCCAGGAATTCCTCCGCATCATGAGCCAAGAGCTCTAAACAAGGACCGCACAAGATGCCCCTCTCGTTACTCATCCTGGCCCTCAGCGCTTTCGCCATCGGCACCACGGAGTTCGTCATCATGGGCCTGCTGCCCAATGTGGCGGCGGACCTCGGCGTGTCGATTCCCGGCGCCGGCTGGCTGGTGACCGGCTATGCCCTGGGCGTGGCGATCGGCGCACCGTTCATGGCCATGGCCACCGCACGGCTGCCGCGCAAGACAGCCCTGGTCGCGCTGATGGGGATCTTTATCGTCGGCAACCTGCTCTGTGCCATCGCCAGTGACTACAACGTGCTGATGTTCGCCCGGATCATCACCGCCCTGTGCCACGGTGCCTTCTTTGGTATCGGTTCGGTGGTGGCGGCCAACCTGGTGACCCCGGACAAGCGTGCCTCGGCGGTAGCCCTGATGTTCACCGGCCTGACCCTGGCCAACGTGCTCGGTGTACCGCTGGGCACCGCACTGGGCCAAGAAGCCGGCTGGCGCTCGACCTTCTGGGCGGTGACCGTGATCGGCGTGATCGCGCTGATCGGCCTGATCCGCTACCTGCCGGCCAAGCACGACGAGGAGAAACTCGACATGCGCGCCGAACTGGCCGCACTCAAGGGCGCCGGGCTCTGGCTCTCTCTGAGCATGACCGCACTGTTCTCCGCCGCCGTGTTCGCCCTGTTCACCTATATCGCGCCGCTGCTCGGCGAAGTCACCGGCGTCTCGCCACGGGGCGTGACCTGGACCCTGGTGCTGATGGGCCTGGGCCTGACCCTCGGCAACATCATCGGCGGCAAGCTGGCGGACAAGAACCTCGCCGCGACGCTGATCGGCGTGTTCATCGCCATGGCCGTACTGGCAACCGCGCTGACCTGGAGCAGCCTGGTGCTGATCCCCGCCGAGATCACCCTGTTCCTCTGGGCCACGGCCTGCTTCGCCGCCGTGCCGGCCCTGCAGATCAACGTGGTGACCTACGGCCAGGCCGCCCCCAACCTGGTCTCGACCCTGAACATCGGCGCCTTCAACGTCGGCAATGCCCTCGGGGCCTGGATCGGCGGCAGCGTCATCGCCAACGGCTTCGGCCTCACCAGCGTGCCCCTGGCCGCCGCGGCATTGGCGGTCCTGGCCCTGCTGGTGACCCTGATTACCTTTCGCCAGAGCGACAACGACGAACTGGCGCCTGCTACCCACTGAATTCCGCGACTAACTGATAACGAGGGTTGTACACATGGCAACTATTTTCGATCCGATCAAACTGGGCGACCTCGAACTGCCCAACCGCATCATCATGGCCCCGCTGACCCGCTGCCGCGCCGATGAAGGTCGCGTACCCAACGCCCTGATGGCCGAGTACTACGTACAGCGCGCCTCCGCCGGCCTGATCCTCAGCGAAGCCACCTCCGTGACCCCAATGGGCGTCGGCTACCCGGACACCCCGGGTATCTGGTCCAACGACCAGGTGCGTGGCTGGTCCAACGTGACCAAGGCTATCCACGCTGCCGGCGGGCGGATTTTCCTGCAACTGTGGCACGTGGGCCGGGTTTCCCATCCCTCGTACCTGAACGGCGAACTGCCGGTCGCACCGAGCGCCATCCAGCCCAAGGGCCATGTCAGCCTGGTGCGCCCACTGTCGGACTACCCGACCCCACGCGCCCTGGAAACCGCTGAAATCGCCGACATCGTCGACGCTTACCGGGTCGGCGCGGAAAACGCCAAGGCCGCCGGTTTCGACGGTGTGGAAATCCACGGCGCCAACGGCTACCTGCTCGACCAGTTCCTGCAAAGCAGCACCAACCGGCGCACCGACAACTACGGCGGTTCCGTGGAAAACCGTGCGCGCCTGATGCTCGAAGTGACTGACGCCGTGATCGAAGTCTGGGGCGCAGGTCGTGTCGGCATGCACCTGGCGCCACGCGCCGATTCCCATGACATGGGCGATGAGAACCTTTCGCAGACCTTCACCTACGTCGCTCGTGAACTGGGCAAGCGCGGTATCGCGTTTATCTGCTCCCGCGAGAAAGAAGCCGGCGACAGCCTCGGCCCACAACTGAAGGCGGCGTTCGGCGGCCCTTACATCGCCAACGAACGTTTCACCAAGGACAGCGCCAACGCCTGGCTGGCCAGCGGCAAGGCCGATGCGGTGGCCTTCGGCGTGCCGTTCATTGCCAACCCGGACCTGCCAGCCCGTCTGAAGGCCGATGCGCCATTGAACCCGGCGCACCCGGAAACCTTCTACGGCAAAGGCCCGGTCGGCTATATCGACTACCCGACGCTGTAAGCGCGCGCGCCCACAAAGCTCGCCAGCAGCAAGCCCCGGCCCGAAAGTGCCGGGGCTTTTTTGTGGGCGGCGGGTAGGACAGTCGCCTGCAACTCGCCATATTCATTGAAGCAACTCACCCCAATACAGGAATAAGCCTACATACGACACTGCCCTTTACTCCGGGTATTTTCGGTAGCAAACCCCATACTTACCCAGCAGCCCGCCGGAATCGGCCAGGCGCGCAGTGTCATGGGATGACGCTGTCTCAAAAGACCTCATTAAAAGGAATTAATAAGATGACACCCCTCTTGCAGTCCATCAGCCTCGCCCTGTTCTGTGCCGTACTCTCGGGCCTGATTTCATTGGCCGCCTTCGCCACCGGCGCGGCTGACGGCGACACGTTCGGACCTGGCGCCGCAGAACCAGACCCGTCAACACCGGGCTTTTCCAAAATAGTCACGTCCATCGAGATCAGCAACGACTCCCCCGAGCCCCTCGAACTCCTGGGCACCGGCCTCGACCTGCACGGCGCGGCGCCGTCAAGTTTCAACATCGCCAGTGGCGAGCGCCGTGAACTGGTACTGGACGGGCCGCGGGCCTGGTTTATCTATGGCGCCGGGCCGCGCAAGTGCCGATTCGTTGCCCAACATACCCTGGAAGAACGCTTCGCCCACACCCAGCGCCCCAACTACCTGCCCATCTGGATCAGGAAAGCCGAGTCCATCGGTGAGCGCCAGGCTTCCTGCAAGGCGCGCCTGAGCAAAACCCTCAAGGCGCCCCCCTACAGCTACAACGTCAAGTTCAGCATGAGTTGAGTTGTATCGAGTATTGAACAATCGCGGTGGTCAACACCGGGTCAAGACGGAGCCTGCGGGGAAAAACACCGGGCCTTGTCGCCGCCGGCCCCTCCCCCAGGCCACCGCCAGCCCGCAGAGAGCCAGCATCACCATGCCGTTGAGCGCCAGCTCAGCAATTTGTGCAACAAATCGGCACATTCATTCACAGAGTCGCAACACTTTCGCTACAAAATACGTAGCTTACTAACTACCAAGATAAAGCTGTCGGGTAGATAATGGTCAGCTGATATCTGTCGATATGACGCATCAACTTTGCTCGCGTCCGACTCTGATACAACTAGAATCAATTACGCATTTTGACTTAATTGCGCAGGCCCGGGCTCAAGCGCAGCATGTCCAGCCCGGTGTCGACCAGACGCTCCGCTTCCGTCTGCAGTTCAAAGCTGTCGGAGACCAACAGCCATTGAGCAATGATCCCATGGATGTAAGCGTGTATGGCAATGGCCGCACGGGCCGGGTCGAGTTGCTCGGGCAATTGTCCGCGGGCAATGGCGTTACGCAAGGTCAGGCCGATCTTCAGATTGCAGTCCACACTGGCGGCCTGGCGCTGACGGCGCAGGTCACACATTTCATCGGTGAACTCGCACTTATGAAACAGAATTTCGTTGATTCGCCGGGTCTGGGGGTCCAGCGCAACCTGACGAAGCACATGGATCAACAACGTGCGCATGCAGCCCAGCGGATCGACTTCCTCTTCACTCTCGCTCGCCCGGGCCAACGCATCCAGCGGCTCGTGGAGGCTGTCGAGCATCGCCTGCACCAACTCGGCCTTGTTGCTGAAATGCCAATAGATGGCCCCCCGGGTCACGCCCGCCAGGGTCGCGATGTCGGCCAGGGTCGTGCGCGCCACACCACGCTCATAGAAGGCCTTCTCGGCAGCTTCGAGTATCTGTCTCCGGGTCTCCTGAGCTTCCTCTTTGGTGCGACGGACCATGGCAGTAAAACCTCAATCAGGGTGCCACGGAGCAACGCCGGGCGTAATCGGAACTTAATGGCGGGAGGCGATTCTTGTGCCTTTTCCCGGGCTAAATTACATGCTTTGTAACTATTTCTGCGCAAAGCGCAAGTATTTACAAACAACCATGAATGTAAGTATATTCATTAGCAACCTATTTATCCACCCGGATCACCTTTCTTACCCTTCCACTTTTCTTGTGCGCATCGTGCGCGCCTGACCCGAGGATCTTCATGCAACTCAAGCCAGCTGTTACCGCTCTGGTCACTGCCGTCGCCCTGGCATCGCTGCTCAGCGGATGTAAAGAGGAAAAGGCGGCTGCGCCAGCTCCTGCCGCGCCTCAGGTCGGCGTCGTCACCCTGCAAGCCCAACCGTTTACCCTGACTTCCGACCTGCCCGGCCGGACCACGGCGTACCGCATCGCGGAAGTTCGCCCACAGGTCAATGGCATCATTCTCAAGCGTCTGTTCAAGGAAGGCGGCGATGTCAAAGCCGGCCAGCAGCTGTACCAGATCGACCCATCGGTCTATGAAGCGACCTTGAAAAGCGCCGAAGCGAACCTGCAATCGACCAAGTCGATTTCCGATCGCTACAAGCAACTGGTGAATGAGCAAGCCGTCAGCCGTCAGGAGTACGACACCGCCGTCGCCAACCGCCTGCAATCGGAAGCGGCCCTGCAAAGCGCCCAGATCAACGTGCGTTACACCAAGGTCTACGCGCCGCTGTCCGGCCGTATCGGTCGTTCCTCGGTGACCGAAGGCGCGCTGGTCAGCAGCGGCCAGACCGATGCCATGGCCACGATCTCGCAGCTCGACCCGATCTACGTCGACGTGACGCAGTCCACCGCCGAACTGCTGCAACTGCGTCGCGAGCTGGAAAGCGGTCGCCTGCAGAAAGCCGGCGACAATGCCGCCTCGGTCAAGCTGACCCTGGAAGACGGCAGCCAGTACAAGCAGGACGGCAAGCTGGAGTTCTCGGAAGTCACCGTGGATGAAACCACCGGCTCCGTGACCCTGCGGGCGGTGTTCCCGAACCCGGATCACACCCTGCTGCCCGGCATGTTCGTGCATGCCCAATTGCAGGCCGGTGTGAACAGCGCCGCGATTCTCGCCCCGCAACAAGGCGTGACCCGCGACCTGAAAGGCACCCCGACCGCCCTGGTCGTCGGCCCGGACAACAAGGTCGAACTGCGTCAGCTCAAGGCCAGCCGTACCGTCGGCAACCAATGGCTGATCGAAGACGGCCTGAAAGCCGGCGATCGGGTGATCACCGAAGGTCTCCAATTCGTACGTCCTGGCGTTGAAGTCAAGGCCTCCGAAGCCACCAATGTGAAGGCAGCCAACCCGGCACCTGCCCCGGCCACAGATAAAGCCGCAGGCAGCAAAGGGGAGTAAACCATGTCGAAATTTTTTATCGACCGCCCGATTTTCGCCTGGGTGATCGCCCTGGTGATCATGTTGGTCGGGGCTCTATCGATCCTCAAGTTGCCGATCAACCAGTACCCGGCCATTGCACCGCCGGCCATCGCGATTGCCGTGACCTACCCGGGCGCTTCGGCGCAGACCGTGCAGGACACCGTGGTCCAGGTGATCGAGCAGCAACTCAACGGTATCGACAACCTGCGTTATATCGAGTCGTCGAGTAACTCCGACGGCAGCATGACCATTACCGCCACCTTCAATCAGGGCACCAGCCCCGATACCGCCCAGGTCCAGGTGCAGAACAAACTGAACCTGGCCACCCCGCTGCTGCCGCAAGAAGTGCAGCAGCAGGGTATCCGCGTGACCAAGTCAGTGAAGAACTTCCTGATGGTGATTGGTGTTGTCTCGACAGACGGCAGCATGAACCGCGACGACCTGGCCAACTACATCGTTTCCAACATGCAGGACCCGATCTCGCGGACCGCCGGTGTCGGTGACTTCCAGGTGTTCGGTGCCCAGTATGCGATGCGCATCTGGCTTGACCCGGCCAAGTTGAACAACTTCAAGCTGACCCCGGTGGACGTGAAAACCGCCATCGCCGCGCAGAACGTCCAGGTAGCCTCCGGGCAACTCGGTGGGCTGCCGGCCATGCCCGGCCAACAGCTGAACGCCACCATCATCGGCAAGACCCGCCTGCAGACCGCCGAACAGTTCAAGGCGATCCTGCTCAAGGTCAACCAGGACGGCTCGCAAGTACGCCTGGGGGATGTCGCCGATGTCGCCCTCGGCGGTGAAAACTACAGCATCAACGCCCAGTACAATGGCAAGCCGGCCTCCGGCCTGGCAGTGAAACTCGCTGCCGGCGCCAACGCCCTGGACACCGCCAAGGCCTTGCGCCAGACCATCGCCACCCTGGAGCCGTTCTTCCCGCCGGGCATGCAAGTGGTCTACCCGTACGACACCACCCCGGTGGTGACCGAATCGATCAAGGGCGTGGTTGAAACCCTGGTCGAGGCGATCGTGCTGGTGTTCCTGGTGATGTTCCTGTTCCTGCAGAACTTCCGCGCCACCATCATCACCACCATGACCGTACCGGTGGTACTGCTCGGGACCTTCGGGATCCTCGCTGCGGCCGGTTTCAGCATCAACACCCTGACCATGTTCGGCATGGTACTGGCCATCGGCTTGCTGGTGGACGATGCCATCGTCGTGGTGGAAAACGTCGAACGGGTGATGAGCGAGGAAGGCCTGTCACCCAAGGAAGCGACCAAGAAATCCATGGGGCAGATCCAGGGCGCATTGGTGGGTATCGCCCTCGTGCTCTCGGCGGTACTGCTGCCCATGGCGTTCTTCGCCGGCTCCACCGGGGTGATCTACAAACAGTTCTCGATCACCATCGTCTCGGCCATGGCCCTGTCGGTGATGGTTGCCCTGATCTTCACCCCGGCGCTGTGCGCCACCATGCTCAAACCGATTGCCAAGGGCGACCACGGCACGGCCAAACGCGGCTTCTTCGGCTGGTTCAACCGCAATTTCGATCGCAGTGTGCGTGGCTATGAGCGCACCGTCGGCAGCATCCTGCGCCACAAGGCGCCGTACCTGCTGGTCTACGTGATCATCTTTGCCGGCATGATCTGGTTGTTCATGCGCATTCCGACCTCGTTCCTGCCGGAAGAAGACCAGGGTGTACTGTTCGCCCAGGTACAGACGCCATCCGGCTCCAGTGCCGAGCGGACCCAGGCGGTCCTCGACGAAATGCGTGAGTATCTGTTGACCAAGGAATCCGACACCGTGGCCTCGGTGTTTACCGTGAACGGTTTCAACTTCGCCGGTAATGGCCAGAGCTCGGGCCTGGGCTTCATCATGCTCAAGCCATGGCATGAGCGCACCAGCCAGAACAGCGTGTTCGGCCTCGCCGCCCGCGCGCAGCAGCACTTCTTCTCCTTCCGCGATGCGATGGTGTTTGCCTTCGCCCCTCCGGCCGTACTGGAGCTGGGTAACGCCATCGGTTTCGACGTCTATCTGCAAGACAAGGCCGGTATCGGTCACGAGAAGTTGATGGCCGCCCGCAACCAGTTCCTCGGCATGGCCGCGCAGAGCAAGGTGCTCAGTCAGGTGCGTCCGAACGGACTGAACGATGAGCCGCAGTACCAACTGAGCATCGACGACGAACGCGCCAGTGCCTTGGGCCTGTCCCTATCGGACATCAACAACAGCTTGTCGATTGCGCTGGGTGCCAGTTATGTCAACGACTTCATCGACCGTGGTCGGGTGAAGAAGGTGTTCGTGCAAGGTAAACCGAGTTCACGGATGAGTCCTGAGGACCTGCAGAAGTGGTACGTGCGCAACACCGCCGGGGTCATGGTGCCGTTCTCCGCCTTCGCCAAGGGCGAGTGGGTCTACGGTTCGCCGAAGCTCTCGCGTTTCAACGGCGTCGCCGCCGTGGAGATCCTCGGTGCTCCGGCCCCCGGCTACAGTACCGGCCAGGCCCTGGCGGAAGTCGAAGCCATCGCCGCGAAACTGCCGGCCGGCGTCGGGATTTCCTGGACCGGCCTGTCGTACGAGGAGAAGCTGTCCGGCTCCCAGGCGCCGGCGTTGTTCGCCCTGTCGCTGCTGATGGTCTTCCTGTGTCTCGCCGCACTGTACGAGAGCTGGTCGATCCCCATCGCCGTGGTGCTGGTGGTACCGCTGGGGATCATCGGCGCGCTGTTGGCGACGACCTTCCGCGGGCTGTCCAACGATGTGTATTTCCAGGTGGGCCTGTTGACGACCATCGGCCTGGCGGCGAAAAACGCCATCCTGATCGTCGAATTCGCCAAGGAACTGCATGAACAGGGCCGCAGCCTGATCGATGCCGCCGTCGAGGCTTGTCGGATGCGTCTGCGTCCGATCATCATGACCTCCCTGGCGTTCATCCTCGGCGTGGTGCCGTTGGCGATTTCCACCGGTGCCGGTTCGGGTAGCCAGCACGCCATCGGTACGGGCGTGATTGGCGGTATGATCACCGCGACGATTCTGGCGATCTTCTGGGTTCCGCTGTTCTTCGTATCGGTGTCGTCCATCGGCGGCGAGAAGAAGCACAAGAAGTCAGACACTACTGAAACTCCAAGCAACGAGGCTGGCCAATGAGCAAGTCCCTTCTCAGTGTAGCGGTCGCGGCCTTCGTGCTCAGCGGTTGCTCGTTGATCCCCGACTACCAGCGTCCCGCAGCGCCGGTAGCGGCGCAGTACCCGCAAGGGCCGGCCTACTCGCCGGCCCAGGCGGCAAACACCGCCGCCGCCGAACAGGGCTGGCGCCAGTTCTTCAACGACCCGGCGCTGCAACAGCTGATCCAGGTGGCCCTGGAAAACAACCGTGACCTGCGGGTTGCGGCACTGAATATCGACGCCTACCGCGCCCAGTACCAGATCCAGCGCGCCGACCTGTTCCCGGCGGTCACCGCCAATGGCAACGGCAGTCGGCAACGGGTACCGGCCGACGTCTCGAGTACCGGCAAGGCAACGATCAATGGTCAGTACTCGGCGACCCTCGGGATCAGCGCCTATGAGCTGGACCTGTTCGGCCGTGTCCGCAGCCTGAGCGAAAAGGCGCTGCAGACCTACTTCGCCAGCGAAGAAGCCCGCCGCACCACCCAGATCAGCCTGGTGGCCAGCGTGGCCAATGCCTACCTGACCTGGCAGGCCGACAAGGAACTGCTCAAGCTGACCCAGGACACCCTGGCGGCTTACGAGGAGAGCTACAAGCTGACCGCCCGCAGCAACGAAGTCGGCGTGGCTTCCGCCCTGGACCTGAGCCAGTCGCGGACATCGGTGGAAGGCGCGCGGGTCAAACTGGCGCAGTTCACCCGCCAGGTGGCCGAAGACCAGAACAGCCTGGCCCTGCTGCTCGGTAGCGGCATCCCGGCCAACCTGCCGGCGGCTCAACCGCTGTCGGCCAAACTGCTCAGCGACATGCCGGCCGGCCTGCCGTCCGAACTGCTGCAACGGCGTCCGGATATTCTCGGCGCCGAGCATCAGTTGCAGGCGGCCAATGCCAATATCGGCGCCGCCCGCGCGGCGTTCTTCCCGAGCATCAGCCTGACGGCCAATGCCGGGACCTTGAGCCCGGATATGGGTGGTCTGTTCAAGGGTGGCTCGGGGACCTGGTCGTTCGCACCGAGCATCAACATTCCGATCTTCAACGCCGGTAGCCTGAAAGCCAGCCTGGATTACTCGAAAATCCAGAAAGACATCAGCGTCGCCAATTACGAGAAAGCCATTCAGACCGGCTTCCAGGAAGTCTCCGATGGCCTGGCCGCACGCCAGACCTTCAACCAGCAGTTGCAGGCCCAGCGTGACCTGGTCGCCGCCAACCAGGATTACTACCGCCTGGCCGAGCGTCGCTATCGCATTGGTGTCGACAGCAACCTGACCTTCCTCGATGCCCAGCGCTCGTTGTTCAGTGCCCAGCAATCGCTGATCAGCGATCGCCTGTCGCAGCTCACCAGCGAGGTCAACCTGTACAAGGCCCTCGGCGGTGGCTGGTACGAAAACAGCGGCCAGGCCAAGCCGATCTCCGAGGAACCGCCGAAAGGCTGACCCCTCACCAGCCCACCGCTTCCAGGTGGGCTTTTTTTTGCCTGGACAAAAGGGCTAGTGGGAATCGCCGTCCCACCACCAATTCCAGAACCCCGGCAGGTGCACGGGCACGGTGCTG
This sequence comes from Pseudomonas sp. MWU12-2345, assembly GCF_023242385.1. NCBI lineage: Bacteria > Pseudomonadati > Pseudomonadota > Gammaproteobacteria > Pseudomonadales > Pseudomonadaceae > Pseudomonas > Pseudomonas sp. MWU12-2345. The sequence goes on along the minus strand of NZ_JALLJA010000004.1, from coordinate 54,167 downwards.
TCATGCACCGTGCGCGCCATGATCGCTCGCAACAAGGCCGAACTGTCCGTATAGAAAGGCTGCTCGGCGGTCCGCACACCGGTGTCCCGCGCGCAGTCCATCAGGATTTGCAGATATTCCTGCATATGCCGGGCGGTGTAGCGATTGAGGTCGTGAAAGGTCACCACCACCGGAATCACCCCATCGACCACCGGCATTTCACCACGGGCGATCTGCTCGCGGACTTCGGCCAGGTGCTTGAGCAGGTTGGCTCGCCGCTGCGGGCTGGCGGTGATGCCCCAGACCTTGCCGTCGTTGGCACTCAGGTCGGTCAACAACACGTGCAGGCCATGCTGCTGGTAAGCGGCGAAGGTGCGCTTGTCGTAGTTCCAGAACGGCGGACGCAAGATCGTCGGCGGCGCGCCGGTGATCGCCGTAATGTCCGCAATGCCATTGTTGAGCGACTGCTCCAGTTCTTCCGGGCTCAAGGAGCGGTGATTGGTGTGCGAGGGGGTCGCGGTATGAAAGCCGAGGATATGCCCTTCGGCATGCTCGCGACGCATCAGCGCACGACCGATATCGCTGTTACCCGCTCGGGTGGCACGGGTCTGGACGAAAAATATCGCCTTGATTCCCGGTTGGATCGGGTTATGCGCCAAGTCATCGAGCACCGACGCTGTCGGGTTCCAGAAACTCGAGGCGTTGGGACCGTCATCGAAGCTCAGCAGAAAACGGATCGGCGGCTGCGAACGCAGGGCCTGTTCGGTTTGGGGTGTCAGGGGCATCGGCGGACCGATGCAAGCGGCAAGGCTCGTGGCGATCACAAGCCCTGACAGCAATGCAGCAAACGACTTCATGGATAGGGTGGGTCCGGATCAAGGCAATGGCAGAAGGGCCATCGCCCTTATCAGAGCACAACATCCGCGAAGGCGTTCAGGCCGCGGTGAAAGTTTCATCTAAAAGAGAAGGATTTCACTCGGAACGTTTCACACCCTGGCGGACAGGAAATCCAGCACCCGCTGGCTGAAGCCGTCGCCGGCCTGCACGTTGGACAGGTGCGCGGCATGGAACTCGGCGTATTCGGCGCCCTCGACGTGCTGCTGGATAAAGATCCCGCCCGAAGGCGGCGTCACCGCGTCCTCGCTGCCGGAAATCACCAGCAACGGCAGTTGGATCTGCGTCAACTGATCGCGAAAATCGGCGTCGCGCACGGCGCAGCAGCTGGCCGCATAGCCCTCGGGCGAGGTGGCCGCGAGCATCTCGGTAATCGGTTTGACCCGATCCGGGTGCGCCTCGGCGAATGCCGGGGTGAACCAGCGTGAAACCGCCCCGTCGCGCAGGGCCAGCATCGCCGCCTGGCCGCCCGTCGAAACGGCTTCGATCCGTGGATTCCAGCCGGCCGCATCGCCGATCTTGGCGGCCGTATTGCAGACAATCAGCCGGTGCAGGCGATGGCCGGCATTGATGCCCAACCATTGGCCGATCAGACCGCCCATGGACAGGCCGCAGAAGTGCGCCCGCTCGATCTCCAGCGCGTCGAGCAACGCCAGGACGTCATGCCCCAGTTGCTCGATGCTGTAAGGCCCCGGTGTCACCAGCGAGCGACCATGACCGCGGGTGTCGTAACGCAGTACCCGAAAGTGCTCGGCAAACAGCGGAATCTGGGTGTCCCACATCCCCAGGTCAGTCCCCAGCGAGTTGGACAGCACCAGTACCGGAGCCTCGGGCGGTCCATCAAGCTGGTAATGCAGTTCACCTTCGGCAAGTCGTACGAAACCCACGGTTATCCCCTTCAAATAAAAACCCAACGTATTGACGCGCGTCCGTAAAGGACGCGCGCGAACCGATCAATGATCGTGGTGCAGGTAGGCCGCTTCTTTCGGCAGGCGCAGGCTGAACAGGAAGGCCACCGCCATCATCACCGTCACATACCAGTAGAAGGCGTTTTCCATCCCTACCGACTTCAGGTTCAGGGCCACGTATTCCGCCGAACCACCGAAGATCGCATTCGCCACCGCGTAGGCCAGGCCCACGCCCAGTGCGCGCACCTGGACCGGGAACATCTCGGCTTTGACCAGGCCGCTGATGGAGGTATAGAAACTCACGATCGCCAGTGCCAGGGTGATCAGCACAAAGGCCAGGAACGGGCTGGTCACGGTCTTCAGGGTCAGCAGGATCGGCACGGTGCACAGGGTCCCCAGGGCGCCGAACCAGAGCATGCTGTTACGCCGGCCGATGCGGTCCGAGAGCAGGCCGAACAACGGCTGCATGCACATATAGAGGAAGAGTACGGCGGTCATGATGAAACTGGCGGTCTTGGCCGTCATGCCGGCGGTGTTCACCAGGTACTTCTGCATGTACGTGGTGAAGGTGTAGAAAATCAGCGAGCCGCCGGCGGTGTAGCCGAGCACGGTGATAAAGGCGGCCTTGTGATCGCGGAACAACGCCCGAATGCTGCCGGCGTCCTTGTCCTGGCGGGTTTCCTTGCTGGTGGTTTCCTTCAGGGCGCGACGCAGCAACAGCGAGATCACCGCCGCGATGGCGCCGATCACAAACGGAATCCTCCAGCCCCAGGCCTTGAGCTCAGGTTCGGTGAGGAACTGCTGCAGGATCACCACCACCAGCACCGCCAGCAACTGGCCGCCGATCAGGGTCACGTACTGGAACGAGGCGAAAAAGCCGCGCTGGCCGCGCAGGGCCACCTCACTCATATAGGTCGCGGTGGTGCCGTATTCACCGCCCACCGACAGGCCCTGGAACAGTCGCGCCACCAGCAGCAACACCGGTGCCCAGGCACCAATGGAGGCATAGGTGGGCAGGAAGGCGATGACCAGGGAGCCGCCGCACATCATCAGCACCGAGATCATCATCGAGTTCTTGCGGCCGTGCTTGTCGGCCACGCGACCGAACAACCAACCACCGATGGGCCGCATCAGGAAGCCGGCGGCGAACACCCCGGCAGTGTTGACCAGTTGCACCGTGGGGTTGTCGGAAGGAAAAAACGCCGGAGCGAAATAGATCGCGCAGAAGGCATAGACGTAGAAGTCGAACCACTCGACCAGGTTGCCGGAAGAAGCACCGACAATCGCAAAAATTCTCTTGTTACGTTCTTCGGAGGTGTACGGCATCGTTGTTGTTGTCATGTCTCATCACTCGAAGGAGGTAAGTTGCAGTCTAGACATACTTTGCAACAGACCTGTTTTGCAAGAACATTCGCCCGAATGACAGTGCGTGGCAGTCATCCGGGCGCCTGTTTTGTTGCTCGCGGATCTCAGATCCGTTCGATCGCCAGCGCCAGCCCCTGCCCGACGCCGACACACAGGGTTGCCAGGCCTTTGCTGCCGCCGGTTTTTTCCAACTGGTGGAGTGCTGTCAGCACCAGGCGGGCCCCGCTCATGCCCAGCGGATGACCGAGGGCGATGGCACCACCGTTCGGGTTGACCTGCGGCGCATCGTCAGCGATGCCCAGTTCGCGCAGCACCGCCAGGCCCTGGCTGGCGAAGGCTTCATTCAGTTCGATAACGTCGAAGTCGCTGACGGCCAGCCCCAGCCGCTCGGTCAACTTGCGCACGGCCGGTACCGGGCCGATCCCCATGACCCGGGGCGCGACACCGGCACTGGCCATGCCGAGCACCCGGGCACGGGCTGTCAGGCCATGTTTCTTCACGGCCTCGGCGGAGGCCAGGATCAGCGCGGCGGCGCCATCGTTGACACCCGAGGCATTGCCAGCGGTGACGGTCTTGTCCGGACCGTTGACGGGCTTGAGCCGGGCCAGGGCCTCCAGCGTCGTGTCCGCCCGTGGATGCTCATCGTGCTCGACCAGGGTTTCGCCTTTTTTGTGGGCGATTCGCACCGGCACGATTTCCTCACTGAAGAAACCGGCGGCCTGGGCGACAGCCGTGCGTTGCTGGCTGCGCAGGGCAAAAGCGTCCTGGTCGGCGCGGGACACCTGATAGTCGTCCGCCACGTTGTCGGCGGTCTGCGGCATCGCATCGACACCATATTGAGCCTGCATCAGCGGGTTGATAAAACGCCAGCCGATGGTGGTGTCTTCCAGTTTCATATTGCGGGAGAACGCCGCGTCGGCCTTGCCCATCACGAAGGGGGCACGGGACATGGACTCCACGCCGCCGGCAATCGCCAGCTCCATTTCGCCGCTGGCAATGGCGCGGAACGCGGTGCCGATCGCGTCCATTCCCGAGGCGCAGAGACGATTGAGGGTCACGCCGGGCACCGTCTCCGGCAACCCCGCCAGCAACAGCGCCATACGGGCGACGTTGCGATTATCTTCGCCAGCCTGGTTGGCACAGCCGAGAAACACTTCATCGAGCTCGTTCCAGTTCACCGACGGGTTGCGTTCCATCAGCGCCTTGATCGGCACAGCCGCCAGGTCATCGGCGCGCACACCGGCCAGGCCGCCACCGAAACGACCGATGGGGGTACGAATGGCGTCACAGATAAAGACATCGCGCATCAGGCTTCTCCAGGGGTTTGGCCGTGGGCCGCGGCGGTGCGGGTTTCGAGGTCACGCAAAGCGTTCAGTTCGATCTCGCTGGGGGCATCGCTGACCGCAACCTGATCGGCAAAGCGCACGGCCCAGCCGGTGGCGGCGATCACTTGCTCGCGGGTCACCCCCGGGTGCAGCGCGGTCACCACGAACTCGTGGCTGGGGGCTTGCGGCTCCATGATGCACAGGTCGGTGATGATCCCCACCGGGCCAGCCCCCGGCAGACCCAGGCGTTTGCGCGAATCACCACCTTCGCCGTGACCGACCGAGGTGATGAAGTCCAGCTTGTCGACGAAGGAACGTGCCGACTGCTTGAGGATGATCAGTACGCTTTTCGCCGAGCCGGCGATTTCCGGGGCGCCACCGGCACCGGGCAGGCGGACCTTGGGCGAGAAATAGTCGCCAACCACAGTGGTGTTGATATTGCCGAAACGATCGACCTGGGCCGCGCCGAGAAAGCCGACATCAATGCGCCCGCCTTGCAGCCAGTAGCGAAAGATCTCACCGGTCGGCACCACGGTGTCGGCGGTTTCCGCCAGTTCGCCGTCACCGATGGACAGCGGCAATACACTGGGCTTGGCGCCAATCGGCCCCGACTCGTAGATCAGCACCACATCCGGCGAAGAGGTCAGGCGCGCCAGGTTGGCGGCCTTGGATGGCAGGCCGATGCCGACGAAGCAGACCGAACCGTTCTTCAGGCGGCGGGCGGCGGCCACCGTCATCATTTCATTGGTGGTGTAGGTCATCACTTAACCTCCGAAGCGTGGGCCAGTTTGCTCTGGAACTCGGCAAAGTTCGCGGTGCCATGGATGTACTCGTCGATCCAGGCAGTGAAGGTGGCGCGGTCGCGGGCGATCGGGTCCCAGGCCTGGTAGAAACGGTTATCACGTTCGGTATAGCCATGGGCGTAGGACGGATGGGCACCGCCGGGGACATGGCAGACGGCGCTCAGGGCCCAGGTCGGCAGGACACAGGCGTTCATCGGCGCCTGCAGATCGTCGACGATTTCCTCGACGGTGACGATGCAGCGCTTGGCCGCCAGGGCCGCTTCCTTCTGCACCCCGAGAATGCCCCAGAGCAGCACATTGCCCTTGCGGTCGGCTTTCTGCGCGTGGATCACGGTGACGTCCGGGCGTACCGATGGTACGGCGGCCAGCACTTCACCGGTGAACGGACAGGTGACCGTCTTGATCAGCGGATTGACCTTTGGCAGGTCGGAGCCGGCGTAAGCCCGCAGGACCGCGAACGGCAAGCCGGAGGCGCCGGCCACATAGGCGTTGGCCAGGTCGGCATGGCTGTGCTCTTCGATTTCCAGCGGGTGCGGCCAGTGTTTCTCGACGGCATCGCGCAGGCGGTGCAGCGAGCCCACGCCCGGATTGCCGCCCCAGGAGAAAATCAGCTTGCGGGCGCAACCGGCACCGATCAACTGGTCATAGACCAGATCGGGCGTCATACGTACCAGCGTCAGGTCTTTCTTGCCCTGACGAATGATTTCATGACCCGCCGCCGTCGGAATCAGATGGGTGAAGCCTTCGAGCGCGACGGTATCGCCGTCGTTGACGAACTGCTTCACCGCGTCATGCAGCGAAAGGATTTCAGCCATGGATGCAGACTCCCGGTTTCAACACACCTGAGGGGCGGCGCGAAATTCAGCGCCGTGATGAGCTCAGGGTAAGCCGGGGGTCGGCGGCCAAACAATCCGATAATCGATTAACTGTTCGGTAATCGAACAGATTGTTTGCAAGCTACCGTTTAATCCTTCAAGCGATTCGTCCAGGAAGGCGCAGCCGCGTCGACTCAGGAAAACAGCTGCGCACTCAGTTCACGACTGGCCTTGAGCATGCTCGGCAGGAAACGTTGCTCCAGTTCGCTACAGCTGACACGCCCGGCATGAGCGCTGACGTTCAGCGCCGCCAGCACTTGCCCGGAGGCGTCGTAGACCGGCACGGCAATCGAACGCAAACCTTGCTCCAGTTCCTGGTCGACAATACACCAGCCTTGCTGGCGAACCTGTTGCAGGCATTCGAGCAAGGCGTCGGGGGTATGCAGGGTCCGACTGGTCTTGGCCTGCAGGTCGGCGTGTTCGAGATACTCGTGCAAGGAAGCATCGTCCAGCGCCGCCAGGAGGATTCGGCCCATGGACGTGCAATAGGCCGGCAAGCGGCCGCCCACCGAAAGATCGACCGAGATCAGCCGCCGGGTGGTGGCCGAGCGGGCGATATAGAGGATGTCGTCGCCTTCCAGGGTCGCCATGTTGCAGGCTTCGTGCAGTTGCTCGCTCATGCGATCGAGATAGGGCTGCGCCGACACCGCCAGGGGCGTGGACGACAGGTACGCGTGTCCCAGGGTCAAGACCTTGGGCAACAGCGAATAGGTCCGTCCGTCGGTGGTGGCATAACCGAGCTTGATCAAGGTATGCAGGCAGCGTCGCACCGCCGCCCGCGGAATTTCCGTACGGTGGCTGATCTGCGCGATGGTCAGGTGCCGCTTGCGTTCCTGGAACGCCTGCACCACCGCCAGGCCACGGGCCAGCGAAGTCATGAAGTCGGGGTCGCCGGTAAACGCCTGGATACGCTTGGCCGGCGAGGCGACGATGGGCGGTGCCACGGAGGCGAAGGCATCACGCAGTTGGTCGTTCATTACAAATTCCTTGTCTGCCGTGGAGGCCCATTACAGGCCGGGCCCGGGCAGATAGGCAAGCCGGGGCCACTCAACTTTGTGCGATTATCGAACCACTGGCCGATAATCGCAATTGACCCTGATCGCCGCAGCTTATACCTTGGACGCGCCGCTACGGTTTTCCCGGGATACTGGTCAGGTACCCACCGGGAGGGCTGCGTCGGTCCGGCCTCACCCACGAAGTGAGGCCGTTTTTTTTAATCCTCTGGCGGTCACGCCCAGGGCGTCGATCAAGAAGTTGAACAACGGCGCCTCAACAGAACCGGGATTGTATTTCCAAGTATCGGGTTTATTGCACTGCAACTTGAATTGATAACTGTCGTCAAAAAACAGGCAGCGGTTACCTCGCCCTCAAGTTACAGTTAAAAACTCCTACACCACAAAACTCACCAACAAAGTTGACGAATTCCCTTATCTTCGCGATAGTATCAGTCAAACCGACCGCTATAATACCCTGTACGACCTCAAGGCCGTCTGGCCCGACAGGGGTTCCGACTCTCAGCGCTCAAGCCCGAGATTGAACGTCTCGTCAGGGCGGTTGTGTTTAATTGAACACAATAACTCAACTCAAATTAGGTAGTACTGTGACGAAAGACGAACTGCGCGCGGAACTTGAGCGCCAGGAACAACGTTACAAGGATGTTTACGGCGGGGCTGTCACCACCTACGCCGCGCAACCCGATCCGGAGCGCAAACCCTGGCGCAAACGAGCCAGTCTTCTGGACCAGGCATTTACCCAGGAACTGCAAAAAATGGAAAAGGAACTCAAGGCCGAAGAGCCTTAGGCTTATCGGTATTGATACCTTGCGGGCCTCGCCCCTCGCCGCCAGGCCTTTCCTACCCGGACAACGCCTGGTCCGCTGGACACCAAGACCTACGCCATCCGCGTGTCAACCGTCGGGCCTGACCGCCCACCCAGGTCAAATGGCGTCAGGCAGGCCCTCACCTGAAAGTTTTCTGGCATAATCGCGCCCCCTTATGACCGGGTCAGAAAACCTTCATGATCGATTTATTCAGCGGACTGGATGCCTGGGTGATTGTAAGCCTGGTGCTCGCCCTGGCCTTTGTCCTCAGCTTCGAGTTCATCAACGGCTTTCATGACACCGCTAACGCGGTGGCCACTGTTATCTACACCAAAGCCATGCCACCTCATCTGGCGGTGTTCTTTTCCGGTGTATTCAACTTTCTCGGCGTGCTGCTGGGCGGGGTCGGCGTCGCCTATGCGATCGTCCACCTGTTGCCGGTGGAACTGCTGATCAACGTCAACACCGGACATGGCCTGGCCATGGTGTTCTCGCTGCTGGCGGCGGCCATCGCCTGGAACCTGGGCACCTGGTACTTCGGTATCCCGGCCTCCAGCTCCCACACCCTGATCGGCTCGATCCTCGGTGTCGGCCTGGCCAATGCCCTGCTCAACGGTATTCCCGTGAGCGAAGGGGTGAATTGGCAGAAAGCAGTCGACATCGGCGCCTCGCTGATCTTCTCGCCGATTGCCGGCTTGCTGGTGGCGGGCCTGATACTGGTCGGCCTGAAATGGTGGCGCCCGGAGTCCAAGATGCACAAGACCCCGGAACAGCGGCGCAAGATCGACGACAAGAAACACCCGCCGTTCTGGAACCGCATGGTGCTGGTGATCTCCGCCATGGGCGTGAGCTTCGTGCACGGTTCCAATGACGGCCAGAAAGGCATCGGCCTGATCATGCTGGTGCTGATCGGTATCGTCCCGGCGCAGTTCGTCCTCGACCTGAGCACCACCACTTACCAGATCGAACGTACCCGCGACGCGACCCTGCACCTGAGCCAGTTCTATCAGCGCAACAACGCCACCCTGAGCGAATTCCTCGCCCTGGGCAAGAATGTTGCCGACGATATGCCGGGCAAGTTCCGCTGCAACCCGCAACGCACCGAAGCGAACATCAACGCCCTGATGAGCAACCTCACGGGCGTGACCGACTACCATTCGCTGTCGCCGGACAAACGCATTGAAGTGCGTCGCGACCTGCTCTGCCTGGATGACACCGCCAAGCAAGTCGGCAAGTTGCCGGGCCTGGATTCCCGGGAAAAGGCCGACCTGGAAAAACTGCGCAAGGACCTGACCGCCACCACCGAATACGCCCCGTTCTGGGTGATCATGGCGGTAGCCCTGGCCCTGGGCCTGGGCACCATGATCGGTTGGAAGCGCGTGGTCCTGACCATCGGCGAGAAAATCGGCAAACAGGGCATGACCTATGCCCAGGGCATGTCGGCGCAAATCACCACCGCCGGTTTGATCGCCCTGGCGAATATCGTCGCCCTGCCCGTCTCGACCACCCACGTATTGTCGTCAGGCGTGGCCGGGACCATGATTGCCAGCAAGAGCGGCCTGCAAGGCAGCACCATCAAGACCATCCTGCTGGCCTGGCTGCTGACCCTGCCAATGACCATCGGCTTGTCCGCCGGCTTGTTCTGGCTGGCGACGAAGGTGCTCGGCAGCTGATTCCGGGCGGATAACAAAAAAGGTGCGCTCCCATCGGGACCGCACCTTTTTTATTGTCGATAAAAAGAGCAAAAAAAAGGGCGACCGAAGTCGCCCAAAATGCCTTGCGTGCTCGTTCCCTGGAAGCTCTACGGTTTTTTCCGTTTATGTGAGTCTTTCCAGATAAAAAATCCAAAACCGGCGAAGAACATCACCATGAGGCCGACGGTCAGCACTCCGGCGATCACCACGTTATCGAAGAACATGACTGGCCTCCTGCACTTGCCCTGTTGCGATGGGGCTAAGTTAGCCCAGGGGGCACAGTGAAAAATTGACCAGGATCAATGCCGCCCAAGGCCGGGCGCGGGAGAAGGGGAATAACTGATCCATATCAAGAATCAGCGGGGGTATCAGCGCTTTTTCGGTTTGTTCTTCGGTTTTTTCTTGCCCTTGCCCAGCGGCATGGCCTGTTCGAACGCCTGGCGAACTTCATTCAGGCGTTTTTCATTGAGATCATGGACACGCTTGGCCCGTTCGGCATTAAGGTCGATCAACTTGTCATCTTGGTTCATGGTCAGATTACATCGCTATCCGTCGAGTTACATCAAAGGGCCACTATCGGTAACCTTCAACACGCGCTATGGGTTAATAATGCGGGCAAGTCGGTCGGTTATCCAGACCTCACGCACAACAAGGCCTGGGCAGTCCCGCAATTTCCCAGCACAATCCCCCGACCACGATCAAATGCAAAGGAGCGCCGAAGTGGCGTTACACCGGGATCTGCCGCCCTTGATGGCCCTGCGCGCCTTCGAGGCCGTGGCCCGCCACCTGAGCTTCATCAAGGCCGCCGATGAGCTGTGCGTCAGTCAGAGCGCTATCAGCCACCAGGTGCAGAAACTCGAACAGCATCTGGGTCGACAACTATTTATCCGACGCACCCGCGCCATTGATCTCACAGAGGATGGCGACCAGTACTACCAGCAAATACGCCCGGCCCTGGAGCAGATCGCCCTGGTGACCCGCCAGCTCAGCCTGCCCCGAGCCAACCAGGTGCTGCGCATTGGCCTGCTGGCCTCCTTCGCCACTCTCTGGTTGGCCCCACGCCTGACCGGCTTCACGATTCGCCACCCGCAAATCAGGGTCGAGCTGGAACCCACGATCCAACTGGCCGATGTGGCCGGCGCCCAAGTGGACCTGGCGATCCGCTATGGCAAAGGCGGCTGGCCCCATGTCGACGCTGTACGCTTGATGGGCGAGCGCCTCTTTCCAGTCTGCAGCCCGGCCTTCAAGGCCAACGGCATCGAACACGGTCCGCTGCTCATGTCACAGGCACCGCAACCGTTCGAATGGATCGACTGGTCCCGCCACTATCACCTGGACGTTCAGCACTACCCCAGCGTCATGCTCCACGACTACAACATAGTGGTCGAAGCGGCCATCGCCGGGCAGGGTATTGCCATGGGGCGCCAGCGCCTGATCGAGCGCCGCCTCAAGGAAGGTGTGCTGGTGAATGCCTTCGACCAACCGGCCTTTGAAAGCGAGATCGGCTACTGGCTGGTCAAACCCAACAGCGCATTGAGCCCCGCCGCCGAATGCTTCTGTGAGTGGTTGCTGGAGCAGTGCAGCGCCGCCGACCCATGAGTTATCTGGATACGTCGGATTGAATCTATCCGTTTGTCGGCCCCAGGCCGGCCCAGCATGCTCAGGCCTCTTTCCCTGAGGTTTGCCCAATGAATCATTCCCTGTCCGACCGAGTGGCCCAGCTAGGCCTGAACCTGCCGCAACCGGGGCAGCCGATCGCCAACTATGTGAACTACGTCATCAGCCAGAACCAGCTGTTCATTTCCGGACAGATTCCCCTGCAAGACGGCAAGACGGCCTTTATCGGACGCCTGGGCGACAGCCTGGACGAGGCCCAGGGTGCACAGGCCGCCGAACTCGCCGCGCTCGGCCTGCTGGCACAACTGGGCCACGCCCTTGACGATGATCTGTCGCGCCTGGTGCGGATCGTCCGTCTGGGTGTCTTTGTCGCCAGCAGTCCCGACTTCCAGCGCCAGGGAGCCGTGGCCAACGGCGCCTCCAACCTGCTGGTCAATGCCCTTGGCGACAAGGGCCGCCATGCGCGCACCGCCGTCGGCGTCGCCAGTCTACCCAGCGGTGTGGCCGTGGAGATCGACGCGATTTTCGAGCTGCGGCCATGAACGATCTGCTTGCGGACGAAATCGTCCGCCTGCGTGCCGCCACCCCTGGCTGCGCCCGGGTGATCCATTTCAATCACGCCGGCGCCTCCCTGCCCAGCCAGGCCACGCTGGACGCCATCAACGCGCAACTGCTGCGCGAAGCGACCATCGGGCCCATGGAAGCCGGCGTTGAAGGGGCCAGGCTGCAAGAGCAGGCTCGCCACTGGGCGGCCCGACTGCTGGGCACCGACAGCGCCGCCATCGCCTTTACCGGCAGCGGCTCGGCGGCCTGGGGCATGGCCTTCAGTGCCCTGGGGGAGTGGCGCCCGGGCGACCGGATTCTGGTGGGGCGGCATGAATGGAGCGGCAACCTGGCCTGCATGACCCAGGCCGTCCAATCCGGAGCCCGGATCGAGGTGATCCCCTGTGACGAGAGCGGCGCGGTGTCGGTGCCCGCCCTGGAACAAATGATCGATTCGCGCGTGAAGCTGATCGCCCTGACCTGGCTACCGGCCAACGGTGGCCTGATCAACCCGGCCCGGGCCATCGGCGAAGTGGCACGCCGACATGGCATTGCCTACTTCATCGACGCCGGACAAGCACTGGGCCAGTTGCCCTGTGATGTCCAGGCCCTGGGCTGCGATGTGCTCAAGGGCGCCGCCCGCAAGTTCCTCCGCGGACCGAGGGGAACAGCGCTGATGTATATACGCCCGGAATTCATGGCACGACTCAAGCCGGTCCAGCTCGATGTGCTCTCGGCCCCCTGGGACGGCCATGCCTTCACCCCGAGGAACGATGCGCGCCGCTTTGAAACCAGCGAAGTCTCCCTGGCGCTGCTGGCCGGACTGGCAAATGCGCTGAAAGAAGCCGTGGAGGTGGGAATCGAGCGCATTTATCAGCGAATCCAGGCGTTAAGCCAGCCACTGCGCCAGGCACTGGGCCAGATCAATGGCCTTGAACTGCGCGACCTGGGCCTGCCCGGGCAGCAATCAGGACTGATTGCGTTCACGCTGGAAGGTTGGGATGTTTTTGAATTGAAACAGCGGCTGGCCGCAAGCGGCATCAACCTGGGAGCCAATGGCACGGCTTATACGCCACTGGATATGCAAGCCCGGGACCTGCCGGCCATTGCGCGGATCGCCGTCAGTCATCTCAATACCGGAGAAGAAATCGACACCTTGCTCCGGGCCCTGCGGCTACTGGTCAACGAGCGCCGTCAGACCTCAACGTCCACCAGCAGGCCCTGACGCGGCTGATCGTCCATCAGCGCCACCACCGGTACGGTGTTGTCGGCATTCAACTCATCGCCAGGGACGGCCAGATGCAACTCGGGGTCGTCGTCGGCTTCGCGGCGGCGTTGTTGCTGTTCCTGCTGGCGCCGCTGTTCCTCGCGCAGCAGCCAACCGGCCTCGTCCGGGTCACGCTTTTGCAGGTCGATGGTGCTCTCATTGGAGCTTTGCTGGACCGGCACCACGGGGGGGATATTCGGTTGCGGTCGAATCGGATCCGTCTGGGACGTAATCGGTACGACACTCAAGGGCAATATGGGTGGCAGCATTATGGCATTCTCCTGTCGTCAGGCTGTCGGCGGCGCGCTCGGCGACTTGAGCCCAGGATGGTCAAACTGTGACCGGATTAACAGACAAAGGTGCCCGAGATCCCGATGAGCTACCCTTTCCTTCAGGTCTCGCACCGACTAAAGGCGGGATGCTCGCTAAAAGCGCGGTATTTGTGAGCTTCTTTTGGCCTGAAAGCGTCGATTCCGTTAACATAGTCGGCTTTTTCAAGGCGGGAGTCAGGCAGCATGGCGCAGCAGTATCAACCGGGGCAACGCTGGATCAGTGACAGCGAAGCGGAGTTGGGTTTAGGCACCGTTCTGGCACAGGACGGCCGCTTGTTGACCGTGCTCTACCCGGCCACTGGCGACACCCGCCAGTATGCGCTACGGAATGCGCCCCTGACCCGCGTGAGGTTCTCGCCGGGCGACACCATCACCCACTTCGAAGGTTGGAAGATGACCGTGCGGGAAGTCGACGATGTCGACGGCTTGCTGGTCTATCACGGCCTCAACGCGCAGAACGAAGCCGTCACGCTGCCGGAAACCCAGCTGTCGAACTTCATCCAGTTCCGCCTGGCCAGCGACCGCCTGTTCGCCGGGCAGATCGACCCGTTGGCCTGGTTCTCGCTGCGCTACCACACCCTGGAACACACCAGCCGCCAGTTGCAATCCTCGCTCTGGGGCCTGGGCGGCGTGCGCGCGCAACCGATCGCCCACCAGTTGCATATCGCCCGGGAAGTCGCCGACCGCATCGCGCCACGGGTCTTGCTGGCCGACGAAGTGGGCCTGGGCAAGACCATCGAAGCCGGCCTGGTGATCCATCGCCAGCTGCTCTCGGGCCGCGCCAACCGCGTACTGATCCTGGTGCCGGAGAACCTGCAGCACCAATGGCTGGTGGAAATGCGCCGGCGCTTCAACCTGCAGGTCGCGCTGTTCGACGCCGAACGTTTTATCGAAAGCGATGCCAGCAACCCGTTCGAAGACACCCAGTTGGCCCTGGTGGCCCTGGAGTGGCTGGTGGAAGACGAGAAGGCCCAGGATGCGCTGTTCGCCGCCGGCTGGGACCTGCTGGTGGTCGACGAAGCCCACCACCTGGTCTGGCACGAAGACCAGGTCAGCCCGCAATACGCCCTGGTCGAACAACTGGCCGAAACCATTCCCGGCGTCCTGCTGCTGACCGCGACCCCGGAACAACTGGGCCAGGACAGCCACTTCGCCCGTCTGCGCCTGCTTGACCCGAACCGTTTCCACGACCTCAAGGCCTTCCGCGCCGAGAGCGAGAACTATCGCCCGGTGGCCGAAGCCGTCCAGGAACTGCTGGATAAAGGTCGCCTGTCGCCTGCCGCGCACAAGACCATCCAGGGTTTCCTCGGTGATGAAGGTGAAGCCTTGCTGACCGCGGTCAACGACGGCGACGCCGAAGCCAGCGCGCGCCTGGTGCGTGAGCTGCTCGACCGCCACGGCACCGGCCGCGTGCTGTTCCGCAACACCCGCGCCGCCGTGCAGGGTTTCCCGGAGCGCAAGCTGCACGCCTACCCGCTGCCATGCCCGGACGAATACCTCGAACTGCCCCTGGGCGAACACGCCGAGCTGTACCCGGAAGTCAGCTTCCAGGCCCAGCCGGACACCGACGACGAAGCTCGCTGGTGGCGCTTCGACCCGCGTGTCGAGTGGCTGATCGACCAGCTGAAAATGCTCAAGCGCACCAAGGTCCTGGTGATCTGCGCCCATGCCGAAACCGCCATGGACCTGGAAGACGCCCTGCGCGTTCGCTCCGGGATTCCGGCCACGGTGTTCCACGAAGGCATGAATATCCTCGAACGTGACCGCGCCGCCGCCTACTTCGCCGACGAAGAGTTCGGTGCCCAGGTGCTGATCTGCTCGGAAATCGGCAGCGAAGGCCGCAACTTCCAGTTCTCCCACCACCTGGTGCTGTTCGACCTGCCGTCCCACCCGGACCTGCTGGAGCAGCGCATCGGCCGTCTCGACCGGATCGGCCAGAAGCATGTGATCGAACTGCATGTGCCGTACCTGCAGACCAGCCCGCAAGAGCGCCTGTTCCAGTGGTACCACGAAGCGCTGAACGCCTTCCTCAACACCTGCCCGACCGGCAACGCCTTGCAGCACCAGTTCGGCCCGCGCCTGCTGCCGCTGCTGGAAAACGCCGACGACGGCCAGTGGCAGGCGCTGATCGACGAAGCCCGTGGCGAGCGTGAGCGCCTGGAAGCCGAGTTGCACACCGGTCGCGACCGCCTGCTGGAACTCAACTCCGGTGGCGCCGGCGAAGGTGACGCGCTGGTCGAGGCGATCCATGAGCAGGACGACCAGTTCGCCCTGCCTATCTATATGGAAACCCTGTTCGACGCCTTCGGCATCGACAGCGAAGACCATTCGGAAAACGCCCTGATCCTCAAGCCGAGCGAGAAGATGCTCGACGCCAGCTTCCCCCTGGGCGACGACGAAGGCGTGACCATCACCTACGACCGCAACCAGGCGCTGTCGCGCGAAGACATGCAGTTCATCACCTGGGAACACCCGATGGTGCAGGGCGGCATGGACCTGGTGCTGTCCGGTTCGATGGGCAACACCGCCGTGGCGCTGATCAAGAACAAGGCGCTCAAGCCCGGTACCGTGTTGCTGGAGCTGCTCTATGTCAGTGAAGTGGTCGCGCCGCGCTCGCTGCAACTGGGCCGCTACCTGCCGCCGGCGGCATTGCGCTGCCTGCTGGATGCCAATGGCAACGACCTGTCGACACGGGTGGCCTTCGAAACCCTGAACGACCAGCTGGAAAGCGTGCCACGGGCCAGCGCCAACAAGTTCATCCAGGCCCAGCGCGACAGCCTGACGCCGAAGATCAACGCCGGTGAAGCCAAGATCGCACCACGTCACGCCGAGCGTGTGGCCGAGGCCCAGCGACGCCTGGCGGCGGATACCGATGAAGAGCTGGCACGCCTGACCGCGTTGCAGGCGGTCAACCCGAGCGTGCGAGACAGTGAGCTGGTGGCCTTGCGTCAGCAACGTGAGCAAGGTCTGGCCATGCTGGAAAAAGCCGCGCTGCGCCTGGAAGCGATTCGGGTGTTGGTGGCGGGCTGATAACTACCTGACGGTCCTGCATCGTTAGAACTGACGTCTTCGCGGGCAAGCCCTGCTCCTACAGTGCTGTGTCGTACACACCATCAGTGAACGACAATGTACTGTAGGAGCAGGGCTTGCCCGCGAAGAGGCCCTTGAACCTTGCGAGGATCTGGCGTCAGGCGGTAACCGGCGCCACAGCCGGCGCATCCGCCACCATCCCCTCGCGCATACGCTGCGCATCCTTGCTGAAACACCGCGCCGCCTGGAACAGGAACGCCAGCGTCAGCAACAAGGCGCCCGGGATCAAATACATCGCGTCATGCAGCCCGACCGCCTTGAACGCCTCGCTCATCTGCTCGGCCCCCGCCGCCAGCATCGCCGCATGGGCGAAATGATCGGACAGCAAACCCACCACCACCGGCCCCAAACCACCGCCCAACAGATACAAACCGGCAAAGTAGACGGCCATCGCCGTCGCCCGCAGCCGTGGCTCGACCACGTCCTGAATCGCCGTATAAACACAGGTGTAGAAGTTATAGGCAAACAGCCAACCGACGCTGAACACCGCCACGAACACGCCGATCTCGATCCGCCCGGCATGCAGCGCCCAGCCGGTGGTCAACGTCGAGATCACCAGGCTTACCGCTGCGAACAACAGCCGACCATTGGCAACACGCTGGTGCAGCTTGTCCGCGACCCAACCGCCCAGCGTCAAGCCAACCAAGCCGGTGACCCCGACAATAAAGCCGGTCGCCACCGCGGCTTCCTGCAAGGGCATGAGGAAATAGCGCTGCAGCATCGGCACCAGAAACGAGTTGCAGGCGTAGGTGGCAAAGTTGAAGGTCAGCCCCGCCAGCACCAGCCAGAGAAACGTCGGGATCGCCATCAGGCGACGCACAGGACGGTCGACCTTCTCCTGGGAGACCTTCACCGTTTCCGCCGCACCGCGCTTCGGTTCCTTGATCAAAAACATGAACCCCGCCAGCAGCAACCCCGGCACCGCCGCGATAAAGAACGGTGCGCGCCAGCTGTCGAAGGCCTTGACCATGGCCCCGGTGGTGAAGAACGCCAGCACCAGCCCCAGCGGCAAGCCGAGCATGAAGATGCCCATGGCCCGCGCCCGGCGGTGCGCCGGGAACAGATCGCCGATCAGCGAATTGGCGGCGGGCGCATAAGCGGCCTCGCCGATGCCGACACCCATGCGCACCAGCAGGAAGGTCGCGAAGCTGCCCACCAGGCCGTTCGCCGCCGTCAGCCCACTCCAGACCGCCAGGCCCCAGCCCATCAGCTTGCTGCGCGAACCGTTGTCGGCCATCCGCCCCAGGGGCAGGCCGGCAATGGCATAGACAATGGTAAATGCGGTGCCGATGATGCCGATCTGGAAGTCGCTCAGATGCCACTCCATGCGGATCGGCTCGATGATGATCGCCGGCAGGGTACGGTCGTAGAAGTTGAAGAGGTTGGCGAGGAACAGCAGGAACAGAATGCGCCAGGCATTCGCCGCTTGGGTCGAGTTCTGCATGGGGTCCGTCTCTTTTATTGTTATAGGGGCCAGCCCGCCAGACGCGTTGAGCCCGGAGCCCTCAATCTAGTGAGCGGCGCCGGGACTGTCTGCCACCATTCGTGGCGCTGATACCCGGCAATGCCCCGCGCGCCCTGCCCTATCGCCTGATTGCCGCAGCCCCGGAGGTCGGCAAAGGTTATGCAAAAAAATACCTTTCAAAGCCCGGGCCGAAGCCTAGAATAGCCCTCGATTGACTCCCCCCACCTTCTCCGTGACCTTCCATGCCCGACGCCAATCCGTGTCTGAATTGTGGTGCCTGCTGTGCGTATTTCCGCGTGTCCTTCTATTGGGGTGAATGCGCCTCGGCCGGCGGCCTGGTGCCCGACGAACTGGTCACCCAGGTCGGCGTCAACCACGTGGCCATGCTCGGTACCGAACGCAGTGCCCCACGCTGCACCGCCCTTGAAGGCAAGGTCGGCGAGCAGGTCAGTTGCTCGATCTATCATCAACGTTCAAGCACCTGCCGGGAATTCGAGGCCTCATGGGTCGACGGCGTGCACAACGAGTACTGCGACAAAGCCCGCGCGGCGGCCGGACTGCCACCGCTGGAGCCGGAACAGGCCGGTTTTTTAGTACCCATCGCTATTTAGGTCATTTCCAAATCATTGGTGTCGCTCTGCCATGCCCCCTTGCAGCCTGAGGTGAGCCTCTATACTCCACCGCACTGGTCGGTGCTGAGTCACCGGTAGTCCAAGGCGTCAAGTAGGGCATGCTATGGAATGGCTGGGCTTGCATTTTGTTAACGAGCTTCCCGAAACCGGGCAGCTGCTGCTCAATTGCAGCCACAATCCGTTGTTGGTGCTGCTGGCTTATCTGGTCGCTTGTGCCGCCTCTTTTGCCATGCTGGATATGGCCGAGCGCGTCGGTCATGTGGAAAAACCGTCACAACAGCGGATCTGGCGCTGGGTCGGTGCCTGTTGCCTGGCCGGTGGCATCTGGGCCATGCACTTCATCAGCATGCTGGCATTCCAAGCGCCCATCGACATTCAATACGACCTGTCGATCACCCTCTCCTCCCTGCTGATCGCCCTGCTGGCCTCCTTCCTGGCCATGCACACCCTGGGGCATCCCGAGCTGCGCACCTCACAGTACGTGCGCGCCGCGCTGTTCATGGGATTGGGCATCGCAGCCATGCACTACGTCGGCATGTCGGCGTTGCAATCGAGTGCGGTGCAGTACTACAACCCCGGCCTGGTCGGTCTTTCTGTCCTGGTGGCCATCGGCACCAGTCTCGCGGCCCTGGTCTTGTCACGGCGCTTTCGCACCGGCAGCGGGATCTTTCACCAACTGCTCAAATACACCGCCAGCCTGGTGATGGGCGCCGGCATCTTCAGCACCCACTTCATCGGGATGTGGTCGTTGCACCTGATGCTGCCGGCAGGCAGCGCCTTGCCCGCACTGGCGGACAACCATCACCAGCAATTGGGCATGACCATCGCCCTGATCACCCTGCTGATCATCGGCAGCAGCATCAGCGCGGCCCTGGCGGACAAGAAGCTGCAGAGCAAGGAACATGACCTGCGACGGGTCAACGCCCTGCTCAGCCAGCTCGACCAGGCGCGCCTGTCACTGGCGCAAGTGGCCCACTACGACGCCCTGACCAACCTGATCAACCGCCGCGGTTTCAACCAGATCTTCGCCGAACGGCTGATGGAGCGCAGCACCAACGGCGGCATGCTGGCGGTGATGTTCCTCGATATCGACCACTTCAAGCGGATCAACGACAGCCTCGGCCACGATGCCGGCGACGAACTGCTCAAGGTCATCGCCGGACATATCAAGAGCGCGACCCGCAGTCACGACGATGTGGTGGCACGCTTTGGCGGCGACGAGTTCTGCATCCTCATCGGCCTGCACAACCGCGAAGAAGCCCGGCACATGGCCCAGCGCATCATGCTGAAAATGAAGGAGCCCATCGAGCTGGCCGGGCGACGCATGGTCATGACCACCAGCATCGGCATCAGCGTGTTTCCCGATGACGGCAAATCCTGTGAGGAACTGCTGAAAAACGCCGACCTGGCGCTGTACCAATCCAAGGGCGCGGGGCGCAACAGCCTGCACTTCTTCAGCTCCAACCTGAAAACCCGCGCCACCCTGGAGCTGCAACTCGAGGAGGAACTGCGCCAAGCCCTGCGCGACGGCAGCGGCCTGGCGCTGCACTACCAACCGATCTACGACCTCAAGAACGGCCAGGTCGCCAAACTCGAAGCCCTGGTGCGCTGGCAACACCCCCAGCACGGACTGCTCTCGCCCGACCGGTTCATCGGCATCGCCGAAGCCAACGGGATGATCGCCGAACTCGACGGTTGGGTCATGCGCAAAGCCTGCGAGGACCTGGCCTGGCTCTCCGAGCGCGGCTGCGACGAACTGAAGATCGCGGTGAACTGCTCGGCCCTGAACCTGGCACGGGAAGAACTGGCCGATGAAATCGAAAATATCCTGTGTGCCGCCGGCATGCCCCCCCAGCGCCTGGAACTGGAAGTCACCGAGAACGCCCTGATGGGCAATATTTCCAGCACCCTGCAACTGT
The DNA here is from genome assembly GCF_023242385.1 of Pseudomonas sp. MWU12-2345. Taxonomy (NCBI): domain Bacteria; kingdom Pseudomonadati; phylum Pseudomonadota; class Gammaproteobacteria; order Pseudomonadales; family Pseudomonadaceae; genus Pseudomonas; species Pseudomonas sp. MWU12-2345. The sequence continues at coordinate 33,640 of NZ_JALLJA010000004.1, read as the reverse complement.
TGCGGCAGATCCGCAGCCTCGGCGTGTCACTGTCCATCGATGATTTTGGCACCGGCTACTCATCCCTGGCCTACCTCAAGCGCCTGCCCCTCAACACCCTGAAAATTGATCGCTCGTTCATCCTCGATGTGCCCAAATCGACCCAGGACATGGAAATCGTCCAGGCGATCATCGTCATGGCCCACACCCTGCACTTGCAAGTGGTCACCGAAGGCGTCGAAACCCAACAGCAGTACGAGTTCCTCGCGCAGTACGACTGCGACTTTATCCAGGGCTACCTGCTCAGCCGACCGGTTCCGCTCGAGGAGTTGTTGCCGGTGCTGCGCCAACTCAACCTGCGCCGGCAACTCCCCAGCACCGCGTTCAATCCGCTGATAGTACAAAATTCATAAAAAGTTCCACGCCAATTAAAGAACGCCAATTTTTGGCCGATCCATCGGTACTACAAGCAAGGATTCCCCCTAGGGGAGCCTAGGGATAAACCCTATCGCTCAGGCCAATATCGCGAGGTACAGTCGCGATCTCTCACTCCGTGATGGCGCGTTGATACCCCTTCGACCGCCGAACCAGACCAGGCAAATGGCGCACAATGACCTCTAAAAATACTCCAGCCAACGCAGTATCCGATCTGATAGCGCCCACGGTCGCGGAAAAACCCTACAAGGCCTATTCAACTCCCCGTCCGCTGTCGACTCAGCAATACCTGTACTTCACCGAAACCAACACCGACCGCATCCTCGACAACCTCGACGGCCTGCGCGACATGGTGTTCCCCCGTTCGCCCCATACCGAAGGTGAAAGCGAGGCGCGCCGCGAGCAGGAATTCCCATCGGTATGCCTGATCGGCCTGGGTCGCTGCGGTTCGAACATTGCCCTGGATGTCGCGGAACTGGTGTACAACGCCCGCAAGTTCTACCTCAACGAGTTCAACAACGAAGACAAGGTCAGCGACAAGGGCTACCGCCCGGCGCAATGGATCCGCAACAACCTGCGCCTGGTACAGAACAAATCCGCCAAACCGGTGTTCCTGGTGGAGCCGCTGGTGATGCTCGGCGACCTGGACAAGGACATCGCCGGGCGTATCCGTTTCTCGCGCAAGGGCGAGAAAAGCGGTTTTATCCGCGACTACAGCAAGATGAAGATCATGGACCTGTCGGAAGTCCATGCCGGTGGTGCGGGCAACGCGCCGATCCTCGGCCAGTACCTGGCCAAGATCATCCTGAACAAGGACACCCAGCGCTTCTCCAGCCCCGACTGGAAGATGATCCACTCGTACCTGATCGACTCCTGCGGCATCAAGGCCAACCAGTCACGTCTGTACTTTTCGATCTTCAGCGCCGGCGGCGGTACCGGTTCAGGCATGGCCTCGGAATTCGGCCTGGCCCAGCAATACTCCTACATGAACAAGACCTTCGACACCAAGCCGGCCGACGAGCACGACAGCAAGAGCGGCCACTCCTTCGTGTTCGAACCGATCTTCACCAGCGGCATCTGCGTACTGCCGAATATTTCCGACCACCGCAGTGAAATGTCCGAAGCACTGCACATCAACGCCGGTCGCCTGCTCTGCAAGTACCTGTCCGAAGAGTGGGACTTCTCGTACAACTTCGACAATGACGACAGCAGCGAAGCCAGCGTCATGGGCCGTATTCGCCCATGGAACGCGATGATGCTGATCTCCAACGACATCATGCGTTATGCCGAAGAAAGCGATGACGGCAACATCCAGAACATTGATGTCAATGCCATGGAGAAACACGCCAACCAGTACATCTCCCAGCAGATCTTCAACATCCTGACCGCCCAGGCGGTAACCACTGACTACGACCAGAACTATTTCCGGCGTGCCGGCATCGACATCGGCGAGACCATTCGCCTGGATGCCAACGACCTGTTTATGAGCCTGGCCGGCCCGGTGGCGATTGCCTACGCCGAATCCGTGGTACCGGAACAGCCGGCGCCCACCGGCGACAAGTTCAAAGTGTTCGAGAAAGAACCCCAGCGGCTGAATATCGACGACCTGTTCTTCCGTTCCATCGACCTGCCGCACTTCAACAAAGTGACCCAGGCGATCGAAGGCATCAGCCTGCTACCGATCGAGTCCAAGCGCTATCGCGCGGCCCTCGACCAGTACAAGACCTCGGGCTACGACGCCGCGGCGCTGCACGACCTGCACTTCTTCAAGAACTGCTCGTCGGTGGTCTCGATCGTCTCCCTGCCCAAGGACTACAAACTGTCCTATATGGACCTGAACCGGCTCAAGACCCACCTCAACAGCCTGTTCCCCAACACCACGCTCAAGCGCTACGCCCTGGTGATCGGTGCCTCGGCGAACCTGTCGCTGACCACCCTGATCGCCAAGAGCCCGTGCCTGTCGGACGACTTCCTGACCCTGATCGTGGCTTTTATCAAGCGTTGCTTCGCACGTAACCCGTACCGTTTCGACGATACGCTGGACAACTCGATGCTGGACTTCATCACCCGCGATGAGTTCGACGAAGACAGCCTCGACGAATTGCTCAACGAGTTCGAAAACCCGGCGAAAATCCTCGATACCAACTGGTACGCGATCAAGCCGATGTACGAGAAGAAGTACCGCGAGCTGATCAACGACAAGGAAAAGTTCGTCTCGATCAACGATATCCGCCTGTCCCGCGACTGCGTGAAGAAGGCCATCAAGTACCTGCGCGAGATCTACCGTCACCGCATCGGCAAGACCAAGGTCATTTCGCTGAACAACCACACCGGCAAGACCGAGTACTAGAAAAGCTCCCACGAGCCGCAAGCCATTGGCTGGCGACTCGTGGGGTGCATCTGTCTCTGTGCATTTTCTCCACGGGCAAACTGCCATTACTGCGCAACGCAGTTACTGACCTACACACCGGCAAGCTATAAACGCACAAGGGTTATGCACTATTAGTGGGCGCTGAATTATTTTGTTGCTCTTTCCTGGATCATCACCCAGGGCGAAACCACCACCGCCCACAACTCCGGATCGCGTTCGAAAAGATCCAGCGCCCGCGACTCAGACACCTTGGCGAGATCCCCGCTCGCCAGCCATGCGGCGACTTTCCCAGCCTGGTTCTCGGCCACGGCCTCGGCGGCGGCGATCAGATCCAGTGCCGGCTCGACCCACAATAGGGCACCCCGGGCAAAGAACGGTTGCAGCTCTTCCCAGCGAATAGATGCAGTTTCACCAAGCAGCTTGGCATAGAGGGTGCTAGGTTCTTGAATCATGGGGTTCCACCTGAGAAAAAATCGGCGCAATCATAACGTCGAGGCTCGCTTGGAAACACCCAGATGAAACTGAAGGGGTGATCGAGGGGATGGAAGGCGCCAGGGATTGCAGCTGAAAGCTAGCAACATCCAGACAAAAATCTGCATGACAATCTGCCGCCATTCTGTCTCTTTCTTTCACTTAAGCGACATATCTCGATTTTGCCTCCGGCTGCCCGCTATCCAATCGATGAGGGCGCACACTAAACTGTATCGGTACAGTTGCCGGGGCAAGAACCGGGATATCGGCGTTAAATCTGACCCGGTCCCACAGCTCCGGCCGTAGGACTCTAAAAACTACAACAGCAAGAGTGGAGCACTAATGACTAAGCAGATTTCCAAACTGTTCGCCGCTATGGTTCTGGCCGGGGTTGCCAGCCATTCTTTCGCTGCAGACACCATCAAGATCGGCATTGCCGGCCCGAAAACCGGCCCTGTGACCCAATATGGCGACATGCAGTTCATGGGCGCGAAAATGGCCATCGAACAGATCAACGCCAAGGGCGGCGTCGACGGCAAGATGCTCGAAGCCAAGGAATACGACGATGCGTGCGACCCTAAACAGGCCGTAGCCGTGGCCAACAAAGTGGTCAACGACGGCGTCAAATTCGTAGTCGGTCACCTCTGCTCCAGCTCTACCCAACCGGCTTCGGATATCTACGAAGACGAAGGCGTGATCATGATCACTCCGGCTGCCACCAGCCCGGAAATCACCGCTCGCGGCTACAAGATGGTGTTCCGTACCATCGGCCTGGACAGCGCCCAGGGCCCTGCCGCCGGTAACTACATCGCCGATCACGTCAAACCGAAAATCGTTGCTGTCCTGCACGACAAACAGCAATACGGTGAAGGCATCGCCACCGCGGTCAAGCAGACCCTCGAGAAGAAAGGCGTGAAGGTTGCCGTCTTCGAAGGCCTGAACGCCGGCGACAAGGACTTCTCCTCGATCATCCAGAAACTCAAGCAAGCCAACGTCGACTTCGTCTACTACGGCGGCTACCACCCGGAACTGGGCCTGATCCTGCGTCAGTCCAAGGAAAAAGGCCTGAACGCCAAGTTCATGGGTCCGGAAGGCGTCGGCAACGACTCCATCTCGCAAATTGCCCAGGACGCTTCCGAAGGCCTGCTGGTGACCCTGCCGAAGTCCTTCGACCAGGATCCGGCCAACAAGGCCCTGGTAGATGCGTTTGCGGCCAAGAAAGAAGACCCGACCGGCCCATTCGTATTCCCGGCCTACTCGGCTGTGGAAGTCATCGCCGAAGGCATCAAGGCCGCTAAGAGCGAAGACACCGCCAAGGTGGCAGCCGCCATCCACGCCGGTACCTTCAAGACTCCGACTGGCGACCTCAGCTTCGACGCGAAGGGCGACCTGAAGGACTTCAAGTTCGTGGTCTACCAATGGCACTTCGGCAAACCGAAAACCGAAGCATCCCCTCAGTAAGCCAGGCCTGACCGGTCAAGAAGCCCACTGTGCAAGCAGTGGGCTTTGTTTTACGAGGTTTATGGGCCCGACACCCGCGATCCGGGAGCTGGCTCACCTGAAAATCTTAAAACCGTCACCAGCGGTTCGCTGGCAAACGCTCGTGCCGACGTGGCCACAGACCACGGCACCGGGCCGGAACATGACTCCACCAGTGAAATGCGTATCGGGTTTTTAGGAGCGCTGTAATGCCTGAGATCTATCACTTCTTCCAACAGCTGGTTAATGGCCTGACCATTGGCAGCACCTATGCCTTGATTGCCATTGGCTACACAATGGTTTACGGCATTATTGGAATGATCAACTTCGCCCATGGCGAGGTGTACATGATTGGTTCCTACGTGGCCTTCATTGCCCTTGCCGGGCTGGCCATGCTGGGTATCCACTCACTGCCGCTGTTGATGACCGCCGCGTTTATCGCGTCGATCGTCGTGACCAGTGCCTATGGCTACAGTATCGAGCGCGTTGCCTATCGCCCCTTGCGTGGCAGCAACCGCCTGATACCACTGATTTCCGCCATCGGCATGTCGATTTTCCTGCAGAACACCGTACTGCTGTCCCAGGACTCCAAGGACAAGTCCATCCCCAACCTGATCCCGGGGAGCTTCTCCTTCGGTCCAGGCGGCGCAGAGGAAGTGCTGATTTCCTACATGCAGATCCTGGTATTCGTCGTCACCCTGGTGGCCATGACCGGACTGACGCTGTTCATCTCCCGTTCACGCCTGGGCCGCGCCTGCCGCGCTTGCGCCGAAGACATCAAGATGGCCAACCTGCTGGGTATCAACACCAACAACATCATCGCCCTGACCTTCGTCATCGGCGCCGCCCTCGCGGCGGTAGCGGCCGTGCTGCTGAGCATGCAATACGGCGTGATCAACCCCAACGCGGGCTTCCTCGTGGGCCTGAAAGCCTTTACCGCGGCAGTCCTGGGCGGCATCGGCAGTATTCCGGGCGCCATGCTCGGCGGGCTGGTGCTGGGGGTGGCCGAAGCCTTTGGCGCCGACATCTTCGGCGACCAGTACAAAGACGTAGTGGCATTCGGTCTTTTGGTTCTGGTGCTGTTGTTCCGGCCGACCGGCATCCTGGGCCGTCCGGAGGTTGAGAAAGTATGACTAAATATCTCAAATCGGCGCTGTTCAGCGCCTTGCTGGTGTGGGCAGTAGCGTTCCCAGTACTCGGGCTCAAGCTGAGTATCGTCGGGATCAACCTCGAAGTGGAGGGCTCGGGTCCCGTCACCCTGGGCATCATCGCCCTGTGCTCGATCCTGATGTTCCTGCGGGTGCTCTTCAGCCAGCAGTTCAGTGCAATGTTCAAGTCGAACCGTGGTCCGCTGGTTTCGCCCAAGGTCGGTCAGTTCCTGACCCTGCCGCGCACCCAGCGCTGGATCATCATCGGCCTGATCGTGACCGCGTTGATCTGGCCGTTCTTCGGCTCGCGCGGCGCGGTCGACATCGCCACCCTGATCCTGATCTACGTGCTACTGGGCCTGGGTCTGAACATCGTGGTCGGCCTGGCCGGCCTGCTCGACCTGGGTTATGTCGGCTTCTACGCGGTAGGCGCCTACACCTACGCACTGCTGTCGCACTACTTCGGCTGGAGCTTCTGGATCTGCCTGCCGCTCGCCGGCCTGATGTCGGCCACTTTCGGCTTCCTGCTGGGCTTCCCGGTCTTGCGCTTGCGCGGTGACTACCTGGCCATCGTAACCCTGGGCTTCGGGGAAATCATCCGGCTGTTCCTGCGTAACCTCACCGACCTCACCGGCGGCCCCAACGGCATCAGCAACATTCCCAAGCCGACCTTCTTCGGGCTGTCGTTCGAACGTAGCGCCGCAGAGGGCGCGCGGACCTTCCACGAATTCTTCGGGTTGGCCTACAACCCGGTGAACAAGGTGGTGTTCCTGTACCTGGTGGCCCTGTTGCTGGCCTTGCTGGCGTTGTTCGTGATCAATCGCCTGCTGCGCATGCCCATCGGCCGCGCCTGGGAAGCCCTGCGCGAAGACGAAATCGCCTGCCGTGCATTGGGCCTGAATCCGACCGTGATCAAGCTCTCGGCCTTCACCCTGGGCGCCTGCTTCGCCGGTTTCGCTGGCAGCTTCTTCGCCGCGCGCCAAGGCCTGGTGACGCCGGAGTCGTTCACCTTCATCGAGTCGGCGATCATTCTCGCCATCGTCGTGCTGGGTGGCATGGGCTCGCAACTGGGGGTGATCCTTGCCGCCGTGGTGATGATCCTGCTGCCGGAGCTGATGCGTGACTTCAGCGAATACCGCATGTTGATGTTCGGCGCCCTGATGGTGTTGATGATGATCTGGCGTCCACAAGGTCTGCTGCCCATGCAACGTCCTCACATGGAGCTGCGTAAATGAGCCGTGAGATCCTGAAAGTAACCGACCTGAGCATGCGCTTCGGTGGTCTCCTGGCAGTCAATGGCGTGGCCCTGACCGTCCAGGAAAAACAAGTGGTGGCCTTGATCGGCCCGAACGGCGCCGGCAAGACCACGGTGTTCAACTGCCTGACCGGGTTCTACAAGCCGAGTGCCGGCAGCATCCTGCTCGACGGCCAGCCGATCCAGGGCCTGGCCGGCCATGAGATTGCCCGCAAGGGCGTGGTACGGACCTTCCAGAACGTGCGTCTGTTCAAGGACATGACCGCAGTGGAAAACCTGCTGATCGCCCAGCACCGGCACCTGAACACCAACTTCCTCGCCGGCCTGTTCAAGACCCCATCGTTCCGCAAGAGCGAACGCGAAGCCATGGAATACGCCGAGTACTGGCTGGACAAGGTCAACCTGACCGAGTTCGCCAACCGCCCGGCGGGCACCCTGGCCTATGGTCAGCAACGTCGCCTGGAAATCGCCCGCTGCATGATGACCCGCCCGCGGATCCTCATGCTCGACGAACCCGCGGCCGGCCTGAACCCGCGGGAAACCGACGACCTCAAGGCGCTGATCAGTGTGCTGCGCGAGGAACACAACGTCACGGTGCTGCTGATCGAGCACGACATGAAGCTGGTCATGAGCATTTCCGACCATATCGTCGTGATCAACCAGGGCACACCGTTGGCCGACGGCACGCCACAACAGATCCGCGACAATCCCGACGTGATCAAAGCCTACCTGGGGGAAGCGTAAATGCTGCAATTCGAAAACGTTTCCACCTTCTACGGCAAGATCCAGGCCCTGCACAGTGTCAACGTGGAGGTTCGCCAGGGTGAAATCGTCACCCTGATCGGTGCCAACGGCGCGGGCAAATCGACGCTGCTGATGACCCTGTGCGGTTCACCGCAGGCCCATAGCGGCAGTATCCGCTACCTGGGCGAAGAGCTGGTGGGGCAGGAATCTTCGCAGATCATGCGCAAAAGCATCGCGGTGGTGCCGGAAGGCCGTCGCGTGTTCTCCCGCCTGACCGTGGAAGAAAACCTCTCCATGGGCGGCTTTTTCACCGACAAGGGCGATTATCAGGAGCAGATGGACAAAGTCCTGGGACTGTTCCCACGTCTCAAGGAACGTTTCAACCAGCGCGGCGGCACCATGTCCGGCGGTGAACAGCAGATGCTCGCCATTGGCCGGGCGCTGATGAGCAAGCCGAAACTGTTGCTGCTGGACGAACCGTCCCTGGGTCTGGCGCCGATCATCATCCAGCAGATCTTCGATATCATCGAACAGCTGCGCAAGGACGGTGTGACGGTGTTCCTGGTGGAACAGAACGCCAACCAGGCACTGAAAATCGCCGACCGTGCCTATGTGCTGGAAAACGGCCGGGTGGTGATGGAAGGCAGCGGCAACGACCTGCTGACCGATCCTAAGGTGCGTGAAGCGTATCTGGGCGGTTGATGCCCCGGCGAAACCCGCAAAGCCCCGATTTATCGGGGCTTTTCTTTGACCGGCGAAACATCGGGAAAGTCTGCCGGGTACCGCCGCGAAAAATAATCGATTATTTTTGCCGCTGGCTGTAACAACCACTAGCCTCGAGGCTCAAGTAAAGCAAGAAAGCAATGAAACCCAACCTACCCCTGCTTTCATCATTGAAGACACATCGGAGATCGACCATGAGCACTTCCACTACCCGCACCCTGTCCGCCGCCACCCTCGCCCTGGCTCTCGGTTCTGCCCTGAGCATGGCGGCATTGCCGATGAGTGCCCACGCCGCCGACGGCGTGGAAAAATGCTTCGGTGTGGCCATGGCAGGCAAGAACGATTGCGCCGCAGGTGCCGGTACCACCTGCGCCGGCACTTCGACCAAAGACTTCCAGGCCAACTCCTGGAAGTCCGTGCCAAAAGGTACCTGCTTGAGCACGAAAAGCGATACCTCGCCCACCGGCAAGGGTCAGCTGGAAGCCTTCACCCCCAAGGCCTGATCAACCAGAGCCTTGCCACCCGTCAGCCTGAGCGCCGAAGATGCCCATGTCACTGCAACCCATCCCTCTTCACCGCGCTCAGGCCCTCGGGCCCGGGCTCCCGCCCCGTGCCGGGCTGGGGCTCAAGACCGAACATTTTCAGACGGTACTCGAAACGCGCCCCGATCTCGGTTTCTTCGAGGTCCACGCCGAAAACTACATGGGCGCCGGCGGGCCGTTTCATCATTACCTGGGTTTGATCCGCGAACAGTATCCGCTGTCGTTGCACGGCGTCGGTTTGTCCATTGGTGCCGAAGGCCCGTTGGACCGCGAGCACCTGAAGCGCCTGGCAACACTGATCGAGCGCTATCAACCCCAATCCTTTTCCGAACACCTGGCCTGGTCGACCCACGGCCCGGTGTTTCTCAACGACTTGCTGCCGCTGGCCTACGACCACGCCACCTTGCAGCGGGTCTGCGAGCATGTCGACCAGGTGCAAAGCACCTTGAAACGTCCGATGTTGCTGGAGAACCCGGCGACTTACCTGCAATTCCAGCGCTCGACCCTGGACGAAGCGGACTTCATCAGCGAAATCATCCGCCGCACCGGTTGTGGGCTGCTGCTGGACGTGAACAACGTCTACGTCTCCAGTATCAACCACCAGCGCGATCCGCTTGCCTACATTGAGGCCCTGCCGCTGCACGCCGTGGGAGAAATCCATCTGGCCGGCTTTGCCGAAGATGCCGATAGCCTCGGTGACCGTCTGCTGATCGACGATCACGGCGCCCCCATCGACCAGGCGGTCTGGGCCCTTTATCAACAGGTGCTGGCGAAGATCGGGCCGATGGCGACCCTGATCGAACGCGACAACCGGCTCCCCGCCTTCGCCGTGCTCCTGGCCGAAGCCGGGCAGGCCGAGGAATTGCTGAAACAGGCCGAGGTGAGAACATGAGCGACCAGGCCAGCTTCAGCGCCGCGCTGCTCGACCCGCAGTTGCCTTGCCCACCCGGCCTGTGCAGCCGCAACGGGGCCGACCCGGCCAGTCGTTTCGCGGTGTATCGCAACAATGTCCAGAGTTCGCTGATCAACGCCCTGGCGGACAGCTACCCGGTGGTCATGGCCCTGGTCGGCGAGGAGTTCTTCCGTGCCATGGCCGGCCTTTATATCCAGCACTTCCCGCCCACCAGCCCGATCCTCAACGACTACGGCCAGGACTTCGACAGTTTCATCCAGGGCTTCGCCCCGGCGGCGAGCGTGCCTTACCTGGCCGACGTGGCCCGCCTTGAGCGCTTGCGGATCAACGCCTATCACGCCGCCGATGCAACGCCCCTGAGTCCGGAACAGATTGGCGTTTACCTCGCCGATCCCGAGGCCCTCAATCGCCTGCAGGTTCACCTGCACCCCAGCGTCGCCGTGCTGAATTCGCCCCATGCGGTCGTGTCGTTATGGGAGGCCCATCAAGGCGAAGGCCATCTGGAACAGCTCGACCCGACGCAAGCCGAAGCCGCACTGGTCCTGCGCCTGAACTGGCGGGTCGAGGTGTTCAAGATCGATATCGGCACCCTGGTATTTATCCAGAGCCTGCAAAACAACTGTCCGCTGGAGTTGGCCCTTGCCTACGCTTATGACGCCAGCACTGCGTTCGATCCGAGCCATGCCCTTGCCCTGTTGATTCGCTACAGCGCCATCATCCACCTGCACCCAGAACAAAAGGCCCGCCCATGAACACTTACACTGAATCGCAGAACCCCATCGCGCGCCTGATCGGGCGAATCATCCAGCTGTTCGAGATGATCCCCTACAGCCTGATTGCCTTTGTCGCACGCTTCTCCATCGCAGCCGTGTTCTGGAAGTCCGGACAGACCAAGGTCGAGGGCTTTGCCGTGGACCTGATCTCCGGCACATTCGATATCGGCCTGCCGCGCCTGGCCGACTCCACCATCCCGCTGTTCGCCAGCGAGTACAAGGTGCCGTTGCTGTCGCCGGAAGTGGCCGCCCACCTGTCGGCCTTTGGTGAACACTTTTTCCCGGTGCTGATCCTGCTGGGGTTCGCCACGCGCTTTTCGGCATTGGCGCTGTTCGGCATGACCTTGACCATCCAGCTGTTCGTCTACCCGAATGCCTACCCGACCCATGGCACCTGGATGGCTATCCTGCTGCTGTTGATGGCCAAGGGACCGGGTGTGTTCTCCATCGATCACTTGATCGCCAAGCGTTATCGCTGAAGCCGCTCCAAGGCCTCGCCGCTACGCTTGAACCAGCCGATCAGATAGTCGGCCAACACCTGCGTACGGCGCGGCAGGCCGCCCTGGTAAGGGTGCACCAGATATAGCGGCATATCGCGGGTACGGTAGTCGCGCAACAGCCAGCGCAGACGGCCATCAGCCAGTTCCGCGGGCAGGACGTAGGACGGCAGGCGGGCGATACCGGCGCCCACCAGTGCCGCTTTCTTCAGCAAGTTGTAGTGATTGCTGGCAAAGGGGCCACCCACCCGCACCCGTAGCAGCTCATGCTGCCGGTGGTATTGCCACTCCTCGCGGCCACTGTAGTGGCTATTGAGCAGACAACGGTGATTGGCCAGCTCCTGGGGCGTCTGCGGCTCGCCGTAACGTTCCAGATAGGCCGGGCTGGCACAGGTCAGTTCGTTCATCACCAGCAATGGCCGAGCCACCAGGCGTTCGTCGTTGCCGACTTCGGTGCGAATCGCCAGATCGAAGCCCTCGCGGGCCAGATCGCGGAAACCGTTGTTCAGGTCCAGCTCGATCTGGACATCGGGATAATCCCGGGAAAACTCCAGCAACAAGCCATCAAAAAAGGTTTCCCCCAGGGACACCGGCACGGTCATGCGCACGGGACCGGCGATATCGTCCTTGAGCCGGGCCAGGGCCTGATGCGCCCGCTCCACTTGCACCACCAGCGCCTGGGCCTGGGGCAACAAGGCCGCACCGGCGGCGGTGAGGCTCAGGCGCCGCGTCGTGCGGTGCAACAACACCACCGAGAACTGCGCCTCCAACTGGCTGATGCGCTTGGACAATTGCCCCTTGCTGCAGCCCAGTTGCTGGGCGGCCAGGGTAAAGCTGCCGGCCTCGACCAACACTGCGAACGCCGCCAGATCATCCATCTCGCTCACTGGATTGTTTCCAAAAGAAAACCAAAGGTTGCCTATTAGCGCGCTTATCAATGGAAAAATCCACTCTAGACTGAAAGCTCAATCACCCACTGGAGGAACCGCACCATGAAAATCCTATTGATTGGCGCCCATGGCACCATCGGCTCGGCCGTGGCAGAGGAACTGGGCCAGCGTCACGAGATCATCAAGATCGGCCGCAACAGCGGTGACCTGCACGTGGACATCAGCGACAGCGCGTCGATTCGCAAGCTGTTCGAGCAAACCGGCAAGTTCGACGCATTGGTCTGCGCCGCCGGTAACGTGAACTTCGTGCCGTTGGCCGAGATGAGCGAGAAGGACTTTGCGCTGGGTCTGCAGGACAAATTGATGGGCCAGGTCAACCTGGTGCTGATCGGTCGCGAGTACGCCAACGACGGCGCCTCGTTCACCCTGACCAGTGGCATTCTGAACCGCGATCCGATCCGTACCGGTGCCTCGGCCAGCCTGGTCAACGGGGCCATCGACGGCTTCGTCAAGGCCGCCGCCATCGAGTTGCCGCGCGGTCTGCGGGTGAACTCCATCAGCCCGAACGTGCTGGTGGAAGCCATGGCCAGCTATGCACCGTACTTCCGTGGATTCAAGCCGGTGCCGGCGGCAGATGTGGCCTTGGCCTACGCCAAGAGCGTGGAAGGATTGCAGACGGGTCAGACCTATCAGGTCGGTTAAGGGCCGGGGATTTTTATCGATCTCGAGGGCCTCTTCGCGGGCAAGCTCCGCTCCCACGGGTTCTCGGTCGCACACAAACTTGAGGTTCGAAGCGAATTACTGTGGGAGCGGAGCTTGCCCGCGAAGAGGCCCTTGATGTCGCCGCAAACCCCATGGCAGCCAACCTCAAGCTTGTGCAGCCTTCCTGGCCTGAGTAACGTGGCGGCACTTGCCAGGAGATCCCACGATGCGCGTTGCCCGTTCCTTGATGATTTTCGCCCTGCCGCTGTTCGCCGCCGGCTGCCAGATGCTTGCACCGGCCACCTCGCATCCCACGGCGGGCCTGAGCCGGATGCAAGGCGAACTCACCAGCGTCGATGGCAAGCTGATGTTCCAGCCCTGCCAGGAACAGCGTCGCTTTGTCGTCAGCGACAGCGGCAACACCAGCGTCCTGCAGCAGGCCGCCAGCCTGTCCGGTCCGTCTGGCAAGCTGTTCGCCGACCTGCGCGGCAAGTTTTCCTCCAGTACGACCGACGGCAGCGACGGCCAGTTGAACCTGCAACAGTACTACCGCCTGGAACGCGGCACCGCCAGTTGCGACGAGCCCAACTTCAAATTCCAGACCGTGATTGCCAGCGGCCACAGCCCGGAATGGAGCCTGAAGGTCGGCGGCAACGGCATGATACTCGAACGCGAAAACCAGCCGCCCCTGGCCCTGCCCTATCTGGAAGAACAACTGGGTGACGGGCGCTTCAGCCTGAGCAGCGAAGCCAATGCCCAGCACATCGAGCTGTGGGTCGCGCCGCAGTCCTGCGTCGACAGCAGCACCGGCAGCGTGCGCCACCTGAGCGCCGAACTGCGGGTCAACGGCCAGGTCCAGCGTGGCTGCGGCTATTTCGGCGGCGCCCGTAACGACTGATTCGACGAGCTGCTGTTTTAGCCTCACGGAATCTGGCCGTTGGGGCTTATAATCACCGGTTTGATGTAAAGCCGGCGCGCCCGCGTGGCCCGCACACTGGACCCTGTCATGTTACGAATCACCGAACTCAAGCTGCCGATCGACCATCCCGACGAAGACCTGCGCCCGGCCATCGTCCAGCGCCTGGGCATCGCCAGCGATGACCTGCTCGATTTCACCTTGTTCAAGCGCAGCTACGACGCCCGCAAGAAATCCTCCGAGCTCTGCTTCATCTACACCATCGACCTGTCGGCCCGTGGCGAAGATGCGCTGCTGAAAAAGTTCGCCGAGGACCGCAATGTCAACCCGGCCCCGGACGTCAGCTACAAGGTGGTCGGCCAGGCGCCGGCCGATCTGCAGGAGCGTCCCGTGGTCGTCGGCTTCGGCCCCTGCGGGATTTTCGCCGGGCTGCTGCTGGCGCAGATGGGCTTCAAGCCGATCATCCTCGAACGCGGCAAGGAAGTGCGCGAGCGGACCAAGGACACCTGGGGCCTGTGGCGTAAAAGCGTGCTCAACCCCGAGTCCAACGTGCAGTTCGGCGAAGGCGGCGCCGGGACCTTCTCCGACGGCAAGCTCTACAGCCAGATCAAGGACCCGAACCACCACGGCCGCAAGGTCCTGCACGAGTTCGTCAAGGCCGGCGCGCCGGAAGAAATCCTCTACGTCAGCAAACCGCATATCGGCACCTTCCGCCTCACCGGCGTGGTGGAGAACATGCGCCAGCAGATCGAAGCCCTGGGCGGCGAAGTGCGCTTCCAGCAGCGGGTCACCGATGTGCTGATCGACGACGGCCAACTGACCGGCGTGCAGCTCGACAGCGGCGAACAGATCCACTCCCGGCACGTGATCATGGCCCTGGGTCATAGCGCCCGCGACACCTTCCGCATGCTCCACGGCCGTGGCGTGTACATGGAAGCCAAGCCGTTCTCGGTGGGTTTCCGTATCGAACACCCGCAATCGCTGATCGACCGCGCGCGCCTGGGCAAATACGCCGGGCACCCGAAACTCGGTGCGGCCGACTACAAGCTGGTGCACCACGCCAAGAACGGCCGTTCGGTCTACAGCTTCTGCATGTGCCCGGGCGGCACCGTGGTGGCGGCGACCTCCGAGCCGAACCGGGTGGTCACCAACGGCATGAGCCAATACTCGCGCAACGAGCGCAATGCCAACTCCGGGATCGTCGTCGGCATCACCCCGGAAGTCGACTATCCGGGCGGCCCGCTGGCCGGTATCGAGCTGCAGGAGCGCCTGGAATCCCACGCCTTTATCCTCGGTGGCAGCAACTACGAAGCCCCGGCGCAACTGGTCGGTGACTTTATCGCCGGCAAGCCTTCCACCGCCCTGGGCAGTGTGGAACCGTCCTACAAGCCAGGCGTGGCCCTCGGCGATCTGGCCCTGGCGCTGCCGGACTTCGCCATCGAAGCCATTCGCGAAGCCTTGCCGGCGTTCGAGCGGCAGATCAAGGGCTATTCCCTGCATGACGCGGTGCTGACCGGGATCGAAACCCGTACCTCCTCGCCGCTGCGCATGACCCGTAACGAGTCGATGCAGAGCCTGAACGTCAAGGGCCTGTTCCCGGCGGGTGAAGGCGCCGGTTATGCCGGCGGGATCCTCTCGGCGGGTGTCGACGGTATCCGTATCGCCGAAGCCGTGGCCCGGGACATGCTGGGGATCGGCGCCTGAGGGCCGGACCATGGCCTATAGCGTCTCCCCCATCGGTTTCGTGCGCTCCTGCTTCAAGGAGAAGTTCGCCATCCCGCGCCAGCCACAGTTGGCGCCGGCTGCCCGCGGCGTGCTGGAGCTGGTCGCGCCGTTCGACCAGGGCGAGGCCGTGCAGGGGCTGGAGCAGGTCAGTCATGTCTGGCTGCTGTTCCTGTTCCATCAGGCCCTGGAAGACAAACCACGCTTGAAGGTGCGCCCGCCGCGCCTGGGCGGCAATCAGTCCATGGGGGTCTTCGCCACCCGGGCGACCCACCGGCCGAACGGTATCGGCCAGTCGGTGGTCAAGCTGGACCGGGTCGAAGCCCAGCGCCTGTGGATTTCCGGCATAGACCTGCTGGATGGCACGCCGATTCTCGATATCAAGCCGTACGTGCCCTACGCCGACATCATCCCTGGCGCCGTCAATGCCATCGCCAGTGCCGCGCCGGGGCTGATTCCCGTGCTCTGGACGGAGGGTGCACTGCAACAGGCCCATGACCATGCTCAGCGCCTTGAAGAGCCCCTGGTCGAACTGATCGAGCAATGCCTGGCCCAGGACCCGCGTCCGGCTTATCAGAAGCCAACCCCCGAACGGGAATACGGCGCCCAGTTCTGGGATCTGGATGTACGCTGGCATTACCCGGAAACCGGGACGATACGCGTACTGGAAGTGATCCCCGCCCGCTAGAAACGCCAGAAACACAAAAGCCCGCGCTGCCTTTCCAGGCAACACGGGCTTTTTGTTTCAACGCCGACGCTTTTTTCTGTAGGAGCAAGCTTGCTCGCGATGAACGATGACGCGGTGTACCTGAAAAACCGCGCTGCCTGCATCGCCAGCAAGCCGGCTCCTACAGATAAACCGAGGTTTATTTTTCGACGAACGCGCGCTCGATCAGGTAATCGCCCGGCTCACGCATGCGCGGCGAGACTTTCAGGCCGAAGCTGTTGAGCACTTCGCTGGTTTCGTCGAGCATGCTCGGGCTGCCGCACAGCATGGCGCGGTCGTCCTGCGGGTTGATCGGTGGCAGACCGATGTCACGGAACAGCTTGCCGCTGCGCATCAGGTCGGTCAGGCGGCCTTCGTTCTCGAACGGCTCGCGGGTCACGGTAGGGTAGTAGATCAGCTTCTCACGCAGGGCTTCGCCGAAGAACTCGTTCTGCGGCAGGTGCTCGGTGATGAACTCGCGGTAGGCCACTTCGTTGACGTAGCGCACACCATGGCACAGGATGACCTTCTCGAAACGCTCGTAGGTTTCCGGGTCCTGGATCACGCTCATAAAGGGCGCGAGGCCAGTACCGGTGCTGAGCAGGTACAGGTGCTTGCCCGGCTTGAGGTCGTCAAGCACCAGCGTACCCGTAGGTTTCTTGCTGATGATGATCTCGTCACCTTCCTTCAGGTGCTGCAACTGGGAGGTCAACGGACCGTCCGGCACCTTGATGCTGAAGAATTCGAGATGCTCTTCCCAGTTCGGGCTGGCAATGGAATAAGCACGCATCAGTGGTCGGCCGTTTGGCTGCTGCAGGCCGATCATCACGAACTGACCGTTTTCAAAGCGCAGGCCCGGATCGCGGGTGCACTTGAAGCTGAACAGGGTGTCGTTCCAGTGGTGAACACTGAGGACACGCTCGTGATTCATGTTGCTCATTTGGATGGGGCTCCTGGAAATGTGGCCTGCGCCGTCAATTAGCGCGATTGCATAGCATTCTAATGGCGGCGACAATATCTGTTAACTGAATTATCAAGATAAGGGTTATCGGTTATATAGATATGCGATTTACTCTCCGTCAACTTCAGGTCTTCGTCGCCGTCGCCCAGCAGGAAAGCGTGTCCCGGGCAGCCGGGCTGCTGGCCTTGTCGCAATCCGCCGCGAGCACCTCGATCACCGAGCTGGAACGCCAGTCGAGCTGTCAATTGTTCGACCGTGCCGGCAAGCGCCTGAGCCTCAACGCCCTGGGCAAACAGCTGCTGCCCCAGGCCGTGGCGCTGCTGGACCAGGCCAAGGAAATCGAGGACCTGCTCAACGGCAAGTCCGGTTTCGGCTCGCTGGCGGTGGGCGCCACCCTGACCATCGGCAACTACCTGGCAACCCTGCTGATCGGCCGCTTCATGCAGATCCACCCGGAAAGCCAGGTCAAGCTGCATGTGCAGAACACCGCCAATATTGTGCAACAGGTCGCGCACTACGAAATTGACCTGGGTCTGATCGAAGGCGATTGCAGCCACCCGGACATCGAGGTGCAAACCTGGGTCGAGGACGAACTGGTGGTGTTTTGCGCCCCCCAGCATCCGCTGGCCCAGCGCGGCCAGGCCAGCCTGGAAGAACTGACCCGTGAGGCCTGGATCCTGCGTGAACAGGGCTCAGGCACGCGCCTGACCTTCGACCAGGCCATGCGTCATCATCGCAGCGCGTTGAATATCCGCCTGGAGCTGGAGCATACCGAAGCGATCAAGCGTGCGGTGGAGTCGGGGCTGGGGATTGGCTGCATTTCGCGTCTGGCCCTGCGCGATGCGTTCCGCCGTGGCAGCCTGGTGCCGGTGGAAACCCCGGACCTGGACCTGGCGCGCCAGTTCTATTTCATCTGGCACAAGCAGAAGTACCAGACCTCGGCCATGCGCGAATTCCTCGAACTGTGTCGTTCCTTCACCGCCGGGGTTCAACGCAGCGATGAGATCGTCCTGCCGACCATTGCCTGACGCCACCGGCGCTTAAAGCAGAATCACCGCCCAGACCAGGGCGATCATGCTCAAGGCCACGAATTGCGCGGCACTGCCCATGTCCTTGGCATTCTTGGACAAGGGGTGACGATCGAGGGAAATGCGGTCAATGGCCGCTTCGACCGCCGAATTGAGCAATTCGACGATCAGCGCCAGCAGGCATACGGCAATCAACACCGCGCGCTCGACCCGACTGACGTGGAACAGGAACGTCAGCGGGATCAACACCACGTTAAGCCAGACTAACTGACGAAAAGCCGCTTCGCCGGTAAAGGCCGCACGTAAGCCATCGAAAGAGTAGCCCACCGCGTTGAGCATGCGTTTAAAACCGGTTTGACCTTTGAAGGGCGACGGCATAGGTAAGCAACTACGTGAAGTGGAGTAGGAAAACTAACTCAACCGACGTCAAACAAAGATGAAAGAACCCACGCTACTGGCTCGAAATTGACTCAAGTTGTTGCAGCAGCAGTGCGGCCTGGGTCCGGGTGCGCACCCCCAGCTTGCGGAAGATCGCCGTGACGTGGGCCTTGATGGTCGCCTCTGAAACACTCAACTCGTAGGCAATCTGTTTATTCAACAAACCTTCGCAGACCATGGTCAACACCCGGAACTGCTGGGGCGTCAGACTGGCCAGGCCGGCACTGGCGGCCTTGGCCTCGGCGGACACGCTGACCGCTTCGAATGCCTGGGGCGGCCACCAGACATCGCCATCGAGGACACTGCGCACCGCTTGCTGGATCACTTCCAGGGAACTGGACTTGGGGATAAAGCCGCTGGCGCCGAACTCACGGGAGCGCACCACCACCGAGGCTTCTTCCTGGGCCGAAACCATCACCACCGGAATCTGCGGGTATTGCCCGCGCAGCAGCACCAGGCCGGAGAAGCCGTAGGCGCCCGGCATGTTCAGGTCGAGCAGGACCAGGTCCCAGTCGGCTTTCTCGGTGAGGCGGGTTTCCAGCTCGGCAATGCTGGCCACTTCCACCAGGCGTACATCGGGCCCCAGGCCCAGGGTCAGCGCCTGATGCAAGGCGCTGCGAAAAAGAGGATGGTCGTCGGCAATCAAGATGTCGTACGTGGTCATTTTTCCAATGATCCTGTTTTTATGCGTCAGGCTCGACGCTGTGCGTCCATTAGATTACAGGAAAGTCTTCAGATGCTCGTGGGCTTCGTCTTCAGTGTTGATCGGCAGCTGAAACTTGGCGCCCAGGTAGTGCGCGGTAAACACGTCCAGTAACGCGTCCAGCCCCTGGGCCGCACGGGTGTCCCCGGCCAGTTCCAGGCACAGGGCCGCCACTTCCGCGGTACAGAAATGATCATCGCGTTTGGAACGACGCAATTTGTAGCGGGACAACTGTTCGGATTCCAGGCTCAGCACCGGAAAACGCTCCAGATAAGGGCTCTTGCGAAACATCTTGCGCGCCTCGGTCCAGGTCGCATCCAGCAGGATGAACAGCGGGCGCTTGCCGGGTGCCGGGTGTACCTGCGTCACCACCCGTTCCGGCGCCACGAACTCCCCCGGGAATACGATAAACGGCTGCCACTGCGGATCGTCCAACAGGGCCAGCAGTTGCGGATCGACTTCGGTCCGCGACCAACTGAAGGCGCTGGTGTCGGCGATCACATCGGCGATCAGCCAGCCGGTATTGCTCGGTTTCATCGGTTCGACGTCGTGCATCAGCAGGCACATGGCGGAATTCGACGCCACCCTGGGGCGCCAGGCGCACAGGCAATACTGAGGAATCACACGGCAGCCCGGGCAACGCTCGGCGCGTGAGCCGCGCGCGAGGAAGGGTGTTTTGGCACGGGCCAGGCGCTCGGCACGTAAACGGGATACGGCGTGGCTCATCGTGAAGAAAGTCGGCGGGAGGAAGGGCTGAACACGAACAATACGACTCGCAAGGGCAAAAGTGCACGGAGTTTACCAGAGAGCCCGGCGAGGTTTGAGCGCTCATCCGTCGACATTTCCGTCAGTAGCGCCCTAGTAGGGCCTACAACCGCCCTCTATACTTCGCGACCACTGAACGCACGCCCCGGTAACGGGTCGAAGCACCAGTTACCGAATCAGGAGAGTTGCATGCTGCGCCTTATCGTACCGTCCCTGGCCCTTTTGCTGGCCCTGCCCTTCAGTGCCCAGGCGGCGTCGCTGAAGGATTTCGAACTGAACAAGATGCTCAAGGACGTGGCCGAGCAGAGCAACGAAGGTCTGCCCCGTGAGATCGACGAGAACATCCTTGACGTCGGCTACACCGTTGAAGGCGCCGAACTGATCGACCACCTGAGCGTCCAGGCCGATTACGCGCAAAATATGCGCGATAACGCCAAGGCGGTTTACCTGCAACTGGGGGCCAGCGTGTGCCGTAACGCCAACTACCGCAAATTGATGGCCAAGGGCGCGGTCATGCGTTACGAGTTCACCGAGAACAAGACCAACCGTCCTGTGGCCTCCGCCCGTTTCGTGGAAAGCGACTGCCCGACGGAAACCCCGGTGAAGAAGAAAAAGTAACCCCTGCCATATCGCGCGCCGCCGTTCATCTTCGGCGCGCCGTTTCACCCCCGCGCCTGCGCGCAACGCCACTGACAAGCTGCTAAAGTCCTTTGCAAAGAGGCAATAAGCGGTTGCCAGACATGACTTTACAGGCTCATCATCAAATCGACATGGCACACATGCGACACATGCAGTGACGCGGCCTTGGCGAACTTTTCTTTCGGCCAAGCCAAGGGTTCCGTGCAGAAGGAGACGTTGAATGCCTTACCAACCGAATGACTTGCTGTCCCGTCATTTCCAGAAGAATGGGATCGACCTCAGCCGGATCGAAGAGCAACTCGACCAGGTTGCTCCCAACAGTCCGAACCTTGAGCTTTACCGCGACATGATGCTGACCGTCCTGCGCATGGCCCAGGATGACCGCAACCGCTGGAATGCCAAGATAGTCCTGCAGACCCTGCGTGAACTGGAGAACGCCTTTCGCGTACTCGACCAGTTCAAGGGCCGGCGCAAGGTCACCGTGTTCGGCTCGGCGCGAACGCCCACCGAACACCCGCTCTATGCCCAGGCCCGCGCCCTGGGGACCGCGCTGGCCCAGTCCAACCTGATGGTCATCACGGGCGGCGGCGGCGGCATCATGGCCGCGGCCCACGAAGGTGCCGGCCTGGAACACAGCCTCGGGTTCAATATCACCCTGCCCTTCGAACAGCATGCCAATGCAACCGTGAACGGCACGCACAACCTGCTGTCCTTCCACTTCTTCTTCACCCGCAAGCTGTTCTTCGTCAAGGAAGCCGATGCACTGGTGCTCTGCCCCGGCGGCTTTGGCACCCTTGATGAAGCCCTGGAAGTACTGACACTGATCCAGACCGGAAAAAGCCCGCTGGTCCCGGTAATTCTGCTGGATGCCCCTGGGGGCGGCTTCTGGCAAGGCGCGCTGGACTTTATCCGCAATCAGTTGGAGGCCAATCACTACATCCTGCCTGCCGACCTCAAGCTGATGCGCCTGGTCTACAGTGCCGACGAGGCCGTGGAAGAGATCAAGCAGTTCTACAGCAACTTCCACTCCAGCCGCTGGTTGAAGAAACAGTTCGTGATCCGCATGAATCATCCGCTCAACGACCGCGCGATGGCGCAGATGCAAAAGGACTTTGCCGACCTGTGCCTCAGCGGGTACTTCTATCAGGGCCCCTGTAGCGAACCGGAACACGATGAACCCCAGTTCAGTCACCTGACGCGCTTGTCGTTCGCCTTCACGGCTCGGGACCAGGGGCGCTTGCGGGAGCTGGTGGACTTTATCAACCGGACGGAAAACTGGAGCAAGGCCAAGGCGCCGGCACAGGAGCACGCGCGCGAGCCGATCAAGGCGACGTGATTACCACCCAGCCTCAGTCATCCAGCCCTCGGCCGCTGAACAGGCGGCCGATCATCTCCATGGAATAACCCCGATAACTCAGGAAGCGTCCCTGTTGGGCACGCTCACGGGCGTCGGTGGGCAAATGCCCGGCGAACTTTCGGCGCCAGGTGTCTTCCAGCTGGGCTTGCCAGTCGAAACCGCTTTCACGCAGGGCCAACTCGATATCGGCACGTTGCAGGCCGCGTTGGCCCAGCTCTTCGCGAATACGCAAAGGGCCGTAGCCGGAACGGGCACGGTAGGACACGAAGCTTTCGAGGTAACGGGATTCGGACAGCAGCCCCTCTTCCGTCAAGCGGTCGAGTTCGGTGTCGATCATTTCAGGGGAGGCGCCGCGCTGACGCAGTTTACGCGTCAGCTCGACTCGACCGTGCTCGCGTCGCGCGAGCAGGTCCATGGCAGTGCGCCGTACGGCGACCGGGGTATCCAGTACGGCGGTCATCGTCTTACTCAGAGATCAGCGTCAGCCAGGTCGTCTTCGGTTGCGACGACAGCAGCCGCACCGGAGTTGGCCTTGGTGTCTACGCCTGGAGTCAGCAGCTTGTCACGCAGTTGCTTCTCGAGGGTCGCGGCGATTTCCGGGTTATCCGCCAGGAACTTGGCCGAGTTGGCCTTGCCCTGACCGATCTTGCTGCCGTTATAGCTGTACCAGGCACCGGACTTCTCGACGAAACCGTGCAGCACACCCAGGTCGATCATCTCGCCATTGAGGTAGATGCCCTTGCCGTAAAGAATCTGGAACTCGGCCTGACGGAACGGCGAAGCCACCTTGTTCTTCACGACCTTGACGCGGGTTTCGCTACCGACCACTTCGTCGCCTTCCTTCACCGCGCCGGTACGGCGGATGTCCAGACGCACCGAGGCGTAGAACTTCAGCGCGTTACCACCGGTGGTGGTTTCCGGGCTGCCGAACATCACGCCGATCTTCATGCGGATCTGGTTGATGAAGATCACCAGGCAGTTGGCGTTCTTGATGTTACCGGTGATCTTGCGCAGGGCCTGGGACATCAGACGGGCTTGCAGGCCGACGTGCATGTCGCCCATTTCGCCTTCGATTTCCGCTTTTGGCACCAGGGCGGCCACGGAGTCGACGATGATCACGTCCACCGCGTTGGAGCGCACCAGCATGTCGGTGATTTCCAGGGCCTGCTCGCCGGTGTCCGGCTGGGACACCAGCAGGTCGTCAACGTTGACGCCCAGCTTGCCGGCGTATTCAGGGTCCAGGGCGTGTTCGGCGTCGACGAAGGCACACGTTGCACCGGCTTTTTGCGCCTGGGCGATGACGGAAAGCGTCAGGGTGGTCTTACCCGAGGATTCCGGGCCGTAGATCTCTACGATACGGCCTTTCGGCAGACCGCCGATGCCCAGCGCGATGTCCAGGCCCAGGGAACCGGTGGAGATCGAAGGGATCGCCTGACGGTCATGATCGCCCATCCGCATGACGGCACCCTTGCCGAATTGACGTTCGATCTGACCCAAGGCCGCAGCCAAGGCTTTCTTCTTGTTGTCGTCCATTAAAGTCCTCACGTAATCAATAAGGCCTGACGGCCAACACCTGTATAAGTAGCCAGTATTATTCCACAGCGTTGGCGGATCGCCTACCCCTGATTTGCGATTTCTGCTTCCGCCCGTCGTAACAGGCCTTCCAGGGCGGCCTGCACCGTCTGTCGACGGACGGCGTCGCGGTCGCCGGGGAAGTTCCGGAGTTCGGCGCTGACGTCGTCGCCGCAGCCCCAGGCCAGCCAGACGGTACCCACGGGTTTCTCGGCGGAGCCGCCATCCGGTCCGGCCACGCCGCTGACCGCCACGGCGTAGCGCGCATTGCTGTGGGCCTGGGCACCCCGGACCATGGCTTCGACCACTTCCCGGCTGACGGCACCGACCTGATCGAACAAGGCCTCCGGCACCTTCAGTTGAAGGCTCTTCTGCCGGTTGGAGTAGGTGACATAGCCGGCCTCGAACCAGGCCGAGCTGCCGGGAATCCGGGTGATCGCCTCGGCGATGCCGCCGCCGGTACAGGACTCGGCGGTGGTGACATCGGTCTTGAGCGTCTGCAAGCGTTTGCCGAGTTCAGCGGCAAGCCGGGTGATTTCGTCCATGTTCCTCTCCAGGTGAGGCGGCCCTCCCCCCTGTAGGAGCGAGCTTGCTCGCGATGGTAGCCCAGGCACAGCGGGGTATCAGGTCCCCCGCGTTATCGTTGACGACCATCGCGAGCAAGCTCGCTCCTACAGGGGAGCGAAGCTGGCCAATCAGTATTGGGTCAAAATGAACACCCTACACGAGCGGATCGCGCTTTCAAGACACAACATTGCATCCGGATGTCAGTGAGAGACCGCCCCGGCATACGTCTGACAGGCCTTCAAGGCAATCAGGGCGCGATCGCCGTCGTCGGTGATGGCGATAATTCGTTGAGCATGCGCCGGGTCAAGTCGGGCTCTTGTGGCTGCATGAACCACGCCGCCGGTGGCGGTGGCGGCTGGCACGTCGCAGCCACTGGCAGGATCGTTGGCGTCGAGGAGGACTGACAGCCGCAGATCAGCAGTGGCAATACGATCACGCAGGCGAGCTTGATCCTGTTGCACATCGTTCAGCTCCTTGGAATGGGTTTGGTCGCTGGCCTGGAGCCGTTGCTCCAGGGCCAGGCGTTTGTCCTGCTCGGCCCGCTGTTGCGCGGCCGCGGCGAGGGAAATCTGGTTAAGCGTGTCGGCCTGCAACCGGGCTTGATGCTCCAGTTGCTGGCCGTAGCGCCAGTCTTGAATATGCCAGGCGCCAGCCGCCGCAGCGCCGGCCAACAAGGCCAGCAATGCGACGACAACGCCCAGGCGCCAGGGCGTCGGGATCAGGTCGAGGAGGCGCATAGCACCGCCCTCGCCCGGGCCCAGATTTGCAGTCGATCCTCGAGACCGTTCAGGCCGCCGTTGATCTTGCGGGTGATGCTGTTGAACTGATCGGCGTCGGCCAGTGCGTTCAACCCTTGTTGCTCCCAGAACCAGGCCGCCGACTCGGCCGCCCATTGCGGTTGCTCCAGCAGTTCCGGTTGCTGCAACAGACGTTCGTCGCCGAACAGCCCGAGGCTGCATTGGCGATAGTTGCTGCGACCGGTGATCTGGATCAGCCCGCGACCGCGATAGCTCCAGCCGTCACCGGACGATGCATCGCCGTTATCCATACGCGATGCATAGACGATGTTCGCGATCTGCTCCGGCTGCCGGGCGACCTGCGCGGCCAGGGCCGGAGTAAACCGGCTGGGCCAGGTGGCGAGCAGGGCCTGTGCGCCATAGTTCAGGTTCTCGACCACCGACCGCAGTTGGCCTGACTCGTGGCCAGCTTGCGCCAGGAATGCTGCAACGCGCTGCATGGTGACAATCTGATAGGCGTTCATCGCTGTGTTGAGCGCAGGCACAAAAACGCCGGCTTGGTCGCCGGCGTTCGGGAGGATCTGCAGCAATTGCTGCTGGGTAATCGGCATGGTTTTCTCCAAGCGTAAAAAAGCCGCCCAAGGCGGCCGGTGGTGGTCTGGATGTGGCTACTTCACAGCTTGATCGTCCGGAATCACCGCGTCAGCACCGGCATATGGCTCAAGCGCTTTTTTGCAATGGTCTTTCTGGAGCCGGTTCAAAAACCTGCACATGACGCAACCCCAGCGCTTTCCAGCCATCTGAGCCTTTGCCGAACGCGAGCTGATCGTCTCGCCAGGATCACCCAGCAGTAGTGTATTTCCTCCCTCGTCCAGCCAAACCAACAGGTTCAGCCCGAATCGTTTGATTTTCCTCATGCTCAGCTCCAGACCACGGCATGGACCGCCTCCAGACTAGCGGCGGCCATGATGTTCCCTTCCAGCACGATCTTGCGACTGATAAAGCCAGAAATCGCCGCTTTACCACACAATCCGACAGCCTGAATCTGCGCGGCGGTGTGTGAGCGGAAAGCCCAGACCCCGGCCTCGTCCGAACACCAGAATGGCGTCGACCAGTCGGCGCCAGTGCCCGACAACAAGGAGGCCAATACCGAAGACGACAGATTGGCCTGGTCGGTTATTTTCGACGGATAGGTGTAGGGCGTGCCGCTGACCAGAGCATCACAGCTGAAGCCGGAGACGATGGCAGCGGCGCATGCTGCATCCACCAACTGCACCTGAGCCGTTTGCGCTAGGACCAGCAGATCGGCCGGCGTCGGCGCCACTGGCGCCACCAACTGGTCATTGACGACCCGATAACCCTGCGTGGCAATACAGAGCTGCCAGTCCGCATCGCTGATTTCAAGGAGGTTGCCGATCCCAGACGGCGGCGGACTGTCGAGGCTGTCATAGAAAGCGCTGATCGCACCGTCGGCGGCATAGACTGCGTATTTTTGTCCCATGATGTTTCCTCAGTATCCGATTGCAATCCACGGCACGTTCGGCGAACCAACCGTACCGTTTGCATAAAAAGTGCATTGCGAAGCGCCGCCGTATTTCACGCCGACCGTGCAGGTGTTGGCGGTAGAACCAACGGCGGCCGAGTTGCCCGGTAAGGTCATAAGGGCGGCATTGGGGAAAGTCAGTGGATAGGCCACGGTGAGTGAACCACCTGCCGCAATGGCCGACGCCGTGCCCCACTGAATAATCCAACTGCCCAATTTCTGATAACCACTTAGCCCGATACTGGCAGCAAAATCGGCGCTACTGCTGTTGACCGCGTTGCCGGTGATAAACCATGTGCCACTGCCGACATGGGTGAACTCAGCCGAAGCCCCCGACACGAGCGTAAACGAGCTGCTGGTGGCCGGCAGGCTAGGCGTCTGGGTCTTGTCGGTGCCCTGCGGCACGATGGCCATAGAGTTGCTACCAAAGTTGGCGAGCGTGATCACCGCACCGACCGGGATTGCCAGCGAAACCGTGTTCGGCAGGCTGTAGGAGTTAGCGGTGGCGCTCCAGCCGTAGAGGAACCCACCGACATGCGACGCCCCCCCCGTCAGCGCACCGGTGAACGGCACCACGCCCGACAGTTGCTTGCCAGAGCGGGCCAGGAACGCTGTGGTGACCAACTTGAGGCTGCTGTCGAACTGCGGCGCAGTGGTACCAATAGCACCAGCCAACTGCCCGAGTGCAACGGCGTGTTGACTCTTGCTTGCATTGGCGACCTGGAATGCACCGCCAGTGCTATCGATCAGCACCCACGAGCCGGTTCCGATTGAACTGTTCCACTGCACCCATACATCACCATTGGCAACAATCTCGCCGCCCTGGAGCGCGGAGTGCGCAGCACCGACAATAGGTGCTGCGGTCAGTCCGTTCGGACTAAAGGTGCTTGCCCCTGTGTTGCCATTCTGGGCTTTGAAACATAGCACCACACCGTCTACGAGTGCCTTAAGGGCTGGAGCATAACTCGCAACATAAGTGCCGCTCGCACCTGTATCCAAAGCATATTTAGCCGAGTCTGATTGACTTATTTTTTGAATAGAAAGTAACAGTTGTCCAAGATCAGCTTCATCAGGAACCAGACCAGCAGCTTTTACTACATTCACAACTTCATCAGTGATCGAATTCCCCCATGCCGCCGGAATCAACGACCCCGGCGTTCCATTCACCGGGTTCTCATCAACAAACTTGCCATTCACCAACCCAACGCTGGGCACACTTTTTGGATAATCCACGTTTCTATCCTCTAGTCATAATTGATATGCACCAGCGTATGCGCCGGTGCACTGCGATGTATCAGGCATTCCAGGGCACTTCCGGGGTTGGCGCCAAAACGCTCACCCCAATAGCTCGCACCAAAACGCCGGCCCATAAGCAGTCGACCGCCGGTGTTGAGCGTCCACATGAACTGCGCCTGCCAGGTGCCGAAGTGCGCCTTGCCAAAGCGTGCCCGGCCCATGCGCGGAGTTTGCAGTTCGGTCACGCTGGCGTTCGGATACCCCTGACTGCGGGCGATATCGATGAAATAGCCGACACTCTGGTCACCCACTGCCAGTAACCGCCGACGCACCGCCACACGGCGATCATCGAACAAGGGATTGGGCCCCAGGCACGGGTCGGGCAGGTTCATCACCCGCTCCCAATCCGGCACCAGTTCACTGACCGTCACCGGGTCCACTTCGTTGAGCAAGTCCACAGCCCGAGCATCGACACGGGCCAGTTCCTGGGCAATGCCCGACAGCACCTGCTGGATCTCAGGCACCCGCTCCGGGTCCCAGGCGGGGCCCGCCGGTAGCAGGCTGCGCAACTGCTCCTGGTATTGCTCGACCATTCTTACTCCAGCCATACGCAACCTCCGAAGGCCAGCAACTGATTGGCGGCGGCTGGCACATCGGCGGACGGCGAGACCAGCAGGTGATCCTGCTCACCGCTGGCACTGCTGATGGACTCGGCGATATGGGTCAGCAACAGCGTCTCACCCAAGCCTCCCTCACGATCGTGCAGGTCCTGCAACTCAGCTTCGACCGCAGCGCGGGTGGCGGTGGTATCGGGGATCAGGCGCAAGGTGTAGGTCACCGGGACCAGCACCGGCGCCAGTACATGCAACTCGGCGGTCACCGGGCGCAACGGGTCGATATAGGCCTGGACCAACGCCAGTTGCCCATCGTCCGGCAGCGGCACCGGATCATCATCGCGCATCACGAACAAGCCAACGGTGCCCGGCCCCAGGTAGCTGCCGCGACACCAGGCACGGGTAATCCCCGGACACTCCAGTGCCCAGGTTTCATAGTCGGCCGCCGAACCACCGTTGGGAATAATGCGATAGGAACTGATCACCCTAGCCCGCAACGATTCGATACTTTCCGCCGCGACACCACCGCTCAAGCCCGGATCCAGCACCGTGAAGGTGTTGCCGATTCCTTGCACCGGCTGCACCGGAAACAGGGTCAGGCCGGCATCGCCATTCCCCAGGCTGCCGGCATCCAGCGCCTGGATCTGC
The DNA here is from genome assembly GCF_023242385.1 of Pseudomonas sp. MWU12-2345. Taxonomy (NCBI): domain Bacteria; kingdom Pseudomonadati; phylum Pseudomonadota; class Gammaproteobacteria; order Pseudomonadales; family Pseudomonadaceae; genus Pseudomonas; species Pseudomonas sp. MWU12-2345. Next base: position 4,566 of record NZ_JALLJA010000004.1, on the reverse strand, counting down.
GCGGTATTGGTCCCGCCACTGGTGGTGCCACCCACCGTCACGGTGTAGCTGCGCCCATCACTGGTCTGCAGCAAGGTCCCGGCATCGAGCACTGCCCCCGCCGCCGCGGTATAGCTGACGCTGCCGCTGGCCGATTGCGCCGCCTTGCGGGGTTGATGCAAACGCAGCTCGGCAATGCGTTCCAGGGTGGTGTCATCGGCGGTGTCAGGCAGGATCTGATCGGCGATCCAGTCGAGGTAGCCATAGAGGCCGAAGGCCGCGCCACCCAGGGTGCGGGCCAGGACCTGTGCATCGGACTGGCGCAGCGAATCGCCGGCCAGGTCGCCTTGGGTGCGGTTGATCAACACCGGTAGCGAAGGGGTTTCAAACGGCATAAGTCACCTGCCAACTATGGTTCGGGTTGATATCCAGGCGCTCGCCGCTGGCCAGGGTCAGAACCGTACGCAGGTTCAGTCGCTGGGCGTCGAGCCGTTCGGTTTGAATGTCGATGGCGCTGCAATGGCCGTCGTCGAGCAGCCATTGCAAGGCTTCGCGGGCATAGAACTCGGCGTCGAGCTGGGTCTGCGCGGTGAGCCTGACCCGCCGCAACAGCCACAGCCGCGAGCCGATACGGTCGTCGGTCACCGAGGGAAAACTGTCGCCCCACCAACCGAAACGCTCGTCGTCATCGATCGGGTCATCGGTATTGGCGCGACGCCAGGTAAACAGGCTGATCAGCACCGAACGGGTCAGCGCCGTCTTCAGGTCGTTGGACACGAACATCAGGCACCTCCCGTCGGCGCGCCGGTCTGGCCGTTACCCGGCTGGATGCCGCCGTGCACATGTTTCATCTGGCTGATGCCGCCGGCGACCTGGTCGCCCTGGGAGACGATCTTGCCGGTCTGGGTCAGGCTCGGGGTGTCGATGTTCACCGCGGTACCGGCGCGGATGTTCAGGGTGCCGGTTTCGATATCGATGATCCGGCCACGCTTGAAGTGGATCTTGTCGCCCTCATCGGTGTAGAGGGCGATTTCGCCGGGGGCGAGGTTCTGCAGGCGGTAACGGCGGTCGGCGACCACCAGGACGATAGCGTGGGAACGGTCGCCGCCGAGAAAGGTGGCAATGCCTTCGGCGCCGGCCAGCGGGTTGCTGGTGAAGCCGTAGGGTTCGAAGTGCTCCATGTCGTCGTTCACTTCACCGGCGGTCAGGCGCATTTGCAGCGATTGCAGTTTGTTGGCCGAATTGGCGAGCACGACAGTGCCGCGCGCCAGCAGGCGTGTCAGTAGGCTCATAGGGGGTCCTTGGGCAAGCGGAGTGTCAGGAAGGCCGCCTTCGCGGGCAAGCCCGGCTCCTACAGTGTCCGAGTTGAAGCTGAGTTTTGTGCGCAACCGAAACCCTGTAGGAGCAGGGCTTGCCCGCGAAGGCGTCGCAACTGCCGCAGTCGTATCAGGAACTTCGGCACTGCCTTCAGGAAGGCCGATTACCTGGCTTTGGGCGGAGCCGGGGTAGCATCGAAGACCTGCGGTGGCGCCACTACCAGGGTGGTGATCGAGCCCTGTGCGGACAACGACCAGGTCACCTTGGAGATAAGCATGTCCTGGTCCACGTCCAGCACCGGATCCTTGACCCGCACGGTCAGGTTGTGTCGCCACAGATCACCGTTGGACTGTCGCCAGCCTTGCACGGTATAGGTGGTCGTCAGGGCCTTGGCGCGGCGTGTCGCCCGTTCCCAGTCAGCCCGTTGCTGGGCCAGTACCGGAGTGATCTGCGCGCTTTCGCTGATCACCGTGACGCGCTGGCGATCCGGACTGGTCTCGCTGGACACCCCGGAAACTTCGCTCACTGCGCTGCCGCTGTTCTGATCGCTGCCCTTGTGCTGGCCGATCACCCGGTACTCGGAAAACACCGCGCTGTAGTCTCTCGCCGTATTGGCCGAAAGAATGTTCTTGCCCAACTCCAGTACATCAGTCGCCCGCCCTGCACTGCCGGGCTTGGCGAGTACCAGGTTGCCGGCCGCATCATCGGTGGAGAACACCCGATACAAAGTCAGCAAACGGTCGATGGACTTGAACACCGTCTCCCCCGGCACGATGCTGTGGGTTTGCAGTTTGCCGGTTTCCGGGATCTCGCTGCGCACGGTGACCTTGTAGGGCTTGGCCAACGCCTCGACGATCTTCAGCACGCTCTGTTCACGCCATTGGCTCGGCTGGTTGATGGCCGCGCAATCCACCAGGTCCTGGGTCAGCGAACTGCCCTCGACGGTCAGGCTGATCTGATTGCCGTCATAGCTGATGGGCGCCTTGAACACGTAACCGGTCAAGACCTGGTCGCAGCCGATCATGACCGAACAACGGGCACCGGCCTTGATCGGCAGGGCCTGGGTCTGTCCCGGCCATTTCCAGGTGATACCGAGCTTGAAGGTACGGAACTGACGCTCGAGATCGGCCGTGATCTCGATGGTCTTCCAGCCCTCATAACTCAGGCCGTCGACCAACAGGACGACAGCATTGTCGATGTCGTTCATGGTTTACTCCTGAGAGATCTGCAACGACACCGGCGGTATGAAACCGGGGTGCGAAATCCGGTTGCGCTGCACCACTTCACCCACTCGCGTCGCATCACCGAGTTTCTGGTAGGCCACGACCAGGGCCGGCTGGTTGCTCTTGGGAGTCAGGTCAATCAGCCGCACTCCGTTGGACGCCACTGCATTGAGATGCTGTACCAGCGCCTGACGTACGCTAGTCAGTGCCTGGTAATGCACCGCGTCGGCCTTAAGCGCGGCCTGCCAGATCGCTTCGTTGAGACTGTCACGCAGCGCCAGCACGTCGTCGATCACAGGCACATCGGCGCGTTGCACCGGCTGCTGGGCTTGTTGGGCCAGCGACGGTGTGGTCATCAGCTTCACCGCCGGCGTCGCCACCGGTATCAGCGACACAAACTGGGCGATCTGTACCAGCAACGCGTCCTGGATCAGGTTCACCGTGGCCTGCGAGGCCGCAGCCGAGTCCTTGCCAATAGTCAGTTGCGACGCGTCGAGGGACTTGGCGTCTTCGACCTGTTTCGAGAGGTCGGCAAGCATTCCGTGATAGCCCTGGACGGCAAAATCTTTCAAGCCCCGGACTTCGCCCGCAACGCTCTTGACTTCACCCACCAAGCCCTTGAATTCGCCCAGCACACCTTTGACTGCGGCGCTGACTTGCTGGGGGAACTCCTTGATCGTGCGGACCAGGGCATAGATATTCGCGTACGTCTGGATCAGCGGCTGCAACTCGTGCTCGACCACCTGATACGCCAAGGTAATCCCCTTGCGCAGGTTTTCCAGGCCGACCCGAGCCTCGTTGACCAGCGCCATCGCCCCGTCGAAACGCACCACCGAGGAATCGAGCAATTTGTCCGACGCCACCTGCAATTGCTTCTGGGTGTTGACGATGGCCTTAGGGAATGGCAGTGGTTCATCCGGGTAGAATTTCAGGCTGAAGGTCACCAGCCCACCATCCTTGCGGCTCTGGGTCATGTCGCAGGCACCGACCTTGACCTGCATCCGGCCGAGCCACGGATGGACCAGTTCCCCGCTGCCCTCCTCCAGCGCCTTGAGCAGGCTGTCACGCTGCTCAAGGCAATCGGCGCCGACGATAAACGCCGTCAGATCATGGATCTTCGCCTGCTGGCCAAGACTTTCGAAAAATGCCTGATCGCGCTGGGGGTATTCATGCAACTGGCCTTTCTGGCCGACCGGGGTTTTCGCCACGTCGACCCAGAACGGTACGCCGCGAAACGACGCCGGCAACAAACGATCACGCCAGCTAGTCGCCATAGGAACCTCCGTAGGAAAGCGAGCGATAGCCGACGCGAGGCGTCAGGTCCAGGCCCGGTTGATTGGTTTGCGCTTGGTCGACGCGCAAGCCCGCTGGCGCGTCCTTGAAGCTCACGGTCAAGCCGCCTTCGAGTTGCGTGCGGTTGTTGGCGGCGGTTTGCTGGACCAGGCTATTGGCGCTGTTCGTCAGACCGGAGTCAGTACTGCTCGACGAGTCGCCCCAGTTCCAGAAAGAAGAACCGCCGTCCTGGCCCGCCTTGGTATTGGCCACCTCTTGTTGCTGCGCCAGGCCATCGACCTTGTCGGTGACCTTGGCGACAAAGTCACCGAAACCACCACTGAACAATTCCTTGATCGGCGTGATAAAGGTTTGCAACTTGCTCCACCAGCCGGCGAACCAGGCGACAATCGGATCCCAGTTCTTGATGATCATCCCCAGCGGAGACCAGTCGAACATCGTCTGGAAAAAGTCCATGACAGGTGCTGCCAGGCTTTGCAGTACCTCCCACAAGGCAGAAAAGACCCTGCCGATGGGCTCCCAGTTGGCAACGATCAGCCCGACGGGAGACCAGTCGAACAAGGTCTGGAAAAAGTCCTTGAGCATCTGCGCGGGGTCTTGCAGGGCTGCCCAGATCGTGTCGAAGTAAGCGCTGATAGCACCCCAGTTATTAATGACCATCCCTACCGGCGACCAGTCGAACAGTGCCTTGAGAAAGTCCACCAGCGGTGCGCTCAGTACTTTGATCGTGTTCCAGGTCTCCTCGAAAAAGACG
>NZ_JALLJA010000039.1:0-3406 GCF_023242385.1 Pseudomonas sp. MWU12-2345 | reverse complement strand
AAAACAAAACCCCAACTGCTTTCGCAATTGGGGTTTCGGAATTTAATCTTGACGATGACCTACTCTCACATGGGGAAACCCCACACTACCATCGGCGATGCATCGTTTCACTACTGAGTTCGGGATGGGATCAGGTGGTTCCAATGCTCTATGGTCGTCAAGAAATTCGGCAGCCAGGTCGTTTGCCCTTACGGGTTCACGCTCCAGCAAATGGGTATGTGACAGCTCGGTGTTTTGTGAGTCGCAAACTTTCGGTTCGTTTCGTCTTCACACACCGCAACTTGGCCTTTCGACGCAAATTGCTTGGGTGTTATATGGTCAAGCCTCACGGGCAATTAGTATTGGTTAGCTCAACGCCTCACAGCGCTTACACACCCAACCTATCAACGTCGTAGTCTTCGACGGCCCTTCAGGGAACTCAAGGTTCCAGTGAGATCTCATCTTGAGGCAAGTTTCCCGCTTAGATGCTTTCAGCGGTTATCTTTCCCGAACATAGCTACCCGGCAATGCCACTGGCGTGACAACCGGAACACCAGAGGTTCGTCCACTCCGGTCCTCTCGTACTAGGAGCAGCCCCTCTCAAATCTCAAACGTCCACGGCAGATAGGGACCGAACTGTCTCACGACGTTCTAAACCCAGCTCGCGTACCACTTTAAATGGCGAACAGCCATACCCTTGGGACCGGCTTCAGCCCCAGGATGTGATGAGCCGACATCGAGGTGCCAAACACCGCCGTCGATATGAACTCTTGGGCGGTATCAGCCTGTTATCCCCGGAGTACCTTTTATCCGTTGAGCGATGGCCCTTCCATACAGAACCACCGGATCACTAAGACCTACTTTCGTACCTGCTCGACGTGTCTGTCTCGCAGTCAAGCGCGCTTTTGCCTTTATACTCTACGACCGATTTCCGACCGGTCTGAGCGCACCTTCGTACTCCTCCGTTACTCTTTAGGAGGAGACCGCCCCAGTCAAACTACCCACCATACACTGTCCTCGATCCGGATAACGGACCTGAGTTAGAACCTCAAAGTTGCCAGGGTGGTATTTCAAGGTTGGCTCCACGCGAACTGGCGTCCACGCTTCAAAGCCTCCCACCTATCCTACACAAGCAAATTCAAAGTCCAGTGCAAAGCTATAGTAAAGGTTCACGGGGTCTTTCCGTCTAGCCGCGGATACACTGCATCTTCACAGCGATTTCAATTTCACTGAGTCTCGGGTGGAGACAGCGCCGCCATCGTTACGCCATTCGTGCAGGTCGGAACTTACCCGACAAGGAATTTCGCTACCTTAGGACCGTTATAGTTACGGCCGCCGTTTACCGGGGCTTCGATCAAGAGCTTCGCGTTAGCTAACCCCATCAATTAACCTTCCGGCACCGGGCAGGCGTCACACCCTATACGTCCACTTTCGTGTTTGCAGAGTGCTGTGTTTTTAATAAACAGTCGCAGCGGCCTGGTATCTTCGACCGGCATGGGCTTACGGAGCAAGTCCTTCACCCTCACCGGCGCACCTTCTCCCGAAGTTACGGTGCCATTTTGCCTAGTTCCTTCACCCGAGTTCTCTCAAGCGCCTTGGTATTCTCTACCCAACCACCTGTGTCGGTTTGGGGTACGGTTCCTGGTTACCTGAAGCTTAGAAGCTTTTCTTGGAAGCATGGCATCAACCACTTCGTCGCCTAATGGCAACTCGTCATCAGCTCTCGGCCTTAGAATCCCGGATTTACCTAAGATTCCAGCCTACCACCTTAAACTTGGACAACCAACGCCAAGCTGGCCTAGCCTTCTCCGTCCCTCCATCGCAATAACCAGAAGTACAGGAATATTAACCTGTTTTCCATCGACTACGCTTTTCAGCCTCGCCTTAGGGACCGACTAACCCTGCGTCGATTAACGTTGCGCAGGAAACCTTGGTCTTTCGGCGTGGGTGTTTTTCACACCCATTGTCGTTACTCATGTCAGCATTCGCACTTCTGATACCTCCAGCAAGCTTCTCAACTCACCTTCACAGGCTTACAGAACGCTCCTCTACCGCATCACCTAAGTGATACCCGTAGCTTCGGTGCATGGTTTGAGCCCCGTTACATCTTCCGCGCAGGCCGACTCGACTAGTGAGCTATTACGCTTTCTTTAAAGGGTGGCTGCTTCTAAGCCAACCTCCTAGCTGTCTAAGCCTTCCCACATCGTTTCCCACTTAACCATGACTTTGGGACCTTAGCTGACGGTCTGGGTTGTTTCCCTTTTCACGACGGACGTTAGCACCCGCCGTGTGTCTCCCATGCTCGGCACTTGTAGGTATTCGGAGTTTGCATCGGTTTGGTAAGTCGGGATGACCCCCTAGCCGAAACAGTGCTCTACCCCCTACAGTGATACATGAGGCGCTACCTAAATAGCTTTCGAGGAGAACCAGCTATCTCCGAGCTTGATTAGCCTTTCACTCCGATCCACAGGTCATCCGCTAACTTTTCAACGGTAGTCGGTTCGGTCCTCCAGTTAGTGTTACCCAACCTTCAACCTGCCCATGGATAGATCGCCCGGTTTCGGGTCTATTCCCAGCGACTAGACGCCCTATTAAGACTCGCTTTCGCTACGCCTCCCCTATTCGGTTAAGCTCGCCACTGAAAATAAGTCGCTGACCCATTATACAAAAGGTACGCAGTCACCCAACAAAGTGGGCTCCCACTGCTTGTACGCATACGGTTTCAGGATCTATTTCACTCCCCTCTCCGGGGTTCTTTTCGCCTTTCCCTCACGGTACTAGTTCACTATCGGTCAGTCAGTAGTATTTAGCCTTGGAGGATGGTCCCCCCATATTCAGACAAGGTTTCTCGTGCCCCGTCCTACTCGATTTCATGACCAAGAGATTTTCGCGTACAGGGCTATCACCCACTATGGCCGCACTTTCCAGAGCGTTCCGCTAATCTCAAAGCCACTTAAGGGCTAGTCCCCGTTCGCTCGCCACTACTAAGGGAATCTCGGTTGATTTCTTTTCCTCAGGGTACTTAGATGTTTCAGTTCCCCTGGTTCGCCTCTTGCACCTATGTATTCAGTACAAGATAACCATCTTATGATGGCTGGGTTCCCCCATTCAGACATCTCCGGATCAAAGTCTGTTTGCCGACTCCCCGAAGCTTTTCGCAGGCTACCACGTCTTTCATCGCCTCTGACTGCCAAGGCATCCACCGTATGCGCTTCTTCACTTGACCATATAACCCCAAGCAATCTGGTTATACTGTGAAGACGACATTCGCCGAAAATTCGCAAAACTCTTAAGAGTCACTCACAAATTTTACCTTAGCCTGAGCCGTTACCAGTGAAAGTAACGTTCAGTCTATCTTTCTATCACATACCCAAATTTTTAAAGAACGATCTAATCAAAGACTAGAAATCAACATTCACCATCATCA
>NZ_JALLJA010000038.1:0-4249 GCF_023242385.1 Pseudomonas sp. MWU12-2345 | reverse complement strand
GAGATTTCACCGATGCGGCCCGGGCGGATGTAGCGCATGTAGATGCCCATGAACATCGCGATCGGGATGGTCGCCATCACCGTGAAGATGCCCCATGGGCTCTCGGCCAGGGCCTTGACCACGATCAGCGCCAGCACCGCGAGGATGATGATCATGATCAGGAAACAGCCGAACAGGGCGATGGTCCCCGGCACGCGACCCATTTCCTCGCGGACCATATCGCCCAGGGAACGACCGTTGCGGCGGGTGGAGAGGAACAGGACGATAAAGTCCTGCACCGCACCGGCCAGGACCACACCGGCGATCAGCCAGAGCGTGCCAGGCAGATACCCCATCTGCGCCGCCAGCACCGGCCCGACCAACGGTCCCGCGCCGGCGATGGCCGCGAAGTGGTGACCGAAAAGAATGTGTTTGTTGGTCGGCACATAGTCCAGACCGTCATTGTTGAGCACCGCCGGCGTGGCCCGATTGGCATCGAGCTGCATGACATTGTTGGCGATGAACAAACTGTAGTAACGATAGGCAACCAGATAGATCGCCACAGCGGCGACCACGATCCACAAGGCGTTGATCGCCTCGCCGCGGCGCAAGGCCACTACGCCCAGGGCGCATGCTCCAACGATTGCCAGCAGCAGCCAGGGTAGGTGGCGTAGCGGGCTATTATTATTTTTCATTTTTATATTCCAGCCAGAGAGGACAAGAAAGACAGCTACCTTGAGTTTAGCGCCAACAGGGCCAAAGGCCATACCCGACATTGCTCGAGAACGGCTTTTTTGCCCCTGCGCGATGGCTTGCAATGGCCACCCACCCTAGCCCACGGCAGCACAAATCGTGTGGTATCCGGCTATACATTCGCTCCTGCTGGCTGTGGAGGCTATAGTCAATGAATACGCCAAGGAGCCACGTCATGAGCGACCCGCATTCCAATCGACGCCAATTCAAACGTATTGATTTCGACGCCGACACCACCCTCAGCCAGGGCTCCACCGTCTGGTCGGCGCATCTGATCGACCTGTCGCTCAAGGGGCTGCTACTTCAGCGACCCGGCACTTGGGATGACAGCAACGAGGGCATCTTCCGCGTCGACATTCGCCTGGCGGCAAACGCCCATGTCGAAATGGACGCCGAACTGGTGCACCGGGAAAAAGACCACCTGGGCTTCAAGTGCCTGCATATCGGCCTGGAATCGATCCAGCACCTGCGGCGCCTGATCGAGTTGAATCTGGCCGACGCGGAGGAACTCGAACGGGAACTGGGCGCCCTGATCGAGCTGTAAACAAAGCTCTAGAAAAATTGTGGGAGCCGGCTTGCCGGCGATGCGGCGGTGAGTACACCCTCGCAATCACTGGCAAACCCGCACCGGCACCATCAGGGAAACGCCGAGCGCTGCGGAAAATCGCTCTCGGTGTCCCAATACCCCGCCTCTTGCCGCGACGACAATTGCCAGGCGCCGTTCTTGAACCGATAAGTCCGGTAGGTGGTGACAAACTCTTCATCCTCGCTCGCCGGCGATGAGGACACCTGCTGGATCTGTGCCACGCCGTCCGCCGTCGGCGCGCCGACCTGCCAGGCCGCCTTGCCGGTCTGGGCCAGGAACAGCGCCTCGCTCTTGCCCTCCGCCGTCCGATAGACCGTGGCGTTGAGCTTGCCCGTCGACGGCATCAGTACCTGGGTGGCCGGACCGCTGTAGGTGCCCATCGGCGCCGTTTCATCGATGGTCAGGAAATAGGCCGGGGCCGGCAGGCCCACCAGGGGGGCTTTCTCAACCGTGGCCAGCGGGTAACCCAGGCTTTTGTTTTCCAGCGCCTCACCGGAGGCCGCCAGCAAGCGCACCTGGGCGTCGACGAACGGCTTGTTCTCGACATCCGCGGCGAGCACCTGGTCCTCGATACTTTCCGGTTCCGTACCGTTGCCCCACAGGGCGCGATGCAGGTCCGGAGTCATCCGCACGTCCTCCAGTATCTCCAACACCTGCCCGTTATCGATCGGCAATTGTTGGGCCACGCGATAACCGGCGGGCACCTCTGTCGCCCCTGCCAAGCCGCACCACACGGCCAATCCCAACCCCAGCACGGCCGAGTTGAAACCTTTCATCCTTTGACTCCCTTCCCAATAGGTCGATTGATAGATGAAGCGATCATTATTCAAACAACGCATCCAAAGCCTGCTCCAACCGCGTCACCGCGATGATCACCAGCCCCGGCGGCGCTTCTTTCGGCGCATTGCCCTTGGGCACGATGGCCCGCTTGAAACCATGCTTGGCCGCCTCTTTAAGACGCTCCTGGCCGCTGGGCACCGGCCGCACTTCGCCGGACAGGCCGACCTCGCCGAACACCAGCAGGTCGTGGGGCAATGGCCGGTTGCGCAGGCTGGACATGATCGCCGCCAGCAGCGCCAGGTCCGAGGCGGTCTCCAGGACCTTGACCCCGCCGACGACGTTGAGGAACACATCCTGGTCGTGGGTCGGAATCCCGCCATGGCGGTGCAGGACCGCCAGCAGCATCGCCAGGCGATTCGGGTCCAGCCCGAGGGTGACCCGGCGCGGGTTGGCCAGGTGACTGTCGTCCACCAGGGCCTGCACCTCCACCAGCATCGGCCGGGTGCCTTCCCAGGTGGCCATGACCACACTGCCCGGCACTTCTTCCTGGGCCCGTGTCAGGAAAATCGCCGAGGGGTTGGAGACTTCCTTCAGGCCACGGTCGGTCATGCCGAACACGCCCAGTTCGTTGACCGCACCAAAACGGTTCTTCACAGCGCGCAGCAGGCGCAGGCGGCCATCGGACTCACCCTCGAAATACAGCACGGTGTCGACCATGTGCTCAAGCACCCGCGGCCCGGCCAGGGCGCCTTCCTTGGTCACGTGACCGACCAGGAAAATCGCCGTGCCGCTCTGCTTCGCATAACGCACCAGCAGCGCCGCGCTCTCGCGGACCTGGGACACGCCGCCCGGTGCCGATTGCAGTTGCTCGGTGAAAATGGTCTGGATCGAGTCGATCACCATGACCTTGGGTTTTTCCACCCGGGCGGTGGCAATGATGGTTTCGATGCAGGTCTCGGTCATCACCCGCAGTTGGTCCTGGGGCAGGCCCAGGCGCCGGGCGCGCATGGCGACCTGTTGTTGCGATTCTTCGCCGGTGACATACAGCGCCGGCATGCGCGTGGCGAGATTACACAGGGTCTGCAGCAGAATGGTCGACTTGCCGATGCCCGGGTCGCCACCGATCAGCACCACCGAGCCGTCCACCAGGCCGCCGCCGAGCACTCGGTCGAGTTCCCCGGACGCCGTGGAAAAACGCGGGATTTCCTCGACGCTGACTTCGGCCAGGGTCTTGATCTGCGCCTGTTGCCCGGCCCAGCCGGTGCGACCGCTGGGCGGCGCGGCACCACCGCTTTCCACCATCGTCTCGGTCAGGGTGTTCCAGGCCCCGCATTCACCGCACTGGCCGGCCCACTTGGGAAAGGTCGCGCCGCACTCGGTGCAGCCGTACATGCGCTTGGCCTTGGCCATCTGAACCCCCACGCAAAACCGCGATGATAGCTCAGCTGGCGGCGATCAGCGCGGCGCCTGTGTGCGGATTTCGCCGTCCGCCAGACGCGCCGCGCTATTGCCCAGGGGATCTTCGGCGTCGAGGTTGGCACCTTTGGCCGCCAGGGCGTCGAGCAACCCGGTACGTTTGAACAACCCGGCGTACATGGCCGCCGTCTGGCCGGCGCCGTTGCGTTGGTCCGGGTTGCACTCGGTGGCGAGCAGGCGCCGGGCGATGCTCACCTCGCCCTTGAAGATCGCGCCCATCAACGCGGTGTTGCCGCGTTTGTCCTGGGTGCAGGCATTGGCTCCGGCGGCCAGCAGGCGTTCGACCGCCGGGCCCTGGCCGTGATAGGCCGCCAGGATCAGCGCGGTGTAGCCTTGGTCGTCCTGGGTATCGAGGCTGTAACCGGCGTCGATAAAGGTGTTGAGCATCTCGACGTCGCCACGGCGGGCGGCATCGAAATAGTAATCCTTGAGCTGCGCCTGGAGGGCGGCCGGGTCGGTGGGAACCGGTGCCTCTTGGGCTGAAGCGCCGAAGGCACAGGTCAGTAAAAGCAGGAAAGCATAAATACGCATAGTGATGCTCCTACGACGGGCGCGCCGCCGCAATGACGGCTCCAGGGATCCTGGCAACACGGTACTTTGCGGTGATACACCGACCTGTAGGAGCCGGCTTGCTGGCGATGAGGCCGTTGAGACTTGCATCGCCTGATCGGCCGC
>NZ_JALLJA010000037.1:0-5291 GCF_023242385.1 Pseudomonas sp. MWU12-2345 | reverse complement strand
GCCGATCGCCCCCCAACCATTGCGGATCATTTGTAGCGGTGACCAGTCGAACAGGCCCTTGAGAAAGCCTACCAGCGGGGCGCTCACTGTTCTGATCGTGTCCCAGATCCCCTCGAAAAAATCGCCGATCGCCCCCCAGTTATTAATGATCATCCCCAGCGGCGACCAGTCGAACACGCCCTTGAGAAAGTCAATCACCGGCACGGCCAAGGCCTTGAGCAATCGCCAGATCGAATCGAAGAGCCCCGTTACAGGTCCCCAGTTGTCGATGACCAGGCCCAGCGGCGTCCAGGAAAACAGCGCCTTGAAAAAGTCGAACACCGAAGCGGCTGCCGTCGTGATCGACTGCCAAAGGCCGGCGAAAAATACGCTGATCGTCTCCCAGCCCGCGCTGATCATCGGCATCGGCGACCAATCGAGCACCGCCTGCAGCTCCGACATGAAGCTGGCCGCCATGCCTTTGATATCGCCCCAAAGCTCGCTGAAAAAGCCTGAAATCGGTTTCCAGTAAGCAACGATCAGCGCCGCGGCAAGGGCAAAGCCCACCACGACCAAACCGATCGGTGAAGCGAGCACACCCACCACCGCTGCCACCCCGGCCACCGCACCTTGCAGGACGGTGAACGCCACTGCCCCCGCCGCCAGGCCCTGGACCAGATTCGGATTGGCCGCCACGAACTCGGCGACGCGGCTCACCAGCGGCACCAACGCCGTCACTACGGAGTTCACCACAGGCAACAAGCCCTGGCCAAACTTCAGGGAAACCTTGTCGACCGCCTCACTCAAGCTCGCCAGATTTTTTGCCGTGGGCCCTGAATCAGATCCCTCGGCACCCTTGCGGGCCTCGGCCAGCTTGTTTTCCGCCTCGATCGCTGACTTGACGCCCTCGACAAAAGGCGCCGCCAAGCCTTCGCCCTTGAACAGCTCCGAGAGATCCAACTCGCCCAGGCCGCTGTCCTCCAGGCTCTTTTTGAAACTTTCGACTTTCTTGCTGACCCCTGACAGGTCGTCGTCCATTTTCTGGACGCCATTCACGACAAGGGCCATGTTCACAACTGTCTGGGTATTCGCCGTGAGCGTGTTATTGGTCGTAGCCATCACTGCACCTGCTGCATCGCATTGATCCGTTGCGCGTGCTCCAGGGATTCCCGGAGCACATCCAGTGGCCTGGCCATCATCTGTTCGGGGTCAACCTTCCAGAACCAGGCCAGGTCATAGGCGACCGCAATCAGCTCGCCGATGGCTGCGATGCCGCACTCATGAAAAAACCCGCCACCGCCCAGCTCAAGGTGTTGAGGTCGGACAGGTCCAGCTGGTTGACCGACGACGGCGGGATACCGGCGCAGACCGCGATGTACTTGGCCGCGACATCCATGTCGAGGCTGACGTCTTCGCCCTTGTCGATCTTGTACGGCAGCGCCTTGATCGCCCGCACTTCCTGCACCGTCGGACGACGCAGGGTGAGTTCGCTCAGGGGTTCGCCGTGGGCCTCGATGGGCACCTGCAACTTCACCGGATCAGTCATTGCCAGGTCCCCTTGATGCCTTCGAATTTCAGCGCGATGGTTGCGTCGTCACCCTTGGCGGACGGGGTGTCGCTCAGATAGGCACCGGCCAGGACGTAGACCTTGCCATTGCTGAATTCGCAGGTGACGGTCATGTCGGTGCCGGCGACCAGTTGCTTGAGCGGGAAGTCCGGCGTGTACAACGCGGTCACCGCGAAAGTGGGAGCGACGTCGGTTTCCTTGTAGAAACCCGGCACGACTGTTTCCCGTTTGACGAACATCAGCGGGGCTTCGCAGCCGCCATTGATAGTCAGTTGAGCGCCGTCCACTTTGACGTAGCAGGTACCCGCAATCAGTTGACCCATGGTGTATCTCCTTGCAATAAAAAGCCCGCATCGAGCGGGCTGGGGTTACGCAGTGTGGGCAGGCGATCAGGCCGCCGCGTCGTACTGCAGGCGGAACTGGTTGAGCAGCGCGAACACACGCAAGCCGTTGATGTAGTCCGGCGGGAACAACACGTTGACCCGGCTCGGGTCCTGGCTGTCGCGCTCGACGATCAGGTGATCGGCGAACATCTCGGCGTTCTCCACGTGACCTTCCAGTTCGAGCTTGGCGTACTGGGCAATCAGTTCACCGCGAATGGTGCTCGGGGTGAGGATCGGCTGGCCGGCGCCGAAGCGGGTGCCATCGTCTGCCAGCTTGTGGCGACCGTACTTGCTGGTGATCACGCTTTGCAGGCGGCGCACGATAAAGGCCGACTGGTGCATGGTCTCGCTGTCCAGGTAGGAGTTGTCCGCCTGGCCGTAAGCGTTTTTCTGGTAGGTGGTGATCGCCCGCTGGATGCGCACGTAACCGCCTTCGTAGTACGCGGTGGCCAGACCGTAGCTGAGCAGCGACTGACGTTCGGTCAAGGTAAAACGCTCGCTCGCCGCGGCCGGGTCGATACCCGCCAGGCTGCCGCTCTGGGTCGGACGGCTGGCGTCGGCGGAGATGAACACCGAAGTCCGCGCGGCCAAGGCCGCGGCCTGGACCCAGAACGGTTGTGGCACACCCGGCTCCATGGCCAGGATGGTCATGTGCTGGTCGTTACGGGTCTGACCGGCAGCCACCAGGGTGCCGACAGTACCGCGCTTGGCGGTGTAGACATGACCGAACAGTTGCTTGGACCAGGACCAGCGACCAACGCTGTCGTTCATCGCCGCCTGCCAGGCATTCAGGGTCGCCACGTCGGACCACGGCTGGCAGATGAATTCGAACGGTTCGTCACCCAGCGCCGCGAGTGCCGCAACCTGGTCCGGCACACCGGTGCCACCGGCCATTGGCGCGGAGACGATGGTCAAGCCGGCAGGGGTCTGCTCGCCATTGCTCTTGCCCAGGCGATTGAACTGCAGGCTGATGTCGTTGCCGCTGTCACCGGTCCATTTGCAGGTCAGGGTCACGGTGCCGTCGACGGCCACGGCGCTGACCGGCAGATCGGTCGCGGCGTTGACTTGCAGCGCCAGGGTGGTGGCCGCCTGGGCGGCGGTCGCCCCGTTGACCACGGCGGCCTGGACCCGCACACCACCGACATACAGGTTGAGCACGCCGCTTTCGGTGGCGGCGCCGGTCAGTTTCAGATCAGCCTTGGCGATGCTGCCCACGGTGTTTTGCAGCGGCAGGCACCAGATCTCGCCGACCGGATCGGTCTTGCGCCAGGTGTCGTACATCGAGGCGAGCATAGAGCCCTGGCCACCAATACTTTTCGCCAGGGCGACGCTGGAGACCAGCACCAGGCTGCCGATTTCGGTGCTGGTGGCGTTGTCGTTGACCTGGGCGACGATCAGGCCGCGCAGGGTCGACGACGCGCTATTGGCCGCCGAGTTGTCCATTTCGGCGTAGAACAGCGGAACACGCAGGTCCGCGGGGATGTTGCTGAATCCGATAGCCATTATTGGGCATCCTGTGGTTGTGCCGCTTGCACGGCGTTGAGGGTGATATCGCCATCAGCCAGACGACGGCGCCACCAGGCGCTGTCGGCCACTTCACGGCCTTCGAGCGGTAGCAGGTCGCCGGCTTCCAGATCCGGTACGGCGCGGCCCGGGGCCGGCACTACGGTGATGCGTTGGGTCATTGCGTTACGTCTCCAGAGAAAGTCAGCTCCAGGCGCCCGTCGGGGCCTGGGCGGTGCAGATTGGGGTCGGCGGGATCGATGGCATCGACCTTCACCGTGACCCCGGTAAAAGACGGCAAGCCGTCCAGTTCACGCTCGTGCCAGGTTTCCGCAGGGTCCGTGGAGCGATTGCGCCCCAGTTGGAACTCGGCGAAGAAATGCAGGCTGTAGAGCAGGCGGGTGGCGTTGATCGAGATCAGCCCGCCGCCGTCGTACTCGATGGGGTTGTAATAGGTGTCGGGTTTGAAGCCGACCAGGGCCCGCCAAAGTTCGGCGCGCAGGCTGTGGAGTTGGTCGAAGGCTTGGGCGCCGTTGCTGGCGTCGAGCACCAAGGTCAGTTCCAGGCGATCGGTCAGGGTTTGGCGGGCGACGTTTTGTGAGGCGTCCTTGTTCGCCAGGTCGGTCATCAGCGTGACAAAGGCCGCCGGGGTTTGCAGTGTGGTGTTGCTTTGCAACAGATCGAGATCAAGGCCGGTGGAAATGTGATTGGCAAGACTGGGGCATTGAGCACGCAGTTGCGTGAGAATCGGGGTGATATTCATGGGGGTTCACCGGGTAATAAAAACCCGTCGATTGACGGGTTCGACAGGCGATCATTCGCCTCCAGAAAGCCCGCGTCCTTGCGGGCTGGGCCCTGCTCTCGGGCCCGGTGGTTCCAATCCGTTGGTGATTCCGAGGGAGTCATGAGCGCTTTATTCGGATCGCTATCCGGCTATTGTTCCGGCTTGGTCTCCGGCGGAGCTGTTTCGTCAATCCCCAAGCGCCTGGCCGCCCAGCGCTCATAAATGCCGATGGCGGCGTCCGCACCGGCCATGGCGGTCAGGCAGCCAAAGGCGCCGGCGGTCCAGATCGACACACCGGCTGCATACAGCAGCATGATGGTCGACACGCCACAGATCATGCAGGCCCCGGAGCGCAATACCAGGCGCCGCAGCAGCACCCAGCCGCGGGCACCGTCCTTGTCGGCGCGCCACATTTCGCCGGAAACCCCGCCGACCACGGCCAGCAGGATGACCAGCCAGATAGGCATGTCCACCAACGCTTGTTGCTCGCTCGTCATGTCACGCCTCCTGCAATAAAAAAGGGCCATTCATTGGCCGGTGATGGTTTGGGCTTGTCGTTCAAGGTGAAGGGTTCTCTTCAGAGCCCGCGTTCGGTGGGCATTCCAAAAAGCCCGGTCGTCCAGGCTTTTCAGTAATGCGGTCCTGATACCCGGTCCTGGAGCCGCTCGCGTTTTCGGCGATGGAGGCTCCTGGCCGAACACCTGATCTTTCGGCGCTACTGGCGCGGTACGGATCGATTCAAATTGTTTTTCCGACCGCGACCCTGTCCGCCGGATAACTGCTTACGGTGCTTTACGCTGCACACCCGGGTCAGTTGCCAACCCTCTGAGCCGTTGAGGCCGGTTCATCGCTGCCTGTTCTTTGAAGCGGTGTCACTAAAGAGCGGTGGGTTGCCCCTGGCATCTCTGCCTGTCACCGACCTTTCTGGCCGGCTTGAGACAAAGAATATGCATGTATGCATATACAGTCAATGCACAAATGCATTTATTTATGCGCTTCTCTTGCGTGAATGCATGGAACCCATGCAGATCAAGGGCTGGGGCTTTTGGGCGGACGAAAAAAAACCCACATAGCT
>NZ_JALLJA010000036.1:0-9578 GCF_023242385.1 Pseudomonas sp. MWU12-2345 | reverse complement strand
GGATTTGTGGTGTTTTCAAGATCGGGTCAGGCTTGAGTGACAGACCTCAATCCGCCAGCTTCGCCGCCAACGCCTTGACCCGTGCCAGGTCACCCTTGGCCACCTTGGTCACCCCCGCGCCATACTCCGGGTCGGCCTTGTAGAGAAACGACAGCATGATGTGCTTGCTCTCGTCGTCGGTGTCCGCCAGGGAACCGCCGAAGTTCTCGATCAGGTCCTGCTTTTCCTTCTTGCTGTAGGAGCGGTACAGGTCACCGGCCTGCTTGAAGTTCTGCTCGCGCTGGATCTTCGCCTGCTGGGTGCTGCCCGCCAGGGCCAATTGGCTGTAACGGGCCGCCTGCGGCTCCTCGCGAGGCAACAGGCGGCTGGGCTGGTAATTCACCCCGGCGCTGCTGTGGCCGCTGTTCATCGCCCCATCCTGATTGCCGTTGTTGACCGCGACTTTCGGCGCGTTGATCGGCAACTGCAACGCGTTCGGCCCCAGACGATACATCTGGGTATCGGCATAGGAAAAGACCCGGCCCTGCAACAGCCGGTCCTCGGACGGCTCGATACCCGGCACCAGGTTGGCCGGGGCCATGGCCACCTGCTCGGTTTCCTGGAAGACATTCGCCGGGTTGCGATCCAGCACCATCTGCCCGACCTTGCGCTCAGGCACGCCCGGCCAGATCTTGGTGGCGTCCAGTGCATCGAAGTCGAACTTGCCCAGGTCCTCTGGCGCCAGGACCTGGACATAAAGATCCCACTTCGGAAACTCGCCCTTGTTGATATGCGCCACCAGATCGTGGGTCATATGGCTGTAATCCTTGCCCTGCACTTCGACCACCGATTTTGGATCCAAGTTTCGAATCCCTTGCAGACTCTTCCAATGGAACTTGACGTAATGCACGTCGCCCTTGGCATTGATCAACTTGTAGGCGTGCACACCGTTGCCATCCATCTCCCGGTAACTGGCCGGCGTGCCGGAGTCCGAGTACAACTCGGTCAGCGTGCGAGTGGCTTCAGGGACATGGGAGAAAAAGTCGAAGCGCCGCGAGTCGTCATCGAGATTAGTCCGCGGATCGGGCTTGAAGGCATGCACCATGTCCGGGAACTTGATGGCATCGCGAATGAAGAAGGTCGGGAAGTTGTTGCCCACCAGGTCCCAGTTGCCTTCGCTGGTATAGAACTTGGTGGCAAAGCCGCGCGGGTCGCGCAGGGTTTCCGGCGAATGATTACCGTGCACCACTGCGGAGAAACGCACGAATACCGGCGTGGCACTGCCGGCGGCAAAGACCTTGGCCTTGCTCAGGTCGCTCAGGTCATCGGTGACGGTAAAGGTGCCATGGGCACCGGTGCCGCGCGCATGCACCACACGCTCCGGAATACGTTCACGGTCGAAGCGCTGGAGTTTCTGGATCAGTTGCACGTCCTGCAGCAGCACCGGCCCGGCGGCACCGGCGGTCTGCGAGTTCTGGTTATCGCCGACCGCGGCACCGTTATCACGGGTCAGGGTCGCGGCGTGGACGGACAGGGATAGCAGGCTGGCGCTCAAGACGCACAGCACGCGCCTTGAAGAAACGCTTCCAAGGGCAGGAATGATGTTCATGTCGGACTCCTCTGGTTTTTGTAGAGCGCATTCCAATGCGCTGACCAGAGGCTAGTGACTGAAGCCCGGTTCTCTAAATAGAAAAGCCTGAAGAGGTCGATTGAGAAAATAGACGGGCCATCCGCCGCCAGGGCGTGTATTTCGCGCGATTGCTGGCACTTTGCAAACTTTTCCCCGGGCAACCGGTCGATTAGAGCAAGCGCAGCCGGCTCCGCGCATCCTGCAAGATCCGCGCGGCTCCATTACACTGCGATCACTCCACTCATCTGTAACAAGGAATAACCTATGAGCGTGCTCAGTGAGTTCAAGGCCTTCGCGGTCAAGGGCAATGTGGTCGACATGGCCGTCGGTATCATCATCGGCGCGGCCTTCGGCAAGATCGTTTCGTCGTTTGTCGGCGACGTGGTGATGCCTCCGATCGGGCTGCTCATCGGCGGGGTCGACTTCAGTGCCCTGGCCATTACCTTGAAAGCCGCCGACGGCAATGTGCCAGCCGTGGTCCTGGCCTATGGCAAATTCATTCAGAGCTGCATCGACTTCATCATCGTCGCCTTCGCCATTTTCATGGGGGTCAAGGCCATCAACCGGCTCAAGCGCGAAGAGGCGGTAGCCCCGACCGTGCCGCCAATCCCGACCAAGGAAGAGGAACTGCTGGGTGAGATCCGCGACCTGCTCAAGGCCCAGGCCAACAAGCCCTGACTGCCACAACGCAGTGTCGCCCTACCAATAGTTCTCTACCGCCACCTGCCCGGGGCGCCGGCTCAGACTGAGCTGCAAGCCCCGTTGCTTGAGCAGTGCCCGGGTGTCATCGATCATCTGTGGGTTGCCGCACAGCATCACCCGTGAATGCTCGGGTGACAGCGCCACGCCCGCCACCCGTTCAAGCTCGCCGTTCTCGATCAAGTGAGTGATGCGTCCGTTCAACAGACCCGGACACTGCTCGCGGGTCACCGTGGCAATGAACTGCAGTTTGTGGCCGTGCTCGGCCAGGTAATCGCGCCCGGCCAGGCCGGCGATCAGTTCCCCATAGGCCAGCTCCGCCGCCTCGCGGGCACTGTAGACCAGGATGATCCGCTCGAAGCGCTCCCAGACCTCGAAATCCTGCAGGATCGACAGGAACGGTGCGATGCCGGTGCCGGTGGCCAGCAACCAGAGGTCACGCCCGTCGACGAAACGGTCCAGGGTCAGGTAGCCAAATGCCTGTTTGTCCACCAGCAAGGTGTCGCCCTCGCGCAGACGACTCAGCTCGCTGGTGAATTCGCCCTCGGGCACGACAATGGAAAAGAATTCGAGGAACTCGTCATGGGGTGAGGACACCATCGAATAAGCCCGCCACACGACACTACCGTCGGCCTTGCTCACCCCAAGGCGGGCGAACTGGCCGGCTCGAAAACGAAAGCCGGCATCACGACTGGCACGCAAGGTGAACAGGCTGGGGGTCAAGGGCTGGACATCGCGCAGGACCTGGCGGGTGAACTTCTCGGCGCTGGCAGTCATGGCGTTCTCCGTAAGGCAGTGAACGTCAGTGTCGCGCAAAGTCCATGGGAGAAACACCGGTACTTTGTGTTGGTATAGGATTATTGGAAAACTTATACGTATTGATCACCAACGTACACATACAACTAAAAACAACAGCTTATATAAAATATTTCGACCTGCATCTCGTAAGTGCTCACAAATAGAAACTCTTGCAAAGTCCGCAAAGGCACGGCTCACACCAACACCCTCAGCTAGGGTAGACTCCAAAATGATAGCAAACCGCCCCAATTACCGCACGACGCGCGATAACTGCATTTTTTTAAAGTCGATAAAAATATCATCGGAGAGCAAAAAACATCGGCCCGCAATACGGATCTTTCCTACACTATTCCCGTCACCTTCGACCGTTACACGCAATCACGGAAGGGCACCTCAATGGAGAACTGGCAGGACAATCAACTGCATCAGCTCATGAGTGAAAAAGAAGAACAAGCAATCTTCAACGCAGTTTTCAATCTGGCCATGCAAATAGGTTTCACCTACGTATCATTCAGAATGACCACCTTACTCGGAAGCCATCAAACAAACAGCACAAGCTTCAACAACTACCCAAGTGAATGGAACAGATGCTATCAGCGCAACAACTACCAAACGATCGATCCGTTGGTTTTCCACTGTCATCGTTCGGTGTTCCCGATCCTCTGGTCCCCGGAGGTCTTTCAATCCACCCCAACACTCTGGAGAGACATGCAAGAGCATGGGTTGAGACAAGGATGCTCACAGTCCGTCCATGACGTTCGCGGCATCGTCAGTACCTTGAGTCTGGCGCGCAATTCGGTCCCGATTACCACCGATGAGTTCTACAGCAAGGCAGGGCAAGTGCTCTGGCTGTGCAACTGGCTGCATTCAGCGCTGGCAGACAAGCTGCTGCCGACCCCACGGTCGGACAACAGCTACCCGTTGTCGCCGCGCGAAGCCGAGATCATGAAGTGGACCGCGGAAGGCAAGACCGCCTCCGAGATTGCCGACATTCTCCACCTGACCACGCGCACCGTGGGTTTTCACATGAGCACGATCATGAGGAAGTTCGGGGTCAACAACAAAGCTTCCGCCGTCTTGTGTGCCGCCAAATCAGGGCTGCTTTTCTGAACGAGCACGGAGCGACCAGGCAGAAGGACCTGCCCTCAGAAGAAACAGGCAATCCGCGCCAAACCCACGTAAAATCCTTCGAACTTCTCTTCCCGCTTGTCCTGTCCTGACCTGTGACGAGGCAACATCGACGCTCCAGAGCCCTCCATGCCCCTGCTAGAAAGCCCGTTTGCCCGACTCGACCTGATCCGCCAGCCCGAACAACAGAACGAGCCCCTGCAAGCCTTCGATGCTGCGGATGAGTACCTGCTCGCGCATCTGGCCGAGCAGGGCGTGTCGGCCGAGACCCGGGTGCTGGTGCTCAACGACAGCTTCGGCGCCCTGGCCAGCAGCCTGGCCGGACAGGTGCGGGTGACCAGCAGCGGCGACTCGTTCCTCGGTGCCCTGGCGCTGGAAAAGAACCTGGTGCGTAACGGCCAGGCCTTCGACGCGGTGCCGCATATCCCCGCCAGCGAGACCTGGGCCGGGCCCTTCGACCGGGTGTTGATCCGGGTGCCGAAGACCCTCGCGCTGCTGGAAGAACAGCTGATTCGCCTGCAAGGCCAGCTGGCACCGGGCGCCCAGGTGATCGCCGGCGCCATGATCAAGCACCTGCCCAGGGCCGCCGGCGATCTGCTGGAGCGTTATATCGGCCCGGTGCAGGCGTCCCTGGCGGTGAAGAAGGCCCGCTTGCTGATCGCCACGCCCGAGGCCCGGGAGCCGGCCGTATCGCCCTACCCGACGCGCTACCGGCTCGACGAACCGGCCATCGAGCTGCTCAACCACGCCAATGTGTTCTGCCGCGAAGGCCTGGACATCGGCACCCGGGCCTTCCTGCCCCATCTGCCGGGCAACCTGGGTAGCGCGCAGGTCGCGGACCTGGGCTGCGGCAACGGGGTATTGGCGATCGCCAGCGCCCTGCAAAACCCCCAGGCCCAGTACACCCTGGTGGATGAGTCGTTCATGGCCGTGCAGTCGGCGCGGGAAAACTGGCGGGCAACGTTGGGCGAGCGCGAGGCAGTGATACAGGCTGGCGACGGCCTGGCGGGACAAGCGCCGCAATCGCTGGACGTGGTGTTGTGCAACCCGCCCTTCCACCAGCAACAGGTGGTCGGCGACTTCCTCGCCTGGCGGATGTTCCAGCAGGCCCGTGAAGCCCTGGTGGTGGGTGGCGCGCTGTATATCGTCGGCAACCGCCACCTGGGTTATCACAGCAAGCTGGCGCGGTTGTTCCGGGGGGTCGAACAAGTGGCGGCGACGCCCAAGTTCGTGATTCTCAAGGCGCGCAAGTAACCGAACGTCAAAAGCTTCGCGGGCAAGCCCTGCTCCTACAGTTTGATGTCGTACGCAGAGTCTGTGTTCGGCACCGTACTGTAGGAGCAGGGCTTGCCCGCGAAAGGGCCCTCAATACCACCACAAAGATCGGCTAGTGCGTGGTCAACCCCGCCGCATTCATGAACAGCCGCATCAGGCTCGCGACCACGAACAATGCCAGCACGCTCCCAGTCCAGATAATCACCAGCCAGCCAATACGTTGCCAGAGCGGTTTCTTTTCCGCCGCCTCGATCTCGTGCAAAGAAGGTTTGCCTGTCATAAACCCAATCCTCGTCTCTCAAATCCGCTGACGTTCCACTGGACGCCATCGCGAACGAGCCCACTCCTGCACGGAGCGGGCACACTCCCCTAGTGATAACCATCCTCGTGGGTCACCTTGCCGCGGAACACGTAGTAGCTCCAGAAGGTGTAGCCCAGGATGAACGGGATGATGAACAGCGTCCCCACCAGCATGAAGCCCTGGCTTTGCGGCGGCGCGGCGGCGTCCCAGATCGAGATCGACGGCGGCACGATATTCGGCCACAGGCTGATGCCCAAGCCGCTATACCCCAGGAAAATCAGCGCCAGGGTCAGCAGGAACGGCGTGTAGTGGGCGTTACGCGCCACCGCCCGGAGCAAGCCGTACAGCGTCACCAGCACCAGGATCGGCACCGGCAGGAACCAGAACAGGTTCGGCAAGGTAAACCAGCGCGCGGCGATCTCGGCATGGGCCAGGGGCGTCCAGAGACTGACCACCCCGATCACCGCCAACACCACATAGGCCAGGGGCCGCGCCAGGTCATGCATCTGCTCCTGCAACTTGCCCTCGGTCTTCATGATCAGCCAGGTGCAGCCGAGCAAGGCATAGGCCACCACCAGCGCCACGCCACAGAACAGCGTGAAGGGCGTCAACCAATCCAGAGAGCCGCCGGCGAACTGGCGATTGACCACCGGAATACCATCGATGAAAGCCCCCAGCGCCACGCCCTGGAAAAAGGTCGCGGTCAGTGAACCACCGATAAACGCCTTGTCCCAGATATGCCGCTTGTGCTCCTTGGCCTTGAAGCGGAACTCAAAGGCCACGCCACGAAAGATCAGCCCGATCAGCATCAGGATCAATGGCAGGTAGAGCGCCGACAGCACCACCGAATAGGCCAGCGGAAACGCGCCGAACAAGGCCGCGCCACCGAGCACCAGCCAGGTTTCGTTGCCGTCCCAGACCGGCGCGACGGTGTTCATCATCACATCGCGGTCACGGTCGTCCTTGATGAAGGGGAAGAGAATGCCGATCCCCAGGTCGAACCCATCCATGACCACGTACATCATGATGCCGAAGATGATGATCACGGCCCAGATCAGCGGAAGATCAATACCCATGACTCAGTTCCCCTTGTTCAGGTGGTGAGCATCTTCGGCGCCATCATCGGCGGCGGAGAGCGGACGGGCCGGCGTGCGTTGCTGGCCGGGACCACCGTGGCTCGACTCGGCCCCTTCGTTGGTTTTCGGCCCTTTGCGCACCAGGCGCATCATGTAGCCCAGGCCGGCACCGAACAGCGAGAAATAGACCACGACGAACAGCGCCAGGGTGATGCTCATTTGCACCAAGGTGTGCCCGGACGAAGCATCCGCCGTGCGCATCAGGCCGTAGACCACCCAGGGCTGACGACCGATCTCCGTGGTGAACCAGCCGGCCAGGATCGCGATCAGGCCCGAAGGGCCCATCCACAGCGCCAGGTACAGGAAGGTACGGTTGCTGTAGAGGTGATCACGCTTGCGCAGCCACAGGCTCCAGAGCCCGGTGAAGATCATCAGGAAACCCAGGCCGACCATGACCCGGAACGACCAGAACACAATGGTCGAATTCGGCCGGTCCTCCGGCGGGAACTCCTTGAGGGCCGGCACCTGTTTGTCCAGGCTGTGGGTCAGGATCAGGCTGCCCAGGTAGGGAATCTCCACGGCGAAACGGGTCTTCTCGGCCTTCATGTCCGGCAGGCCGAAGAGGATCAGCGGGGTCGGCTCGTTGCCGACGTTTTCCCAGTGGCCTTCGATGGCGGCAATCTTCGCCGGCTGGTGCTTGAGGGTGTTGAGACCGTGGAAGTCACCGATCACCGCCTGGATCGGCGCGACGATCAGCGCCATCCACATGGCCATCGAGAGCATGGTGCGGATCGCCGGATTATCGCGCCCGCGCAACAGGTGCCAGGCCGCCGACGAGCCGACGAAGAACGCCGTCGCCACGAACGCCGCCGTGGCCATGTGCATCAGCCGATAAGGGAAGGACGGGTTGAACACCACCGCAAACCAGTCCACCGGGATCACCCGGCCGTCGATGATTTCGTAGCCCTGGGGCGTCTGCATCCAGCTGTTGGACGAGAGAATCCAGAAGGTCGAGACCAGCGTACCGATGGCCACCATCACCGTGGAGAAGAAATGCAGGCCCCGTCCGACGCGGTTCCAACCGAACAGCATCACGCCGAGGAAACCGGCTTCGAGGAAGAACGCCGTGAGCACTTCATAGGTCAGCAACGGCCCGGTGACCGCACCGGCGAAGTCGGAGAAGCGACTCCAGTTGGTCCCGAACTGATAGGCCATGACCAACCCGGAGACCACGCCCATGCCGAAGTTGACGGCAAAGATCTTCGACCAGAAATGGTACAGATCGCGGTAGGTATCGTTGTGCGTCTTCAGCCACAAGCCTTCGAGTACCGCCAGGTAACTCGCCAGGCCGATGGTGATCGCCGGGAACAGGATATGGAAGGAGATGGTAAACGCGAATTGGATTCGGGCGAGATCGAGCGCCTCCAAACCGAACATAATGCTTCCTCTGTCAGGTATTGATCCGGATCAATCAACGTTGAAAGAGTAGTCCCATTCCGACGAGCTGCCTGCGTGGTCTTTTGCCGCGTGACAGGTTGTCTCAGCTCAGATGCCCTTCTGATCCGCAAAAAACCCGTGCAATCTGGCAACTTCTTGTTACACCCAAATGATAACCTCTGCTTTCCCCACGCCCCGACCGAGCCCCCGATGCCCGACACCACGCCGTTGCTGTTGCGCCACCACCATCCGTTCCTGGCTTTCTGGCTGGCGCGGATCTTTACCGCCAGCGGCTTCCAGATGCTCACCGTGGCCATCGGCTGGAACCTCTACCAACTGACCGGCAATGTGCTGGACCTGGGCCTGGCGGGTCTGGTGCAGTTTGCCCCGCGGCTGCTGTTCATGCTGCACACCGGCCATGTCGCCGACCGCTACGACCGGCGCTACGTCTCGGCGCTGTGCCAGTCGTTGCAGGCGCTGATCGCCCTGAGCCTGGCCGTCGGCAGCGCGACCCACCACGTGACCCGGGAAATGATCTTTATCCTGGCGTTCCTGCTGGGGGCGGCGCGCTCTTTCGAAATGCCCACCACCCAGGCGCTGTTGCCGTCCATCGTCCCGGCGGCGCTGTTCCCGCGCGCCGTGGCCGCCGCGCAGTCGGCCCAGCAACTGGCGACCATCGTCGCCCCGGCCCTCGGTGGTTTGCTCTATGCCCTGGGCAGTGTCTGGGTCTATGGGCCCACCGTGGCCCTGTATGCGATCGCCTGCCTGCTGATGCTCAACCTGCCGGCGCGGCAGACCGCCCTGAACAAGGGCAAGGCCACCCTGCATTCGCTGTTGGCGGGGATTCGGTTTATCCGCAGTCGCCCGGACATTCTCGGGGCGATTTCCCTGGACCTGTTCGCCGTGCTGCTGGGCGGTGCCACGGCCCTGCTGCCGGTATTCGCCAAGGACATCCTGCTGACCGGCGCCTGGGGCCTGGGCCTGTTGCGCTCGGCCCCGGCGGTGGGCGCCCTGCTGATGTCGCTGTGGCTGGCGCGCTTCCCGGTGGAGCGCAAGGTCGGGCGGATCATGTTCACCGCCGTCGGCGTGTTCGGCGTGGCGACTATCGCCTTCGGCTTGTCGACCTCGTTCTGGTTTTCCCTGGCGGTGCTGGTGGTGCTGGGCGCGGCGGACATGATCAGCATGGTGATCCGTGCGTCCTTCGTGCAACTGGAAACCCCGGACGAGATGCGCGGTCGGGTCAGCGCCGTGAACG
>NZ_JALLJA010000035.1:0-12752 GCF_023242385.1 Pseudomonas sp. MWU12-2345 | reverse complement strand
ATGTTTATGACTAACAGCAACGATAAGGGTGGCGAGCTGCTCGGCCAGGAACGCCGACGCCGCTGGAGCACCGACCAGAAGCTGGCCATGGTTCGCGAGAGCCTTGAGCCTGGACAAAGCGTGTCCGTGGTTGCCCGGCGCAACGGCATCAACGCCAACCAGCTGTTCCTGTGGCGCAAGCTGTACCAGGACGGAAGCCTGTCGGCGGTTAGTGCTGGCGAGGCCGTGGTGCCGGCGTCTGAGCTGAGCGATGCACTCAAACAGATCCGCGAATTGCAACGGATGTTGGGCAAGAAGACGATGGAAGCGGAAGTCCTCAAAGAGGCCGTGGAGATCGCCCGGTCGCGAAAATGGATTGCGCACTCACCCTTGTTGCCGGGGGACGACCAGTGAAACTGGTCAGCGAATGTCTCGGTGTGTCGCGCTCGCAATTAACGGTTCGAAGCAAGCAATCGATATCGCCCGTCGCACGGCGACGCCGGCTTGTGAACGATACGGAATTGGTCGCCGAGATTAAGCAGCAAGTCAGCGAACTGCCCAGCTATGGCTACCGTCGCGTCTGGGGCTTGTTACGCCGCGAGCGTGAAACCCAGTCGTTGCCACCGATCAACGTGAAGCGGGTTTATCGTGTCATGCGTGATCACGACCTGCTGTTGGCGCGGCGTATTAAACAGCCTGGCGTACCGCGCCGGCATGAAGGCCGTATTGCCGTGAAAACCAGTGATACACGCTGGTGTTCGGACGGCTTTGAGTTCCGTTGCGACGATGGTGCAAAACTGAGCGTGACCTTTGCCCTGGACTGTTGTGATCGAGAGGCTATCGGCTGGGTTGCGAGCCCGACCGGCTACAGCGGCGATGACATCCGAGACTTGATGTTGGAAAGCGTGGAGAAGCGTTTTGGCGACCAACTGCCGAACACGCCCGTGCAGTGGCTGAGCGATAACGGCTCGGCCTATATCGCCGAGCAGACCCGTTTGTTTGCCCGCCAGATCGGCTTGCAGCCGGTGACCACGCCGGTACGCAGTCCACAAAGCAACGGTATGGCGGAGAGTTTCGTGAAGACGATCAAGCGAGATTACGTGACGCACATGCCCAAGCCAGATCGAGAAACAGCACTGCGCAATCTGACGATTGCCTTCGAACATTACAACGAGCAGCATCCGCACAGCGCGCTGAAATATAGGTCGCCGAGAGAATTTAGGCGCTTGGCGGCGGCATCAATTTAACGGGGAATTGGTGTCCGGTCTGGTAGGGGCAAGTCCAGTGTCCAGCCAGCTGGATTGTGCTGGGAAGATAGGGGCGAGAAGTGTAAATAGTAGTTCGAGACTCGCCTGTGGGTACTTAGGCCATGGAATTGGCTGTTTGAAAGGTCGCTACTCGGCGGAAAACTGCTGGCGGCGATCATAAGCTTGCTCCAATCAGCGACTCAACGGACATTATCCATATACTGATTTGAAGGCCATCTTCATGCACCTTCTGACGCTGCGGGGCGTGAGATTACCGAGCTGTTACCTCACCGCTGGGAATCCACCATCGGTTGCTTTGCAGCCTATTTCAATGTGCTTTCTCGGATGGTTTGATGATTTGCCACGACTTCGTCTATGACGGCTCTGAAGACTTTCTGAGTTAGCTCGATACTAGGTTCTGTATGAAAACCTTTGAAACCCCATCGCGGCCCCTGACGGCCTGAGTTTCCGTAGAGTTCTTGCCATTTAGGCGAAGGACTCTGCCATGCCCAAACGATACGAACTTTCCGACGCAGACTGGGAGATAGTCGCTGATCTCTTTGCTGAACATCGGCGCACCGGACGCCCAAGAGTCGACGACCGCTTGATGCTCAACGGCGTGTTGTGGGTGCTTTGCTCCGGTGCAGCATGGCGGGACATGCCTGAGCGATTTGGGCCTTGGTCGACGGTCTATCAGCGATTTCGAGACTGGCGAAACCAGGGCACCTTCAACAAGATGCTCAAGCGGCTACACGTCAAACTTAATGCGCAAGGCCTGATCGACCTGAATACCTGGTGCATCGACTCAACGGCAGTGAAAGCCACCCGAGCCTCTTCCGGCGCAGGCAAAAAAGGGGGGCGCAAGAACCAGCGGACCACGCACTTGGATGAAGTCGGGGTGGGTTGACGACGAAAATTCACATGGTCTGCGACGCCCGAGGCATACCGCTCCACTTCACCCTCTCTGGTGGGCAGGCAAGCGACATTTCACATGCTCAACCGCTGCTCGATGGTGTCCACATCCCCTCTGGTCGAGGTAGGCCACGCAAGCGATGCCGCTGGCTCTTGGCAGACAAGGGGTATGACGCTGACTCGTTGCGCCGGTACTGCGATCGTTATCGAATGCAGCCGGTGATTCCCCTGCGGGACATGAAGCGCAAGCCAAAGCCCGGCTTGCCGCGTCTCTTCGACAAGCCCAAATATCGGCAGCGGAATGTAATAGAGCGGCTATTTGGTTGGCTTAAGGAACACCGCCGCCTGGGAACACGCTATTGCAAGCTGGCGGAAAGCTTCGCAGCGATGGTCACACTGGCTTGCTGGCGGCGGTGTCTACGACATTTCTTTTCGTACAGTGCCTAACCCCGTAACGTGCAGCTAGGACGGAATACCTTTCGGCTTGCGCGGCTTCGCGAGAAGGATCCACAGCTTCCAAGTTCTGTGCTGCCTTGATAGTGCCAACCTTGCCAGTAGCGACAAATCTCAGCGCGAGAATCCTGATGACCTCTTCATCCAAACTATCAATTTCCGCCCTCAATCTCCTCAACTCATCGCCGCTCATGCAGGTTGCCTGAAGTCTTTAGTAGTCGCGGTTGAGTGTAACGATCTCTAGATCGGCCTTTGATAATGCCATCTCCTGAAGGTCGAACGGAGGGATGGCGGGATGCTTATCTGGGGTTTGCGGAGCGGGCTAGCTGACGTTGCCGGGCGCGTACTGATAAACGGGCTCCCATTGATTCCGCAATAGATTTGTGCCCCAACTGCTCTCGAGAGGTAAGTGTATTGCCAATACACCTTGAAACGAAAGCTTCGTTACCTTTTGTTAAGCTGCTCAACTCAAGCGCCTGCGTGGCTAACGAAACCGACGATAGAGGCCCCATCCATGCCTGCGCCGCTAAATCTACCCGTCCAAGCTGCTGCGAAATCCGTCTTAGCACAACTCGTTAATCACATAACACCAAACTCCACTGAAGCATCTATCGTAAGAATCGCAGCCGATATGCTCACGCAGTTGGGATATCCAGATACTTGGTATTACGATTGTCCGGCATTCGTTTTGCTCGGATCCCGCAGTCTGGCCTCAGTCTCAGGTCGGGACTACCAACCAAGCGAAGAGGCGGTAGGTTTGCGAAATCTTGTAACAGTCGATCTCAGCCCCCGATCAGGCACTGTGTGGGGTGATTGCGCACGTTCATTTTACGTCGAGGATGGTATATGTCGAACGATGCCACTTGGTGATGATTTCACTAGAGGATATGTGGCGGAGCAAAGTCTACATGACATCATGCTGCGGTTTGTTCACCCTGAAACCACCTTCAACGACCTGTATGAGTTAGCTAATGAGTCGATAATTGATGCCGGTTTCGAGAACCTCGATTTTCTTGGCAACGTTGGTCACAGCATTTGCGAGCGACGTGATCAAAGGCTTTACATTGAGTCGGGCAACAATCGCCGCCTGGGTGAGGTGACCTGTTTTACATTTGAGCCCCACATACGTTTGAGAGCCGGTAAATGGGGTTATAAGCATGAGAATATTTACTACTTCGACGATGACGGAGCACCATGTGAGCTTTAAAAATTATCGCCTGAAGCAGCTACATTCTCGGCGATGTGGTCGTACCCTGGCTTCCGTTCGCGTTTGAAATTCCAAGATTTTCCTAGGCGCAGAGTGATCAGACTTGTGGTAAGCAGATAGTAGTAGTGGGTCGATTTCGAGTTTGAGTTTATGTGGTGATTCAAAAACCAAATGAGATGTTTTCTTTGCCATGACCATGGGTTACCTCGGTTCCAGCGTTCAGAAATAGCTGCTTGAATAGTCTTGGCCTGGCGGATGTGTCGTTCTCGTGTGGTATGTGCTCCAGTCAGCACTCCAGCCAAGAATATCTCCATATCGAATGGTTTACTCATACCCGACCGCCGATGTACGCCGATACCACGTCGATTCGACCGTGCCCCAGCTCATAGCTGATTTGTAATCGTGCCTCTCGATCAAGGCGCGGATCGAGCCGCCTGCTCCTGCCACCGTTGATGGGCGCTAGGTGGTGGGTGATCTGTTCATAGCGTTCGCACGCATAGGCCGCGCGCAGTTCGTGGAAGCCTTTGAGGTGGTGCGTATGGAGGATATCTCGGGCGGGGCGTACGACACTCGGTTGGAAATCGAGATAGCTCTCGTTCGGTGCAAGCAGGTTGCGGCTGCCGTCGGGCGAGACCTGTTCGGCAAACCTCAGTGCGTCACGAATATGATCGTCTACCCTGATCCAGCGAGGTGCCGACGCACCTGAGCGGCCACCTTTGGTGCCATCTTGGATGTTGATCTTGCCGTATTGTTCGGCCTCACGTTTTAGACGCGGTAGGTCGGCCAAAATGGCCTCGCGCAAGCGCATGCCGGTGGCACGCGCCAACTGCGCAATGGCGGCGGCGCGGGGGTACTGATTTTCGCAGAGGGCGTTTACGGTCCGCTTAACTTGTTCGCGGTCTTGGCCCTGCGGCACCGAGCGACGAACACTGGTTCGCCGCATTCCCAGCGCCTTACTCGGACTCGAGACCTTCACATACTGATCACCGCGAAGCGCGGCCATGGTCCGATTCACACTGGATAACCGGTTTTGCGCGGTGGCGATGGCGAGCTCACCTTGTTCAACTTGCTGACGCAGATGTCCGGCGTAGTCCAGCAAGGTCTGCCGATCAATTTGTCGTGCATCGTTAAATCCTGGCCCATTCTCGGAGCGACACCAGCGTACAAACGCCTGCCAGCGATCACTGTGCGCCTTGACCGTGCCGTGGTGCCCGCCGCCAAACAGATCGCGCAATGCCCGCGGCCCGGCATAGCTCAACTGCCGACCATAGCCAAAATTGCGCCCAGCTCGTCTACCGACCAATCCCATGACCAAACTCCTCTCGAAGCCAAACCTTTAAAACCATCCCCACGTCGTCCCGCCAAGAATGTTGAGTGTTATCAGGGATCAAGGCCCCTGCGACCTGTGAGGGTTGTCCACTACGCGGGACTGGCGGCTCTTTACGACCGGGAGCTTGGGCATCTCATGATCTGACCTCCTGAACACTTCCGCAGAAGTGGGCGGGTGGAGGCTGCACTGGCTGACGAGACCGGCGTCGCGAGATCCTGAGTCGGGTGAAGGCAGCGAGGCGATGACTGGGGTATGCCTGACTGTCAGTCAGGTGCAGTCCATTCCGTGGACTGCGGCACCATCATCTGCATCGCTGTTGCTGGTGACTTCGGTGTTTGTCACGCCGATTGTCACGAGGGGGAATGCCGCAAAGCCTTGTACGAGTTGGGCTGCAGCAGCGGTAGGAGCGCCCGTCTCTTTCCGGGAGAAAGAGACGGGCGCAGGTTGGCGCAAGGAAATGGCCAAGCGGACAGGTTGCTGCAGGGCAGCTATGAAAGGGAATGAGTTGCCGCAGTGGGCATGCTGGTAAAAGTAGGCATCCATCACATCGTTGTGACCGTGCGAGCCGCCGGACGCTAATCGCACTTTGGGAGAACCGCCACGGTGTGGCGTAGCCTTTAAGGTTCTGGCTACCTGGGTTGCTGTCAACGACAGCGCTTTGCCCGATCTTTTCTACTCCTGTAGATAATTTGGGTCAAGGTTCGATTTTTCGGGAGTTCTGCGGCTGTGGATGAAATTATCCACCGGTGGAAATCTGTGGTTTTCCACAGACAGTTGGGTGGGCTTTAGATTTTTTAAGTGAGGTCCATCCAAACAGGGCGGCTTTGCAGCCCTGTTTGGATGGACCCGCGTGGCAGAGCAGATTGCGAGAGTCTTACGGATGTACGCTTGCTTTACTGCGGCACTTTAAAAGCCAAAGCAGTGTCAGCACCGTCGGCCAAAACAACGTGTTGAGAATGTCGTGAGCGCTTGCCTGCCAACGCCAGTATCCGAAGCTTCCAATATCGTCTCGCCGATCTACCCACTCGCCAGCACACGCAATGATGAAAACAACCAGCCAGCCAATGTATGGTCTGAATCGTCGGGTGCCGACGATCAACGTTAAATAGACCACCATGCCCACATAGATATGCAGCGCGTCTTTTGACAGCCCGGTTGCCGACACGATGGCGAGCTTGATGCTTTGTGCGGTTGAGATATCCATGTCAATTCTTCCTTTCTGCGCCAGTGCCAGACTTCGCCTTCATCCGAGTAACGTTAACCCCAATCTGGTTGGCGAATTCGTGTGGAGTGACATGCTCTTGCCGGTTGGCCTCCAGATACCGACTCCACCAGTTCATGATCAGCCTGCGTTCCTCGATGAACTCAGCCTTGTGGATGTAAGCGGCGCGGACGTTGTTGCGCTCCTTGTGGCTCATCTGCCGTTCAATAGCTGTCTCCGACCACAGTCCTGACTCGATCAGTGCGCTGCAGGCCATCGAACGAAACCCATGTCCGCAGATATCGGTTTTGGTGTCGTATCCCATCGTCCGTAGCGCGTTGTTCACGGTATTTTCGGACATGGGTTTCCAGGGCTTGGCATCGCCTGCAAACACCAGGTCGAATTTTCCGGTGAGGGCGTGGATCTGTTCAAGCAGGGCTACGGCTTGCGGCGATAAGGGTACAAGGTGGATGTCCCCGGCCATCTTCGTCCCCCTTGTTGAAAAGGGTACTCCGTCCAACGCTGGACGAGTGTCAGGTATTTCCCAGGTGCCGCGCTTGAGGTCGAACTCGCTCCAGCGTGCGAAACGCAGTTCGCTGGATCGTACAAACACATGCAATGACAGCATCACCGTCAGACGGGTAAGTGCCCGGCCTTTATAGGTGTCGATCCGCTCCTGCAGTTCCGGCAGTCGCGATAAGGGTAGAGCGGGGCGATGGATCACCCGCGGGGCCTTGATCGAGCCTTCGAGGTCGTAAGCAGGGTTTATAGTGATAAGCCGGAGGCGCTTTGCCTCGCGCATGATGCTCTGCAGGTAGTTTTGTACCCTTAAAGCAACGTCTATCGTTCCGCGCTTCTTGATCGCTTCCAAGGGCTGCATAAGGTCATGGGTGTCGAGATCAACAATGGCGCGTGCGCCGATCAGCGGGAACACGTGGGTTTTGAGGCGGCTCATCACTGTTTTGGAATGGCCTGGTGCCCACTTGGCCGACATTTCCGTATGCCAGTCGAGCGCAACGCTTTCAAAGGTTCTGCCTTTGATTACGGCTTCCGCCTTGGCTTGGTGCTTGGTCTCTATAGGATCAACGCCATCCGCCAGCATTCGCTTGACTTCCAAGCGCTTGCGGCGCGCATCGGCGAGGCCAATGACGGGGTAGTTGCCGAACGAGGTCAGTCCTTCCCGTCCGTCAGGTTTGACGTAACGGAGCCGCCAGCCTTTGCGGCCATTGGGTTGGACTAGGAGATAGAGGCCATCGCCATCGAAAAGCTTGTAGGCGCGGTCTGCAGGTTTTGCCAAGCGGCAAGCTGCGTCGGAGAGCGGAGCTGTGGTGCGCGACATAAGGGTACTCCCTTTTATCGAAGTGACCTGTATCCCAAACTCTACCCTTAAAACGGTTGGAATCCACCAGTTTCTGACGGAAATCGATGGAACGCCAAAACGAAAAAACCCGCCAGAAGGCGGGTTTTTCGGGGGTTCCAGAGATTTTGAAAGCTTTCTATGGAACCTTGAATGGTGCCGGCACCAGGAGTCGAACCCGGGACCTACTGATTACAAGTCAGTTGCTCTACCAACTGAGCTATACCGGCGTGTTAGGGCGACGATTATAGCGATTGGCGAGGTTCTGTAAACCCCTGATATCTGACTATTTTTGCGAAGGTGGCGTTCTTGTGATCCGCCCATGCCGGCAACCCTGGGCTTTGTCCTGATCCGCCGACCGCGCCGCCTCGATCGCCATCAGCAACCGGTCCGCTATTTCAGCCGCCTGCTCGGCCGACGCCACGTTGGTAAAGGTCATCAACAACCCGCCTTCCTGCCCGGCCACCACCTGCCAGCGCGACAATGGCTCAATCGATAATCCCGCCGCCCGCGCCTGCTTGGCTATGCGGACATCCGGCACATCAATCAACACCCGCACCAGCAGATTAATGCCCCCAGCCTGCGGGTCGACCTTCAATATCCCGCTGCCCACCTCTTCCAACGCCTTGACCAGCAATGCCCGACGCATGCTGTACAGCTGGCGCATCTTCTTCAAATGTCGGGTGAAGTGCCCCTGACTCAGAAAGTCGCTGACCGTCGCTTGCAACAGTTCCGGGCAGCGATTGCGCCACAGTCGGGCGACCTGTTCAAAACGATCAACCTGTTCCCTCGGAACCACCAGATACGCCAACCGCAACCCCGGAAACAGCATCTTGCTGAAGGTCCCGGCGTATAACACGCGATCATGCACATCCTGGCTCTTCAGCGCGGGAAGTGGGCGGCCTCGATAGCGAAACTCGCTGTCATAGTCGTCTTCCAGTACCCAGCTCGACTGCACCTGCGCCCAATCCAGCAGCGCCTTGCGCCGCTCCGGACTCAACGCCACGCCCAACGGGCTTTGATGCGCCGGGGTGACCACCGCCAGTCGCGCCGTCGGATTCAGGCGGATACCGTGCTCCACCCGCAGACCGTCGGCATCCACCGGCACCGGCACCAGTTGCACACCGCGATTGAGCAGTATCTGCCGCGCATGCACATAACCGGGGTCCTCGAACCAGCAATCCTGACCTTCCATTTCCAGGCTTTCGCAGACCAGCTCAAGTACGGCGTTGTAACCGGTGCAGATAAACACCTGGTCCGGTGTGCACTGCACGCCTCGATACAGCCCCAGGTACGTGGCGATGGCCGAGCGCAGTGGTGCGTAGCCTCTCGGATCGCTGAAACCCAGGCCGGCGATATCGGTTTGTCGGACACGCTGGGTGATCAGCCGGCTCCAGAGTTTTCGCGGAAAAGCATCCAGTGCCGGAAGCCCCATTTGCAGGGGCAGCGGTTGATCCTGTTCGGTCGATTCGACGGTTTCCGTTGCTGGGCTCGGGATCGCTGTCACCGGCAGATCGAGGGCAATGACCGTCCCGGCCTGACCACGCGCCGTCAGGTAACCCTCGCTGATCAGCAGCTCATAAGCCGCCTCGACGGTGCCCCGCGCCAGATTGAGTTCTGCCGCCAGGGCGCGCACCGAAGGCACGCGATCACCGGGCCGCAATTGACCTTCATCGATAGCGCTACGAATGCGTCGATAGACCACCAGGTATTTGGGCAACCCCGGTTCAGTGGCGGCTTTGGCAATGGGCATGGGGTTTCCGTGGTCATGCAGAACGGACGCAGTTTAACCCCATGGCTGGCCCGATTCAGTAGCGCTCATGTCCCAAACGGCTTGCGCGATCTTGGCCCTGTCGGCCGGTTTCAACGCACCGCAGACTGCAACCCATGATTTCACCCACCTCAAACGGGAGCCAACCATGACTCAACGTCTCAATTACCTCGACGCCGCACCCCTGGGCTACAAAGCGCTGTTCGGCGTTAAAAGCTATCTGCAAAGCTGCGGGCTTGAACCGCACCTGATTGACCTGGTGTACCTGCGGGTTTCGCAGATCAATGGCTGCGCCTTCTGCATCAGCCAGCATTCCCGGGACCTGATCAAGCTGGGCGTGAGCCTCGACAAGGTATTGCTGGTGCCGGTCTGGCGCGAAGGCGGTGCGTTGTTCGACCGCCGTGAGTGCGCCGCCCTGGCCTGGGCCGAAAGCGTGACCCGGGTGCACGAAACCGACGTGCCGGACGAAGACTTCCAGGCCGTTTCCGCTGTGTTCGGCGAAAAGGAAGTGGCCGACCTGACCCTGGCAATCGCCCTGATGAACGCCCTTAACCGCGTCGGCGTCAGTTTTCGCTTGGTGCCGGCCAGCGTGCGCCAGCATGGGGAAACGTCCCATGGGCAATGATCTTGAATACGCGCTGGTCGAAAGCAAAGCCCAGTGCCGCGAATGTTTTGCGGTGATGCAGGAGCTGCGGCCGCATCTGACCGATGCGGATTCCTTTGTTGAGCAGGTTTTCCGTCAGGGCGAGCAGGGCTTTCGCCTGTTGGCGCTGCGCGAGCACGGGCAGGTGATCGGCCTGGCCGGCTTTCGGGTGACGGAGAACACCCTGTATGGGCGCTTCGTCTATGTCGATGATCTGGTGGTGACGGCTTCGCAACAGCGTCGCGAGCTGGGCGCCGGGCTGTTGGAGGAGGTGCGCCGTCACACGCGGGCCTTGGGTTATCGCTATCTGGTGCTCGACACAGGGATGCATATGCCGTTGGCGCAACGTTTCTATTTTCGTCAGGGGTTGTTGGCTAAAGGTATGCACTTTTCCCAGGATCTCAGTACGGGGAGAGCGGTATGAGCCGCGCCCTGTTGTTGAATTTCAGCCCCCATGGCAAGGCGGCTCGGGTTTATCGTTTGGCCGCTGACGTGCTGGGCGACTGGCCGGGCATCAGCACGCTCATGGATCGCCAACTGGGCGGTGAACCGCTGCCCGCCCTGACCAGCGACTATGCGTCGGCCGTGACCTCGGTAGCTGGCATGGACAACGTGGCCATCCATGCGTCCGAGCGGCAGATCGTCGAGCTCGAGACCAGCGATCTGCTGGTGCTGTGCACACCGCTCCACAACTTCACGCTGCCCGCCGCCATGAAGCTGTGGATTGATCATGTGGTACGTATTCAACGCAGTTTCGGGGTGAACGGTGCGGGGGAGAAGTTTGGTCTGCTCAAGGATCGCCCAACCTTTGTGCTGGTCAGTTCCGGGGGCTTGATTCAGGGCGAACAGGCTCGTCAGCCGGACTTTCTCACGCCTTATTTAAAGGCGATCCTCAATTCCATCGGCATTCATCAGCTGACGTTTATCTATCTGGAGGGCACTGTCCGTGGTGGTGAGGCGGTTGAGCAAGCTGTGTTGGCCGCTCGGGAGGCATTGCTGAGGGGGCTTCAGGCTAATACGAGAACCTGTTGGAGCCCGCTTGCCGGCGATGAGGCCAGTGAGTCTTGCATCGCCTGAGCGGACGCTATCGCCGGCAAGCCAGCTCCTACAGGGGGTTGTGGCGTTTTCAGAATGTGGAAAAAAGCGCGTTATATCTGTTGACTAAAACGCTTATGCACAAGTGACTGGTGGTTGGCGCGCTGAGAATGCAATTTTGTGGACGCGTTCTCATCACGCTGCAACTATCTGTTTTTCCGGTGCTTTATTTTGTGAACAAAAAATGATCAGTCAGCTTTTTGCTCTGTAGGCGGCGTTTTCAGGGCGTCTTCGGGAAAAGCATCAACAGACTTATCCACAGGCTGCGTCGTGCGCCAGGGCGGTCAATGGCGCTCTGCCAGTAGCATAAGATTGCGCGGCGTCAACGGGCTTTCGCAAAATAAGCCCAGGCGTACCGCATAGCCTTGCTCTTCGAGGAACAGCGCGCGGTCCAGCACCAGCCAGAGTTCCAGCGGGCGGCGGAACAGTCCGCGTAGCAGTTCCAGGTTGCGCACTTGCGCCAGTCGTTGCCAGCCTGCCGTTTCCAATTCCGCCCAATTCTGCTCGCCGACTGTGGATAACTCTTTGAGCGCGGCTAGGTCGTGGCAGTAATCGGCGAAGGGTTTATCGAGCCAGGCGCTGGGTAGCGAGGGGGTGGGCAAGTAGTCGCCGGTTTGTCGCAGACGGCGTTGCAGCAGGTCGAAGGCCAGGCGTCGGGCCATGGAGGTGTCGCGCTGGCGGCGGACCCGGGCACCGGCGGTGACGGTTTCGCTCAGGGGCAGGGCGAGGTCGTCCAGGGATAGATGCAGGGGCGAGGCTTGGGCGGCAGTGGACAGAGGTTGGTAGTTCGCGGTGCTGATGCGGTTGTAGCAGCAAGGGGCGATCGCCAGTTGGCGGCAGCCGGCGTGGCTGGCGAGTTGCATCAGGCGTACGTGGAGGTCGCCGCAGGCGTGGAGGGCGACCGGGGTATGCTCGGCGTTCAGGCGGGCGGCGGCATCAGGCGCTAGGACGTCTTGTTGCAGGTGTTGGGCCGGCAGGTGGTGGTGCTGGCTGAGCTGCTGGCCGCTGGCGATCAGGGCCGGGTCGTATTCCAGGCAGGTCAGGTGTTGGCCGGGTTGTAGTAGACGGCGGCCCAGGTGGCCTTTGCCGGAGCACCAATCTAGCCAGTGGGTGGGCGATTGGGCGAAGTCCAGGCGGCCGGCGAAGGCTTCTATCTGTTGCCATTTGCGCCCGGGGACGTCGACGTTCAGGCGATGGTTTGCAGGGGCGCGGGCACTGTCGGGGAGTGTTCCGACAGTAGCCAGTGCCTGGGATTCGGCAGCCAACGCGGGAAACGGCGCGGGGGCGGCGAGGTGTTCCGGGTGGTTGTGGCTGGCTTCGGCATCGTCGAGGCTGCGTTGGCGTAGCCAGGTGGCGAGTTCCGGGTGTTGGCTTTCCCACGGCAGATGCAGGTGGGTGAAGGGGCGTGGGCGCCATAGGTGTTGGTGCGCCGAGAGGAATGCGTCCAGGGCCTTGAAGCGGGTTTGCAGGGTGGGGCCTTGGGGGAGGGTGGGCATGCTGCGGGTTCCGGGGTGGCATCTTTGCGGGTAAGCGCCAATGTAAAGCAATCACGCGATA
>NZ_JALLJA010000034.1:0-33388 GCF_023242385.1 Pseudomonas sp. MWU12-2345 | reverse complement strand
TTCGGGGCGGTTTTTTATTGTGTGGCTGATACACAGTCGACAGTCAAAAAGCGGTTGCAGGAATGAGCTTGCGTTGCTGGTGGTCCAGGCCGCTACATGGGATAGCAACGGCAGCGATGCGAGAGGAGAAGTACTTCTTGAAGTCTCCCCAATCTCGAAACTCCTCGGGTGCAACGGAGAGAGCCATGAGACGGCCAATAAGGCCGCATATCCAGTCGGCGCATTGGAGTGTCTGGAAAAGGTGGCTTTCACCCTGGACTGGGGGTTCGATCAGTGCCCGACACTTTTCCGAATCGTCTTCGAACATGGCGAGTGTGCAGGCTTCCACGTTTCGTTCACGCCACTCGTTTCCTGCGTGCTGCTCATCAAGGAGCACCATGAAGGTGGACCCTTCTTGAGCACAGAAACGATCGATTTTCCGGATCGACTGCAACAATTGACGCTTGAACGTCTCGGTTGAGTCATGTGCATCGGGGGCTGCCACTTTGTGTTCGCCCGTGTAGAACACATGCCCGCCGACGTGCTTGATCTGATTCAGTAGCCGAAATGTAGAGCGCCTCAGTGACTGATACTTGGCGATGTTCGTTGGCGTGTAAATTGAAGCGCCTTTCTTTTCCCATTGGTAAGGGGGCAGTTGCCTGGGGTTCTTATGCTGTAGATCCCAGGCCAGCAGATGGCATTTTAGCTTGTAGAAGTAGATCGCGAATTCGCGCACATGGTGCGCAGGAATGAGCATGCCGCCAAGCCCGAAAACAGGGCTCGCCTTATATTGAGGATGGTTTCTGGAAACGTATTGGCCAACGTGTCCGAATTCGTCGAGGTAGGCAACGTAATGCATCTGCTTTCCTTATGCCCGAAAACACGAAAGCCCACTCGACGAATCGATGTGGGCCTCGGAAGGTGGGCAAATGGTTAACCAGATGCGTTGGGAAAATACTATCAACGAGTCCGCTGCCCGACAAGCGATTTGACGATGCTTGGCAGGGTGTATTTTTTCTAAATGTATCTTCTTTTCTTCGAGGGTTGGCTTGTTCATCGGAGCGGTCCCGTCAGTGAGGAGACCCGAACAATGAAGGAGTTGGTGCTAGCGCTGAATCGGTTTGCGCCAGCACCTGACGTAGCCTGGCTCTCAATCGCTGGTTGCTAGTTACCTTGTATGAGTAGGCTATTTCCTTTGAAGAAATGGCCTACATGCGAAGGTGCTACTGAGCGACTTGCCTGCTCAATGCCATAGTCCGCTGCTGAACCAACTGCAACAGATCGCAGCCTTCACGCACCAGCAGGTACGCGGCATTGGTGACGTGTGTGAAGTCTTTGTCGCAGGTGGTGACAAGGCTCACGCACGTCATGGTTTCCAGCAGGTCGCTGGCGGCCTGAAGGCGTTGGTAGGCGCTGGTTTGCAGGTCGTCGAGGCTGGCGTTGGTGTCGATGACCAGGACGGGAATAGTGGTGAAATTGGTGCTGAGAGGGATATAGCGATTTTGAGTATTCATAGGTATGCGCTCTGATGAGTTCCATGGATCCGCTCTCATCGTGACCAAGCGATGGGTGGCGGACTGTGCACAGGTTGGTCAACCGGCAGAGCGCACCGGCACACCCGAAGGTGTCCTGCACACAGCCGCCATGAAGCGTGCCGGCACGAAACGCGCCTGCAACATCCACTGTGGCGCTAGTGCGCACTCTGACAGGTGACCAAACCCGGTCGCTGAATTGGCAGCGACGGCGCGAACTATAGGGGGCTTCATCGCGGCTCCGCAAGCCGTGGCATTTTGGATTGTCAGGTGGCTACCTATCGGTTTGGCCATTCAGCCTGCTATAGCGGTTTGATGGTGCTTTTTTCTTGACAAAATCCAACTGGCAAAGGCTACATGTCCACAGTCCATGGACTGTGGACATGTGAGGTTCTATTGAGATGAAAAGTCAAGATGTGTTGCTTCTCTTCAAATTGATCAGCTTGGAAAAGCAGGCTCAGGAAGATCTGAGTCGAGAGCGACGGCTGGAAATTTCCGAAAGCACTGGTGAGATAGGTCAATTTTTGTACGGCAATCCAGAGGACTTGTTCAGTCATCGGGACACGATGAGCTTCCATCTCTCGGACGCTTTGGAGTGGCAAGGTTGGGACTATCAGGCTGAGCCTGCTGATCAGCAGAGCGACGACAGCTACACGGTCCGAGCCTTGGCTGCGTCGTTGAGCTTGAGCAAAAGTGAAGTTTCAAACGCCCTGACTCGCTGCCGTGACATCGGTCTCGTAACGCTTGGATACGAAGACGGCCTGCCAAAGGCCAATAGTCGTGCTTTGCTGGATCTTGTGGCTAATGGGCTCAAGTACGTTTTTCCGGTAAGGCCCGGTGCGACAGTTCGCGGTATTCCTACCGGTTTTGCCGCACCGATCCTGGAAGGAAAGGTCATGAGCGGGGGCGATCTGATACCGGTTTGGCCGGATCCCAAGGGAAAAAAGAAGGGCCAGGCGGTGGCTCCGATTTACAAGACTGTCCCCGAGGCGGTCAAGCGAGATTACCTGCTTTACCACTATCTGGCATTGGTCGACGCCATACGTTTGGGAAGCCCGCGAGAAGCCGATGTGGCGAACCAGCTACTGAGAAAATGGATTCTTCATGAGTGAGCAACAGAAAGCCCTGTTGGAAATGCTGGATGTGGTCGCTCAGGCTCTGGGTGAGGAACTCTGCCAGCAGGTGGCATTTGTCGGCGGCTGCACCACGGCCTTGTTGGTGACCGATGAGGTGACGCTTGAGGACCTGCGTTTTACCGATGATGTTGATCTGGTCGTGCAACTGGCCGGTTATGCAGGTTGGCCAAGGTTGATGGAGCAACTTCGTAGTCGAGGCTTCATGGAAAGCCCTCTGGATGACGTTAATTGTCGAATGCGTCTTGGCGAGTTGAAGGTCGATTTCATGCCTTCCGACAAAGCGATTCTGGGCTACAGCAACCGTTGGTTCGATGAGGGTTTTCAGCACGCTCGGCTCCACCGTCTGCCCAGCGGTGCGCAAATACGTGTCTTCGCGCCACCCTACTTTCTCGGTACCAAGTTTGAAGCCTACAAAGGACGAGGCGGTGGTGACACGCTCAATAGCAAGGATATCGAGGACATCGTCAACCTGGTTGATGGGCGCGAGGAGTTAGTGGCCGAAGTGAGCAATGCCGCTCTGCCGCTCAAGCAGTATCTCAGTGAGCATATGACCGAACTGATCAACAACAGGGATTTTTCCTATGTGGTGCAGAGCGCCGCTCGGGGCGATCGTGGGCGTGAGGCCATTATTTTTGGTCGACTGAAGCAGATGGCAAAGGGGTAGTCAGTTCATGCCCATCGACCATGTACTGACGATTCAAGGTGGGCGAACGAGCGATAACAGGGATTGCACCGGATTTGCCTCACAGGAGCACCACCACCTTTACCTGCTGGCTGACGGCTCGACTTCGTCTTCGCAGAGCGCTGAGTTGGCCAAGGCCCTGATTGCGCATATGGAGGGTGGTTTTGGGCAATTAAGTGCAAAGCAATTGCATCCAGACAGGGTTGAAGCGGCGTTATTACAGTTGCTGAGTGAGGGGCATGACTCACTCGCCAGGGTATTTGCCCCATCAAGTACCAGCTATTTGATCGTGCTATTTACCCCTGACGAGGTCCTTGCGATTCATGCCGGAGATTGTTGTTTGGGTCGGGTTCTAGAGTCCGGTGAGGTTGAGTGGCTGACCTTGCCCCATTGCCGAGCCAACTGGCGAGGTGATTTGACCCATGCACAGATTGCGATACATGCCGACCGCCACAGCCTGACGCGCTGTTTCAGCGCAAGGCGTGAGCATTCTCCTCAGGTCAGCCGATTCCAGGTGTCAGATGGCTCGCGTTGGGTTTTGGCAACGGACGGGTTTTGGGCGGACCTTTGTCCTGTCAAACAACGGAAACATCTGGAAAGTGGTGCGTTATTGGCGCCGGATAGCGATGACGACCTGACGATTATCGACGTCCGGTTCTGGCTCACTCCGCCGCGCTATATGTCTTCATCGCGGTGCAATAGCGCACCTGCATCTCCTTGCTTTTCTCATCCTGGTCGCGGTCCCAGCGCTTGCCCCATTCGCCGCACTGTTCCTTGAAAAAGACCTCTGCCGATTTGCGACATTCACGGCGCTCGGTGCTGCCGGCGAGGAAGTTGCCGCAGACGCTGGCGTTGTCGATGACGTTGTTGAAGATCCGCCATTTCGCCTGATAACGGTCGCGGCCATCCCATTCGCGAATGCTCACCGTGGCGATTTCGTATTGGCGTGTCTGTCTGGCTTCAGGTGCGTTCAAGTTGGCTTGGTAGCCCGCCAGGTAGCTGGCCGACACCAGGCCCTGGACCTTCGGGGTGGGTGGGGCTGCGGCGTGTGCTGCTGCCGCGGGCGCCTGGGTCTGCACCACGACAACCACTTGCGGTGCAGGCGCTGGCACGAGTTTGGCGGTAGGTTCTGGATGCGATACCGGCTCCACTGGCGCTTCGGACGGCTTGGCCGTTTCAATCGGCACTGGCTCATCCGCTGGCAGTGGCGCAACAGGGATCGGGTGGCTGCTGTTACGGTTGACCGTCATGTAGCCGAGCATACCCACCAGTATCAGCACCAATACCCACATTCCATAGGATTTGGGCTGCGCCGGGCGCGGTACTTTCTGTTTGGCCGGGTGCGATCCCAGCACCACGTCAAAATGTTCGGGGTGCAGGCGCTTGAAACGGATGACGCCATCGTCATCTTCTTGCTCGGGTTGGTGCATGTCGCCGCTGCCTTCCTTGGTGAGTCAGCGGGTTATCGGCGCTTTCTCGTGGGCTTTGAGGGGAGTTGCAGATTAAATCGTCAAATGGCCGTTGGCGAGTAACGATGGCTCCACAAAAATGAAATTTTCCTTTTGAAAAGCAGGCACCTCAGACAAAAAATCGGTATGTTTCCCACCAATTTTTAGGGCGCCATCCGGTGCTCGATTTTTGCACTTAAAGGGAGTTAAGTATGTCTCTGCTTCGC
Source organism: Pseudomonas sp. MWU12-2345 (assembly GCF_023242385.1). NCBI lineage: Bacteria > Pseudomonadati > Pseudomonadota > Gammaproteobacteria > Pseudomonadales > Pseudomonadaceae > Pseudomonas > Pseudomonas sp. MWU12-2345. The sequence continues at coordinate 28,384 of NZ_JALLJA010000034.1, read as the reverse complement.
GTGGCCTCGGTATTGTCATTGTGTGCCGCCGCCTGGTCGGTCCAGGCCGGGCAATTGCCCATCGAAGTCCTCAGTGCCGTGGTCAAGGATCAGAAGATCGCCGACGCCGAAGTGCTGTTGCAGCGCAACGGTGAGCAGAACGTGGTTGGCAAGACCAACGCCCAGGGGCAGGTCGTTCTCGAGGCCAACTTCGCCGACGATGCCAGCAATCTGCTGATCATCAAGAAGACCGGTTATTCCAATCTGGTGGTCAAGTGCCCCTGCAAGGACATGACCTATGCCGTCAGTCCAGTGATGCAGAGCCTCGACGGCCTGCGCGTGGTGCTGACCTGGGGCAAGACTCCGGCAGACCTCGACTCCCACATGATTTTCCCCGGCAACAATATCTACTTCGAACAGCAGAAGGGCACCGACGCCGAATTGGACGTGGATGACACCGACAGCTATGGCCCGGAAACCATCACCCTGCAGAAGAAGCACTACGGCGAAAGCTATGTGTATGCGGTGCATGATTACACCAACGCCAACAATCCGGGCTCTCGCCAGTTGTCCAACAGCCAGGCCACGGTATTTGTCTACATGGGACAGTCCCTGGTCCGTACCTATTACGTCCCCGTCAATCGCAGCGGCAACCTGTGGACCGTGTTCCGTATGACCGGCAATGGTGACTTCCAGGACATCAACACCTTCAGCGGTGTGACCGTGGAGGCCAAGAATGTGTTGAATGAAGTCTCGCCGCTGCTCGACGACAAGGTCGCGGTCGCCGAAGTGGCGGTCAGCTCTACGGCGCAGATCGATGCGAAGGCGCTGAATGTGAAAGGCGAGGCAGCCTACAAGGCCGGTAATCTGGAGCAGGCGATTGCCTTCTTCCGTCAGGCCATCGATCTGAACAACGGCTTTGGTCAGGCCTACAGCAACCTCGGTCTGGCGTATCAGAAGGCCGGTAATACTGCTGAAGCCATTTGGGCCAACCGCAAGGCCGTTGCCCTGGCAGCCGGCAACTCGGCCAACACCGTGCGCGCGAGCTCGTACTACAACATTGCCCGTATCTATGAAGACGCCGGGCAGTTCTCCGACGCCCAGCGTCACTACGAGTTGGCCAAGGAACAGAAAGCCAACCCGGTGTACGACACGGCGATCGAGCGGGTAAAAAATCGCTGAATCGCACACTGATCCAACCCCACAACGCGCCCTGTCTGGCGCGTTGTTCGTTTCTGGGGGCCGTTACGGGGTGTTCTATCCCGCAGGACCGTGTTATCGGTAGGCGAGATTTGTCGGCTGCTGCTTCGCACGCTCGCCTGCCAGCCGCGTCGCTGCCGCCAGATCCATCAGGCCACGCCCATAAGCCTCCCCCTTGGCAAAAAAACCGTTGTTGTTGGCGCTGTCGAGCAATACATCACGCAGTTGCTGGGGTGTGAGTTCGGGAAAGCGACTTTGCAGGGCGGCAAGCGCGCCGCTGACCAGCGCCACGGCGGGCGAGGTCCCGGCGGTTTCCTTGTAGCCGCCCTTGGCACTGGTGGTCAGCAAACCTTTGTCGACGCCACCATCCCCGCCCGGGACCGCGATGCACCAGCGTTCGGCCACGCCGCAGTAGTTGGACTTCTGGTTGATAAGCGTGCCGTCATTCTTCAGCGCCACCACGGCGATCCAGCCCTTTTCCAGCTCCGGCAAGGCCACGGGCAGGCCGGGTTCGGCCAGGGGTTCGCGGCGTAGCTCATTGCCCGTGGGAAAAACAAACACGGCGCCGTCGGCCACTAACTGGCGAGCAACCGGCAAGGAATCGCCCATCACCTGTTTGTAGCGCGCTTCAGTGATTTCGGTGGCGGGAATGTCGTTGGCCCAGGAGTTACTCAGGATCCGGGCCCCGGCCGCGAAGCTGTCTTTCCAGGCGCGGGCGATCTGATCGTCGAAAAAGAACGGTTCGTTGTTGTCGCCGATGCGCATGGCGATCAGCTTGGCATCGAAGGCGATGCCGTGCATGCCCTGGCCGTCGCGGTTGGCGGCGATAATGCCGGCCATCTGCGTGCCATGGCCGTGGGGATCGATCAGTTCGGGGACGTCGCGCACGTAATCGTGGCCAAGTGTGGCGAGGCGGTCCTTGAATTCGGACAGTTCAGGGTTGAGGCCCGAGTCGATGATAGCCACGCTAACGCCTTTGCCCGTGCCGCCCTGTGCATAAAGTGCCGACGCCTTGACCAGTGCCAGCGCGCGTTGGGCCTTGTATTCGGGGGTTTCGAAGCGGCTGGAGAGCGGCTCGGTCTCAGCCGCGCCCGGCTTGAGCAGGCTGGAGTCCAGGCCGGACAGGCAGCCGCTCAGCAAGAGAGGCGCCAGGAGCAGGCCGTGACGGGCCAAGCGAGAGAAGGGGCGAGGTGCGGTGTCCATATAAGCTCCTGTGCAAACGAGGGCCGTTGAACCGTCCGTTTCAACGGCGCAGTGATCGGCGACTGGGCGTCAGTCGCCAAAGGAGCTTCGATGTAACCGGCATTTCCACAGGCGCGCACTTGAGGATTTGTATCCGGGTATTGGCCGCCATCGCGCAACCGCGGCCTGCTTTGCGCTAGTCTGGCGCGCCGTAGCAGTTTGTAATGCTTGCCTCGGACCTTTTCTCGCCCGACCGCCTAGGGTTTGTTTATCCACAGCGGTCAACGGAGTGACAGCTTATGCACGACACCCTCCAGCGGGTTTTTGGTTATCCACAGTTTCGCGACGGCCAGGAGGCCGCGATCAGCGCGGTATTGGCCGGGCGTTCGACGGCGGCGATCTTTCCCACCGGTTCCGGCAAGTCCTTGTGTTATCAACTGCCGGCGCTGCTCCTGCCGCACCTGACGCTGGTGGTGTCGCCGCTGTTGGCGCTGATGCAGGACCAGCTTGCGTTTTTGCAACGCCACGGTATCGCAGCGGCGAGCATCGACTCGGCCCAGAGCCGCGATGAAGCCAATGCGGTGATGGCCCGGGCCCGCTCCGGCGAGCTGAAGATCCTGATGATTTCCGTGGAGCGCCTGAAGAACGAGCGCTTCCGCAATTTTCTCCAGCAGGTGCAGATTTCCCTGCTGGTGGTGGACGAGGCGCACTGTATTTCCGAGTGGGGCCACAATTTCCGCCCGGACTACCTGAAGCTGCCGGACTATCAGCGCCAGTTCCGCATTCCCCAGGCCTTGCTGCTGACCGCCACCGCGACGCCGAAGGTGATTGCCGATATGCAGGCCAAGTTCGCCATTGCGCCGGACGATGTGGTCACCACCGGTTTCTATCGGCCGAACCTGAACCTGCTGGTGGAATCGGTCGGCGGCCAGGACAAGCATCGCCGGCTGGTGGAATGGCTGGGCGGGCGGGTCGGGCAGCCGAGTATCGTCTACGTTACCTTGCAGAAGACCGCCGAGCAGATCGCCCAGCACCTGAGCCGCAACGAAATCCCGGCCACGGCCTATCATGCCGGCTTGCCCCATGAGCAGCGGGAGGCGATCCAGAAGCAGTTCATGGCCGGGCAGTTGAACTGCATCGTCGCCACCATCGCATTCGGCATGGGCATCGACAAGGCCGATATCCGTAACGTGGTGCATTTCGACCTGCCCAAGTCCATCGAGAATTACAGCCAGGAAATCGGCCGGGCCGGGCGCGACGGCCAGCCTTCCGATTGCCTGGTGCTGGCCAACCGCGACAGCCTCAATGTGCTGGAGAACTTCGTCTACGGCGATACGCCGGAACTGGAGGGGATTCGGCGGGTGCTGGATGAGCTGAAGGGGGCGATCCCGGACGGCCAGTGGGAATTCCTGCTCGGGCCCTTGGCGGACCAGAGCAATATCCGCCAGTTGCCGCTCAAGACCTTGCTGGTGCAACTGGAGTTGCGTGGCTTGATCGCGCCGCGTTATGCGTATTTCGCCGAGTACCGTTTCAAGTTCCTGGTGGAGCCCGAGGTGTTGCTGGCGAAGTTCGAGGGCGAGCGGCGCGACTTTGTCTCGGCGATTATCCAGACCTCCAGCCGCGCGCGGACCTGGGCCACGGTGAACTTCGACGCCTTGTATCAACAGCATCAGGCCGAGCGCGGCCGGGTGGTGAAGGCCTTGGACTTCTTCCAGGAGCGGCGCTGGATCGAGCTGGAAAGCAAGCAGATGACCGAGGTCTACAGCCTGTTGGTCAGCGACTTCGATCCCCATGCCCTGAGCCTGGAGCTGTACGCCTATTTTGCCCAGCACGAGGTCAGCGAGATTGCGCGGATTCACGCGATGCTGGCCTTGTTTGCCACCGAGCAATGCCTGGGCTATCGGTTGGCCCGCTATTTCGGCGACGAGCAGGCGCCTGAGCGCTGTGGGCATTGTTCGGTATGTCACGGGCAGGTGGCGTGCCTGCCGGAGCCGCCGGCGTTGCCTGCTCTTGATCAGCGCGACTTTCCGGGGCTGTGCAGTGGTTTTATCCACAAGCACCAGGAGCACAACGGGCATTCGCCGAGTGCGGAGTGCCTGACGCGCTTCCTCTGCGGTATCAGCGTGCCGTTGTTTACGAAGTTGAAGGCCAGGGCGCTGCCGGGGTTTTCGGCGCTGGAGGCCTATCCCTATGCCGATGTGCGGGAGTGGGTCGCGGCCTGGTCCCTTGAGGGGCAGGCCGCCTAGGGGCTACCGAGGGCGCTGCGTCTTATTGCACAACCGGTCGGTCACTGAGCACGGCGTACTCGTCGCCTTCCAGCGTAAAGCCTGCGACTTCGTGCATGCCCAGGCGTTCATGGGCTCGCAGCGAGGCGGTGTTGTCCCGGCGTATGAATAGAATCGCTTCACGACCGGGGCAATGCCGCTGAAGTTGCGCGTAGAGCTGCGGCAGCAGGCCTTGGCCTCTTTCCGTGCTGGCGATGCAGGCGGGGCCGTACACGTAGGCGTCGGGCGTACCCGGCCATGCGCTCAGCATGGCCTGGATCGATGGCGGCGCGGGGTGCATATCCTTCGGCGCGCTGAACAATACGCCAACGACACGGTCATCGCGGAAGGCAACCACCACGGGGGAGCCGCCAAGGGCCATCTGCCTGACCTTGTCGAGAGGAAACTCTCCGGTCAGCGATCCGCCCTGGGAAGGGGAATTGGCCTGGAGCAGTTGGGCGATACCCTCGATATCAGCAGCGGTAGCAAGGTTGATCCTGTACATGGGTGGTCTCCTGGGGGGAGGCGAACCTACTGCATGGATGGCGCCCAAGTTTTTATATTACGCCCGGATTTCGAGCGTTGCAGGCATGGCCGTGTTGCCTTCAGTTTTCAGGCGGCGCGGTTGGCAGGTTCTGTCCCACCGCCAGCCCGGCGCGGATCGCGGCCAGCGCGGCCTGGTAGTAGGCCTTGCCTTCCGGCGACTCGGCAAAGGTGCTGAATTCTTCCAGCTCCGGGTCGGACAGGCCGCGATAGACGTAGAGCAGGGTGTTATCCAGGTCGTTGCCGATCTGTTCCATCAACCGCTCGCGCTGGCCGTTCAGCATGCTTTGTGCCGCGCCGGCACCGAGCAGCCCCGGAATCATCGAGCTCAGGCTGTCGGCCGCGACGCCGGCGATGGCCAGGCTGACTTCCGCCCCGGCTTCGCGCGCCGGCAGCGCACGGCCCAGGTGGTTGATCAGCAGGCGCCGGGTGGCACTGGCTTCGATATGCGGCAGGCCCTTGGCGTTCTTGGCCAATTGGTCGCGGCGGGTGGCGAGCAGTTCGGCGGAGACGATCTTGCGCCCCAGCGGTGACTGGAAGAACGTCAGGGCCGGCTTCGGGTTGGCGAGGTTTTGGCGCAACTGGGCCTCGGCCCGCTGGTCCATGGCCTGGGGCGCGAAACGCTGGTTGCTGTTGCTCACCAGCGCGTCATAGACCGCCGGTGGCAGGCTGTTGCGGTACTTTTGCTGGGCGGCGCTCAGGGCATCGTTGAAATGCGCGCGTTGTTCCGGCCAACCGGCGACCCGGTACAACTGGTCGTGGTTGTCTGCCCAGGCGGGCAAGGTGCAGAACATCAATAGCGAAAAAAGCAAACGGCGCATAGGGACTCCTGTCTACAGCCGGCTATTGTCCCGGCGAGCGCGGTACTTGTCGAGAATTCCTGTAAGTCGTTCGGGGGGCTCTGTCGGATTTCCGGGCTTCTGGATACTATGCGCGGCATGCACATTCCCTCTGATCACCCGCTGCTGTTACGTATCGTCGACGACCTGGCCGAGCGTGGCTGGTCGCAGCAGAATATCTTCCTGCCGCAGGCGCTGACCCTTGCCCTGGCCGCCGAGTGCCGCCAGCGCGCCGCCGAGGGCGAGTTGGCGCCGGCCGGGGTCGGGCGTGGGCCAGCCCAGGAAGTACGCGAGGCGATTCGTGGCGATCATATCCAGTGGCTGGAACCCGGGCAGACCGGGCCCTGCGATGAATACATGGGGTTGATGGACAGCCTGCGCGAGGCTCTCAATCGCGGCCTGTTCCTCGGGCTCGAGGATTTCGAAAGCCATTTCGCGCTGTACCCGCCCGGAGCCTTCTACAAAAAACACGTGGACCGCTTCCGTGATGATGATCGACGGACGGTGTCGGCGGTGATCTACCTGAACGATGCCTGGTTGCCGGAGCACGGCGGCCAATTGCGTATGTACCTTGACGACGGCGTGGAGCATGACGTGGTTCCGACCGGCGGTTGCCTGGTGCTGTTCCTCTCGGGGGAGGTGCCCCATGAAGTCTTGCCGGCGACCCGTGAACGCCTGTCACTGACCGGCTGGTTTCGTCGGCGCGGGAGCGATCCGTTTCCATGAAGCAGAAGATTCTGGTCAGTCGCTGCTTGCTGGGGCATCTGGTTCGTTATGACGGCGGCGCCAGCGGGCCTTACGCGCAGCTGTCCCAGTGGCAGGATGAAGGTCGGGTGGTGCCGTTGTGCCCGGAAGTGGCCGGTGGCCTGCCGACGCCCCGTGCGGCAGCGGAGATTCCCGGCGGGCAGGGGGCGCAGGTCCTGGAAGGGCGGGCCCGGGTGATCACCACCGAGGGCGAGGATGTCAGCGAAGCCTTTCTCTCTGGTGCGTATCAGGCGCTGGAGTTGGTGCGGCGGCATGACATCCGTATCGCGGTGCTCAAGGCCAACAGCCCGTCCTGTGGCAACCTGTTGACCTATGACGGGACCTTCAGTGGGGTGAAGGTTCGCGGCGAAGGGGTGACGGCGGCCTTGTTGAAGCAGGCCGGCGTGCAGGTGTTCAGTGAGTTGGAACTGCCTGACGCGCTTATCGCCCTGCAGGTCCTGGAGCATCACCCGAAGCCGTAAACCGCTGGCTCACGGCTTCGGCGGCTGAGTCGCATCTATCCCGAACCACTTCTTTGAGAGCGCCGCGAGGCGCCCGTCCGCCTTCATGCGCTGCAGCGCATTGTCCAGGCTTGCCTGGAACGCCGGGTTACCCTTCTGAAACGGAATCGCCAGGGCCACTGTCGGCCCGTCGGAGTCCTCCGGAACCAGTGGTAGCGAGCTGTCGCGCATGGCGAAGGGGATCTGTGTCGGCGGTTCTTCCCGGTGTGTGATCCATTTCATGCTGGGATAACCATAAGGCTCGCTGAAGTCGTAACGTTTTCTCAGTTCTGCAGTCATAGGCATGTGGTTGATGGCGACATCGTACTTTCCACTCTCGACGCCTTGCAGCAGGTCGGTGACGTCGGTGGGGACAAACGAGGCCTGCACGTCGAGTTCCCGGGCCAGTTGTTCGCCCAGTTCGACTTCGAAGCCGGTCAGGCGCCCGTCTTCGGTAAAGCCGAAGGGTCGCATGTCGCCTTCCAGGGCAATGCGCAACTCGCCCCGGTCGTTGACGTCATCAATCAGTTCAGCCTGGACGAAAGGGCTGACGAAAGGCAGTAAAAGTAATAGGCCAGGCAGAAAACCCATGGTCGCTCCCGAATTGGAATACAAATATGTACCGCGCCGTTCAGGCACGCTTTGCTATGTTATTGAGTGCCTTGGACCACAAATCGCCACAAAGTTGTCATAACCGTACTGAAATTGCGGAAAACTGGAGAAGTTAATGAAAACCTTAGTGTCTCGTGTTGCGTTGGCTACTGTTTTGCTGGGTTCTTCGATGCTGGCGGTTGCGGATGATCTTCCGCGTATTGCGGCGCCCAAGGACGCCAAGGTCTTTATCGTTTCGCCGAAAAACGGCGCCACGGTCGACAAGACCTTCACGGTCAAGTTCGGCATGAAGGGCCTGGTGCTCAAGCCGGCCGGTGACGAAACGCCAGGCTCCGGTCACCACCACCTGCTGGTCGACCAGAAGGCCCTGCCGGACCCAGCCCTGCCGATTCCTGCGACCGACACCGTGATCCACTACGGCAAGGCCCAGACCGAAACCCAGCTGACCCTGACCCCAGGCAAGCACACCTTGCAACTGGTGGCGGGTGACAAGGGGCATATGCAGTTCAATCCGACCGTCGCCTCGAAAGTCATCACCGTCAACGTGAAGTAAATCCGTGTCAGAAAAAAAGGGAGGCCCTCGCAGGCCTCCCTTTTTTCGTCCAGCGCTTGAGGCTTAGAACAACACGCGGGACCGGATGGTGCCGTTGATGTGTTGCAGCTTCTCTTGTGCCAGGTCCGAGTACTCGGCGTCGACGTCGATCACCACGTAACCGACTTTCTCGTTGGTCTGCAGGAACTGACCGGAGATGTTAATGCCGTTTTCCGCGAAGACCTTGTTGATTTCGCTCATCACACCCGGGATGTTCTGGTGGATGTGCAGCAGGCGATGCTTGCCTGGGTGAGCCGGCAAGGCCACTTCAGGGAAGTTCACGGACGATACCGAGGTACCGTTGTCGCTGTACTTGACCAGCTTTTCCGCCACTTCCAGACCGATGTTGGCCTGGGCTTCGGCGGTCGAGCCACCGATGTGCGGGGTCAGGATCACGTTGTCCAGGCCACGCAGCGGGCTTTCGAACTCTTCGTCGTTGGAGCGTGGCTCCACCGGGAAGACATCGATGGCCGCGCCGATCAGGTGCTTGTCCTTGATCGCGTTCGCCAGGGCGTCCAGCTCGACCACGGTGCCGCGCGCGGCGTTGATCAGGATCCCGCCTTTCTTGATCGCGCGGATTTCCTTCTCACCGATCATCCACTGGGTCTCGGCGGTTTCCGGAACGTGCAGGGTGACGATGTCGGACATGCCCAGCAGGTCGGTCAGGTTCGAGACCTGGGTGGCGTTGCCCAGCGGCAGCTTGGTCAGGGTGTCGTAGAAGAACACCTGCATGCCCAGGCCTTCGGCGAGGACCGACAACTGCGTACCGATCGAGCCGTAACCGATGATCCCCAGCTTCTTGCCGCGGATTTCGAAGGAGTTGGCCGCGCTCTTGATCCAGCCACCGCGATGGCAGGAAGCGTTCTTCTCGGGAATGCCGCGCAGCAACAGGATCGCTTCGGCCAGCACCAGCTCGGCAACGGAGCGGGTGTTGGAGTACGGGGCGTTGAACACGGCGATGCCGCGCTCGCGAGCCGCGTTGAGGTCGACCTGGTTGGTGCCGATGCAGAAACAACCGACAGCGACGAGTTTCTTCGCGTGTTCGAAGATGTCTTCGGTCAGTTGGGTGCGCGAGCGAATGCCAATGAAGTGGGCATCGGCGATCTTTTCCTTCAACTGGGCTTCTGGCAAGGAGCCAGTCAGGTACTCGATATTGACGTACCCGGAGGCCTTGAGGACGTCCACGGCGGATTGGTGGACGCCTTCGAGAAGAAGGAACTTGATCTTGCTCTTATCGAGAGAAGTCTTGCTCATCTGCGTAAACCTGTGTCCCGGAGAAAAATGGCAGGGAAATGGACAGCTTGAGCTGACCGCGCGGCGTGATCGCCGGCACCGCAGATCGGCCTGATAGCACGCTTCTGCGGGGGGCGTATGCTAGCATATGCGACCCGCAAACACTCATTCTGCGACGTGAAGCGTCCTCAGGATGACCATGAATTGTTCGAGAGTTCTGTCGATGACCCATCCTGCCCTGATTGATGAGCTGAAGACCCTGGTTGAGCCTGGTAAGGTCCTGACCGATGCTGACTCCCTGAATGCTTACGGGAAGGATTGGACCAAGCATTTCGCTCCCGCGCCGATGGCCATCGTGTTCCCGAAGACTACCGAACAGGTCCAGGCCATCGTGCGCTGGGCCAACCAGCACAAGGTCGCGCTGGTGCCATCGGGCGGTCGTACCGGGCTGTCCGCCGCGGCCGTGGCGGCCAACGGTGAAGTGGTGGTGTCCTTCGACTATATGAACCAGGTGCTGGACATCAACCTGACCGACCGCACCGCGGTTTGCCAGCCTGGCGTGGTCACCGAACACCTGCAGAACGTGGCCGAGGAAAAGGGCCTGTACTACCCCGTGGACTTCGCCTCGGCCGGTTCCAGCCAGATTGGCGGCAATATCGGCACCAATGCCGGCGGGATCAAGGTGATTCGCTACGGCATGACCCGCAACTGGGTGGCCGGCATGAAGGTGGTGACCGGCAAGGGCGATGTGCTGGAACTGAACAAGGACCTGATCAAGAACGCCACCGGCTACGACCTGCGCCAGCTGTTTATCGGCGCCGAGGGCACCCTGGGTTTTGTGGTCGAAGCCACCATGCGCCTGGATCGCGCGCCGAAGAACCTGACCTGCATGGTCCTCGGCACCCCGGATTTCGACTCGATCATGCCGGTGCTGCACGCGTTCCAGGGCAAGCTGGACCTGACCGCCTTCGAATTTTTCTCCGACAAGGCCCTGGCCAAGGTCCTCGGCCGTGGCGACGTGCCGGCGCCGTTCGAAACCGACTGTCCGTTCTACGCCCTGCTGGAATTCGAGGCGACCACTGAAGAAGTGGCCAACCACGCCCTGGAAACCTTCGAGCACTGTGTCGAGCAGGGTTGGGTGCTGGACGGCGTGATGAGCCAGAGCGAAACCCAGTTGCAGAACCTCTGGAAGCTGCGCGAGTACATCTCCGAGACCATTTCCCACTGGACGCCGTACAAGAACGACATTTCGGTCACTGTGTCGAAAGTGCCGGCGTTCCTCAAGGAAATCGACACCATCGTCGGCGAATACTACCCGGACTTTGAAATCGTCTGGTTCGGTCACATCGGCGACGGCAACCTGCACCTGAACATCCTCAAGCCGGAAAACCTGAGCAAGGACGAGTTCTTTGCCAAGTGCGCTACCGTGAACAAGTGGGTGTTCGAAACCGTCGAGAAGTACAACGGTTCGATCTCCGCCGAACACGGCGTGGGCATGACCAAGCGCGATTACCTGACCTACAGCCGTTCCCCGGTTGAAATTGAATACATGAAAGCGATCAAGGCGGTGTTCGATCCGAACGGGATCATGAACCCGGGCAAGATCTTCGCGGTTTGAACCAGAAGTCACTGATGACAAAGACCAGGAGTCAGTCATGAGCTATCAGCACCAGTATGTCGACGGTACCCGTATTCACTTTCCTCTCGGCAAGGTGGTATGCATCGGCCGTAATTACGCCGAGCACGCCAAGGAACTGGACAATCCGGTGCCGACCGAGCCGTTGCTGTTTATCAAGCCGGGCAGCTGCGTGGTGCCGATCGAGGGTGGTTTCAGCATTCCGGCGGACCGTGGTTCGGTGCATTACGAGGCCGAGATTGCCGTGTTGATCGGCAAGCCGCTGTCCAACAAGCCGAGTGTTGAAGAGGTTCTGGATGCCATTTCCGGGTTTGCGCCGGCATTGGACCTGACCTTGCGCGACAAGCAGGCGGAGCTGAAGAGCAAGGGCCTGCCCTGGGAAGTCGCCAAGTCGTTCGACGGCGCCTGCGTGCTGTCGCCGTTCGTGGTGGGCAGTACCTTCCCGGACCTGACCCAGATCGGCATTCGCCTGACCATCAACGGTCAGGTTCGCCAGGACGGGATCAGCAGCGACATGCTCAACCCGATCGTGCCGATGATCCAGTACATGGCCGCATGCTTTTCGTTGCAGGCCGGTGACGTGATCCTGACCGGTACGCCGGTGGGCGTCGGCCCGCTGAATGCCGGGGATGAGCTGGTACTGGAATTGCCGGGCGCCAGCCGCTTCAACAGCAGCGTCCGTTAATCCCGACGCCCCCCTGTAGGAGCGAGCTTGCTCGCGATGATGGCACAGACACCGTGGGGCATCAGGCGCCCCGCGTTATCGTTAACGCCCATCGCGAGCAAGCTCGCTCCTACAGAGGGGGGGCGGTGCTTGCCTCAGGCCTTGAGGGTCTTCACGCCTTCGCTGGTGCCCAGCAGCAGCAGGTCCGCCGGACGCGCCGCGAACAGGCCGTTGGTGACCACGCCGACAATCGCATTGATCTGGCTTTCCAGCTCCACCGGGTTGGTGATCTGCAGGTTGTGCACATCCAGAATGATGTTGCCGTTATCGGTCAACACGCCCTCGCGATACACCGGATCACCCCCCAGTTTCACCAACTGGCGCGCCACATGGCTGCGGGCCATGGGGATCACTTCGACCGGCAGCGGGAAAGCGCCGAGCACCGGGACCAGCTTGCTGCCGTCGGCGATGCAGATAAAAGTCTTGGCCACGGCCGCGACAATTTTCTCGCGGGTCAGGGCCGCGCCGCCGCCCTTGATCAGGTTCAGGTGTTCGTCGCTTTCGTCGGCGCCGTCGATGTAGAACTCCAGGTCGCTGACGGTGTTCAGCTCATAGACCGGAATCCCGTGGCCCTTGAGGCGAGCGGCGGTGGCTTCGGAGCTGGCGACCGCGCCGTCGAAGGCGCCCTTGTGTTGCGCCAGGGCGTCGATAAAGCAGTTGGCGGTGGAGCCGGTGCCCACGCCGATAACGCTTTTGTCATCGAGCTTGGGAAGGATGAAGTCGACAGCGGCTTGGGCCACGGCCTGTTTGAGTTGATCCTGGGTCATGCGGGCTCCGAAAGCGGGCAGGGGGTGTGCGAAAGGCCGGCATTATAAGCGTCGGGGCGGGGAAGGTCATTGTCCGTTTGACCGCAGGCACGGGCAATAAAACCTCAGGAACCCTGTGGTCGTTGCCGCAAGCGCTGGGTTAGACTCCTCGGTCCCTGTCCACACCCGCCAGCGATGCCTTCCGATGCTTGAACAGTACGTCAAGAAGATCCTCACCTCGCGCGTCTACGACGTTGCCGTGGAAACCCCGTTGCAGACCGCTCGCCAGCTCTCCGAGCGGCTGGGCAACAAGGTCTGGCTCAAGCGCGAAGATTTGCAGCCGGTGTTTTCCTTCAAGATTCGCGGTGCCTACAACAAGCTGACCCAGCTCAGCGAGGCCGAGCGCGCTCGTGGCGTGGTCACGGCATCGGCGGGCAACCATGCCCAGGGCCTGGCCCTGGCGGCCAAGGTGCTGGGGGTCAAGGCCACCATCGTGATGCCCAAGACCACGCCGGAAATCAAGATCGAAGGCGTCCGCTCCCGGGGCGGCAAAGTGGTGTTGCATGGCGACTCTTTCGCCGAAGCCCTGGCCCATTCCCTGCGGCTGGTTGAGGAAAAAGGCTACGTCTATATCCACCCCTACGATGATCCGCACACCATTGCCGGGCAGGGCACCGTGGCGATGGAGATTCTGCGCCAGCATCCGGGCCCGTTGGATGCGATCTTCGTTCCGGTCGGTGGCGGCGGCTTGATTTCCGGGATCGCGGCCTATGTGAAGTACCTGCGGCCGGAGATCAAGGTGATCGGCGTCGAGCCGGATGACTCCAACTGTCTGCAGCAGGCCATGGCCGCCGGCGAGCGGGTGATCCTGTCCACCGTGGGGTTGTTCGCCGACGGCGTGGCCGTGGCGCAGATCGGCCAGCACACCTTCGATATCTGCAAGGACTATGTCGACGAGGTGATCACCGTCAGTACCGACGAGATCTGCGCCGCGATCAAGGATATCTACGACGATACCCGCTCGATCACCGAGCCTGCCGGCGCTTTGGGCGTGGCCGGGATCAAGAAGTACGTCGAATCGCGCAAGATCACCGGGCAGACCCTGGTGGCCATCGACTCCGGCGCCAACGTCAACTTTGACCGCCTGCGCCATGTGGCCGAGCGTGCCGAGTTGGGCGAAGGGCGCGAAGCGATTATCGCCGTGACCATTCCGGAGCGGCCGGGCAGTTTCAAGGCGTTCTGCGAAGCCATCGGCAAGCGTCAGATCACCGAATTCAATTACCGTTATCACACCGGCCACGAAGCGCATATTTTCGTCGGCGTGCAAACCCACCCCGACAGCGATCCGCGCAGTGCCCTGATCGACAGCCTGACCGGCCAGGGTTTCCCGGTGCTGGACCTGACCGACAACGAGCTGGCCAAGTTGCATATCCGTCATATGGTCGGTGGTCATGCGGCCCATGTCAGCGACGAGATGGTGCTGCGCTTCGAGTTTCCGGAGCGCCCGGGGGCGTTGTTCAACTTCCTCAACAAGCTGGGCGGGCGCTGGAATATCTCGATGTTCCATTACCGTAACCATGGTGCCGCTGATGGCCGGGTGGTCGCGGGCCTGCAGGTGCCGGAGGAAGAGCGTCATCTGGTGCCGGCGGCCCTGGCGGAAATCGGCTACCCCTATTGGGATGAAAGCGATAACCCGGCGTATCGGTTGTTCCTCGGCTGAAACACGGTGGATGGCTGCTAAGCTGATGGGCAGGCTCCATTCTGAAAGGCAGCGCGTAACCTTGTAGGAGCCTGGCTTGCCAGCGAAGCTTTTGACGCTCTCATGGGCCCCTTCGCTGGCAAGCCATGCTCCTACACGGGATGTGTTCGACTCTGCATCTGATTGCTGCTCGAAATTTGATCGTAAAACCAGGGAAACGATGAAATGGAAACCCTCACTGCCTTGAAACTGCTACACGGTGCGGCGCCGGTGCTTTTGCTGGGCAGCGCGCTGGCGGTGACGATCAGGCTTTGGCGCGGACGCCGTGCCGGCGATACAACCATTCAAAATCACACTTTGCAGCGTCCCTGGTTCTTCGTTTGGGGGCTGATGGCGCTGTGCCTGGCCGTGCTGCCGGTCAGTGGCTGGTGGTTGGTGCACCTGTCCGGTTGGCCGTTGGGGCAGACCTGGCTGCTGGGTTCGAGCGTGCTCTACACCCTGTGCACCCTGAGTTGGGTGTGGCTGGTGGTCCGTCTCAATCGCCTGCGCCGTGGTATCACGGCGCGGCATCCAGGGTTTACGCTGGCCCTGGCGATTTTCACGGTTGTCGGTTTTGTCGCTATTGCGGGCCTGATGGGCGCGAAACCGGTTTAAGCCGTCAGGCCGGGGATTTGCCATGAAGGTGCTTCTGGTGGGGGCCACGGGGTTCGTCGGCCGCCATTTGCTGGCGGCGTTGAGTGCCGCCGGTCACGAAGTGATCGCCACCAGCCGTGATCATCACCTGCGCTCGCTACCGGGGGTCGAATGGCAGGTGCTCGACCTGGATCGGTTGGCCGAGGACTCCAAACATTTCATCCTGCCCCATGGTATCGATCTGCTGATCAATGCCGCCGGGTTGCTGAGCACTGATGAGCAGGCACTGCGCCTGACCCAGGACCTGGGCACCCGGGCGCTGTTCGACCTGGCGGCGCGCCGTGGCGTGCGGGTGCTGCATATTTCCGCGCTGGGCGCCGGCGAGCAGCCGGATGTGCCATTTCTGGCGAGCAAGGCGGCAGCGGATGATTACCTGATGACGCTCGGCGTGCCGGCCGTGGTCCTGCGCCCCTCGTTGCTGCTGGGGGCCGGCGGGGCCAGCAGTGCCTGGCTGGCGCGCCTGTCGCCCTGGCCGCTGATCCCCTTGCTGGACCTGCAAGCGCGCTTGCAACCGCTGCATATCGACGATTTGTCCGCCGCCGTGCTGGCCTTGCTGCGGCATTGGCCGGCGCACTCCCAGGTGTTGCCGCTGGTGGGGCCGCAAGTGCTGACCCTGGCGCAAGTGCTCGATCAGTTGCGTGCGGCCCAGGGCTGGGGGCCTGCGCGGTATGTGAAGGTGCCGGGGATCTTGTCGCGGGCCGGTGCCTGGCTGGGCGAGCGCCTGGGCTGGCGGGCCTTGAATCGCCAGAACCTGCGCATGGCCCAGCGTGACAATGTCGCCGGTCCCGAGGCGTTGGTCGAGGTCTGTGGTTACCGCTCCGCGCCGCTCTCCACTCGCCTGCAGGACTGGCCGAACGCCGGCCAGAGTGTCCAATCGGCACTGCGACCGTTGTTGCTGGCGGTGATGCTGTTGATCTGGCTGGGCACGGCGGTGGTTTGCCTGGGGCCGGGTTATGACTGGAGCCTGCGGATCATGGCCGAGGCCGGGGTAAGCGGGGACTCCGCAGCGTTCGCGGTCTACGCCGGGTCGCTGTGCGACGGGCTGCTGGGCTTGGGGATGCTGTTCCGGCGTACGCGCAAGTGGACGTTCCGGGCGCAATTGCTGTTGATGGGGGCCTACACCCTGATTATCAGCTTCGTGCTGCCGCACTACTGGTTTGACCCTTATGCCGCCGTCGCCAAGAATCTGGTGCTGATGGTGGCGACCCTTTGGCTGCTTTGGACCGAACCGCGTCGATGAGTGCTTACCTGCTGCTGAAAACCTTGCATATCCTGTCTTCCACCATTCTTTTCGGCCTGGGTGCCGGTTCCGCGTATTACGCCTTGCGCGCCTGGCGCACGGGCAACGTCGAGGTGATTGCGGCGACCTTCAAGCACCTGGTGTTCGCCGATTGGGCTTTTACCACCACTACGGCGGTGTTCCAGCCGTTGAGCGGGCTGGGGTTGATGCATCTGGCGGGCTGGCCGATCCAGCAAGGCTGGCTGGTGTGGAGCCTGGGCCTGTTCGTGTTGGCGGGGATCTGCTGGCTGCCGGTGGTCTGGCTGCAGATCCGGGTGCACAGGATGGCCGAGCAGGCCTTGGGTGACGGCACGGCGATGCCGATCCAGGCCGAGACCTATATGCGCTGGTGGTTTGTGCTGGGCTGGCCGGCGTTTTTGTCGTTTATGGCGATTTTTTATCTGATGGTTGCCAAGCCGGTCTGATCTGACACCGAGTCGCCTTCTTCGCGGGCAAGCTCCGCTCCCACATCGGGTCCTGAGTCGTACGCACCTTCTGTGCACGGCGCAAATCTAATGTGGGAGCGGAGCTTGCCCGCGAATAGGCCATCAATCGCGCAGCGTAATCACCGGCCATCCACGCTTCTCGGCTTCGGCCCGCAGATTCGGATCCGGGTCCACCGCCACGGGATTGGCCACCTGCTCCAGCAACGGCAGGTCATTCATCGAATCGCTATAGAAATAGCTGTCTTCCAGGCCATGCCCGGTTTCTTCCAGCCAACGGTTCAAGCGCGTCACCTTGCCCTCGCGAAAGCACGGGATATCGGTGCTGCGCCCGCTGTAGCGGCCGTCGATCATCTCGCACTCGGTGGCGATCAGGGTCTCGACCCCCAGCCGCGCGGCAATCGGTGCCGTGACAAAACGGTTGGTGGCGGTGATGATCACCAGCTTGTCGCCGGCGTCGCGGTGTTGGGCCAGCAACGCCAGGCCCTTGGGCAGCACGATGGGTTCGATGCAGTCGCGCATATAGTCGCGATGCCACTCGTCCAGTTGCGCCATCTCGCTGCGGCCGAGAATTTCCAGGCAGAAATTCAGATACTCGGCGTTGTCCAGGCGGCCCGCCAGATAATCCTGGTAGAACTCGTCGTTGCGGGTTTTATAGGCCACCGGGTCGAGAATCCCCCGTTCGCAGAGGTAATCGCCCCAGGCGTGGTCGCTGTCGCCGCCCAAAAGTGTGTTGTCCAAGTCGAATAAAGCCAGACGCATTGCGGTTACTCGCTGATAAGCCTGTAAAAAGGCCTCCAGAATACGGTCTTTTCACAAGAGTGCACATAAGGTAGGCAGGCTCGTTGCTGCTTTCACAACCTTTGTGGAACAATGCGATGACATGCGTTTGCGAGGTGGTTGCCGTGATCGACCCCGATGGTTTCCGTCCTAATGTCGGGATAATTCTGACGAATGATGCTGGGCAGGTCCTCTGGGCACGTCGCATCAATCAAGATGCATGGCAGTTTCCGCAAGGCGGGATCAACCCGGACGAGACGCCTGAAGACGCTTTGTACCGTGAATTGAACGAAGAAGTCGGCCTGGAACGCGAAGATGTGCAAATTTTGGCCTGTACCCGGGGCTGGTTGCGCTATCGTTTGCCGCAACGCCTGGTGCGTACCCACAGCCAACCGCTGTGCATCGGCCAGAAGCAGAAATGGTTTCTCCTGCGCCTGCTCTCCAACGAGCAGCGGGTGCGGATGGATTTGACCGGTAAACCGGAGTTCGATGGCTGGCGTTGGGTCAGCTATTGGTACCCGTTGGGCCAGGTGGTGACATTCAAGCGCGAGGTCTACCGTCGCGCGCTCAAAGAGCTTGCCCCGCGCCTGTTGGCGCGCGACTGACACGGAGTTCGACCCCGAGCCATGCTCAATACGCTGCGCAAGATCGTCCAGGAAGTTAACGCCGCCAAGGATCTCAAGGCGGCGTTGGGCATTATTGTATTGCGCGTCAAAGAGGCCATGGGCAGCCAGGTCTGCTCGGTCTATTTGCTGGACCCCGAAACCAACCGCTTTGTCCTGATGGCCACCGAGGGCTTGAACAAGCGCTCGATCGGCAAGGTCAGCATGGCGCCGAACGAAGGCCTGGTTGGCCTCGTGGGTACGCGCGAAGAACCGCTGAACCTGGAAAACGCCGCCGATCACCCGCGGTATCGCTACTTTGCCGAAACCGGCGAGGAGCGTTATGCCTCCTTCCTCGGTGCGCCGATCATCCACCATCGCCGGGTCGTCGGCGTGTTGGTGATCCAGCAGAAAGAGCGTCGCCAGTTCGACGAGGGCGAAGAAGCCTTCCTGGTGACCATGAGCGCCCAGTTGGCCGGCGTTATCGCCCATGCCGAGGCCACCGGTTCGATCCGTGGGCTGGGGCGTGAAGGCAAGGGCATCCAGGAAGCCAAGTTCATCGGTGTGCCGGGTTCGCCGGGTGCTGCGGTGGGTACGGCGGTGGTCATGTTGCCGCCGGCGGACCTGGACGTGGTGCCGGACAAGGCGATCGCCGATATCGATGCCGAACTGGCGCTGTTCAAGACCGCCATCGAAGGCGTGCGTGCCGATATGCGCACGCTCTCGGCCAAACTCGCGACCCAGCTGCGTCCGGAAGAGCGCGCGTTGTTCGACGTCTACCTGATGATGCTCGACGATGCCTCCCTGGGCAGCGAAATCACCAACGTGATCAAAACCGGCCAATGGGCCCAGGGCGCCTTGCGCCAAGTGGTGACCGATCACGTCAACCGTTTTGAACTGATGGACGACGCCTACCTGCGTGAGCGCGCGTCGGACGTCAAGGACCTCGGGCGCCGGCTGCTGGCCTACCTGCAGTCTGAACGCCAGCAAGCCCTGGTCTACCCGGACAACACCATCATGGTCAGCGAAGAGCTGACCGCGGCGATGCTCGGCGAAGTACCGGAAGGCAAGCTCAAGGGCCTGGTCTCGGTACTGGGTTCGGGTAACTCCCACGTGGCGATCCTGGCGCGGGCCATGGGCATTCCAACCGTCATGGGCCTGGTGGACCTGCCGTACTCGAAGGTCGACGGCATCGAGATGATCGTCGACGGCGCCCGTGGCGAGGTGTTTACCAACCCCAGCGAAGTGCTGCGCAAGCAATACGCCGGTGTGGTGGAAGAAGAACGCCAGCTGTCCGAGGGCCTGGACGCCTTGCGCGAGCTGCCGTGCGTGACCCCGGACGGCCATCGCATGCCGCTGTGGGTCAACACCGGCCTGCTGGCGGATGTGGCCCGGGCGCAGCAGCGCGGGGCCGAAGGTGTCGGCCTGTACCGCACCGAAGTGCCGTTCATGATCAACCAGCGTTTCCCGAGCGAGAAGGAACAGCTGGCGATCTATCGCGAGCAGTTGTCGGCGTTCCATCCGCAACCGGTGACCATGCGCAGC
This sequence comes from Pseudomonas sp. MWU12-2345, assembly GCF_023242385.1. Classification (NCBI taxonomy): domain Bacteria; kingdom Pseudomonadati; phylum Pseudomonadota; class Gammaproteobacteria; order Pseudomonadales; family Pseudomonadaceae; genus Pseudomonas; species Pseudomonas sp. MWU12-2345. The sequence goes on along the minus strand of NZ_JALLJA010000034.1, from coordinate 8,549 downwards.
CTGGACATCGGCGGCGACAAGTCGCTGCCGTATTTCCCGATTGAAGAAGACAACCCGTTCCTCGGCTGGCGCGGTATCCGCGTGACCCTCGACCACCCGGAAATCTTCCTGGTACAGGCGCGGGCCATGCTCAAGGCCAGCGAGGGCCTGAACAACCTGCGGATCCTGCTGCCGATGATCTCGGGCATCCACGAGATGGAAGAGGCGCTGCACCTGATCCACCGGGCCTGGGGCGAGGTGCGCGACGAAGGCACCGACGTGCCGATGCCGCCGGTGGGGGTGATGATCGAGATTCCGGCGGCGGTCTACCAGACCCGCGAGCTGGCACGGCAGGTGGACTTCCTCTCGGTGGGCTCCAACGACCTGACCCAGTACCTGCTGGCCGTGGACCGCAACAATCCACGGGTCGCGGACCTTTACGACTACCTGCACCCGGCGGTGCTGCAAGCCTTGCAGAACGTGGTGCGTGACGCCCATGCCGAAGGCAAGCCGGTGAGTATCTGCGGCGAGATGGCCGGTGATCCGATGGCGGCGGTGCTGTTGATGGCGATGGGCTTTGACAGCCTGTCGATGAACGCCACCAACCTGCCGAAGGTGAAATGGATGCTGCGCCAGATCAATCTGAGCAAGGCCCAGGAACTGCTGGCCCAGGTGATGACCATCGACAATCCGCAGGTGATTCGCAGTACCTTGCAGTTGGCGCTGAAGAATCTCGGGCTGTCACGGATGGTGGTGCCGACCGTCACCCATTGAGGGCTGACCTTGTAGGGGCCTGGCTTGCCAGCGAAGGTGTCGTCAAGGCCGTCGCAAGACTCAACGGCCTCTTCGCGGGCAAGCCCTGCTCCTACAGTACATCGTCGTTCACTGATCATGGGTACGACACAACCTTGTAGGAGCCTGGCTTGCCAGCGATAGCAATCGTCTAGGCGCCCGCGGACTAAATTTTCATCTCCACCTCTCCGAGATGTCCGCCATAAGGCCCGAAGCTGCGCTCCACGAGGTGGCGCGTGCCATCGGCGTGGCTGATCAGCACCGTGCTGGCCCGTGTGCCGTAGCTGGGGCTGGCGATAAACACGCTCGACAGCAGACTCTCGGTTGCCTGTCCCACCCCGGTGTCCGGCAACTCGGCAAGCGGCGCGATCGTCGGGTCGCCGAGCATCGCCAGCAATGCCTCCGGTCGCGGATCCGCCAGTTCCCAGGACAGCGCCGCGCGGGCCTTGAGCAGTTTCGGCCAGGGCGTATCGAGCCCGGCATTGGACAGCCCGTAGACACCCTCCGCCAGTTGGCGCGGTTCACCCTCGTGGGAATTGAGATGCCACAGCGCATCCGCTGTTCCCAGGAGCAGGTTGAACCCGGCATATTCTGCCGATCTTGCGCGAATTTCGGCTAAATACTCATCAATCGGCAGGTCTTCGGTGAGAAAACGCGCCACCAACTCTCCCCGTGAGCGCCGGGCCACCGGCTGGTGCGGATTGCGGATATTGGTCAAGGCCGCAAAGCGCCCCCGGGCCCCGATCCCCAGCCAGGTCCCGCCCGCCTCCAGATCACGCCCCGCATACACCTGCGGCGCTTCCGGCCATTGCGCCAGGGGCAGGCTTGGTCGGGCATAAAATTCGTCACGGTTGGCCGCGACGATCAGCGGCTGGGCATGGCCCGGGCGCCAGGCAAAGACAATCAGGCACATCAGGTGGTCCTCGATGTTTTTGCCCACTCTACGCAGGGTATCCATCGCCATCCAGTAGAGCCGTGTCCCTCCTTCCGTTACCATGCCGGACTTGTTTTGCGGGGTCGCGCATGGAATTTCTGCTCTATCTGGTCTTGGGGGCCTGCGCCGGCGTGCTGGCCGGGCTGTTCGGCGTGGGCGGCGGGATCATTATCGTCCCGGTGCTGGTGTTCAGTTTCACCCTGCAAGGGTTCGATCCGCTGATCCTCACGCACCTGGCGGTGGGCACGTCCCTGGCGACGATCATTTTCACCTCGTTCAACACCATTCGCGGGCATCACAAGCGCGGCGCGGTGCTCTGGCCGGTCTTTGCCTGGATGGCCGTGGGCATCCTGCTGGGCTCGGGCCTCGGCGCATTGACTGCCAAGGCCATCGCCGGCCCGCACCTGCAGAAGATCATCGGCGTGTTCGCCCTGGTGGTGGCGGCGCAGATGGCGCTGAACCTCAAGCCCAAGGCCAGCCGCAGCGTGCCCGGCAAGTTCGGCCTCGGCCTGGCGGGGGCGTTTATCGGCTGGGCCTCGGCGATTTTCGGGATCGGCGGCGGCTCCCTGACCGTGCCGTTCCTGACCTGGCGCAGCGTGCCGATGCAGCAGGCGGTGGCGACGTCCTCGGCCTGTGGCTTGCCGATTGCACTGGCCAGTACCTTGAGTTTCATGATCCTGGGTTGGCACGATCCATTGTTGCCGGCCCACAGCCTGGGCTTTATCTATTTGCCGGCCTTGCTCGGGATTGCCCTGACCAGTATGTTTTTTGCTCGCTTCGGTGTGCAACTGGCACACCAGCTGTCGCCGCTGTTGCTCAAGCGGCTGTTTGCCGGCCTGTTGTTCATTGTCGGCCTGAAGTTCCTGATCTGAGCCACAGGCTCGGTTCAGTCATGCCGGCGCAATATTGGCTTAATGGCGCGGTTGCAACATGACCCGCCGGCCCGGGCGATTGCTGTTCGCCGGGCCCTGAATTTTTACTCTATCGAGGAGTTGCAATGCTGCCTTACCCGCAGATTGACCCGGTGGCCCTGGCCATCGGCCCGCTGAAAATCCACTGGTACGGCCTGATGTACCTGGTCGGCATTGGCGGTGCGTGGCTGCTGGCCTCCCGGCGCCTGAACCGTTTCGATCCGACCTGGACCAAGGAGAAACTCTCCGACCTGATCTTCTGGCTGGCCATGGGGGTCATCGTTGGCGGGCGCCTGGGTTATGTGCTGTTCTACGATCTGAGCGCCTACCTGGCCAACCCGACGCTGATCTTCGAGGTCTGGAAGGGCGGCATGGCGTTCCATGGCGGCTTTATCGGGGTGATGGTGGCGGCCTGGTGGTTTGGCCGGCGCAACGGCAAGTCGTTCTTCCAACTGATGGACTTTGTCGCGCCGATGGTTCCGATCGGCCTGGGTGCCGGGCGGATCGGCAATTTCATCAACGCCGAGCTATGGGGCAAACCGACCGACTTGCCGTGGGCGATGATCTTCCCGCCGTTCAGCGACCCGGCCCAGTTGCCGCGTCACCCGTCGCAGCTGTATCAGTTCGCCCTGGAAGGCGTGGCCCTGTTCGTGATCCTCTGGTTGTTCTCGCGCAAGCCGCGGCCGACCATGGCGGTTTCAGGCATGTTCGCGTTGTTCTACGGGATCTTCCGTTTTGTCGTCGAGTTCGTCCGGGTGCCGGATGCGCAGCTCGGCTACCTGGCGTTCGGCTGGGTGACCATGGGGCAGATCCTCAGCCTGCCGATGATCATCGGCGGCCTGGGCTTGCTGTGGTTCGCCTATCACCGCGCCCCGACTACACCGGCCGCGAAAGACGCCGCGCTTTAAATTCGAATCGGGGCTCGCGGGCCCCGTATTCAAGGATGCAGGTAACTCATGAAGCAATATCTCGAACTGGTCGCCCACGTCATCAAGAACGGCACCAAGCAGGCCAACCGTACCGGCGTGAACACCATCAGCTTTCCCGGGGCCATGCTGCGTTATGACCTCCAGGAAGGTTTTCCGGCGATCACCACCCGCAAGATGGCGTTCAAATCCGCTGTCGGCGAGATGTGCGGTTTTCTCCGTGGGGTGAACAACGCCGCCGAGTTCCGTGCGCTGGGCTGCAAGGTCTGGGACCAGAACGCCAACGAAAACGCGCAGTGGCTGGCCAACCCGTTCCGCCAGGGCGAAGACGACCTGGGCGAGATCTATGGGGTGCAATGGCGTAAATGGCCGGCGTACAAGCAGATTGCCAAGAGCAACGTCGCGGCTATCGAGCAGACCTTGGGCCAGGGGTATCGGCAGATTGCCGAAGGCGAGGAAAACGGCCAGGCCTATGTGGTGCTGTACAAGGCCATCGACCAGGTGCGCCAGTGCGTCGACACCATCATCAAGGATCCGGGTAGCCGGCGGATTCTGTTCCATGGCTGGAACTGTGCGCAGCTGGATGAAATGGCCTTGCCGCCGTGTCATTTGCTCTATCAGTTTCATCCGAATGTGGAGACCAAGGAGATTTCCCTGACCCTCTACATCCGTTCGAATGATCTGGGGTTGGGCACGCCGTTCAACCTGACCGAAGGCGCGGCGCTGCTGAGCCTGATCGGGCGCCTGACCGGCTATACGCCGCGCTGGTTCACCTATTTCATCGGCGATGCCCATGTGTATGAAAACCACCTGGACATGCTCAACGAACAGCTGACTCGCGAGCCGTTCCCGATGCCGAAGTTGGTGATTTCGGACCGTGTGCCGGAGTTTGCCAAGACGGGTGTTTATCAGCCGGAGTGGCTGGAGCTGGTGGAACCGGGGGATTTCTCGCTGGAAGGCTACCAGCACCATGCGCCGATGACGGCGCCGATGGCGGTCTAGTTCGGCTCGGTATCGCGTCGTCTGCTTCGCGGGCAAGCTCCGCTCCCACATTGGATTTGCGTCGTACACAGAAGGTGTGCACGACTCGGGGCCTGTGGGAGCGGAGCTTGCCCGCGAATAGGCCCTCAATGCCCGTGACTTCTGCCGACATGTGAATGCTCTTCAGCCGCCACCACGCTGCCGCTGACCTCCAACCGCTGCAAGATCCCGCACTGATCCAGATCCGGCCCGCCGCCACAACGCTGGCGCAGATCCAGCAACTGCGTCTGCAACGCCAGCAACCCGTCGATCCGTGCCTTGACGTGATGGATATGCTCGTCAATCAGCGCATTCACGCTTTCGCATTGATCCTGCGGGCTGTCGCGCAACCCCAGCAAACTGCGAATCTCCTCCAGCGTCATGTCCAGGCTGCGGCAGTTGCGGATAAAGGTCAGGCGCTCCACATGCGCCTGGGTGTACAGGCGGTAGTTGCCCTCGCTGCGCGCCGGTTCCGGCAGCAGGTTTTCCTTCTCGTAATAACGGATGGTTTCCACCTGGCAGTCGGTGAGTTTCGCCAGTTCGCCAATCTTCATCGTTCGATCTCCGAAAAGGGTGCTTGACCCTATAGTGGCTACAGGGTGTTCACTTGGCAACAAGCACTTTCAGGGACGCACCCATGAGCGACTCCATCCACACTTCGCACAAGCCTGCCGGCGATCATGCCCATGCTGGCCACGATCACGATCACGATCACGATCACGATCACAAGCATAGTCACGACCACGGCCATGACCACGGTCAGGCCGATAAGCCCGCGACTCAGTCTTTTCGTGTCCTCCAGCCGGTAAAGGCTTCCCACTCCCATGGGGCGGCCGGGCATGCCCACAGCTGCTGTTCGAGCGCCGAAGCCCCCGCGCTGATCAAGCTCAGCGAGACCACCAGTGCCGACGCACGGTTGAGCCGTTTCCGCATCGAAGCCATGGACTGCCCTACCGAGCAGACGCTGATCCAGAACAAGCTCGGCAAGCTGGCGGGCGTGCAGCAGCTTGAGTTCAACCTGATCAACCGGATCCTCGGTGTGACCCATGACCTGTCGTCGACCACGCCGATTGTCGACGCCATCAAGTCCCTGGGCATGCAGGCCGAGCCGTTGGAAGAGGGTGCGAGCGCCGAAACCCCAAGCCAGCCGCCAGTGAAAAAGCCCTGGTGGCCCCTGGCACTGTCCGGTATCGGCGCCTTGGCCGCCGAAGTGATTCACTTCACCGCCGTGGCCCCGACCTGGGTGGTGGCAATCATCGCGCTGGTTTCCATCCTCAGCGGCGGCCTGACCACCTATAAAAAGGGCTGGATCGCCCTGAAGAACCGCAACCTGAATATCAACGCGCTGATGAGCATCGCCGTGACCGGCGCGGTGCTGATCGGGCAGTGGCCGGAAGCGGCGATGGTGATGTTCCTCTTCACCATCGCCGAACTGATCGAAGCCAAGTCCCTGGACCGCGCGCGCAACGCCATCAGCGGCCTGATGCAGATGACGCCGGAAAAGGCCACGGTGCGCCAGGATGACGGCGAGTGGGTCGAACGTGAGGTTAAAAGCATCGAACTGGGTGCCTTGGTCCGGGTACGTCCTGGTGAGCGCATCGGCCTCGATGGCGAAGTGGTCTACGGCAGCTCCAGCGTCGATCAGGCGCCGATCACCGGCGAAAGCCTGCCCATCGAGAAGAATCCGGGCGACAAGGTCTTTGCCGGCACCATCAACCAGGCGGGTTCACTGGACTATCGGGTGACGGCCATCGCGGGCAATTCGACCCTGGCGCGGATCATCCATGCCGTCGAGCAGGCCCAGGGCGCGCGGGCGCCGACCCAGCGGTTCGTCGATACCTTCGCGAAAATCTACACCCCGGCGGTGTTCGCCTTCGCCCTGGCGGTGGCGGTGCTGCCGCCGCTGTTCATGAACGGCCTGTGGTTCGACTGGATCTACCGGGCGCTGGTCCTGCTGGTGGTCGCCTGCCCATGTGCTCTGGTGATTTCGACCCCGGTGACCATCGTCAGCGGCCTGGCCGCCGCCGCCCGCAAGGGCATTCTGGTCAAGGGCGGGGTGTACCTGGAAAGCGGGCACAAGCTTGATTACCTGGCCCTGGACAAGACCGGGACCATCACCCACGGCAAGCCGGTACTGACCGACTATCTGGTCCTCAACCCACTGTTCGTCGAGACCGCGCCTTTGATCGCCGCCAGCCTCGCGGCGCGTTCCGATCACCCGGTGTCCCTGGCGATTGCCAAGGATGCGCAGGACAAACAGTGGACGCTGCGTGACGTCGAAGCCTTCGAAGCCCTGGCCGGGCGCGGTGTGCGCGGCGAGGTCGGCGGCAAGGGTTATCACTTGGGCAACCATCGCCTGGTGGAAGACCTCGGTCTCTGCTCGGCGGCCCTGGAAGAAAAACTCTTCGCCCTGGAAAAACAAGGCAAGACTGTGGTTCTGTTGCTCGACGCCTCTGGCCCGTTGGCGCTGTTCGCCGTGGCCGATACGGTCAAGGCTTCCAGCCGTGAGGCGATCCGCGAGTTGCACGCGCTGGGGATCAAGACCCTGATGCTGACCGGGGACAATATCCACACCGCCTCGGCCATTGCCGCCCAGGTCGGGATCGACGAGGCCCGTGGCGATCTGTTGCCCACCGACAAACTGCAGGCCATCGAAGAGCTGTATGCCCGTGGCCATCAGGTCGGCATGGTCGGCGACGGTATCAACGACGCTCCGGCCCTGGCCCGTGCCGAGATCGGCTTTGCCATGGCCGCCGCCGGTACCGACACCGCCATTGAGACCGCCGATGTCGCCCTGATGGACGATGATCTGCGCAAGATTCCGGCTTTCATTCGCCTTTCGCGCCAGACCGCGCGTATCCTCAGGCAAAATATCGCCCTGGCGCTGGTGATCAAGGCGATCTTCCTGGCGGTGACTTTCCTCGGCCTGGCAACCATGTGGATGGCGGTGTTCGCCGATATGGGCGTGAGCCTGCTGGTGGTGTTCAATGGGTTGCGTCTGTTGCGCAAGTAAACGAATGAGAGGGTGATGTGCTGAGTGCCGAGCTGAAGGCGTTTTATATGGTCGCCCGCCTGGGCAGCATCACCCTGGCGGCAAAAAAGCTCGGGCTCAGCCAGCCCACGGTGACCACCCAGATCCGTCATCTGGAAAGCCAGTACTCGGTCGAGTTGTTCTATCGCGGCGGTCGGCGCTTGAGTGTCAGTGAAGACGGCGCGCGCTTGCTGCCGATGGTCAAGGCGCTGTTGCAGCAGGAAGCCGATATCGAGTTTTTCCTGCGCAACGCCGGGCAGGTGCAGGGCACCTTGCGCATTGCCGCGACGGCGCCGTATTACATCCTCGATCTGGTGAAGGCCTTTCGCGAGCGCTTGCCGCAGGTGGAAGTGTCGGTGGAGATCGGCAACTCCCAGCAGGTGCTGGAGGCGCTGGAGGATTATCGGGTCGATGTGGCGGCTTCGTCGCAGTTGCTGGAGGACCCACGGTTGATCCGCCGGGTGCTGGGCAGTGATCCGCTGGTGCTGGCGGTGCATCGCAATCATCCGTTGGCGATACATGATCATGTGCCGCTGAGCGCGCTGGCCGGGCATTGCCTGTTGATGCGAGAACCGGGTTCGACCACCCGGCATCTGACGGAAGAGCTGTTGCGTAATGCGCAGGTCAGTTATGGCCCGCTGCTGGAAATCGGCAGCCGTGAGTCGATTCGTGAGGCGGTGCTACGCAATATCGGTATCAGCATCATTGCCCGGCAGGAAGTCCCTCACGACCCGCAACTGCGGGTGCTGACCATCGAGAATGCCCCGCAGATTCCCGAATACCTGTATTGCCTCAAGGAGCGCAAGGCGGCGCGTTTGCCGGCGGCGTTTCTGGGGTTGGCGCAGGAAATGGCGCCGGCCTGATAGATCTGTGGTGAATGGCCGCCTGCTGCGCGGCGGTTCGCGGCGGTGCGGCGATCCGACAAGCCCTGCTCCTACAGTCCGGTGTCGTTCACG
>NZ_JALLJA010000033.1:0-33899 GCF_023242385.1 Pseudomonas sp. MWU12-2345 | reverse complement strand
ACTAGGCCCGGTTTTTCGTTTCAGACTGACGTCTTACTCGGCAGATACAGCTTCGCCGGCAGTAGCACGATCAACCAACTCGACGTACGCCATAGGCGCGTTGTCGCCAGTGCGGAAACCGCACTTGAGGATGCGCAGGTAGCCACCCTCACGGGTAGCGTAACGCTTGCCCAGGTCGTTGAAGAGCTTACCAACGATAGCTTTCGAACGAGTACGGTCGAAAGCCAGACGGCGGTTAGCCAGGCTATCTACTTTGGCCAGAGTGATCAGCGGCTCAGCAACGCGACGCAGTTCTTTGGCTTTTGGCAGAGTCGTTTTGATCAGCTCGTGCTCGAACAGCGACACCGCCATGTTTTGAAACATGGCCTTGCGGTGCGAGCTGGTGCGGCTCAGGTGACGACCACTTTTACGATGACGCATGGTTCATTCCTTACCAAACACTACGTTCGGTGATTACGACGATCAGGCAGTCGCCTTGTCGTCCTTCTTAAGACTTGCAGGCGGCCAGTTGTCGAGGCGCATGCCGAGGGACAGACCGCGGGAGGCCAGAACGTCCTTGATTTCAGTCAAGGATTTCTTGCCCAGGTTCGGAGTCTTCAACAGCTCTACTTCGGTACGCTGAATCAGGTCGCCGATGTAGTAGATGTTTTCCGCCTTAAGGCAGTTGGCCGAACGTACAGTCAGTTCCAGATCGTCAACCGGGCGAAGCAGGATCGGATCGATCTCGTCTTCTTGCTCGATAACCACTGGCTCACTGTCACCTTTGAGGTCGACGAACGCAGCCAACTGCTGTTGCAGGATGGTTGCAGCGCGGCGGATAGCCTCTTCAGGATCCAGGGTACCGTTGGTTTCCAGATCAATAACCAGTTTGTCCAGGTTGGTACGCTGCTCGACACGGGCGTTTTCCACCACGTAAGCGATACGGCGAACCGGGCTGAACGAAGAGTCGAGCTGCAAGCGACCGATGCTGCGGCTTTCGTCTTCATCGCTCTGACGCGAGTCTGCTGGTTCATAACCACGACCACGAGCTACGGTGAGCTTCATGTTCAAGGCGCCGTTAGACGCCAGGTTGGCGATTACGTGATCGGGATTAACGATCTCGACATCATGATCCAGCTGAATATCGGCAGCGGTAACCACCCCCGAACCCTTCTTCGACAAGGTCAGCGTAACTTCGTCACGGCCGTGCAGCTTGATAGCCAGACCTTTAAGGTTCAACAGGATTTCAATGACGTCTTCCTGTACACCTTCGATGGCGCTGTACTCGTGGAGCACACCGTCAATCTCGGCCTCGACTACTGCACAGCCTGGCATTGAGGACAACAGGATGCGGCGCAGCGCGTTGCCCAGGGTGTGGCCAAAACCACGCTCGAGAGGCTCGAGGGTGATCTTAGCGCGGGTTGGACTGACAACCTGCACGTCAATGTGACGGGGTGTCAGGAACTCATTTACCGAAATCTGCATGGATGCACCTATTTTCTAGCCCTTACTTGGAGTAGAGCTCGACAATCAGGCTTTCGTTGATGTCGGCGGAGAGGTCACTGCGAGCAGGCACGTTCTTGAAAACGCCCGACTTCTTCTCAGTGTCCACTTCTACCCATTCTACGCGGCCACGCTGGGCACACAGATCGAGAGCCTGGACAATGCGCAGTTGATTCTTAGCTTTCTCACGAATAGCTACCACGTCACCAGCACGAACCTGGTAGGACGGGACGTTGACGGTTTTGCCGTTAACGCTGATCGACTTGTGCGATACCAGTTGACGGGATTCGGCACGAGTCGAGCCAAAACCCATACGGTATACAACGTTGTCCAGACGGCATTCGAGCAGTTGCAGCAGGTTTTCACCGGTTGCGCCTTTACGGCCGGCAGCTTCTTTGTAGTAGCCGCTGAACTGACGCTCAAGAACGCCATAAATACGACGGACCTTCTGCTTTTCACGCAGTTGGGTGCCGTAGTCGGACTGGCGACCGCGGCGTTGGCCGTGGATACCAGGTGCTGCTTCGATGTTGCACTTGGATTCGATAGCGCGCACGCCGCTCTTCAGGAAGAGATCGGTGCCTTCGCGACGAGCCAGTTTGCATTTTGGACCAATGTAACGAGCCATTCTTTACAATCTCCTGGATTACACGCGGCGCTTCTTCGGCGGACGGCACCCGTTGTGCGGGATTGGCGTCACGTCGGTGATGCTGGCGATCTTATAGCCACAGCCGTTCAATGCACGGACAGCGGACTCACGACCTGGACCTGGACCTTTGACGTTAACGTCGAGGTTTTTCAGGCCGTATTCCAGCGCAGCTTGACCAGCACGTTCAGCAGCTACTTGAGCAGCGAACGGGGTGGACTTGCGGGAACCGCGGAAACCCGAACCACCGGAGGTAGCCCAAGAAAGAGCGTTACCTTGACGGTCGGTAATGGTCACGATGGTGTTGTTGAAAGACGCGTGGATGTGGGCGATGCCATCAACCACTGTCTTTTTAATTTTCTTACGAGGACGAGCAGCAGGTTTTGCCATGACTAGATTCCTGTCGATTCGCTGGTGCGATTACTTGCGGATCGGCTTACGCGGACCTTTGCGAGTACGCGCGTTGGTCTTGGTACGCTGACCGCGTACTGGCAGACCACGACGATGGCGCAGACCGCGGTAGCAGCCCAAGTCCATCAAGCGTTTGATTTTCATGTTGATTTCGCGACGCAGGTCACCTTCAGTGGTGAACTTCGCCACTTCGCCACGCAGCTGTTCAATCTGCTCGTCGCTCAGATCCTTGATCTTTGCGGCTGGGTTGACCCCAGTCACTGCACAAATTTTCTGTGCAGTAGTGCGACCAACACCATAGATGTAGGTCAGCGAGATAACAGTGTGCTTGTTATCTGGAATGTTAACGCCTGCAATACGGGCCATTCAGTGGGACTCCAATTGACAGCTACCTACGCCCCGGAAGCCAAGAAATAGGGCGCGAGATAATATCGCTGTAATAACAAATAATCAACCCAGCAGCGCACTAGCTGCTGGGCTTTTAGCAGATCACACTCAGCCTTGGCGCTGTTTGTGACGCGGTTCCGCGCTGCAAATTACTCGAACCACACCTTCGCGGCGAATAATCTTGCAGTTACGGCACAGCTTTTTCACCGATGCACGAACTTTCATCACCAACTCCTCGAACCTTATGGGTCAGCGCAGCATGCCGCTGCCGTAACCCTTCAGGTTGGCTTTCTTCATCAGGGATTCGTACTGGTGCGAAACGAGGTGCGATTGTACTTGGGACATGAAGTCCATCACAACCACGACCACGATCAGCAACGAGGTCCCGCCAAGGTAGAACGGAACGTTTGCCGCAACCACCAGGAACTGGGGAAGCAGGCACACGGCCGTCATATAAAGAGCACCGAACATGGTCAAACGGGTCAGAACGCCATCAATGTAGCGCGCCGACTGCTCGCCTGGACGGATACCCGGAATAAAGGCACCGGACTTCTTCAGGTTTTCCGCTACGTCTTTCGGATTGAACATCAACGCCGTATAGAAGAAGCAGAAGAAAATAATCCCTGCACTAAACAGCAGAATATTCAACGGCTGACCAGGAGCGATCGACTGCGAGATGTCCTGCAACCAGCCCATACCTTCAGACTGACCGAACCAGGCACCCAGCGAAGCCGGGAACAGCAAGATGCTGCTCGCGAAGATAGCAGGAATAACACCGGCCATATTCACCTTCAGCGGCAGGTGGCTGGTCTGCGCAGCAAAGACCTTGCGGCCCTGCTGACGCTTAGCGTAGTGAACAGCAATACGACGCTGGCCACGCTCAATGAACACCACGAAACCGATGATCGCTACTGCCAGCAAACCGATGGCAACCAAAGCGAAGATGTTGATATCGCCCTGACGTGCAGACTCGAAAGACTGCCCGATTGCTCTCGGAAGACCGGCGACGATACCCGAAAAAATCAACATCGAGATACCGTTACCAACACCGCGCTCGGTAATCTGCTCGCCCAACCACATCATGAACATCGCGCCGGCCACAAAAGTGGACACCGCAACGAAATGGAAGCTGAAGCCAGCACTAAACGAGACGCCCTGGTTAGCCAGGCCAATGGACATGCCAATGGCTTGAACCAGTGCCAGGACGACGGTGCCATAGCGGGTGTATTGGCTGATCTTACGACGACCAGCCTCACCTTCCTTCTTCAACTGCTCCAGCTGCGGGCTGACGGCGCTCATCAACTGCATGATGATCGATGCCGAAATGTACGGCATGATCCCCAGTGCAAAGATGCTCATCCGCTCCAGCGCGCCGCCGGAAAACATGTTGAACAAGCTAAGAATGGTCCCCTCATTCTGTCGAAACAGGTCCGCCAGCCGGTCCGGGTTGATACCAGGAACTGGGATGTGCGCGCCTATCCGGTAGACGATAATCGCCAGGAATAGAAAACGCAGTCGAGCCCAGAGCTCGGATAACCCGCCTTTGCTGAGCGCTGAGAGAGCACCTTGCTTAGCCATTTATTCCTCGAACTTGCCGCCAGCTGCTTCGATAGCCGCACGCGCACCTTTGGTGGCGGCGATGCCCTTGATAGTTACTGCGCGAGTCACTTCGCCCGACAGCATGATTTTCACACGCTGTACGTTCTGGTTGATCACGTTGGCATCTTTCAGGGACTGCACGGTGACGATGTCGCCGTCCACTTTGGCCAGCTCGGACAGACGCACTTCTGCGCGGTCCATGGCTTTCAGGGAAACGAAACCGAACTTCGGCAGGCGACGATGCAGCGGCTGTTGGCCGCCTTCAAAGCCTGGAGCAATGGTGCCACCGGAGCGGGAGGTCTGACCTTTGTGGCCACGGCCACCGGTCTTACCCAAACCGCTACCGATACCACGGCCCGGACGATGCTTTTCGCGACGGGAACCCGGCGCTGGACTCAGATCATTGAGTTTCATCGATTAACCCTCTACACGCAGCATGTAGTAAGCCTTGTTGATCATCCCGCGATTCTCGGGAGTATCCAGGACTTCTACAGTGTGACCGATGCGACGCAGACCCAGACCCTTAACGCACAGTCTGTGGTTAGGGATGCGGCCGGTCATGCTTTTGATCAGCGTTACTTTTACAGTTGCCATGATCAACGGATCTCCGCTGCAGTTTTGCCGCGCTTGGCAGCAATGGACTCAGGGGACTGCATCGCTTTCAAACCTTTGAAAGTGGCGTGAACCACGTTTACCGGGTTAGTCGAGCCGTAGCACTTGGCCAGAACGTTCTGCACACCAGCGACTTCGAGGACAGCACGCATAGCGCCGCCAGCGATGATACCGGTACCTTCAGAAGCAGGCTGCATGTAAACCTTCGAAGCGCCGTGGGCGGACTTCATGGCGTACTGCAGGGTGGTGCCGTTCAGATCAACCTGGATCATGTTGCGGCGAGCAGCTTCCATAGCCTTCTGGATCGCAGCAGGCACTTCACGTGACTTGCCACGGCCGAAGCCTACACGGCCCTTGCCATCACCTACCACGGTCAACGCGGTGAAGGTGAAGATACGGCCGCCTTTAACGGTTTTGGCTACGCGGTTAACTTGAACCAGCTTCTCGATGTAGCCTTCGTCGCGCTTTTGGTCGTTATTTGACATAACTTAGAACTCCAGCCCAGCTTCACGAGCAGCATCAGCCAGCGCCTTGACGCGGCCGTGGTACTTGAAGCCAGAGCGGTCGAAAGCCACCTGCGAGACGCCAGCGGCTTTAGCACGCGTAGCGACCAGCTGGCCAACCTTAGTGGCCGCGTCGATGTTGCCAGTGGCACCATCACGCAGTTCTTTGTCCAAAGTCGAGGCACTTGCCAGGACTTTGTTGCCGTCGGCCGAAATGACCTGGGCGTAGATGTGCTGCGAAGAGCGGAACACGCAGAGACGCACGACTTCGAGTTCGTGCATTTTCAGGCGTGCTTTGCGAGCGCGACGCAGTCGAGTAACTTTTTTGTCGGTCATTTGCTATGCCCTACTTCTTCTTGGCTTCTTTACGACGGACGACTTCGTCCGCGTAGCGCACACCTTTGCCTTTGTACGGCTCTGGTGGACGGAAGTCGCGGATCTCAGCGGCCACCTGACCTACCAGCTGCTTATCGATGCCCTTGATCAGGATATCGGTTTGGCTAGGGGTCTCAGCGGTGATGCCTTCCGGCAGTTCGTAATCCACTGGGTGCGAGAAGCCAAGGGCCAGGTTCAAAACCGTGCCTTTTGCTTGCGCTTTGTAACCAACACCGACCAGCTGGAGCTTACGCTCGAAGCCTTGGCTTACGCCTTGGACCATGTTGTTTACCAACGCACGCGTGGTACCGGCCATTGCGCGAGTTTGTTGATCGCCATTGCGAGCAGCGAAACGCAGCTCACCAGCTTCTTCAACGATCTCAACGGACGAATGGATGTTCAGTTCAAGAGTACCCTTGGCACCCTTCACCGAAAGCTGTTGGCCTGCGAATTTGACTTCGACACCGGCTGGCAGCTTAACGGGGTTCTTAGCGACGCGAGACATGCTTATCCCCCCTTAGAACACAGTGCAAAGAACTTCGCCGCCGACACCGGCAGCGCGCGCAGCACGATCCGTCATCACACCTTTGTTGGTGGAGACGATAGACACGCCGAGACCGCCACGAACTTTCGGCAGATCCTCAACGGACTTGTACTGACGCAGGCCTGGACGGCTAACGCGCTTCACTTCCTCGATGACCGGACGGCCTTCGAAGTATTTCAGCTCGATGGATAGCAACGGCTTGGTTTCGCTGCTGATCTGATAACCCGCGATGTAACCTTCGTCCTTCAGGACTTTTGCTACAGCCACCTTCAACGTGGAAGACGGCATGCTTACGACGGACTTTTCAGCCATCTGGGCATTACGGATTCGAGTTAGCATGTCCGCTAACGGGTCCTGCATACTCATGGGCTAGACGCTCCTGATACAAAAAGAATTAGCCTTGCGGCTACAACTGTCGCCGAGTATCTCCACACGTAAAAAGTGCAGGCTCAGGCGAGCCGGTCATTCTAGACACACCCCAGAAATGAATCAAGCCCCAAAAGGGGCTTGATTCAAACTCAAGGTCACCGGTGGTCGGTTCTTGCGAGACCGACCACCGTGACTTGGGCGGTGTGGCTTACCAGCTGGCTTTAACCAGACCTGGTACGTCACCACGCATGGCCGCTTCACGCAGCTTGTTACGGCCGAGGCCGAACTTGCGGTAAACGCCGTGCGGACGACCAGTGATGCGGCAGCGGTTACGCATGCGCGAGGCGCTTGCGTCACGTGGCTGCTTCTGCAGGGCTACCGAAGCTTCCCAACGTGCTTCTGGACTTGCGTTCAGATCGACGATGATAGCTTTCAGTGCTGCACGCTTGGTGGCGTACTTGGCAACGGTGAGCTGACGCTTCAGCTCACGGTTTTTCATGCTCTTCTTGGCCATTTTCCTACTCCAATCAGTTGCGGAACGGGAATTTGAAAGCACGCAGCAATGCGCGACCTTCATCATCGTTCTTGGCAGTGGTGGTCAGGGTAATGTCCAGACCGCGCAGAGCATCGATCTTGTCGTAATCGATTTCCGGGAAAATGATCTGCTCTTTCACGCCCATGCTGTAGTTGCCACGACCGTCGAAGGACTTGGCATTCAGGCCGCGGAAGTCGCGAACCCGAGGCAGGGAGATCGACAGCAGACGATCCAGGAACTCATACATACGATCGCGACGCAGGGTCACTTTGACACCGATCGGCCAACCTTCGCGGACTTTGAAGCCAGCGATGGATTTGCGAGCGTGGGTCACAACGACTTTCTGGCCGGTGATCTTCTCCAGGTCAGCCACAGCGTGCTCGATGACTTTCTTGTCACCGATCGCTTCGCCCAGACCCATGTTCAGGGTGATCTTGGTAATGCGCGGAACTTCCATCACGTTCGCCAGCTTAAGTTCTTCCTTAAGCTTCGGAGCGATTTCCTTCCGGTAAATCTCTTTCAGTCGTGCCATGGTCTTCTACCTAGCAGTGTTCAAGCATCAACCGCTTTTTGGGTCGACTTGAAGACACGAATTTTTTTGCCGTCTTCTACTTTGAAACCAACGCGGTCAGCCTTGTTGGTTTCGCCGTTGAAAATGGCGACGTTGGAAGCGTGCAGTGGCGCTTCTTTTTCGACGATACCGCCCTGTACGCCCGACATCGGGTTAGGCTTGGTATGACGCTTGACCAGGTTCAGACCACCGACGACCAGACGGTCATCAGCGAGAACCTTAAGCACCTTACCGCGCTTACCTTTGTCTTTGCCGGCGATCACGATGATCTCGTCGTCACGACGAATCTTTTGCATGTCGGATCTCCTTACAGCACTTCTGGGGCGAGCGAGACGATCTTCATGAACTTCTCATTACGAAGTTCACGGGTCACTGGCCCAAAGATACGGGTGCCGATCGGCTCTTGCTTGTTGTTCAACAGAACAGCAGCGTTGCCATCAAAGCGGATAATGGAGCCGTCAGCACGACGAACGCCATGGCGAGTGCGGACTACGACAGCAGTCATCACTTGGCCTTTCTTCACTTTACCGCGCGGAATTGCTTCCTTGACGGTTACTTTGATGATGTCACCGATACCAGCGTAACGACGATGCGAGCCACCCAGCACCTTGATGCACATAACGCGGCGAGCGCCGCTGTTATCGGCCACATCGAGCATGGATTGAGTCTGAATCATATAATTTCTCCGACCCCTAGCCCTTAGACTTCCACAGCGCGTTCGAGAACATCAACCAGCGCCCAAGACTTGGTCTTGGCCATCGGACGAGTTTCACGAATCGTGACCTTGTCGCCAATGTGGCACTGGTTGGTTTCGTCGTGCGCGTGCAGCTTAGTCGAACGCTTAACGTATTTACCGTAGATCGGGTGCTTTACGCGACGCTCGATCAGAACGGTGATGGTCTTGTCCATTTTGTCGCTGACAACACGGCCAGTCAGCGTACGGACGGTCTTTTCGGCTTCAGCCATGATTACTTACCTGCCTGCTGGTTGAGCACAGTCTTCACACGAGCGATGTCGCGCTTAACTTGCGAGAGCAGGTGAGACTGCCCCAACTGGCCAGTTGCTTTCTGCATACGCAGATTGAACTGGTCGCGCAGCAGGCCGAGCAGTTGCTCGTTCAGCTGCTGTGCTGATTTTTCACGAAGTTCATTCGCTTTCATCACATCACCGTCCGTTTAACAAAAGCGGTGGCGAGCGGCAGCTTTGCAGCAGCCAGGGCAAAAGCCTCACGCGCCAGCTCTTCAGTAACACCCTCGATTTCATACAGGACTTTGCCTGGCTGAATCTGGGCAACCCAGTACTCCACGTTACCCTTACCTTTACCCATCCGAACTTCGAGGGGCTTTTTGGAGATAGGCTTGTCCGGGAACACACGGATCCAGATCTTGCCGCCACGTTTTACGTGACGGGTCAGAGCACGACGCGCTGACTCGATCTGACGAGCGGTGAGACGACCACGAGCAACAGACTTCAGCGCGAACTCGCCGAAGCTGACTTTGCTACCGCGCTGAGCCAGACCACGGTTGTGGCCTGTCATCTGCTTGCGGAACTTCGTACGCTTTGGTTGCAACATTTGGCGTACCCCTTACTTAGCAGCTTTTTTACGAGGCGCTGGTGCTTGTGGTTTCAGTTCTTCTTGGCGACCACCAATTACTTCGCCTTTGAAGATCCAAACCTTTACACCGATCACACCGTAGGTGGTGTGAGCTTCGTAGTTGGCATAGTCGATGTCGGCACGCAGGGTGTGCAGTGGCACACGACCTTCGCGATACCATTCAGTACGTGCGATTTCAGCACCGCCGAGACGACCGCTCACTTGGATTTTGATGCCTTTGGCACCAATGCGCATGGCGTTCTGTACGGCGCGCTTCATGGCGCGACGGAACATCACACGACGCTCCAGCTGCTGAGCTACGCTCTGGGCAACCAGCATACCGTCGAGCTCCGGCTTGCGGATCTCTTCGATATTGATGTGCACAGGCACACCCATTTGCTTGGTCAGGTCCTGACGCAGTTTCTCAACATCCTCACCTTTCTTCCCGATAACGATACCTGGACGAGCGGTGTGGATGGTGATGCGTGCAGTTTGGGCCGGACGATGGATATCGATACGGCTTACGGACGCGCTTTTTAGTTTGTCTTGGAGGTACTCACGCACTTTCAGATCTGCGAGCAAATAGTCCGCATAAGTCCGACCGTCTGCGTACCAGACGGAGGTGTGCTCCTTGACGATTCCCAGGCGAATGCCAATGGGATGTACTTTCTGACCCATCTCTTCGACTCCGTTACTTGTCAGCAACCTTGACAGTGATATGGCAAGACCGCTTGACGATGCGATCAGCCCGGCCTTTGGCACGCGGCATGATGCGCTTCAGCGAACGCCCTTCGTTGACGAAAACGGTGCTGACCTTCAGGTCATCAACGTCTGCGCCTTCGTTATGCTCGGCGTTGGCTACGGCCGACTCCAGCACTTTCTTCATGATCTCGGCGGCTTTCTTACTGCTGAAAGCCAACAAGTTGAGCGCTTCGCCCACCTTCTTCCCGCGGATCTGGTCGGCGACCAAGCGGGCTTTCTGGGCGGAGATTCGAGCGCCCGACAACTTAGCGGCTACTTCCATTTCCTAACCCCTTAACGCTTGGCTTTCTTGTCAGCCACGTGCCCACGATATGTGCGGGTACCGGCAAACTCGCCCAGTTTGTGGCCGACCATGTCTTCGTTCACGAGAACGGGGACGTGTTGACGACCGTTATGCACAGCGATGGTCAAACCGACCATTTGTGGCAGGATCATGGAACGGCGCGACCAGGTCTTAACTGGTTTGCGATCGTTCTTTTCCGCCGCCACTTCGATCTTCTTCAGTAGGTGAAGATCGATAAAAGGACCTTTTTTCAGAGAACGTGGCACTGTCGTATCCCTCTATTTACTTGCGACGACGGACGATCATTTTGTCGGTACGCTTATTACCACGAGTCTTCGCGCCCTTAGTCGGGAAGCCCCACGGCGATACCGGATGACGACCACCAGAGGTACGACCTTCACCACCACCATGTGGGTGGTCAACCGGGTTCATGGCAACACCACGAACGGTTGGGCGAACGCCACGCCAGCGTTTGGCACCGGCTTTACCGAGGGAACGCAGGCTGTGCTCGGAGTTCGAGACTTCGCCCAGCGTTGCACGGCATTCCGACAGCACTTTACGCATTTCACCGGAGCGCAGACGCAGGGTCACGTAGACACCTTCACGAGCGATCAGCTGAGCCGAAGCACCAGCGGAACGAGCGATCTGTGCACCTTTACCTGGCTTCAATTCGATGCCGTGTACGGTGGAACCCACTGGGATGTTGCGCAGTTGCAGAGCGTTACCCGGCTTGATTGGAGCCAGAGCGCCTGCGATCAGCTGGTCGCCAGCACTCACGCCTTTAGGCGCGATGATGTAGCGACGCTCGCCGTCTGCGTACAGCAGCAGAGCGATGTGAGCAGTACGGTTTGGATCGTATTCGATACGCTCGACAGTGGCAGAGATGCCATCTTTGTCGTTGCGACGGAAATCGACCAGACGATAATGCTGCTTATGACCACCACCGATGTGACGAGTGGTAATACGGCCATTGTTGTTACGACCACCAGTCTTCGATTTTTTCTCGAGCAGCGGTGCGTGAGGAGCGCCTTTATGCAGCTCCTTGTTGACCACCTTGACCACAAAACGGCGGCCAGGGGAAGTCGGTTTGCATTTAACGATTGCCATGATGCACCCCTTCCTTACTCAGCACTGCTGCTGAAATCGAGATCTTGGCCTGGCTGAAGGGAGATAACTGCCTTCTTCCAGTCATTACGCTTGCCCAGACCGCGAGCAGTGCGTTTGCTTTTACCCAGGACATTCAGGGTAGTCACACGCTCTACTTTCACGCTGAACAGGCTTTCGACGGCCTTCTTGATTTCCAGCTTGGTTGCGTCAGTCGCAACCTTGAAAACGAACTGACCTTTCTTGTCTGCCAGGACCGTAGCCTTCTCGGAAACGTGCGGGCCAAGCAGAACTTTAAATACGCGTTCCTGGTTCATCCCAGCAGCTCCTCGAATTTCTTCACGGCCGACACGGTGATCAACACCTTGTCGTATGCGATCAGACTAACTGGATCGGAACCCTGTACGTCACGGACATCAACGTGTGGCAGGTTACGAGCAGCCAGGTACAGGTTCTGATCAACAGCGTCGGACACGATCAGAACGTCGGTCAGACTCATGCCAGTCAGTTTGTTCAGCAGGTCTTTGGTTTTCGGCGTTTCAACAGCGAAATCCTGAACCACGACCAGACGATCAGTACGCACCAGCTCAGCAAGGATGGAACGCATTGCTGCGCGATACATCTTCTTGTTCAGCTTCTGGGAGTGATCCTGAGGACGAGCTGCGAAAGTGGTACCGCCGCCACGCCAGATTGGGCTACGGATGGTACCGGCACGAGCACGGCCAGTACCTTTCTGACGCCATGGGCGCTTACCGCCACCGGAAACGTCGGAACGGGTCTTTTGCTGCTTGCTACCCTGACGGCCGCCAGCCATGTAGGCCACGACTGCTTGGTGAACCAGCGTCTCGTTGAATTCGCCGCCAAATGTCAGTTCGGAAACTTCGATTGCCTGAGCGTCATTTACATTTAATTGCATGTCAGCTTCCCCTTAACCGCGAGCCTTGGCTGCTGGACGTACAACCAGGTTGCCGCCAGTAGCGCCAGGAACAGCGCCCTTGACCAACAACAGATTGCGTTCAGCGTCCACGCGCACTACTTCGAGGGACTGCACGGTCACGCGCTCAGCGCCCATATGACCGGACATTTTCTTGCCCTTGAATACACGACCAGGAGTCTGGCACTGGCCGATAGAGCCTGGAACGCGGTGGGACACGGAGTTACCGTGGGTATTATCTTGCCCGCGGAAGTTCCAACGCTTGATCGTACCCTGGAAGCCTTTACCCTTGGACTGACCGGTTACATCAACCAGTTGACCAGCGGCGAAGATTTCAGCGTTGATCAGATCGCCGGCCTGGTAGTCGCCGTCTTCAAGACGGAACTCCATTACGGTACGACCAGCGGCAACGTTCGCTTTAGCGAAGTGGCCAGCTTGAGCAGCTGTAACACGCGAAGCACGACGCTCGCCGACAGTGACTTGCACTGCACGATAGCCATCGGTTTCTTCAGTTTTGAACTGGGTGACGCGATTCGGCTCGATCTCAATGACCGTAACCGGAATGGAGACACCTTCTTCGGTGAAAATACGGGTCATACCGCATTTACGACCGACTACACCAATAGTCATGTTGTAAACCTCATGAGTGTACGGGGCTTTCACCCGCTATGGCCGCCCATTTCAGAGCGTTACACGACTAAGACCGAGTCTTAGCCGAGGCTGATCTGCACTTCCACACCTGCCGCAAGATCAAGCTTCATCAGCGCATCAACGGTTTTATCCGTTGGCTGGACGATGTCCAGTACACGCTTATGAGTACGGATCTCGTACTGGTCGCGCGCGTCTTTGTTGACGTGCGGGGAGACCAGAACGGTGAACCGCTCTTTACGGGTAGGCAGTGGAATTGGACCACGCACTTGAGCACCAGTACGTTTCGCGGTTTCCACGATTTCCTGGGTGGATTGGTCGATCAGGCGATGGTCAAAAGCCTTCAACCTGATACGGATTTGCTGATTTTGCATTGGATTTCAGACTCCGGCTGCTATTCCCACCGAGCGCAATACGCCCGTTAAAAGGAGGCGCAATTCTATAGACGCCCCAGATAGGTGTCAACCTAATAAAAAAGCCCCCGCAAGGCGGGGGCTTTTTCAAAGCATCGAAGCTATCTCAATGAGAAAGCTTACTCGATGATTTTGGCTACGACGCCAGCGCCGACGGTACGACCGCCTTCACGGATAGCGAAACGCAGACCGTCTTCCATCGCGATGGTTTTGATCAGAGTGACAGTCATCTGGATGTTGTCACCTGGCATTACCATTTCAACGCCTTCTGGCAGCTCGCAGTTACCGGTCACGTCAGTAGTACGGAAGTAGAACTGTGGACGGTAGCCTTTGAAGAACGGAGTATGACGGCCGCCTTCTTCCTTGCTCAGAACGTAAACTTCTGCGGTGAACTTGGTGTGCGGCTTGACCGAACCTGGCTTGACCAGAACCTGGCCACGCTCAACGTCGTCACGCTTGGTACCACGCAGCAGAACGCCGCAGTTCTCGCCCGCACGACCTTCGTCGAGCAGTTTACGGAACATTTCAACACCGGTGCAGGTGGTGACGGTGGTGTCACGCAGACCAACGATTTCCAGTGGGTCTTGAACGCGAACGATACCGCGCTCGATACGACCAGTCACAACAGTACCGCGACCCGAGATCGAGAATACGTCTTCGATTGGCATCAGGAATGGCTTGTCGGTCAGACGAACTGGCTCTGGAATGTAGCTGTCCAGGGTTTCAACCAGCTTCTTGACAGCCGAAGTACCCATTTCGTTATCGTCTTTGCCTTCCAGCGCCATACGAGCCGAACCGATGATGATTGGAGTGTCATCACCTGGGAAGTCGTAAGTGCTCAGCAGGTCGCGCACTTCCATCTCAACCAGTTCCAGCAGCTCTGCGTCGTCTACCAGGTCAGCCTTGTTCAGGAAAACCACGATGTACGGAACGCCTACCTGACGGGACAGCAGGATGTGCTCACGGGTTTGTGGCATCGGACCATCGGCGGCCGAGCAAACCAGGATCGCGCCGTCCATCTGGGCAGCACCGGTGATCATGTTTTTCACATAGTCAGCGTGACCCGGGCAGTCAACGTGCGCGTAGTGACGAGTCGAAGAGTTGTACTCGACGTGCGCGGTGTTGATGGTGATACCACGAGCCTTTTCTTCCGGCGCGCTGTCGATTTTATCGAATTCAACGACTGCGGAACCGAAAACCTCGGAGCAAACGCGAGTCAGAGCAGCGGTCAGCGTGGTTTTACCGTGGTCGACGTGACCGATGGTGCCAACGTTGACGTGCGGGAGGGAACGATCAAATTTTTCTTTAGCCACGACAATTAACTCCTAGCCTAAAGGGCTGAATCAGCCTTGTTTTTTAACGAGAGCTTCGACGATGTTCGACGGAGCTTCGGAGTATTTGGAGAATTCCATAGAGTAGCTCGCGCGACCCTGGGACATGGAACGAACATCGGTCGCATAACCGAACATTTCGCCCAACGGAACCTCGGCGCGGATCACCTTGCCGGAAACCGTATCTTCCATACCCTGGATCAGACCACGACGACGGTTCAGGTCACCCATCACGTCACCCATGTAGTCCTCAGGTGTTACAACTTCTACCTTCATGATCGGCTCAAGTACAACACCGCCGCCCTTGGACGCGAGTTGCTTGGTCGCCATGGAAGCAGCCACCTTGAACGCCATCTCGTTGGAGTCGACGTCGTGGTAAGAACCGTCAAACACAGTAGCCTTCAGGCCGATCAGCGGATAACCGGCAACAACGCCGTTCTTCATCTGCTCTTCGATACCCTTCTGGATAGCCGGGATGTATTCCTTAGGAACCACACCACCCACTACTTCGTTCACGAATTGCAGACCTTCCTGACCTTCGTCAGCCGGCGCAAAACGAATCCAGCAGTGACCGAACTGGCCACGACCGCCGGACTGGCGAACGAACTTGCCTTCGATTTCGCAATTCTTCGTGATCTTCTCACGATAGGAAACCTGAGGCTTACCGATGTTGGCTTCGACGTTGAACTCACGGCGCATCCGGTCAACCAGGATGTCCAGGTGCAACTCGCCCATGCCGGAGATGATCGTTTGACCAGTCTCTTCATCAGTTTTGACGCGGAAAGACGGGTCTTCCTGAGCAAGTTTGCCCAGAGCGATACCCATTTTTTCCTGGTCATCCTTGGTCTTTGGCTCAACGGCAACCGAAATAACCGGCTCCGGGAAGTCCATGCGAACCAGGATGATTGGCTTGTCAGCAGAGCACAGGGTGTCACCGGTGGTGACGTCCTTCATGCCGATCAGGGCCGCGATGTCGCCAGCGCGTACTTCCTTGATCTCTTCACGGGTGTTGGCATGCATCTGCACCATACGACCCACGCGCTCTTTCTTGCCCTTGACCGAGTTGATCACGCCGTCGCCGGAGCTCAACACGCCCGAGTAAACGCGAGCGAAGGTCAGGGTACCCACGAATGGGTCAGTGGCGATTTTGAACGCCAGAGCGGAGAACGGTTCGCTGTCGTCTGCATGACGCTCCATGGCGATAGTCTCGTCATCCGGATCGGAACCCTTGATGGCAGGAATGTCGACAGGTGCAGGCAGGTAGTCGATAACAGCGTCGAGAACCAGGGGAACACCCTTGTTCTTGAAGGAAGAACCGCAAACAGCCAGAACGATTTCGCCAGCGATGGTCCGCTGACGCAGAGCGCCCTTGATTTCCTCGATGGTGAGCTCTTCACCCTCGAGGTATTTGTTCATCAGCTCTTCGTTGGCTTCGGCAGCCGCCTCGACCATGTTGCTGCGCCACTCTTCGGCCAGCTCCTGCAGTTCAGCAGGGATAGCTTCGCGACGAGCAGCCATACCTTTGTCAGCGTCGTCCCAGTAGACGGCTTCCATGGACATCAGATCGATCTGACCCTGGAAGTTGTCTTCGGAACCGATAGCCAACTGGATAGGCACTGGAGTGTGACCCAGGCGCTGCTTGATCTGCGCAACAACACGCAGGAAGTTCGCACCGGCACGGTCCATCTTGTTCACGTAAACGAGACGTGGAACACCGTACTTGTTGGCTTGACGCCATACGGTTTCAGACTGAGGCTCGACACCGGAAGTACCGCAGAACACAACGACCGCACCGTCGAGTACGCGCAGCGAACGTTCTACTTCAATGGTGAAGTCAACGTGGCCGGGGGTATCGATGATGTTGAAGCGGTGCTTGGGAAACTGCTTGGCAGAACCTTCCCAGAATGCGGTGGTCGCAGCGGAGGTAATGGTAATACCCCGCTCCTGCTCCTGCACCATCCAGTCCATGGTCGCGGCGCCGTCGTGCACCTCGCCCATTTTGTGGTTTACGCCCGTGTAAAACAGGACGCGCTCGGTGGTCGTGGTTTTACCCGCGTCCACGTGAGCAACGATACCAATGTTACGGTAGCGTTTAATATCGGTTGTACGAGCCATAAAGCCCTCGCAAATTGAGTGACGCTAAAATTAGAAGCGGTAGTGCGAGAAAGCCTTGTTGGCTTCAGCCATACGGTGCACGTCTTCACGCTTCTTAACTGCAGCACCTTTACCTTCAGCGGCATCCAACAGTTCGCCAGCCAAACGCAGAGCCATGGACTTCTCGCCGCGCTTGCGGGCGAAGTCTACCAACCAGCGCATTGCCAGAGCGTTACGACGGGACGGACGAACTTCGACCGGAACCTGGTAAGTAGCACCGCCTACACGGCGCGACTTCACTTCGACCAGCGGAGCGATGGCGTCGAGTGCTTTCTCGAAGAGTTCCAGGGGGTCAGCGTTTTTGCGCTCTTTAACTTTTTCCAGAGCACCATAAACGATACGTTCGGCCACGGCTTTCTTGCCGCTTTCCATCACGTGGTTCATGAATTTGGCGAGAATCTGGCTACCGTATTTCGGATCGTCCAGAATCTCACGCTTGGCTGCTACACGACGTCTTGGCATTGATAAGCCCTCAAACGGTCTTCAGGTTAGCCCGGGAACATGACACCCAGTGGATGTACGCCCGACCTTACTCTTATCGACTCAAAAAAATAAAAATCAGTTACTGCAGCAAACGACCGATTACTTCGGACGCTTGGTACCGTATTTCGAACGACCTTGGTTACGACCTTTGACGCCGGAGGTATCCAGGGAGCCGCGAACGGTGTGGTAACGAACACCTGGCAAGTCTTTTACACGACCGCCACGGATCAGGACCACGCTGTGCTCTTGCAGGTTGTGGCCTTCACCGCCGATGTACGAGGAAACCTCGAAACCGTTGGTCAGGCGCACACGGCATACTTTACGCAGTGCCGAGTTAGGTTTTTTCGGCGTGGTGGTGTACACACGGGTGCACACGCCACGACGTTGCGGGCAGTTCTGCAGCGCAGGTACGTCGGATTTCTCGACGATACGCTTACGCGGCTGACGTACCAGCTGGTTGATAGTTGCCATCTACTAGCTCCACTGTTGTCTTGCGACGCTATTGTCTTGCAAGAAAAGCAAAATGGCAGGAACGAGTTCCCGCCAAATTTAGGGGTACAAGAGTCTAAAGAGGATCTTGTCCCCAGTCAAGACAAGGCCCCGATCTCCTCACACCGACCATCGCAACAAAAAATGTCACGATGGCGTTGGCGGAGGCTATCAGGGCCTTGATCTCACTACCGCAGAACTCAGTTACCGCTAGAGTTCAGCGCTTCGGTCAGTGCAGCTTCCACTTCACTGGCGCTTACGCGCAACGGTTTGTCCAGTTCACGACGACGCTTGCGCTCGCTGTGATAGGCCAGACCGGTACCGGCCGGGATCAGACGACCCACAACCACGTTTTCTTTCAGGCCGCGCAGGTAATCGCGCTTGCCGGTAACGGCCGCTTCGGTCAGTACGCGGGTGGTCTCTTGGAAAGAGGCCGCCGAGATGAACGATTCGGTCGACAACGACGCCTTGGTGATACCCAGCAGAACGCGAGTGAACTTGGAAACGAACTTGTCGTCGCCCGCCAGACGCTCGTTCTCTACCAGAACGTGAGTCAGCTCCATCTGGTCGCCCTTGATGAAGGTGGAATCGCCGGATTCAGCGATTTCAACTTTACGCAGCATCTGACGCAGGATGGTCTCGATGTGCTTGTCGTTGATCTTCACGCCTTGCAGACGGTAAACGTCCTGGATCTCGTTGACGATGTACTTGGCCAGCGCACTCACACCCAGCAGACGCAGGATGTCGTGTGGATCGCTTGGACCGTCGGAGATAACTTCGCCGCGGTTCACTTGTTCGCCTTCGAAGACGTTCAGGTGACGCCACTTCGGAATCAGCTCCTCGTACGGATCGCTACCGTCGTTCGGGGTAATGACCAGACGGCGCTTGCCCTTGGTCTCTTTACCGAACGCGATGGTGCCGCTGACTTCAGCCAGAATCGAGGCCTCTTTCGGACGACGAGCTTCGAACAAGTCGGCAACACGCGGCAGACCACCGGTGATGTCGCGAGTTTTCGAAGTTTCTTGCGGAATCCGCGCGATAACGTCACCGATCGCGATTTTCGCACCGTCCGCCACACCGACCAGGGCGTTGGCTGGCAGGAAGTACTGAGCGATTACGTCAGTGCCTGGCAGCAACAGATCCTTGCCGTTGTCGTCGACCATCTTCACCGCAGGACGAATGTCCTTGCCGGCTGCTGGACGGTCTTTGGCATCGAGGACTTCAATGTTGGTCATACCGGTCAATTCGTCAGTCTGACGCTTGATCGTGATGCCTTCTTCCATGCCCACGTAGGTCACGGTACCTTTCATTTCGGTAACGATCGGGTGAGTGTGCGGATCCCACTTGGCCACGATTGCGCCAGCGTCGACCTTGTCACCCTCTTTAACCGAAATCACCGCACCGTACGGCAGCTTGTAGCGCTCGCGCTCACGACCGTAGTCGTCGGCGATTGCCAGCTCACCGGAACGGGATACCGCAACCAGGTGGCCATCCACTCGCTCAACGTGCTTCAGGTTGTGCAGACGGACGGTACCGCCATTCTTCACCTGAACGCTGTCGGCTGCGGAGGTCCGGCTTGCCGCACCACCGATGTGGAACGTACGCATGGTCAGCTGGGTACCCGGCTCACCGATGGACTGGGCAGCGATAACGCCGACCGCTTCACCGATGTTCACCTGGTGACCACGAGCCAAGTCACGGCCGTAGCACTTGGCGCAGATGCCATAACGGGTTTCGCAACTGATTGGCGAGCGCACGATAACTTCGTCGATGCTGTTCAGCTCGATGAATTCAACCCACTTCTCGTCGACCAGGGTGCCGGCAGGAACGATCACTTCCTCGGTGCCAGGCTTGAAGACGTCACGGGCGATCACTCGACCCAGAACGCGCTCACCCAACGGCTCTACCACGTCACCGCCTTCGATGTGCGGCGTCATGAGCAAGCCTTGCTCAGTGCCACAGTCGACTTCGGTCACCACCAGATCCTGCGCCACGTCTACCAGACGACGGGTCAGGTAACCGGAGTTCGCGGTTTTCAACGCGGTATCCGCGAGGCCCTTACGAGCACCGTGAGTGGAGATGAAGTACTGGAGTACGCTCAGGCCTTCACGGAAGTTCGCGGTGATCGGCGTCTCGATGATCGAGCCGTCCGGCTTGGCCATCAGACCACGCATACCGGCCAGCTGACGGATCTGGGCTGCGGAACCCCGCGCACCCGAGTCGGCCATCATGTACATCGAGTTGAAGGATTCCTGGTCGACTTCGTCGCCATGACGGTCGATGACCTTCTCTTTCGAGAGGTTGGCCATCATCGCCTTGGACACTTCGTCGTTCGCCTTGGACCACAAGTCGATCACTTTGTTGTACTTCTCGCCCTGGGTAACCAGGCCGGAGGCGTACTGACTTTCGATCTCTTTCACTTCGTCGGTGGCAGCACCGATGATGCGGGCTTTTTCATCCGGGATAACGAAGTCGTTAACACCGATGGAAACGCCGGAAATGGTCGAATAGGCAAAACCGGTGTACATCAACTGGTCAGCGAAGATCACGGTCTCTTTCAAACCAACCACGCGGTAGCACTGGTTGATCAGTTTGGAGATCGCCTTCTTCTTCATCGGCAGGTTGACGACGTCGAACGACAGGCCGGCCGGAACCACCTGGAACAACAGCGCACGGCCGACAGTGGTGTCGACGATACGGGTGTTCTTGACGCTGCCACCATCACGATCATTGACGGTTTCGTTGATACGAACCTTGATCTTGGCGTGCAGGGCTGCTTCGCCGGCGCGGAATACGCGGTCGACTTCCTGCAGGTCCGCGAAGATACGACCTTCGCCCTTGGCGTTGATCGCTTCACGGGTCATGTAGTACAGACCCAATACAACGTCCTGCGACGGAACGATGATTGGCTCACCGTTGGCAGGCGACAGGATGTTGTTGGTCGACATCATCAACGCACGCGCTTCGAGCTGGGCTTCCAGCGTCAGCGGTACGTGCACGGCCATCTGGTCGCCGTCGAAGTCGGCGTTGTACGCAGCACAGACCAGCGGGTGCAGCTGGATAGCCTTACCTTCGATCAGTACCGGTTCAAACGCCTGGATACCTAGACGGTGAAGGGTCGGTGCACGGTTGAGGAGGACCGGGTGTTCGCGAATCACTTCAGCGAGAACGTCCCAAACCTCTGGCAGTTCGCGCTCGACCATTTTCTTGGCGGCTTTGATGGTGGTCGCGAGACCACGCATTTCCAGCTTGCCGAAAATGAACGGTTTGAACAGCTCGAGGGCCATCTTCTTCGGCAGACCGCACTGGTGCAGACGCAGGGTCGGACCTACGGTAATTACCGAACGACCCGAGTAGTCAACACGCTTACCGAGCAAGTTCTGACGGAAACGACCTTGCTTACCCTTGATCATGTCAGCCAGGGATTTCAGAGGACGCTTGTTCGAACCGGTAATGGCGCGACCGCGACGACCGTTGTCCAGCAGGGCATCCACAGCTTCCTGCAGCATGCGCTTTTCGTTGCGCACGATGATGTCAGGCGCGGACAAGTCCAGCAGGCGCTTCAAACGGTTGTTACGGTTGATCACTCGACGATACAGATCGTTGAGGTCGGAAGTCGCGAAGCGACCGCCATCGAGCGGAACCAGTGGACGCAGGTCTGGCGGCAGAACCGGCAGAACGGTCAGCACCATCCACTCTGGCAGGTTGCCGGAACCCTGGAAGGCTTCCATCAACTTCAGGCGCTTGGACAGCTTCTTGATCTTGGTTTCGGAGTTGGTTTGCGGAATTTCTTCGCGCAGACGGCCAATCTCGTGTTCCAGGTCGATCGCGTGCAGCAGCTCGCGGACGGCCTCAGCACCCATGCGGGCGTCGAAGTCATCACCGAACTCTTCGAGGGCTTCGAAGTACTGCTCGTCGTTCAGCAGCTGGCCTTTTTCAAGGGTGGTCATGCCCGGGTCGATAACGACGTAGCTCTCGAAGTAGAGAACGCGTTCGATATCACGCAGGGTCATGTCCATCAGCAAGCCGATACGCGACGGCAGGGACTTCAGGAACCAGATGTGGGCAACCGGCGAAGCCAGTTCGATGTGCGCCATGCGCTCACGACGAACCTTGGCCAGTGCGACTTCAACGCCGCACTTCTCGCAGATCACACCACGGTGCTTCAAGCGCTTGTACTTACCGCACAGGCACTCGTAATCCTTGACCGGGCCAAAGATCTTGGCGCAGAACAGGCCGTCACGCTCAGGTTTGAACGTACGGTAGTTGATGGTTTCCGGCTTTTTAACTTCACCGAACGACCACGAACGGATCATCTCAGGCGAGGCCAATCCAATACGGATGGCGTCGAACTCTTCGACTTGACCCTGGTTTTTCAGCAAATTCAGTAGGTCTTTCAAGGCCTTTCCTCCTGGCGGAGCAGAGAGCGGGCCATACAGCCCCGCTCTCGATTCGCGTCACGTGTTATTCGGTTTCCAGATCGATATCGATGCCGAGGGAACGAATTTCCTTGATCAACACGTTGAAGGACTCGGGCATGCCCGGCTCCATACGGTGATCGCCGTCCACGATGTTTTTGTACATCTTGGTCCGACCGTTCACATCGTCCGACTTCACTGTGAGCATTTCTTGCAGAGTGTATGCAGCACCGTATGCTTCCAGTGCCCAGACCTCCATCTCCCCGAAACGCTGACCACCGAACTGCGCCTTACCACCCAGCGGCTGCTGGGTAACCAGGCTGTACGAACCGGTAGAACGAGCGTGCATCTTGTCGTCTACCAAGTGGTTCAGCTTCAGCATGTACATGTAGCCAACGGTAACCGGACGTTCGAACTTGTTGCCGGTACGACCATCGAACAGTTGCATCTGGCCGCTTTCCGGCAGGTCTGCCAGTTTCAGCATGGCCTTGATTTCAACTTCCTTGGCACCGTCGAACACTGGGGTGGCCATTGGCACACCAGCCTTGAGGTTGTGCGCCAAGTCGAGGATTTCCTGGTCGGTGAAGCTGTCCAGGTCCTCGTTACGACCGCCGATCTCGTTGTAGATCTCGTGCAGGAACTTGCGCAGGTCAGCGACCTTGCGTTGCTCCTCGATCATGCGGTTGATCTTCTCGCCCAGACCTTTGGCCGCCAGGCCCAGGTGGGTTTCGAGGATCTGACCAACGTTCATACGCGAAGGTACGCCCAGCGGGTTGAGGACGACGTCGACCGGGGTGCCA
Source organism: Pseudomonas sp. MWU12-2345 (assembly GCF_023242385.1). Lineage (NCBI taxonomy): Bacteria > Pseudomonadati > Pseudomonadota > Gammaproteobacteria > Pseudomonadales > Pseudomonadaceae > Pseudomonas > Pseudomonas sp. MWU12-2345. Next base: position 10,455 of record NZ_JALLJA010000033.1, on the reverse strand, counting down.
TGGGCATCGTGCGGCATGTCTTCAACCGGCATGATCACGGAGACCACACCCTTGTTACCGTGACGACCGGCCATCTTGTCGCCCGGCTGGATGCGGCGACGGATTGCCAGGTAGACCTTGACGATCTTCAGCACGCCCGGAGCCAGGTCATCGCCTTGCTGCAGCTTGCGCTTCTTGTCTTCGAACTTGTCGTCCAGCAGACGGCGGCGATCAACGATATAGGCCTGGGCCTTCTCGAGCTGCTCGTTCAACGCATCTTCAGCCATGCGCAGTTTGAACCACTGCCCATGCTCCAGACCGTCGAGCACTTCGTCGGTGATTTCCTGACCTTTCTTCAGGCCAGCGCCGCCTTCGGCCTTGTGGCCAACCAGCGCGGAACGCAGACGCTCGAAGGTCGCGCCTTCAACGATACGGAACTCTTCGTTGAGGTCCTTGCGGATCTCGTCGAGCTGGCTCTTCTCGATGGATAGGGCACGGGTATCGCGCTCGACGCCATCACGGGTGAAGACCTGCACGTCGATGACGGTACCCTTGGTACCGGTTGGTACACGCAGGGAGGTGTCTTTGACGTCGCTGGCCTTCTCACCGAAGATCGCACGCAGCAGTTTTTCTTCCGGAGTCAGTTGGGTCTCGCCTTTCGGAGTGACCTTGCCGACCAGGATGTCGCCCGGGCCGACTTCGGCACCGACGTAGACGATACCGGCTTCGTCCAGCTTGTTCAGTGCGGCTTCACCCACGTTCGGGATGTCCGCAGTGATTTCCTCTGGCCCAAGCTTGGTGTCACGCGCCACACAGGTCAGTTCCTGGATGTGGATCGTGGTGAAACGGTCTTCCTGAACAACGCGTTCCGACAGGCAGATGGAGTCTTCGAAGTTGAAGCCGTTCCATGCCATGAAGGCGATGCGCATGTTCTGACCCAGAGCCAGTTCACCCATGTCGGTGGACGGGCCGTCGGCCATGATGTCGCTACGCTGAACACGATCACCTTTACGCACCAGCGGACGCTGGTTGATGCAGGTGTTCTGGTTCGAGCGGGTGTACTTGGTCAGGTTGTAGATGTCGACACCGGCTTCGCCGGTTTCAACTTCGTCATCGGCAACACGAACCACGATACGGCTGGCATCGACGGAGTCGATCACGCCACCACGACGAGCCACGACGCAAACGCCGGAGTCACGGGCAACGTTGCGCTCCATGCCGGTACCTACCAGCGGCTTGTCGGCACGCAGGGTCGGTACAGCCTGACGCTGCATGTTGGAACCCATCAACGCACGGTTGGCGTCGTCGTGCTCGAGGAACGGGATCAGCGACGCTGCAACCGACACAACCTGCTTCGGCGAAACGTCCATCAGGGTGACGTCTTCCGGCGCCTTGACGGTGAACTCGTTCAGGTGACGTACGGCTACCAGCTCGTCGATCAGCACTTTCTGCTCGTTCATGGTCGCCGAAGCCTGGGCGATCACGTGATCGGCCTCTTCAATGGCGGACAGGAACACGATCTCGTCGGTGACCAGGGCGTCTTTCACCACACGGTACGGGCTTTCCAGGAAGCCGTACTGGTTGGTGCGCGCATAAGCGGCCAGGGAGTTGATCAGACCGATGTTCGGACCTTCCGGCGTTTCGATCGGGCAAACACGACCGTAGTGCGTCGGGTGTACGTCACGGACTTCGAAGCCGGCGCGTTCGCGGGTCAGACCACCAGGGCCGAGTGCGGAGACACGACGCTTGTGGGTGATCTCGGACAGCGGGTTGTTCTGGTCCATGAACTGCGACAGCTGGCTGGAACCGAAGAACTCTTTCACCGCCGCAGCCACTGGCTTGGCGTTGATCAGGTCTTGCGGCATCAGGCCTTCGCTTTCAGCCATCGACAGACGTTCCTTGACCGCACGCTCAACGCGTACCAGGCCAACACGGAACTGGTTCTCGGCCATTTCGCCTACGCAGCGAACACGACGGTTACCCAGGTGGTCGATGTCGTCGACGATGCCTTTGCCGTTACGGATGTCGACCAGGGTCTTGAGGACCGCGACGATATCGTCCTTGTTCAGTACGCCCGAACCTTCGATCTCGGTACGACCGATACGACGGTTGAACTTCATCCGGCCGACCGCAGACAGGTCATAGCGCTCAGGGCTGAAGAACAGGTTGTTGAACAGGGTCTCGGCGGCATCCTTGGTCGGTGGCTCACCAGGACGCATCATGCGATAGATCTCGACCAGCGCTTCCAGTTGGTTGCTGGTGGAGTCGATCTTCAGCGTGTCGGAGATGAACGGACCGCAGTCGATGTCGTTGGTGTACAGCGTCTCGATGCGAACGACCTGGGCCTTGGCGATTTTCGCCAGGATCTCGGTGTTCAGCTCGGTGTTGCATTCGGCCAGGATTTCGCCGGTAGCCGGGTGCACGATGACCTTGGCGGTGGTGCGGCCCAGGACGTAGTCCAGCGGCACATCCAGCTCTTTGATCCCGGCTTTTTCCAGCTGGTTGATGTGGCGAGCGGTAATACGACGACCCTGCTCGACAATCACCTTGCCTTTGTCATCGAGGATATCGAGGACGGCGATTTCACCGCGCAGACGCTGAGGCACCAGCTCCAGGCTCAGGGTTTCGCCCTTCACGTGGAAAACGTTGGTGGTGTAGAACGCGTCCAGCACTTCTTCGGTGGCGTAGCCCAGTGCGCGCAGCAGCACGGAAGCCGGCAGCTTGCGACGACGGTCGATACGCACGAAGACGCAGTCTTTCGGGTCGAACTCGAAGTCCAACCACGAACCGCGGTAAGGAATGATCCGCGCGGAGTACAGCAGTTTGCCGGAGCTGTGCGTCTTGCCGCGGTCGTGGTCGAAGAACACGCCCGGGGAACGGTGCAGCTGGGAAACGATCACGCGCTCGGTACCGTTGATAACGAAGGTACCGTTCTCGGTCATCAGGGGGATTTCACCCATGTAGACTTCTTGCTCTTTGATGTCCTTGATCGCTTTGTTCGACGATTCTTTGTCGAAAATGATCAGGCGCACTTTTACCCGCAAAGGTACGGCGTAAGTCACACCGCGCAATACGCATTCTTTGACATCAAATGCCGGTTCGCCCAGGCGATAACCGACGTACTCCAGCGCAGCATTGCCGGAGTAGCTGATGATCGGGAAAACGGATTTGAAGGCCGCATGCAGGCCCACGTCGCGGAACTGATCTTTAGTCGCTCCCGCCTGCAAGAATTCACGATACGAATCCAGCTGGATGGCCAGGAGGTACGGCACATCCATGACGTCCGGCAACTTGCTAAAGTCCTTGCGGATACGTTTTTTCTCAGTATATGAGTAAGCCATCAGCGTTCCCCAGCTTGGTCACCTGCTTGTTTGGCCCCTCCCCGACGGGAGCAGCCAGAAAATCGTGCAAACCCCATGGTTTGCGCCACCGCATCGGGTGGTTGAAGCACGTCAAAGGCACCGACCGAGTCGGCCGCCAGTAACGGAAAAAGGCCGGTGGCAAGAGCCACCAGCCATCAGCCTGTCGCTTAACGCTCGGGCTGGAGACGCAAGGTCAGAGCTTACTTCAGCTCGACTTTAGCGCCTGCTTCTTCCAGTGCTGCTTTGGCTTTGTCAGCTGCGTCTTTGGCAACAGCTTCCAGAACCAGGGCAGGAGCGCCGTCAACTACAGCCTTGGCTTCTTTCAGGCCCAGACCGGTCAGTTCACGTACTGCCTTAATCACGTTAACTTTCTTCTCGCCAGCTTCCAGCAGCATGACGTTGAATTCGGTTTGCTCTTCAACAACAGCGGCAGCAGCAGCAGGACCTGCCGAAGCAGCAGCAGCGGTAACACCGAATTTTTCTTCGAAAGCTTTGATCAGCTCAACAACCTGCAGAACCGACATTTCAGCTACGGCGTTGAGGATATCTTCTTGGGAGATAGACATTACTGTATTTCCTGAATTGGGGGACGGCCTACGCGACCATCGAAATAAACAAAAATACGCGAAAAGAAGTGCTCAGCCTTAGGCTGCGACAGCTTCTTTCTGGTCGCGAATAGCCGCCAGAGTACGAGCCAACTTGCTGGTAGCGCCTTGAATCACGCTCATCAGCTGGGAGATTGCTTCGTCACGGGTCGGCAAGGTTGCCAGTACGTCGATCTGATTGGCTGCGAGGAACTTGCCCTCGAACGCAGCTGCCTTGATCTCGAACTTGTCCTGACCCTTTGCAAACTCTTTGAACAGACGAGCAGCAGCGCCCGGGTGTTCCTTGGAGAAAGCAATCAGGGTCGGGCCTTTGAACACGTCGTTGAGGACCGAGTACTCGGTGCCTTCAACAGCGCGCTTGAGCAGGGTGTTACGTACGACACGTACGTACACGCCAGCTTCGCGGGCCTCTTTACGGAGTCCGGTCATCGCGCTTACTGTTACGCCACGGGCATCAGCCACGACAGCGGACAGAGCGACTTTGGCAGCCTCGTTGACTTCAGCGACGATGGCCTTCTTGTCTTCGAGTTTAATTGCCACGGGTTTAACTCCTGCTTGTTACCGTTTCATCTGGCCGAAGCCGGATGTCGTTTTGGTGTCTGATTCGGTAAGGAACCGGGAGCACCATCTGCGTAGGCTTGAGGTTTAAGGCTTGCGCCGCCTACGGTCTTGGATAGCCCCCGCCAGGCAGGGACCCCAATTTTTTTTCGATTGGCGCAATCGCTTGCGCCAATGCGCGTCTTACGCTTCCAGCGAGCTCTGGTCGATGACCAGGCCTGGACCCATGGTGGTGCTCAGGGTAACGCGCTTGACGTAGATACCTTTCGAGGAAGCTGGCTTGATACGCTTCAGGTCAGCGATCAGGGCTTCAACGTTTTCCTTCAGCTTGACGGCGTCGAAGCCGATCTTGCCAACGGAGGTGTGGATAATACCGTTCTTGTCGGTGCGATAACGAACCTGACCGGCCTTGGCGTTTTTCACCGCGGTGGCGACGTCTGGAGTTACGGTACCGACTTTAGGGTTAGGCATCAGGCCACGTGGACCGAGGATCTGACCCAGTTGACCTACAACACGCATTGCGTCCGGGGAAGCAATAACGACGTCATAGTTCAGGTCGCCGCCTTTCATTTCGGCAGCCAGGTCGTCCATACCAACGCGATCGGCGCCGGCAGCCAGAGCAGCTTCAGCAGCCGGACCCTGGGTGAACACAGCAACGCGAACGGTCTTGCCAGTGCCGTGTGGCAGCACAGTAGCGCTACGTACGACCTGGTCGGATTTACGTGGGTCAACGCCCAGGTTTACAGCAACGTCAAACGACTCGCTGAACTTGACAGTCGACAGCTCGGACAGCAGAGCAGCGGCTTCTACAAAGTTGTAGGCCTTGCCTGCTTCGATTTTGCCGGCGATAGCCTTTTGGCGCTTGGTCAGCTTAGCCATTACACACCCTCCACGTTAAGGCCCATGCTACGAGCAGAACCGGCGATGGTACGCACGGCTGCATCCATATCAGCTGCAGTCAGATCCGCGTTTTTGGTTTTCGCGATTTCTTCCAGCTGAGCACGGGTCACGGTGCCAACCTTAACGGTGTTCGGACGAGCGGAACCGCTGGTCAGGCCGGCGGCCTTTTTCAGCAGAACCGAAGCCGGGGTGGACTTGGTTTCGAAAGTGAAGCTGCGGTCACTGTAAACAGTGATGATCACAGGCGTCGGCAGACCTGGCTCAAGACCCTGGGTACGGGCGTTGAAGGCTTTGCAGAATTCCATGATGTTCACGCCGTGCTGACCCAGAGCTGGACCGACGGGTGGGCTAGGGTTGGCCTGGGCGGCCTTCACTTGCAGCTTGATGTAAGCGGTAATCTTCTTGGCCATGAGGCACTCCAATTACGGGTTCTAGCGCCTCGAAAGGCTCCCCGGTTACTTGCGCGTTTATCCCAGTGACGACAAAACCCCACAGCCTTGGACTGTGGGGTTGGGATGCTTGTTCAGCTAGACCTTTTCGACCTGGCTAAACTCCAACTCTACCGGAGTAGAGCGTCCGAAAATGAGCACGGCCACCTGGATGCGGCTCTTTTCGTAGTTGACCTCTTCGACGGTGCCGTTGAAATCAGCGAACGGACCATCGGTAACACGTACGACTTCGCCCGGCTCGAACAGTGTCTTCGGCTTCGGCTTGTCGCTGCCGTCAGCGACGCGACGCAGAATCGCTTCTGCCTCTTTGTCGGTGATCGGTGCAGGCTTGTCGGCGGTACCGCCGATGAAACCCATCACCCGAGGGGTGTCCTTGACCAAGTGCCAAGTCCCCTCGTTCATGTCCATCTGTACCAGCACATAGCCAGGGAAGAACTTACGCTCACTCTTGCGCTTCTGGCCGTTACGCATCTCCACTACTTCTTCAGTAGGGACCAGAATTTCGCCGAAGCCATCTTCCATGCCTGCCAGCTTTACGCGCTCGATCAACGAGCGCATCACATGCTTCTCGTAACCCGAGTAAGCATGCACAACGTACCAACGCTTAGCCACGGGACACCCTTAGCCTACAATCGAGGAAACAAGCCAGCCGAGCAGGGAATCAAGCCCCCACAACAGCAACGCCATTACCAGAACAACAGCCACCACGATCAACGTGGTCTGCGTGGTTTCTTGGCGAGTCGGCCATACGACTTTACGAATCTCGGTACGAGCTTCCTTTGCCAGCACGAAGAACGACTTGCCTTTCGCGGTCTGCAGGCCTACAAAGGCAGCTACAGCAGCGATGACAAGCAGAGCCAGTACGCGGTACAGGATCGGCGAACCATGATAGTACTGGTTGCCAACAACACCAATCACCACCAAAGCGACTACGACGAGCCACTTGAGAAGATCGAAGCGAGAGCCTTGGGCTTCAGCGTTGGAGGTCATCTAAGAGAATCCTGTGAAAAGAAAGCCAGACACACCGAGTGAATCTGGCAGGTCAGGAGGGAATCGAACCCCCAACCTACGGTTTTGGAGACCGTCGCTCTGCCAATTGAGCTACTGACCTAAAACTTGAATCAGGCCGACCATTATGTCGACCTGAGAGAGGCATTTCAACTACTTATTCGATTACTTTCGCCACCACACCCGCGCCGACGGTACGACCGCCCTCACGGATAGCGAAACGCAAGCCATCTTCCATCGCAATGGTCTTGATCAGAGTGACAGTCATCTGAATGTTGTCACCTGGCATTACCATTTCGACGCCTTCCGGCAGCTCGCAGTTACCAGTCACATCAGTCGTACGGAAGTAGAACTGCGGACGGTAGCCCTTGAAGAACGGCGTATGACGACCGCCTTCTTCCTTGCTCAGGACGTAAACTTCTGCAGTGAACTTGGTGTGCGGCTTGACCGAACCCGGCTTGACCAGTACCTGGCCACGCTCGACATCGTCACGCTTGGTGCCGCGCAGCAGAACGCCGCAGTTTTCACCTGCACGACCTTCGTCGAGCAGTTTACGAAACATTTCAACGCCGGTGCAGGTGGTGACAGCAGTGTCACGCAAGCCTACGATTTCCAGCGGATCTTGAACACGAACGATACCGCGCTCAATACGACCCGTCACAACAGTACCGCGACCAGAGATCGAGAACACGTCTTCGATCGGCATCAGGAACGGCTTGTCGATTGCGCGCTCAGGCTCGGGAATGTAGCTATCCAGAGTCTCAACCAGCTTCTTGACAGCCGAAGTACCCATGCCATTTTCATCATTGCCTTCCAGCGCCATGCGCGCGGAGCCAATGATGATCGGCGTGTCGTCACCTGGGAAATCGTAAGTGCTCAGCAGATCGCGCACCTCCATCTCAACCAGCTCCAGCAGCTCGGCATCATCTACCAGGTCAGCCTTGTTCAGGAAGACCACAATGTAGGGAACGCCTACCTGACGGGACAACAGGATGTGCTCACGGGTTTGCGGCATCGGACCATCAGCGGCCGAGCAAACCAGGATCGCGCCATCCATCTGCGCAGCACCGGTGATCATGTTTTTTACGTAGTCGGCGTGACCTGGGCAGTCAACGTGTGCGTAGTGACGCACGGCCGAATCGTATTCAACGTGAGCGGTGTTGATGGTGATGCCACGAGCTTTTTCTTCTGGGGCGCTATCGATCTTGTCGAAGTCGACCTTGGCCGAACCGAACACTTCGGAGCAAACGCGAGTCAAGGCAGCAGTGAGCGTAGTTTTACCATGGTCGACGTGACCAATGGTCCCCACGTTGACGTGCGGCTTATTACGTTCGAACTTTTCCTTAGCCATCGAAATCACCCTCAGGAGAAGAATTAAGCAAGCTACATCAGCCATTAAAACAAAGGCAGATATTTGCATATCTGCCTTGTTGTTATGGAGCTCTTGAGCGGATTTGAACCGCTGACCTCACCCTTACCAAGGGTGTGCTCTACCAACTGAGCTACAAGAGCGAAACACGGTGCACAAACAGCAAACTTGGAGCGGGTAGCGGGAATCGAACCCGCATCATCAGCTTGGAAGGCTGAGGTTCTACCACTAAACTATACCCGCGGAGCTTGCAGCTCACGCTTAAATATGGTGGAGGGGGAAGGATTCGAACCTTCGAAGTCGTAGACGTCAGATTTACAGTCTGATCCCTTTGGCCGCTCGGGAACCCCTCCTAAGCGAGCCGACATTCTACATCATGTCGACCTTCTGTCAAGCATTTTTCTCATTTAAATTATGAGGTTAGCTGCGTTGACCCGCTTCGTAGCCAGTCCCTCAAGAGGTGTTCACTGCGAAGCGGGCGCCATTCTATTCAAACTATTCGACAGTTGCAATGCCTTCGCACGGCATTATTTTATGTTTTAACTCATTGAATTCTTTAGCAAGGTTCTGCAGCAGGGCATCGTCCAGCAAATGCTGGCTTTCAGGTGCGATCCGTACCCAGTACCCCGCTGAATCGGGCACATTCACCTGCTCTGCCCGCGCCTTGATATTGCTGCCCTGGAGACGCTGCACAATGGACTGCGCCAGATCCTGGCGAGCCACGGCACCCAGATAGACACAATCGCCTTCGCGCTCCGGCGCCGCAGAGACCGCACGACGCCCGCCGGCGCCATCGGATTCGCTCAACAACTGGATATCCTGGTGAGCGCTGCGGTACAGCGAAAGAGGAGCGACTTCCTTGGCCCTCAAGGGCGCTTCTTGCTGGTGCCAGACGTAATAGACACCATTGAGCACCAGCAACAACAGAAACAACCAACGCATAGGAACCTCAATCGAGCGGACACGCCACCGCCAAGCCAACCAATACCAGGACGGGCACCCGATGCGCCCTGCCCTTGTTAAAACCGCTAGCCGCCTCGAACTCAAGCATCATCGCGCAAGCGCAGGCTGAGTTCGCCACCACTGAAGACCTTTTCCACGCCATCCACCTGCAGACGGAGCGCACCCTGCTGATCGATGCCCAGCACGATCCCTTCGACCTGGTTCACTCCCGCGACCAGGGCAACCTTGCGCCCCTGCCAGAGATGATTCTGCTCCCACTCAGCCTGGATAGCCGCGAAACCAGAGGACTGGTGCCACTCCAGGTAAAAGCGCAGCTTTTCCCCCAGGCTCGCGATCAGCTCGTTGCGATCGATCGAACGGCCCGTTTCCAACCGTGCCGATGTCCACAGCTGATCCACCTGTTCGGCAACCTGCATATTGACGTTGATCCCGACCCCCAGCACGACGTGACAGACGTCCGCCGGGTCGCCGACCAGCTCCAGCAGAATGCCGGCGATCTTCTTGTTGTCCACCAGGACGTCATTGGGCCACTTCAGCCCCGCCCGGGCGATCCCCAGCTCACGCAATGCGCTTAGAACCGCCAGGCCGACCACCAGGCTCAAGCCCTCCAGCTGACGCATGCCGCCTTCGATCCTGAGCAACAGGCTGTAATAGATATTTTCCGCGAACGGACTGACCCAATGCCGGCCCCGGCGCCCTCGTCCTGCGGTTTGCCGTTCGGCCACCACAATGAATGGCGCAACGGAACCTTTCTCCACCAGTCGCAGCGCCTCGGCATTGGTTGAGTCAATGGTGTCGTAGACATGCACCGGCCAGGAGGCCGAGGGTTTTGCGGCGGCTATCTCCAGCTCGCTCAGCAACACCAGCGGGCTGGCGAGTTGGTAACCCCGGCCACGGACTTTATGGATAACCAGCCCGAACTCCGCCTCCAATTGCTGGAGCTGTTTCCAGACGGCGCTGCGGCTGACGCCCAAGGCTGCCCCCAGCGCTTGCCCGGAGTGGAATCGACCATCTTTGAGGAGCTTCAACAACGTCAACATGCAGGTCTCGACTCACAATGAGGCAGGCATGATAGCCATGCGCCGAGAGCTTGCATATGACTCTTGAGCCTTGCAGCGCCTGGGCCGGCCTCTTCGCGGGCAAGCCCGGCCCCTACAGTGTGATGTCGTATGCGAATTTTGTGCACGACGCCGTCCTGTAGGAGCCAGGCTTGTCGGATCGCCGCACCGCCGCGAAGAGGCCCTTGAGTCTTGCGAGATTTC
>NZ_JALLJA010000032.1:0-36412 GCF_023242385.1 Pseudomonas sp. MWU12-2345 | reverse complement strand
GAGGGCTAAATGTGTATTCATTAGTAGAGAGGGCTTGATGTGTATGTATTGACTATTGTATAATTGGTGCTAGGGTTATTTGTGTATGCACTTGGAGGGGGTAACATGGTCAACGCAAAGAGCATCGAGGAGGCACGCACGCCGCTCGAGTATCCAGAATCAGGTTACGGCAATTACGGTGGGCAGGTCCGCCAGAAGGTCGTTTTGAGCGACATCATCAAATGGATGATTGAGGAGGTCGAGAAGATCGACGGCGACGAGAGCGCCAGTCGCGGCGAGAAAACCAAACGCATCGGGCGCCTGGCCCAGCGCATCAAAACGAAACTGTACGAGGACGGCCGCAAGGCCCCCGAGGACAAGCTCAAGGCCTCGAGCTATCGCCGCTACCTGACCAGGCTGCGCAACGCAGTCCAGGCGCAGAACTGGCGGCACCATGCGATCGAGGAGACCTGTCGGCGGATGGCCAAGCATCACCCGGAGTACACCCCCGAGCTGCATGCCATGGCGGAAATGACGGACATCGTCCCCCTGCGCCTGGCCTATAAGGCCCTCAAGGACAAGATCAAGCGCGACGGCAACGAGGCGGCCTATCTCGACGTGAAAGCGATGAAAATCGACCACGAGATCATGCGCCACTTGAACCTGCCATCGGTTACCCGTGACCAAATGGCCGACCATGCGGCCGCGATCCTCGAGGAGAAGGCCCTCAACACTATCGACATCGGCTATCACTGGTACGTGGCCACCGCTGCCGAGATGCTCTCCTCGAGCACCTTCTCGCACCTCGCCTTGGGCGTGGCCATGGCCACCGGCCGCCGAGCCTTCGAGGTTCTGACGCAGGGCCGGTTCAAGAAGGTCGGCGAGTTCGAGCTCGAGTTCAGTGGCCAGGCGAAACAGCGCCTCGGGGTCGACTACGGCTCGAGCTACCGCATTTACACCCTCGTTGCAGCGGACGTGGTGCTCGCGGCGATTGATCGCCTGCGGTCACTGCCCGAGGGCTCAAGCCTGCAGGGCATGGACGCGACAGAAGTGAACCGCCGCACGGCGAAGACGCTCAACATGCTCGCAAAACGGACCTTCAACGACGAGACCCGCGTTTTCAAGGACACCCGCGCGATTTGGGCGCGGATCATGTTCGAGACTCATTTCGCGCACGACCCTCGCTGGGCGAAAAAGAGCGCCGAGGTGTTCTGGCGCGAGATGCTCGGGCATGAGGATCTCGAGACCCAGGAAAGCTATAAGCAGTTCAAGATTCACTATGAGGACGAGCCGCCAAGGGGCGCCGCTCACAAGTTCGCGAGTCGCCTCGAGGGCCTGAAAACTCTGGACGAGCACCCGAAAATAAAAGGTCGGGCTGGCCTCGAGCGGATCCATGATTGGGTTAAATCGGCGATCGAGGCGGATCCCCTCGCCAAAATCAATCAACGGGCTATCTCGGTCAACGTTGGCAGCTATCGGCCCAACATCAAAGAATATTTTGAGATCGCAGCGGATGCCCTGGGAGTACCGGCCCACGCGGCAAATGCGATGGCCGAGGTTCCCTCCGTGGTGGCCAAGGCTAAGCCGCACATGACATCGCACAAGACAGACGATGGTGAGTGGGTTGCAGTGGCCAGCGTTAACGGGATTGAGGTCGCGACCTGCAAGAGTCCGGACCGCATGACGGCTTTGCGGGAGGCCTTTACCCTCGCAGAGAAGGCCTAAGGGTTACCACCGCTGCCCCTCCCTGGGCTGGCGCTGAAGGCTGAACCGCTGACGGCACCGGCCCTTCTTCTATGCAGGCGCTCTCGATGTGATCCCCATCCTCGAGGATCGAAAGAGCCCGCGTCACTTCATCTCGAATCAAACTATTCGCCTCCATGACCTCGCTAAGGCGGGCGTCTGGCCCGACTTGCAGGATCATACTGAGTACAGCGTCAATCCTTCGCAGGGCCGTGGTGGCCCCGTCGATTCTGTCCAACTGTTGCATTCTGATAAGTCCCTCCTGTGACTAATGGCTTTTTGATTCCTGTATGCTCGTACAGTTTAAACCGCTTGCCTCAATCCGAGTAGCTGCCTGGTGACGCCCCTGCTCTGCGGGCCGGACGCCACCATACTCGCCAGCTAAAAATACCGACGAACGGTCATGATTCAGGCCTCAACCGCCGAGCTTAGAGCTCTGTCCGCGTGCTGCAAGATGAATCGAATCATGCTGCTGTCGGCCCCCTCCTTCGCGAAACTACGTGCGACCTCAGGCGTCAGGATCTCGATCAACATCGACAGAGAATTACCGAGAGGATCGAAGGCAGAGCGGGCGGCGGCGTAGATACGTTCGCGGATCTGCAGCGAGGGATACTTTTCATCTGGTGCTATATCAACACTCTGCGAAGTATCCCTCGCATCGAGGGTAACGGCCGAATCGACGTTCTCCACCGCAAGGCGGGGCTCGTGCGGGCACGGGTGCTCGTGAGTGGCAAGGGAGTGAACGCCCGCGACGGCGCGGTTGTTGACGTAACCTGTGATGAATGACCAGTGCTCGGGGTTGATGCAGTAGAGATGCTGGCCACGGCTCTTACGCTTCGACACGTCGAGACCGAGGCGGCGCAGGATCGATTGCACAACGGTGGTCGCGCAGCAGCGCTTGGCCCCGAACTTGACCAACTTGCCCAGGCGCAGAGCGTTGTACATTTCCGCCGAGGCCTGGGTCGCGGTGATCTTGGCCAGGACCTGGCGGCAGGCTGCCGAGGTGAACTCCCCCTCGCCGGTCATTGGGTCTACACCAAGGATCGCGAAGACATCGCGCAGGAAGGCCCTGGCAGGCGTTTTAAAGCGCGTCTTGGTCAAGGTGACCTTGGACTTGCGTTGCGCCTTATCGAAGGCGAGAGCCTGCGCCTCGTCGGCCTGGAGCAGCTCAAGGGCGACTACCTTCGAGATCCCACCGTCGTCGTAGAAAGCGACGTCGTCGGCGCGGATGGTTTCGACTCCGAGCTGGTGCTCGATCTGGAAGCGGTCGACGCGGGCTGATTCGGCCTCGCTGCGGATCTCCATGCGGTTCAACCGGGCGAACTCCTCCTCGGTCGGCGTGGTGACGCTTTCGATCAATTCGAGGCGCTGGGCGAACACCAGCTCGCCTGCGCGCTTGCGGTTGGTGCGCGACAGTTTCGCGAGCAGCGCGTCGCCATCCATGCGGGAGACCTGATAGCCGTCGGCGTAGAGCATCAGCAGCAGGTTGTTCGCGAAATTGTTCTTGGCGCGGTTCTCGTTGGTGACGCACGAGAGATAGAGCTCATCGAACGCGGTTTTCTTGCGGCGCAGCAGGATCTCGTCGGTGGTCTCCTCGAATGAGCAGGCGACCTCATCCGCCGCCACTAGGCCACGATAGATCGCCTCGCGGTCGGTATCGCGCTGCACGTTGCTGTGCCCGATGCCGATCAGATAGCTGCGCGCGGTACGGTCGCGGCGAAGCATCTGCACGGCGTCGCTTGGGCCTACGGTGTTGCCGCTGAATAGGCCGATATGGTGCTCGAAATGTGGGCGAGTCATCGACACGCCGGAGCTGATCGCAGGCGAGTAGATCAACACGTCATAGTTGACAGCCTCCTCGCTCGGGTTGGCGAGGAACGCCTCGACCGCCGGATCTGACTTGGAGTCGCGGAAAATCAGCAGCAGGCGCAGCTTGGGGTTTTTCTCCAGGGCGAGGACGGCCAGGCGCTTTGCGCTCTCCGCGGAGTCGCTGGCCACAAGGACGCGCTTGCCGCCGTGGATCAGCTCGAGAGCCTTCTGCCAGACCTCGTCGGCGTCGCCGAAGCGCACCGCGACGTGATCCATGGTGCCTTCGATTTCGATGATAGTGATCGGGGTGCCTGGGCACGCCTCCTCGCAAAGGCTGATGACTGAATCGTTGGCGTCGGCGTCGCAGAGCAGCACGCGCTTAGCCTTGGCCATCGCTTCGAGCATGGTATCCATCACCCGGACCGGGCCCTCTACTGGGCCGCTGGTGACGTGGCGGATAACTTGGCTGGCCTCGTCGATGCAGAGCGTTTCGAGCGTGGTAAACCAGTTTCGGTCGGTCGCGGTGCTGTAAAAGCGGGAGTTGGTAATCGAGTTGACGCAGCAGGCCATGTGCGTGACGTCGCGCATTTCAACGGCTAGGACGTCCGAGTAATGGCGGATCTGCAGGCGGTTCGCCGCGTCGTCCATGAGGGTGATGCGGTGAGCCAGGTAGCCCGCGCGCTTCGAGTTGCGCATCACTGGGCCGATCAGGTTGTCGGTTTTGCCGCTGCCCATTGGCGATCGGACGATGATGCAGCCCTCGAGCCCCTCGACGAGGTCGGCGACGTGGTTCGGGATAAGCGTGCCGCCGTGGCTGGCGCGGATGCCCTTGATCTTGATATGACGGATACCTGGGCGAGCCAGGGCGGTCGGCGAGAAGCCGCGCAACTGCTGGGCCTCTGAAAGTTTGATCTTGGCCAGCCACAAGGCCCGGCGCTTTATCTTGAAAATGTTGCCGGAGAAGCCAGCCGGGAGCGCTTTGAGGACGAGCGAAATAACCTGTTTGGTGCCGTACTTGATCGGGGCGAGCATCATGCCTGCACCGATGGCGGTGAGGGCTGCCGCCTCCTCGGTCGTGCTGCCCGCCATGACGCGCTGCAGGCAATAGGCGAAATAGTCCTTTTCGGCCTTGAGCGAGGCGTGGGAGCGCAGGGCCTTCGCGGTAGCCTTGAGGCCGTGGCGGATGTGGAAGTCGTTCCAGTCGGTCGGACCGTTCTGGGTGCGTCGTGCCTCGGCCACTTCTTCGGGGGCCATTCCTGCAAAAATGAAGTCGGGCAGGATGGCGCGATAGCCGTGGTCGCGGTGGATCTCGAGGGCCGCCAGGCGCCCGGCGTTGCCGACTCGCTTCCACTGGTCCTCATCGGCCGCGTTGACGATCTTGAGCTCGGGCCGGTGGCGCTTGTACAGCGCGAGCACCTTGACGAGGTTGCCAACGCTTAGCGTGATAATCACGGCAACTGTTTTTCCTGCTGCCTGCTCTGCGAGGTAGATGCTGGCGCCGGTGGCGAAGCCTTCCGCGCTGTAGATGCGATCAGCGTTTTCGAGATCGCCGATGATGAAGTGCAGGCCGTCCATCTGGACGCCGGTGCCCTGCAGCTTTTTGTCAGCATAAAGACGCTGCACGCCGCCGAACTGGCCGTGGATGTCGAACAATGGCAGAGCAGTAAACTCGCCGCCTCGGTCGCGCATGCGCTGTAGGCGGCAGAATTGGGCGATCTCGCCAATCTGTTTTTTCTGCAGGTAAGGCGCCGAGCCATCCTCTTCGCCCAGGACTTCGACCGAGCCCGTGGCTGGTTTCCCGTATGCAATGATCGGGAACTCGTGGCGGCCACCTTTGAACCAAGCGGCCTCGAAGGCATCACGCTCGGCAATCTTGCGGGCGTGAGCCTCACGCTCAAGCTGTTCTGCCTCCTCTTGGCGCCGGGCGCGTTCGGCGGCCCGGGATTCCTGCGCTTCACGCCATTTAACTTGCTCTGCTGACGGCACCTTACCGCCTTGGATGCGGTACAGCTCGAGCAGGGCCTGCCATCCGCTCCAGTTACTGGAGCCGATCGCCGTGTTGTTGTGGTTGAACGTCAGGAAAGGCAGCTTGAGCTTAATGCCGTCATCGAGCTGGATCTCACGCTCGTCGGCCCATACAGCGAGCTTGCCCCGGTGCTTTTTGTCGGTCCAGCCTATTTTGCCGCCGATGGGCGCCGATTTCTGGCCTGCCGTGAATCTCACGCCATTAGAGATTGATGACCAATCGACGCCGACCTCTGCCGCAATCGACGAAATATCGCCAAAGCAGTAGTCAGCCAGGTCTTCGGGCCGAGAGTGGAATCGTTCCTGATAGAACGCTGCTAAGGCGTTCTGGTGCTTCTTGTCCGTCATGGTGCCCCTTGCGTAAATACGCAAAAGCGCAAAAACGCATAAGCTTGACTCACCCCATCACAGACCTAAACTGTCGGCGTTGTAGACGTATTCACATCGTCCGCCTGCCGCTTTGACTGCCCGCTAAAACAGTCTAAACGATCAAATCAGGTTGGAAGGTTCCCCCTTTAGGGGGTGAGCCAAGCAAAAAGGCCGGGGCTGGTAACCCCGGCTTTTTTGCGTTTGCGCGAAAAAAGAAAAAGCTAGCGGTTGGGCGCTAGTCTATCCGTTTCTCTCTATTCAGTGAAACAGTTGTCTCTGTTTATCGAATGAGCCCCCTCGAGGTCCTCATCGTCATCCCTATGACTACCCCAATTATGCGGAAATTTCCATCAATTTGGCTTACGGGAAATTGCGGATTGAGAGCCTGCAGATAGCTTTGCGATCCGTTCTTCACAAGTTTCTTGAAGGTCGGCGCGGTTGGGTCGGTGTCGTAGCCGACCACGAAGTCGTTGAGCTGAGCCTCGAGGTCTGGGTCGACAAAGATAAGGGCGCCGTTCGGAAAGGCCGGCCCTGCAGGTGCGTGCATCGACTCATCTGTCAGGCGCAGAAAGAAGCCTCGAGGACTCTTGCTGTCGAGTTGAACCTCCCATGGAGTACCGCTTGGAAGCCTTGATATATCAGGATCTTGCGCCCATTGGGCGGCCTGGGTCCATGGTACGACTGGCGCCCTGGTAGCGTGCTCGGTCGGTGCCATTGGCGTGGTGCCGCTTGTGCTTTCGTCGATGAGTTGGTCGATGGTCGTCCCAAGGACCGTCGCGATGGCGTGAGCCTTATCGATTGAGGGTGTGGATTTCCCTTTTTCGATGTCGCTCAGGTAGCCGGTGTAAAGGACGCCGCCGGTCTCATCGCAAACTCGCTGCAACGTCCAGCCGAGTGCTTGTCGGCGGCGGGTGATGGCCGGTCCGATGGTGATTGGCTTTCTCATATGGACATGGTCCTCCTTGCGCCTATTG
Source organism: Pseudomonas sp. MWU12-2345 (assembly GCF_023242385.1). NCBI lineage: Bacteria > Pseudomonadati > Pseudomonadota > Gammaproteobacteria > Pseudomonadales > Pseudomonadaceae > Pseudomonas > Pseudomonas sp. MWU12-2345. The sequence goes on along the minus strand of NZ_JALLJA010000032.1, from coordinate 29,513 downwards.
TCCTCTCTGGATGCAGTCTGCATCCACTCTCAATAGAGGGATTCTCTTGCAAATTTTTCTCTGTATATCGAGAATGTAGACATCTCTACATACCCCGCATCCAGAGAATCAAAACTGCTATGTCACAAAAAACTGAAAAGGAAATCATCCTCGCCCATACCTTGCAGTGGTTTCAGCATTCCGAGTGGTCCATGGAGCGTTTTGCCCATGAGCTGCTGGCGCCTGCTCTTGAAGCCGCGGGCCTCGTTGAGGGTCTGGTCATTGCCAGTGATGGCGACACCTACATCAAGGCGCGCAAAGCATGGCGCCAGCGTGTAGACCGAATTTTCAATGCCTCGCAGCCCTTCCCACTCGAGTGGAAGTGGCCTTGGATCAATAGTGTCTCGGAACCGTTCCGTTCTGAGATGCTGAAAGACCTGCAATTGTTCGCCGGCATGATCCCTGTCATTCGCCCTGAGCTGCGCCCCGTCAACGGTGTGCAGTCCTCGAGGGCTCGTATTGCCGAGGTGATGATCGAGTGCGCCGAGTTCTTTCAGGCTGCAGCGAATCCTGCCCAGGACGGTCGTTATGATCGAGACGATCATGCTGATGCGGCCGAAATGGTCGAGAAGGGCTTCGATGCGGTGGGCGCGATCATCTCCGAGATTACGGCGCTCGCGGCCGGCGTTGGCTTCGAGCTCCCCCTCGGTAAGGCATTCGTGGTCGTGCGAGGCGCCCAATGAGCGAGCAAGCCAAGGCGCCGCGCAAACGCCCAGCGCGAACCGACAAGATCCGTGAGCAGGACCGCAAGCGCCAGCAGGCCGCCGAAGAGCGCAAGCGCGAGCGGGCGATGTCCCTCGGTATGCGCGAGATCAAGGGCGAGATCTACAAGGGGACCTCGGACTGTCTCGAGGCCTTGGTCGCGGCGACTGGGGCCGAGGAAATCGAGGTTCTCGTCAATATGGCCCATCGCATGCGCGAGCTGCTGGACCGTGACCCCGTAGCCTTCGCGGCTCTGACCGATCACAAGCCGTTGCCGGAGGTGTGGCATGGCTGACTGGATGAAAGTTTTCAAGGTCGCCCCTCGTGCCGTGGTGCTGCTGGTCAATGAGCACCGCGAGCAGCCGCAAATTGGTCAGCCGATCATTCGCGCTGAGCTTCGCCTCAATGGGCGAGTGGTTATCTACAGCACTGCAATGAAGGATGTGCAGGCGGCCGACAGTGCGTTCGAGTACCTGGGCCTGTCGCATGCAATTGATTGGGTGATCAACATGGCCCGCGACCTCAAAAACGGAGTTGCCAGCCATGCCTGACGCCGGCGATTTCGCTACTGACCTGCAGCTCAAGGCTGCCGATGACTTTTCCAAGGCTCGTCTGGCAAAACTGGCCGACAGTATCACCGTCAACCTGAACGGCCGCTGTATCTGCGGCGAGACAATTCCGCCGGCTCGCCTCGCTGCCATGCCTGGCACATATCGTTGCACGCGCTGCCAGGCCAAGGCCGAGCGCCTGGGGGTGCTGTATGGGTGCGCGTGAGGTTCTAACCATGGGCTGGTCCGGCGGTGCGCCTCAAGTGGCTGCTGGAGGCCCAGCATTCGTGCTGGTTGATGAGCCAGTGCCGTCGCCGGCGCCGCTGCGAGCTCGTCGCCAGGCTCGTCGGGAAATTGATGCCCAGGTCATCGGATCCATGCGCGATCTGGTGCTCGTGTCCTACCTGGGCGCGCAGTTCGCAGACGAGCGGGATCATGCCGGGGTTGCGCAGTACACAACCGAGAAAACCCGGGATGCATTCCCGCGCCGCCTCCTCGAGGAGCTGGGGGAATGCATCACCGAGGGCGGTCCGGCCGGTCGGCTGCCGGCTGACTACGTGGCCAGCCTGGCCCGTAGCACTACCCGAGTAGTTGCCAGCGAGACGCGCCCCAAGAAGAAAGGAGCCGTGCTGCTGGGTCCGTTCGCTTATCAGGACGCGCACGTAATCAAGACCATCGGCGCTCTGGCGCCTGAGTACGGCCAGTGGCTGCGCTACGCCTACGGCGATTCCCGCGTGTGGGACGACGAGCAGGGCTCTGTCGTGGCGCTGTGGGCGCGCGTCGAGCCTCTGCTCGGCAAACTGCAGGCAAAGACGCTGCAGCGCGTACGCGCCCTGTCACACCTGGCTGTACAGGCTGGCAAAGAGCGGATGAATAGTGGCCGTGAGATTCACGGCAGCGAGAAATTGATGCAGTTGCTGCAGGTGGCTCGCGGAAACTTCGACGTGCACTGGGCTCCGCGCTGGAAGCTCTACGCCGATCAGGTCGCGAGACTCGACCGAGACGCCCTGTCGGCCCTGGCCATCGCCCTGGGCGACTTCGATTTTGTGATCGTTGACAGGGGGGTGTGATGGCCTGCATCCACTGCGGAACCGCCCCGGTACTGCGCCGCGATACTGCGACTGCGCGCATGCTGATGATCTGCCCTGAGTGCAAGGCTCGTGGTGATGTCGCTCTCCATGAGGCCCGCGCCAGGATCTCCTGGGAGATCGTCAACGACGACACCCTGCCCCGCCACGGCTGCAGAAACGGAACCTACCCCCGATTTATCCAGGCCTCCGGTGCGTGGGGCTATGGCTGCAAGGCCTGCGGCTTCTCGGCAACCGGCTATGCAACGCTCGAGGGCGCTATCGCCGGCTGGATGCGCGAATCAAGAAGCGCAAAAACGTAAAAGCGTCATTGCGTAAAAACGTATTTATGGGGACGTATCTGAATGAGCCAGGCCAGAATTACCCCGCGCGACGCGCAGTACTATGCCGTCCCGGGTTGGGTTGATGATCCGCTGCTCGACGATGTAACGCGATTTGCGGCGGCGCGGCTGTGCCTTGGGGCTGGTGCCCTGATGCGCCGGTTTCGGATTGGGGCACCACGGGCAAGGTATCTGATGATGGCCCTTGATGAGCGCCGCCTGCTGCTGAGCTATCTGCGAGGGGGTCGAGTGGCTAGGGTTAATCCTCATGCCTGGGGCGCTCTGTACGCCTATGGTCGCGTCGAATATGTGACGAACCCGGGGGAAAGCGTGATGGGCATAGCGGCTCGAAATCTCAAGGACGCGAGGCGCTGGCAGGAGATCCGCGACATAAACGCGGCGTCCTTCCCGGATATGGGGCCTCACGACTATTACCCCGTTGGCACGAAGTTAAGGCTTCCAGGGCGCTGAATTTTGCGTAAAGACGTAAAAGCGCTTTTGCGCAATTGGTGATTAATGGCTATGAAATTAAAATTATTGATATTTTAAGTCAAAAAGCTTGCATAAGTTAGATTAAATGGCTAAATTATCCAAGCTGTCACAAAACCAACAAAGCCCGCCTTGCTGCGGGCTTTTGCGTTTCTGGGTGGCAGGGCGTGTAGCGTCACAGCCGCCGGACATGATCCGGCAACCATTTCCAAGGCCTCGCCATCGTGCGGGGTTTTGTCGTTTCTGGAGGCCCGCAAATGGGCAAGGAAGTCGTTACCACTGCCGCGAATTTCTCGCTCGGAACCGAGGCGGCGAAGGCGGCGCCCCTCGCGGCGGGCTTCATGATTGGCGGCCTCACTGCCTTTGACTTGGCTTATGTGCTCGCGGCGGCCTACTCGGGCCTGTTGATCGTTCATTTCGTGATGAGTAAGTGGGTTCTGCCCCTTGCGCGATTCATCAAGGGAAGGCGTCGGAAAGCGCAGGGGGCCGCCGAATGAACCTCCTGCAGAGAATCGTTGCTGCCGTCACGTTATCGCTGGCGGCAGCGGGCTTCACCGTCAACGAGACCGGCCTGCCTGCGCCGGTCGAACGTGCCGCAATCATCGCGGGCCTGATGGTCCTCACGCCTGAAATGGAGGGCACGGTCTACGAGGCCTATCCCGATATGGGTGGTGTCTGGACGATCTGCACCGGCCACACGAAAGGCGTGCGGCGCGGCGACGTGGCCACCCCTACCGAGTGCGCCGCATACCTGCAGGGCGACATGGGCGGCGCAGTCGACTTTGTCATGCGTACCGTTCCCAGGGCGACGATCTGGCAAAAGATTGCGATGGCCGATTTTGTCTACAACGTCGGGGCCTCGGCCTTTATCAAGTCGACGATGTACCGGCTGGTGATCGCTGGCCAGTGGCCGGCCGCCGCTGAGCAGTTCCGGCGCTGGACGTTCGTCGCGGGCCTTGACTGTCGAATCCCGGCGAACAAGTGCCCGGGCATTCCAAAGCGCCGTGAGGTGCAGCGTTCTCTATTTCTGGTGGGCCTATGAATCGATTGATCGCAGGGCTTATCGCCCTGGCAGCGCTCCTCGGCGTGTTCTATCTCTGCGGTTACGTCAACGGCGTAACCAACGAGCAGGGCAAGGCCAAGGACGCCGAAGTCAAGCAACTGCGCGAGGTCTTCGAGCAGGGCCAGGCGGCCGGCACCGTGCGCGACGTGGTCGTCACCAAGTACGTCGACCGCGATCGGATCATCTACAAGACCGGCAAGACCATCACCAAAGAGGTTCCCGTCTATGTCACTCCGGCTGCTGATGCTGCCTGCACTCTCACTCGCGGTTTTGTCCGGCTGCATGACGCCGCCGTCGCAAATGTACTTCCCGGACCCGCCGAGCCTGCTGATGCAGGACCCGCCGGAGTTGCGCTCTCTGGCGCAACCGAAGTCGTCGCCGACAACTATGCCACCTGCCACGCGACCCGAAATCAGCTCGTAAGCCTGCGAGATTGGGTTCGTGAGACTCACGCCAAAGTGAATAACGGAAAAGGAATCGCGGGCCATGAATGATAACGATCAGAAGTACGAGGCAATTATCGCCGCCCTCGGCCTGCCAGGCCCTCGAGTGACCCCGGCCATGGTCGAGGAGGTCCTCGCCATGGTCGCCTATGACACTCGCGTTATTCCGGGCACCACCACCACTATCGCAGTGGCGATTCTTCCGAGTGGCTTTGTTCTGGCGACCGGCATGTCGGCCTGTGCCGCCCGGGAGAACTTCAATCCGGCGCTCGGAATCGAGATGGCCATCTCGAAGGCCCGCGACGCGGCCCGTGAGGCAATCTGGAAATTTGAGGGCTATCGCCTTTCGCAGGCGCTGTACGAGGTTCGCCAGGGAGTCGCCGGCTCGGCCTTGCGCCAGATTCGCTCGGTGCTGAGCGTGAAAGGCTTGCCCGATCGCTTGGTCGGCGTGGAGCAGATCAAGGCATGCCTGGCCACGACCGAGGGCTATACGCCTCACGAGGTCCGCGTTATCCATGAAAAAGCCGAGCTCGACGACAAAGCCGACTCTCTGATGCGCTTCTTCAATAGCGAGGTTTTCCCAGTGCTGCCTAAGGACGAGCGTGATCGCTTGAGCGCTCAGTGGCGCGCAATGGGTGTTTACTCGAGCATCCTGGCGGAGCGCATCGCAGCGTTCCGCCCGGTGCCAGGCTCACAGGATGCGGGGGCGTCACAGTGAGCCTGGCGTTTAGCTGTCGGCTGCCGGCGGCAGTCGCGGCGGCCTTGGATGGGCTGGAGCCTGAGGAGCGCGACAGCGTCCTCGAGTCCCTTGCCCGCAAGGTCCTCGAGGACGTCGTCGATCGAGCCTACATCGGGCCGGCAGACGGCGGGGCAAGCCCTGTCGGGCTGATGCACCGCCGTGGTGCGGCCGCCCGATATTTTGGGTCCTCCCCCGGCGGGGGGCCTCTCACGGGGCGAAACACCGCCGCGTTCGCTCGTGTCTGATCGGATTTTTCCGGTCCCTTCTTCAATACCCGAAACCCGCCGCCCAGCGACCCACCTGACCGTGAGGCCAGGCGCGGCGCGGTTTTGCGTATTCACGTAAAAGCGCAAAAACGTAAAAACGCAAAGGACCAATTGCGTTTTTACGTTTATGCGTTTAGCCGTCGAGGTCCTTTCTACCAATGGGCAAGATCATCAGCCGAAAGGAGCTGGCTGACCTGATCGGGAAATCCGAGCGGTGGGTTAGCAAACTGATCGAGGACGGGCTCCCTGTCGCCGGAGGTGGCGGCAAGGGCAACCCCCTGCAGATCGATAGTCAGCGGGCCATCGAGTGGCTCATCACGCAGGCGCTGCGGAATGAGATCGGCGACGACGAGGACGAGGATGGCTCGGGTGGCGGGGCCAAATCTGAGGATCGCCTGCTCAAACGGGCGCGCCGCGAAAAACTGCAAATCGAAATCGACCTTGCCCGCTCCCGTCTGGTGCCGGTCGACGGGGTCGTGTTCTTCCTGAATACCATTGCGGCGGTTTATGCGACGCAGCTCGACGCTGTGGCGAGCCGCTTGGCAAGCGACCTGGCGGTAATCGATGACCCTGCCGAAATCCGAGCAAAGCTATTTGACGAAATGCGGCGGATCCGCGCGTCTACTGCCGACCGTCTCGAACAAAGATCACAAGAGCTCGTTGCTCAAGCTGGCAGTCTCGATATCGACACTATCGAAGACGGTGAAAGCACCGCCGAGGCGGACGGCTGACGAGTGGGCTCGAGACAGCCGGGTTATGCCATCGACCGCGCCGATTCCCGGACCGTTCAACCCTGACGCGAACCCGTACATGCGCCCCGTGGCCTGGGCGTTCGCGCAGCCCTGTTTTTCCCGGGTTACGTTTGTGATGGGAACGCAGATGGGCAAGTCGGTCACCATGGAAAACGTCTGTGGCCACCGGCTGGACGAGGACCCGACGCCGATCATGTACGTCGCGCCCACGGCGCCGCTCCTCAAAAACACCGTTGTCCCGAAGTTTATGGACATGATTAACGGCTGTGAGTCGCTGCTCAAGAAGTACCGCGAGGCAGCCTCGTCGACATTCGTCAAGTGGATCGGCGCCGCCAAGCTGCGATTCGCCTGGGCCGGTTCGCCGACCGAGCTGGCCGCCGACTCGGCGGGCTTGATTCTGGTCGATGAGGTCGACCGGATCGTCAACACGAAAGAGGGCGACACGCTCGAGATAATCGAGGCCCGTGGCGATGCCTATGTCGACTCGAAGGTCGGCTATACGGCTACCCCGCTGCGCGGCAAGATCAGCAAGAGCCTCGACGAGCGCACCGGTCTTTGGCATTGGGATATCGCAAAGCCCGAGGCTGTCGGCTCGAAAATCTGGAAACTTTGGCAGAGCGGAACCCGGCACGAGTGGGTGGTCCCGTGCCCGCACTGCGGCGAATATTTCGTGCCCTGGAGCGATCTGCTGTGGTGGCCAGGCAAGGGCACTGCCGAGGAGTGCTCGCCCGACGAGGCTGAGCAGCATGCTCGGCTGACTTGCCCGAACAGCGGCTGCATGATCGAGGATAAGTGGCGGCCCTGGATGAACAAGCGCGGCCAGGCTGTAGCCCCTGGCGAGAGCGTCAAGGCTGTGGACGGCAAGCCAGCGCTAAGCGGCCTCGCCGACACCGAGGGGTTTACGCATTACTCAATCTGGATCTCGGGGCTGTGCAGCTTCGCGGCAAAGAAGTCCTACGGCTTCCTTGCGAAAAAGCTGCTCGGCGCTATGCGCAGTGGCGATGCTGCGACCCTGCAGGGCGTGTACAACACCGGTTTCGGCGAGTGTTACTCCGAAGTTGGCGACGTGCCAACGTGGGAAGCGGTCAAGGGCGAGCGCTACGGCTACCCCGAGGGGCGCGTTTTACTGCCGCCTGAGCGGATTTTCTGCACGGTCGACGTGCAGAAACGTGGCCTGTATTACGTGGTAAGGGCCTGGTATCCGGCGATGGGCTCGGCTCTTTTGGAGCATGACTATCTGGTGGGTGATACCGATCGCGAGGAGGTGTGGGACGCCCTGGGCGATGTGCTCGAGCGTGAGTTCGACGGCTACCCGATCACGTTGATGGGCGTCGACATCGGCTATCGAGATGATGAGGTTTACAACTTCATTCATAGCCACCCGGGCCGAGTTATCGCCATGCGGGGCCGAGAATCGCTGCCCATGCCGTTCAAAAAGGAACTGGTCGAGCAGAACAAGCTCGGCAAGGTCCGCAAGCGTGGCGACAGCCGCTGGGCGTTCGACACAACACTCGCGAAACGATGGGTACATAGCCGCATCGGCGTCCCTGACAACCGCCCCGGGTGGTGGTTGCTGCACCAGCAGGTGAGCAACGACTACTGCAAGCAGATCGTAGGCGAGGAGTGGAGCGAGGAGGAGGGCAAGTTCAACAAGGTCGGGGAGAACCATTACCTCGACTGTGAGGGCATGCAATACATCCTCGCCCTGCGCGAAAAGCTGCACCGCCGCAAGCGCGGTGTACTGACCAAGGCCCAGCTTAAAGCCGCGATCAAGGTCGCCCAGGGCGAGCCGCTGGAGATCGAGCCGGAATCAGCCGCGGTTGGTTCTCCAGCCCCTGCCTCGGCGGTGGCCACGCCGGATCCTGAGCCCGCCAAGCCATCGGCCCCGCCCAAGCGCGGTGGCCGCTTCAAGATCAACCGTAAGTGATAACCCCTCATGGAACCGACAAAACTGCACGCTGGTGACTCTGTCACCTGGGCGCGGGAGGCGCGCGCCTATCCCTCGGCTGATGGCTGGGCGCTTAGCTTTTCGCTGCGGGGGCCTGGCTCCCTGGACGTGGTCAGCACTGACGGCGAGCCGTATCAGTTCCGCATGACCTCGAGTCAGACGCGGACATTGCCGCCAGGCGCTTATCACTGGGCTTGCTATGCCGTTCGTGAAGACGATCGGCAGACCTTGGGGTCAGGTCGTCTGGAGGTCCTCGTCGACCTGCAGCAGGCCGAGACATTCGACGGGCGCAGTCATGCGCGCCGCATGCTTGATCTGATCGAGGCGGCGCTCGAGAAGCGGATCCCCAAGGATCAGCAGAGCTACGAAATCGACGGGATGAAGCTCGACCGGATCCCGGTGGAGCGTCTCGAGGCGCTGCGCACCCGGTATCGCCGGGAGGTTGCCGCCGAAAGCCGGAGAGGGAAATCGCCTTTTGGTCGGTTCACTCGCGTGAGGATGTGACATGGGCTTATTCAGCGACCTACTGAGGGTGCGCTCGCGGCCCGTGCGGGTCCGCGAGGAGCCCACTCTCGCCGTGCCGAAGGCGCCCCGCGAGCAGGGTGGCCAGCGTGCTTTTCAGATGGCCAGGCATACGCGCCTAACCAAGAGCTGGAGCCAGCGCACCGGCTACGGCGACGCCAACCAAGAGATTTACGCCGACCATCAGTCGCTGATGGCCAGGGCGCGCGAGCAGTCGATCAACAACGGCTATGCGAAGCGCTTCTATCGGCTGCTCAAGCAAAACGTCATCGGTTCCTTCGGGATTCAGATGATGTCGAAGGCGAAGACGCCGGACGGTAAGCCGGACCGCGAGCGCCGCCGCCTGATCGAAAACGAGTTTTGGGAATGGTGCGAGAAAGGGAACTGCGACGTCACCGAGTCTTACTCGTTCTGGCAGTTCCAGCGCCTTTGGCTCGAGACCCTCGCCCGTGACGGCGAGGTGATGGTCCGAATGGTGCGCAACTTCCCCAATCGCTGGGGGTTTGCCCTGCAGATCCTCGAGGTTGATCGCCTGGACGTGACGCTCAACACCTGGCTGAGCAACGGCAATCGAATCCGCATGGGGGTCGAACGCAACGCCTGGGAGGCGCCGGTCGCTTACTGGCTGCTCAAATCGCACCCTGGGGACACCTACCAGACCCGCGCAGAAGACAAGTATGAGCGGATCCCTGCGAGCGAGCTGCGGCATAGCTTCGATCCGTGGCGCCCGCATCAATCGCGCGGTTTCACTTGGACGCATGCGGGGGCATTAGACCTTCACCACCTGGGCGAGTACCGGGGTGCCGAGATGGTGGCCGCCGAGATGGGGGCCAAGATCACCGGCGTCTATGAGCAGAACGCCGAATTTGTTGATGATCCGGGCGATGAGGACGACGGCGAAATCGACGAGGTAATCGAGTCCGGCTCGAGCAAGCTGCTCCCCTACGGGGTGACGTGGAAGCCCTACAACAACACGCACCCGTCGAGCAACTTCGCGCCCTTCACCAAGTCGGGGCTACGCGGCGTGTCCGCTGGCTGGGGTCCAAGTTACAACAAGCTCGCCCAGGACCTCGAGGGGGTGAATTTCTCCTCGCTGCGGTCCGGTGAGCTCGATGAGCGGGATTTCTACAAGGATACGCAGCAGTTTGTGATTACCGAGCTGCACAAGTTCGTGGGTAAAGCCTGGCTGGAAATGGCTTTGCTCAAGGGCGCTTTGCGGCTACCGCCCCGCGAGTTCCATCTCTATCGCGAGATCGACTGGGCGCCTCGAGGCTGGGACTGGGTCGACCCGAGCAAGGACTCGAAAGCGGCGACCGAATCCATCGGCAACCGCACGCGGACCCGGGGCTGGTACATCCGCGCCCAGGGCCTCGATCCAGACGAGGTATTCGTCGAAATGGCCGAGGAGGAGGCCCGCCTACGCGAGCTCAACCTCTCGTTTGAAACGCCAGTCACTGGCACCGCAAAAACGGAAATCCCTGATGACGAAAAAGAAGCCGGAGACGACTGATCCGTCGATTTTGCTGCGCGAGCTCGGCGGCAAGCCGCTGCACCGCTCCATGGCGGTCGACCATTCGACGCTGGACGTCGACGCCCGAACTGTCGAGGTCGCGGTCTCGAGCGAGTACCCCGTCCGGCGCTGGTTCGGCATGGAGATCCTCGATCACTCGCCCGAGTCGGTCAGCCTGGCCCGGATGAATGCCGGTGCGCCGTTGCTCGACATGCACGATCGCTGGACGCAAATCGGCGTCGTCGAGGAGGCCTGGCTCGACGATGACAAAAAGCTGCGAGCTCGGGTGCGTTTCTCGAAAAACGCCCATGCCGAGGAGGTCTGGCAGGACGTTGTCGACAAGATCCGACAAAACATCTCTGTCGGCTACGACCCGCAAGAGATGGTCCTCGATCGCACCGAGGGCGACCTCAAGTATTACCGCGTCACCCGCTGGGAACCCTACGAGGTTTCCAGCGTATCCATTCCGGCCGACCCGACTGTCGGGGTAGACCGCGCGCTCCCTGAGCCTGTGCAAGTGAATCAACCCGTTCAAGGAATTGAAATGCCTAAAGAAAACACCAACGGCCTCCCCGACACTGCCGCCGTCGAGGCCAACGAGCGTCAGCGCTCGGCTGATATTTTCGCCTTGTGCCAGCGTCATGGTGCGATGGACATGATCGGCGAGGCGCTCTCTGGCGGCCTGAGCGCCGATCAGGTCCGCGCCAAGATTCTCGACAAGATGAACCCGAACCCAACCTCTCAGGCCCCTGACACCTCGGGCCGTAACGGCGACCTGCCGAGCTTCCGCGAGAAGATCGACGTCACTGCTCGCGGCCTGGGCCTGAGCGACAAGGAGCGCCGTGGTTACTCGCTGCTGCGCGCCCTGAATGCTGCGGCAAACGGCGACTGGAAGGAGGCAGGCCTCGAGAAGGAGGTAAATATCGCGATTGCGGATGCCACCGGCAAAGAGGCCCGAGGCATCTACATCCCCCATGACCTGCTGGCCGAGCGTGTTGGCATGACCACGGGCGCCGGTGCAGGTGGCGAGCTGGTCGCGAATGAACTGCGCGTCGATCAGTTCATCGACATGGTTCGCAACAAGGCGGTGATGGGCCACCTCGGCGCTCGCGTCCTGGGCGGTCTGCAGGGTGATGTTTCGATCCCGAAAAAGGTTGCGGGGGCTAACTTCTACTGGATCCCCGAGAACGGCACGGTTCCCCTGTCCAAAATGGATCTGACGAACCTGCCGCTCAAGCCGAAGACTATCGCCGGTGCGATCGCCGTATCGCGAAAGCTGCGCCTGCAATCCTCGATGAGCGTCGAGGCCCTCATCATCTCCGACCTCATCAACGGCCTGGCCGTTGCCCTCGACCGTGCGATGTTGTTCGGTTCTGGCGAGGACTCTGAGCCGCTGGGCCTGTACAACCAATCCGGCGTTCCGGGCCTGGAGTACGGTGCGGGCGGGATCTTGTTCGACGATTTGGTCGACATGGAAACCAGCATCGCGACCTTCAACGGCGACGTCAGCGCGATGAAGTACCTGACCAGCGTTACCCAGCGCGGGTACGCCAAAAAGCGCAAGGAAGATCCGGACAGCAGCGACAGCACCAAGATCTGGCGCAACAACGAGGTCAATGGCTATGACGCACTTGCCACGAATCAGGTGAAAGGCGACTCGTGGGCCTTTGGCGACTGGTCGCAGGCCATCGTGGCCTTGTGGGGTGCGCTGGATCTCAAGCCGGACCCTTACGCGCAGGCCGACAGCGACGGCCTGGTCGTTCGCGTTTTCCAAGACGCCGACGCCGGTTATCGCAACCTGTCGAGCTTCTGCCTGGCCAAGAAGAAAAAGGCGGCCTAAGGCAGTCCTGGGGGGCTTTGGCCCCCGTTTCCCAGTTCAACCGGAGATCCGGCGATGAATGAAGTAACCCTAGCCCTCGGCTATGTGGTGTACGTCCTGCACAACTTCTGGCGGCAAGGCGTCGACCGACCGATCGAGGTCGGCACGGTGCTCGAGGTGGGCCGTTCCGAGCGCAATAATCTGGTGGCTGGCCAAGTGGCCCGCGACGCAACCGATGCGGAAATCGCGCAATTCCGGGGGCTTCCCCCTCCCGATGATGAGGAGCCTCTCGATGCAGCCGAAGCCCTTGCCGCGCTGGGTGCGGCGCAAGCCCAACTCGCCACGGTGGCAGACGCCGCGAAGGGCCTCGAGACGCAAGTCGCGGATCTGCAGAAAGTCAACGGAGAACTGACCAAGGAGCGCGACGAGCTGCTCATCGAGGTCGGCGATCTCAGGACGGCCAACGCGGCCCAGGCGAAGGCACTCGAGACGGCTAACAAGAAGGCGGCCGCTAAGGGCGCTGCATGATCGGTGATGACGACCTAGCGTCGTTCTTTGACCCTGAAGAGTTCGGCTGTACGGTCAAGCTCGTCGAGGATGGGCGGGATGACCGGGATGTAAATGGCATGTGGGGTGTGCCAATTGGCATCGGCCGCATGCAGCGCGCCAGTGCTCTTCGGTCGGCGGCTCAATTGCGTGCATCGCCAGATGAGCGCCTGCTGCAGTTGCCCAACGCTGACGCCCCTGCAGACAGGACGGCGGTCAAGGTGATCGACGAGGAGGGTAATGCCTACTCGATTACTGAGATCGTTCCCCACGGCCGGCTGCAAAAGCTGCTGACCCTGATACCCCACGGCAGCCGCAAGGCTCGCGCCTCGGACGCTAAACAGAATGGCTGGCTTCCAACTCAATCTTGAGGCTGACAGGGCGGCTGTGCTGCTCAACGGGCGCACAGGGGAGATCATTCGAAAGCTCGATATAGCGGCCGCCCGGGCGCTGCGAAAAACAGCCCAGTGGCTGCGCACGCACAGCACGCGGGAGATCGCGAAAGAGCTGCGGATATCTCAAAGCCCCGTGCGTCACCGATACAACCTGTTTACCCGGGGCCGCGGGAACGAAATCAAGCTGTGGATAGGCCTTGAGCCGCTATTGGTGCATTACCTGGGTACGCCCAGGGAAGTGCCCGGCGGTGTGGCGGTGGGGCATCGCTTTTATGAGGATGCCTTCATCGGTACCGGCCGAAATGGCAAGTCGCTGGTTTTTCGGCGCAAGGGGCGCGCAAGGCTGGGTATCGAGTCGGTCAAAGAAGACTGGGACGGGCCCGCCACAAACGTCCTTGGGCGCTGGGAAAAGCGCGCCATGGAGCGCTTTGCAGATCTGTTTGAGCGAGAGGCTTCGCATGTCCTCAAGGAATTTGAATAACCTTTCCGACCTGTTCTTTGCGATCGGCGACGCGATTCTTGCAGCCGACATTGGTGTGCTTGTCGGCAACTACAACGACTTCGATGGCACTGTCGGCGACTCGACTGTGCTGATCGAGATCGAAAATACCCAGGCCGGGGTCAGGTCGCAGGACGGGCGCAAGTCGCACATTGTCACTGTGACGCTGCACGCGGTAGTCGGGCGCTGGCGGAAGCATGCCAACCTCGAGGCGGCCAACCTGGCCACGCTTCTCGAGCGGCTGGCTACGGATAATCGTTGGGGCCTGCCCAGCGTGCAATGTGGGTTACCTGATCGCCTGTCGAGTGGCCCGACGATGTTCGAGGGTGGCCAGGGCGGTTATGAGGCCTGGGGCGTCAACTTTCAGCAGTTCATAAGCATCGGCGCGGTTCTGCTCGAGGATCCGGTGATGGAGTTCAGGGCGCCGCCGTTGGTGGCCCGTAGCTGGGAAGTGACCGGCTTCGATGATCCTGGCCAGTATCAGCAGCTCGAGGTGTGAGCCATGTTTTCGCAGCTTTTAAATTCGCAGCTCGGGCCGATCATTGATCGGCTGCTCGAGATCGAGGAGCACCTCGAGGACTTGAATCGTCGCGCCGACAGTTTCATCAGGATAGGCACCTGTGAGTCGGTGGACCCTGGAGCTGGCCGGTGCGTGGTTACCCACGGCGATCTGAAAACGCCGCAGATCAAGTATTTCAACCCCAGCGCCGGCGAGCAGAGCGAAACGCGGCATCCCTCGAAGGGTGAGCAGTGCGTGCTGCTCAATTACGGCGGCGGTGACAGCAGCGCCCAGTCGGTGGCCCTGTTCGGGCTTTCAACCGATGCGTTTCCGCTGACATCGGCCACGGCCGAGCTGACACGGCGCCTCTACAAGGACGGCACCGAAAGCAGCTACGACCACGCAGCGCACGTTCTGGCGTGGAAGAGCGGCCCTGTCGCTCTATCGGCCAGCCGTGAGGGCGTCGAGCTCAAGGTCGGTGAGGCGCGCATAGCTCTCAAGCCTGACAGTGTTGAGCTGATGCTCGGCCTCACGGGCTTGCTGATCGATGAGGAGGGCGTCCACTTCTCCGGCCCCCTGATCGACCATCAGGGCAAGATTATGAGCACTGCCTAAGGGCTAAGAATGATCGGAATCGACAGGAACACTGGGGCTACTGTCGATGACTGGCCTCAATTCGTGCAGCGGGCCACGCGCGCGCTGACAACTCCCATAGGAACCCGCCAGAAGCGCCCGCTGTACGGCTCTGAGTTGCTCCTGCTGCTGGGCAAGAACCTCGGCGATGACTTGCTGATTCTGGCTCAGAGCGCGGCGGTGGCAGCCTTTTACAACGAGGCCAACGGCATCGGGGACTTCGTTCCCGATGTGGTGGTGGCTGTCCGCCACGGCGCCGGCCTGAAATTGAAGCTGTCGGGCACCTGGCATAACCGAAAAATGTCCTTTGAGGTGGCCACTTGAGCATGCTCATACCCGGTCAAAATCAGTTGGCCGAGCCTGAGATCGTAAAGGTCGAGGCGTTCGAAGCGCTGCTCGCTGAGTTCAAGGCGTTTGTTGTCGAGTATGTCGCGGCGCGCTCGCCTGAGAGTGCCGCAAAGCTCGAGGTGAGTCTGCAGAATGAGGGTGAGCTGCTGACCGTGGCCCTGGAGGCCTTTACAGTCCGCCTGCAGACGCAGGAGCGCAAATACAACGCTCGTATCAAGCAAATGCTCGCGTGGTGGGCTGAGGGCAAGAACCTCGACGCCAGGCTCGCGGACATGGGGCTCGAGCGGCAGACGATCGCGCCTGGCGATGAACTGGCCTTTCCGCCGGTGCCGCCGGTGATGGAGTCCGACGATGACGCCAGGCTGCGCTACTACCTTGCGCCTCATGCGCCGGCCGCTGGCTCGCGCATGCAGTACCGCCGCGAGGTGCTGACGCTTGGTGAGCGCCCTCGGGTCTCGGTCGAACCGATCGCGGCCGGTGTTGTGAATGTGACGTACACGTTCGACCCTGATGGCTTTGCTGCTCAGGTCAAGGATGGAAATGGCCGCCGCACTGCTCCGGGGCAGGTCACTGTAACTGTGCTGTCTCGCACGGGTAACGGTGCGCCGTCTGACGCTTTGCTCAGCGCTGTCCGGTCGCACTTTGCTCGGCCGGACGTGAAGCCAGAAACCGACCAAGTGATCGTCCAGGGCGCGCAGATCGTCAGCTACAAGATCAGGGTGGTTGTGTACATCAATTCAGGGCCTGACGCGGCGCTTGTGGAATCCGGGGCTGAGGTGCGGCTTCAGAATTATGCGGATGCGTGTCACCGGCTCGAGGGTCGTGTCGATCTGACGTGGATCGATTACGTCCTGCACAACGCCGGGGCTGCAAGGCTTGAGATCCTCGAGCCGCTCGCGCCGATCGTCACGACTGCGTCTCAGGCCCCGTATTGCACGGATGTAGAGGTCGAGGTCCGCACGCTATGAGTGATGACCTTGAGCCTGTACGGCGGACGTTGTTACCGGCCAACCAATCGCCGCTTGAGGCGGCGCTCGATCTCGGTTTTGCCAAGCTTCTGGAGCGGATCGATCCGCCATTTCCTGAGCTGATGGATCCCCTGCAGACGCCGGTCGATTTTTTGCCGTACCTGGCCGCCGATCGCGGCGTCAGCGAGTGGAGTCCGGTGGCTCCTGAGGCTGAAAAGCGGCTGACGGTCGCGCTGGCCTGGCCGACCAAGCGTCATGCGGGCACGCGCCAGGCGCTGGAAAGCGCGGTCAAGGGGCTGCAGTTGGTGCCCGAGGTGACTGCCTGGTACGAGCAAACGCCGCCGGGTACGCCGTACAGCTTCACCGTGCGGGCGTTCTCTCAGTTGCCCTACAGCGAGGAGATCGACGCGCGCCTAGATCGGCGCCTCGCGGATGCTAAGAGCGAGCGCGACATCCTGTCGGTTTCCGTGGGGTTGAGCGCGTTCGGCGCCCACTGCATTGGCGCTGCGACCTTCTTCGGCGAGCTAGCCACCATTTACCCGATCGTTATCGATGGCGTTTCATCGTCCGGTGTGGCCTGCAGGGGCGCCGGTCAATACGTCGTTGAGACGACCACAATTTATCCTCAGGTGCCCTAGATGGCTGATTTTTACACTCTGCTGACCAATGCGGGGATCGCATACGAGAACGCCTGCAAGGCTGCTGGCGTGCCTATCAAGCTGACGCAAATGTCGGTCGGTGATGGTGGCGGCGCGGTCTATAACCCCGGCGCAACGGCTTCTGCTCTCAAGCGTGAGGTGTGGCGAGGCCCGCTAAATGCGTTGTTCCAAGATGATAAAAACCCGAGCTGGTTGCTGGCCGAGGTGACGATCCCGCCGGAGGTTGGTGGCTGGTACGTGCGCGAGGCGGGGCTCTGGACTGAGACCGGAATCCTGTACGCCATCGTCAAATACCCGGAGTCGTTCAAGCCGGTGTTGGCGTCGTCCGGATCGGGTAAAGAGTTTTACATTCGTTCGATTTTCGAGACGAGCAACGCCGCGCAGGTCACGCTGTTGATCGATGACACCGTCGTCAAGGCAACGCGGGCCTGGGTCATGGGTTATCTGGCTGACGAGTTGGCCAAGCTTGATGGCAAGCAATCGGTTCGCGCGGCAGCGACAGGAAACGTCGTGTTGAGCGGCGCTCAGCAGATCGACACCGTACCGGTCACGGCAGGACAGCGGGTTCTGTTGCCGTTCCAGACAGCGGCAAAAGATAACGGGATATGGATCGTCTCGAACGACGCATGGATGCGTGCTGCTGACTCCAATACCAGCGCCAAGGTGACGCCTGGGCTTACTGTGATGGTTGAGGAGGGCGCTGTAAACGGCGACTCGCTCTGGCAGCTGGTCACGAACGGGCCGATTACTCTCGACACCACGGCGTTGACGTTCGAGATGCTTGCCGGTCGCACTGGCATTGACCCGGGCACATACAAGAGCCTGACGGTCGACAAGTACGGTCGCGTTCTGGCCGGCACAAATCCGGAAACGATATCTGGTTTCGGCATCAAAGACGCCTACACGAAGTCGGAAATCGAGTCGATGATCGCGCAGGCCTCGGCGTTGCCGGTAGGTGCGACGGTAGCGTTTCCGTTGGGAAAGGTGGCGCCTGGCTTTCTGGAGCTCGACGGCAGCGTAAAAAGCATTGCGACTTATCCGGATCTGGCGACGTTCCTCGGGACAGCCTTCAACAAGGGCGACGAGGGCGCGGGTAATTTCCGATTGCCTGAGTCTCGTGGCGAGTTTCTGCGTGGCTGGGATCATGGTCGCGGGATTGATGTTGGGCGTGCTGTTGGGAGTTACCAGCTCGATGCGCTCCAGAACATTACCGGCGCCATTGGCGATTTTCCGCGCGGCTCGACAGGCGGCCAAAGCTGGTATGGCACTGGTGCGCTTTCTGTAACGTTGGGTGGTAATGGCCCGGGTTCTGATGGAGCTGGTGTTTCATGGTCGCAGGCTACTTTTGATGCCTCTCGGGTGGCTCGTACATCGACTGAAACGCGCCCCAGAAACTTAGCTGTGATGTGGTGCATCAAGGCCTGGAACGCGCCGATCAATCAGGGAAACATTGATATTGCGGCGCTGGCCGCTCAGGTGATCGCAGCAACCCCGAAAGACTATGTCGCCGGCTTTACCACGGCGATGAACATCGCGGCGCCGACTACGACAATTGACGTTGCGCCAGGAACGGCGCGTGGATCGTCAAACCCTGTCTTTTCGACGGCGACGATCAGCGGGGTTTTGCAGGCGGCGGGTGCTTGGTCACCGGGAACGGGCGGGAACAAGCTTGATGCCGGCGCGCGCGCGGCGCTGAGCTGGTACCACGTTTTTTTGCTTCGCAAAGTGGCCGGAGGGGAGGCGGACCTGTTGTTCTCTCTGAGTCTGGCCGCGCCGACCGTTCCGCCGGGTTATGAGGTGGTAACCCGGCTTAAGGGGCGAGCCATTAAAACCGATGCATCGGGCAGCATCATCCCTTTCATCAACACGGGAAATAGCACTGACTTCAAGACGATGCAGCAGGATATGCTCGTGTCCAGCGTTTTGACGAACAGCTACACGCTGACAGTTAGCGTGCCGCCGGGTGTACGGGCTCGGGCAAGGTTTTATGCGCGCATGCAGGGTGAATCGAGCGTCATTTATGTGCGTTCGCCCGAGGCGGCGGTCGTCACATTGGCAAACACCGTGGTAGCAGGTTTCGTAGGTGGCATCGGCACTAGCAACGATGCGACATCGAATGAGAACGTGTCGGGCTATTGCGAAGCGATGACGAGCCCGGCCGGACAGGTAGTGGTGCAGGTCTATGTATACCCCGGATACACCGGGGGGTTTGCTTCGCTGCACACTCAAGGTTGGACCGAGGAGTAGGCAATGCCATTTGTTCAACGTGATAACTCTGGCCGAATCTGCGGCCTGTTCTCGAATCATCAGCTCGGCTATGCCGAAGAGTATCTGTCTGATGACGACCCTGAGTTGCAGGTCGGAGCGGTAGATCAGAATGCGGCGGCTGAGCGGACCTGGCGAGACAAGGAGATGGCGGCGCTGATCTGGTTGCGTGATCGCCACCGCGATCAACTGGAAATCGGCGGTGAAACGGGGCTGACCGCTGAGCAGTTTGCAGAGTTGCTTGTGTACATGCAGGCGCTGAGAGACTGGCCGCAATCGCCGGGCTTTCCAGATTCTCAGGCACGGCCGCCGGCGCCGCTCTGGCTCGCTGATCAACCCGAATAAGCGCCCCGCACTGACGGGGCGTTTTCTTTTAATCCCGCAACTTCCTCACACTCACAAGCATTTGAAGGCCGCGCTGCGGCTTTTTTTGTGCCCGGAGATTCTGTATGTCCCGTGAAAATTACACCTGTTTGATCCCCTTCCCGAAGGGGCGCGGCCACTGGGCCGCGCCTGGCGAAACCTTAGATTTGCTCGAGGTTGAAGCGCATGCGCTGCGCACTGCTGGACGGATCGAGCTGACCAGCGTTCTCGCTGCCGCTGGCGCTGCTGGGGAGGCGGTAGCGCCTGCCGCTGCCGGTAAGACTGCCAAGACCGACAAGGGCCTCAAGGCCGCAACTCAGGAGGCCTGATAGACATGGCTGAAGTTACGAATTTCGAGCACAACGGCGTCACGATCGAGTCAAACGAGTCGCCTGATGCCATGGGCGGCCTTGGTTCCAACGTGATCGGCCTGGTGGGCACGGCGCCCAATCGCGACATTCTGAGCATTCCGCTCAACTCGCCTTTCCGCATCAGCAATTACACGCAGCAGGCCCTGCTCGATCCGACCGGCCTCGAGGCGGGCACGCTGTTTCAGGCGGTTTTCCAGATCCTCAAGGTGGTCAAGGTGCCGGTGTATGTGGTGGTGGTCGAGGAGGGCGCAACCCCGGCCGACACGATCAACAACGTCATGGGCGGCGTCAACGCGCTGTCAGGTCAGAAGCTGGGCCTGCAGGCTTTGTCTGGCTTGCCCGAGGATCTGACCATCCTGGGCGCCCCTGGCTTCACTGGCACCAAGGCGATGGCCGGTGAATTCGCATCGTTCGGCAAGCGCATCAAAGCTCGCGTGGTGCTGGACGGGAAGGACGCCACGGTAGCCGGTCAGGTTGCGTACAGTCAGGAGCTGGGTGGTGCCGGCCTGGGCTTCGACCGTTGTCTCGTGGTTCACCAGATGGCGGCGGTTTACTCCAAGGCGGCCAAGGCGAATGTCTTCCTGCCCCCTTCGGTGCTGGCCATCGCGGCGCTGGCGGCGGTCAAGCAGTGGGAAAGTCCCGGTAACCAAGTGACCTATGCCGAGGATGTGTCGCGTACTGTCGAGTACAACATCCTCGATACCTCGACCGAGGGTGATCTGCTCAACCGTTACGGCGTTTGCTACTACGCGCGCACGGTCCTGGGCGGTTTCTCGCTCCTGGGCAACCGCTCTATCACCGGCAAATTCATCAGCTACGTGGGCCTCGAGGATGCGATCAGTCGCAAGCTGGTCAAGGCTGCGCAGAAGGCGATGGCCAAGAACCTGACCAAGTCGTTCATGGATCAGGAGGTCAAGCGCATCAGCGACTGGATGCAGACGCTTGTGGCTGACGAAACCATTCCGGGCGGCAAGGTTTACCTGCATCCCGAGCTCAACTCCGTTGAGAAGTATAAAAACGGCACCTGGTTCATCGTGATCGATTACGGCCGCTACGCGCCGAACGAGCACATGGTTTACCAGCTCAATGCAACCGATGAGATCATCGAGCAGTTTCTGGAGGGCGTTCTCTAATGTTCACTAACCGCGTAAGACAGGCTTTTGCGGCCACGCTGCAGGGCCTACCGCTGATGCAGACCATCGAAGATTTCGACCCGCCTGCGATCGAAATGGACATGGAAAAGATGCAGGGCGGCCGCTTCATCGCTGAAGAGATGGCCAAGGGTGCTAAGGAGCTGACTTGCAAGCTGTCGCTGCAGGGCATGGGCGCCCCGATCATGCTCGCCCTGGGCGCGTCGGGTGATAACTACATCCTGCTCAACGTCCGCGAGGCCGGTAAGGATCAGGATGACAATACGTGGTTCACGTACCACACCATCGGCGGCACGTTCAAATCGCTCAAGGAGAAAACCTTGAAGATGGGCGACAAGCCGGTGACCGACCTCGAGATCTCGGTGCGGACTTACAACCGCCTCGAGAACGGTATCCCGGTGATCGACATCGATACCCGTACGCAAAAGTTCATTCTCAACGGCGTCGACATCCTCGGCGATGCCCGTCGCGCGGTGCTGCTGGCGTAAGCAGCCGCGTCGCCTGCCTCTTCGATAGCCGCCCTCCCTGGGCGGTTTTTTATGTCTGCAAGGAAATTATCGATGTCTTGGACTCCTCCGGTTCACACCCTGCTTTGCCCGATCACTGGCGCCGATGGGCAGTTGATCGAGTCGATCGTGTTTCGGCCCTTCACTCACGGCGCGCATGCCGAGGCCCTGGCTCGCGCCGGCGCCGATGAGGATGATCGCTACATTCAGCTCGCGCAGTTGGCCACGGGCTTGCCGGAGGCGGTGCTCGACAGCTTCAAGCGTCCGGACTTCCTGACGGTTACGGGCTGGGTGAATGACTGGATCTGGAGCACGTCCATGGATCTGCTGGACAAGGTCAAGCGCGACGCGGACGGCAAGGAGCTCGAGGAGGTCGGCCAGGACGGTGATGAGGTTCCGCTGCTGATGCCGATCGAGGTGATGGGGGTGAGGCATGAGTCTCTGACCCTGACCATGCCGGCGCTGAAGGCCACCCGCATGATGAAAAAGCAGAAGACGGGGGACGATCGCACGAACTTCATCACTGCGCACTGCACCGGCCTGATGGTCGCCGACCTGGCTCTGCTCTCGGTTCCTGACTGGAATCAACTGCAGAAACGCATTGATACCTTCTTGAATAAGCCCGCCGCTTTTTTTCAGAACGCGACATCGAAGTGATCCTCGATGTCGTGCCGCTCGTTTACCCGGTGAGCGAGGCGGAAATTTTGGATTGGCAAGCCGAGAAGGCCATGCGTCGCTACGAGATCGCGATCGCCCGGCTCGGCGTGAAACAGGAGTAGCGCCATGGCTGAGTCGAAATACTCCATAAAAATGGCCGTAATTGATGCGTACTCGGCGACCTTCGGCGACTTCGGCAAGAAGTCCGCCAGGGTGCAGGAGTCGATCAAGGCCCAGCAGGCGGATCTGCGCAAGCTCAATGCCCAGGCCAAGGATATGGACGGGTTCGTCAAGTTGACGGAGAACGTCAAGAAGACTGAGGCCGCGCTGCAGGCTGCCCGGGCTGAGCAGTCACGACTGAGTCGCGAGCAGGCCCAGGCAAGTAATCGAGCCGCGGAACTGGCCACGGCGTACGGAAAGGCGGTGGTGGCCACCAAGGCCCTGGAGTCCTCGACCGAGGCGTCGACGGTCGATATCGCCTATGCGCGTGCAGAGCAGAAGCGCCTCGGCAAGGAGCTCGATGTAGTCACGGCGGCGGCAAAGAAGCTCGACAGTCAGCAGGACAAGACGACCGCCGGCGTCAAGTCGATGGAGCGAGCGGCGCGTCGTGAGCGCGACGAGCTCAGTCGGCTCGACACTTCGCTCAAGAGCGCGGGAGTGGATACCTCGAAGCTCGCCGGCGAGCAAAGTCGGCTGAAGGCTGCGGCGGAATCGGTCAATGCCGCGCTTGTGTCGCAGCGTGCGAAGCTCGAGGCGGTGGGCAGGGCTCAAGGTAAGATTGATGCCAACCGTGCCAAGCGCGGCGAGCTGCGTGGTCAATTCGCGGAGACGGCGGCCGTTGGGTACTTGGCGAGCCGGCCGATTAATCATGCGATGAACCTCGAGACCGCGATGGCCGACGTGGGCAAGGTGATCGATTTCACCGGCAATCAGCGCGCGGAAATGGCGGCCGCGAACCTGACGCTGGCCAGTGATCGTCTGATCGCGTCGTCGGGGATGACGGCGATCGACCTTGCGAAGATCGAATATGCCGCCGGCCAATCCGGTATCGGCAAGGAGGAGAAAACCAGCGAGGGCAAGCAGGCTCGTGTGATGGAGTTCACCCGCGACGCGGCGATCATGGGCTCGGCATTCGATATCAATTCCAGCACTGCAGGCGAAACCATGGCCGGCTGGCAGGCCTCGATGAGGCTTGATCGGAAAAAGACGCTCGACCTTGCTGACTCGGTTAACTACCTGGGCAACAACTTCAACGCAAAGGCTGCGGACATTGCGGCCGTGGTCAAGCGCTTCGGTGCGGTCGGTTCTGCCTCGGGCCTTACGCCTGAGCAGACGGCGGCGTTGTCGGCTGCATTGCTCAACCCGGGCACGGAGAAGGAAATCGCCGGTACCGGCTTCAAGAACTTCACCAGCGCCCTGGTCGCGGGCAAGTCGGCAACGAAGAAGGAAAAGGAGCAGTGGAAAGAGCTTGGGTTTGATCCCGAGGATCTTGCTTCTGAAATGCAGAAAAACGCGCCGGCGACGATCATGAGCGTGCTCAAGGCGATCAATGACCAGCCGCGCGAGGAGCAGGCGGCGATTGCCACGAACCTGTTCGGCTCCGAGTCGATCGGTGCCATTCAGCCGCTGCTGGAGAACCTCAAGCCGCTCGAGGATGCCTTCGCCATGGTCGGCGATAAGTCCAAGTATGCGACGTCGGTGCTTGAGCCATTGGGGAAAATGGGTTCGATGATGCAGGAGGCGGCGGGGGTGGCCAACACCTCTCGCACGGGGCTGAATGCTTTTACGGCGCGGCTGACCCGCCTCTCGACGGTGGTCGGTAACGCGATGCTGCCTGCGCTCAATGCGGTCTTGGTGCCCCTGGGTGCCATGGTCGACGGCTTGAGTTGGGCTGCAGAGACCTTCCCGGGCATCACTGGGGCGCTGGCAGTTGCTGCAGCCGGCCTAGCCTCGCTGAAAATCGGGGCGCTGGGCCTCAAGTTCGTCGGCCTGTTGTTCGGCCAGGCTTTCAATAAGGCGGGGCTGGCCCGCGCCAAGCTCGATACCACAACTGCCAGGACGACGATGGCGGCCGATGCTGCTGTGCGGCGCTTGAATCGCACCATGGGTGGGCTTGGCGGCGGTCTGGATCTCGACGGGAAAGGTCGCAAGGGTCGCAGGGTGCGCGGCGGGGCGAAGGGCAAGGCGGGCGCCGCGCTGGGGGCGCTGGAGTCTGTTGCGGAGGTGGCGCCAAAGGTTGGCATGTTGTCCAGGGCGGCGGGTGTCGCTAAGGTCGCCGGCCGGGTGGCAACCCCGTTGATCGCTCTTTCTGGTGCGATTGAGGCGGTCAACGGCTTGTCCGAGGGCGATTCGAAAAAGGTCGGGTCTGGTGTGGGCGGGGCCGGTGGTGCTTTGGCGGGCGCCTATGCGGGAGGCGCAACCGGCGCCGCGATCGGAACCATGATTTTCCCCGGGGTTGGCACGGCGGTCGGCGGCGCGATCGGTAGCGCCGTTGGTGGCTTTGCCGGCAGCGAGGCGGGCTCATGGCTGGGCGAGAAGCTGGGCGCCCTGGTCGATCGCCTGAGCTCGCCAGAGAAGGTCAGCAAGGACGTGGCTGCTGCAGCGACTTCGGCGGATAACCGGACGTTTGCACCGGTTATCCAGATCAGCGGCCAGGATCAGGCGAGCGCCAAGGCGCTGGCAGATCTGGTCCTGCAGCAAATACACGCGCAATTCATGCCGATGATGATGGCCAACCCGTTGGCCGTTCGGACGGGCGCGTCTCTGACGGATGGGAGCAAGTAGATGCGCCAGCAAATGGCCTTGGGGAGTTTTATTTTCGGACTGGCCACGGCGTTCCCGTATGAGCGCCTCGAGCGCTCAACCTCGGGGGGCTGGGTCGATCTGGACATCATCGCGAGTAAGCCGAAGTCGCACCAGACCGGCCAGGGCCTCGAGGAGCTGCGCATGAGCGGCAAGGCGATGCGGGCTGTCGGTATGGAGCGCCTCGACCAGTTGCGGGCGCTGGCCAACGGCCGGGCGCCTTATCCCCTGGTCGATGGCATTGGCCGAAATTGGGGGCGCTGGCGGATTGACAGGGTTTCGGAAAGTCAGAGCTCAATCATCGATGACGGTACGGCGATGCTGATCGAGTGGACGCTTGAGCTAAAGGAGTTCGTCAATGCGTAGTGTCCGGAGTATCGCCGGCGATTCGGTCAATCAGTTGCTTTATAGGAGTATTGGGCGGTCTGACGACGCGGCCGAGGAGGCGCTATGGCTGCTGAATCCCGGCCTGGCTGAATACGGGCCGGTACTGCCGGCCGGAGTCAGCGTGGTCCTGCCGGAGCTCGAGGAAAAGATCGCGGCGAAAGCGCCGGTTTCGGCCTGGGATTGAGGGGGAGAGTGCATGTCATTGGGATATACGCCAGCGGTTGAGATTTACGGCGCGAACGCGGCGTTGCTCAACGCGCGGTTGATCGATTGGGAGCGTGTTGATGCCTCTGGCATTCAGTCGGACACGCTCAAGCTGACGATCAATACGGAGGGGCTTTCCGGGACGCCCAGTGCGGGCGCAAAAATTGGCATTCGGGTCGGTTACCTCGAGTCGGGGCTTGTCGATCGCGGCGAGTACATCATCAGTCGTCGCACGCCGAATCTGTTCCCTCCGAGGTTGGTGATCGTGGCCACGGCGGCGCCGTTTAAGGCGCTGGATGAGACGGAATTCAAGGCCCGCAGATCTGCCAGCTACGGGCCGACGACTCTCGGCGCCCTGTTTCGCGAGCTGACCAGTAAGCATGGGTTCTCGCCGCGCGTGGCGCCTGAGCTGGCCATGATCAAGATCGAGCACGTCGACCAGTCCAACGAGACGGACATGGGCTTTCTGACTCGGATCGTCGCGCAGTACGATGCAGTGACAAAACCGGTCAATGAGCTCTATGTGCTTGCGAGGCGCGGCCAGACGAAATCGATCTCGGGCAAGATCCTTGCCCCGGTCACGCTGACGGTGACCAGCAATAATCACCCTGGCGATCAGGCGTTCATGAATGCCACCACTGACGAAGACGAGCGGGTCAAGTTCAAGGGGTGCAAAACCACCTGGTGGGACGGTTCGGCCGGAAAGGAGTGCGTGGTGGAGTCTGGAGTGTCTCCGTTCAAGAGGGTGCGCCAGCGCTATCAGGGTGAGGCCGAGGCCAAGGAGGCCGGCGAGGGGCAATTGCGCAAGATTGAGCGCGAGTCGATTAAGTTGCGGATCGATGCGCCAGGCAATCCTGGGTTCGGCGCCGAGGGGCTTCTCAACCTCGACGCTACCTGGCCCGACTTCGCCCAGGGCGCCTGGTCGATCGATAGGCTGACGGAGTCTGGTAGTCGGCAGCAGAGTTATCGCGCGGTCATTGAGGCGAGTCGCCCAGTCGTAAAATAGAAAAAGCCCCCACTGCCTCGCGGCGGTGGGGGCTTTTTTTCGTTTCGGCGTCCTACTGGAATAGTTCTGCAGGCATTGCCGGCGCCGAGGCGGTGTCGCGCTGCAGGCTGGGCAGTCCGGCCAGGTCCTGGCCCCGGGCAAGGCGGTCGATGACCTTGTGCGCGTTGCCGTTGGCTGCGACCCAGGCGTCGTCGCGCTTGAGCCAGGCGCTGGCGGGTGCGCCGTTTTTGTATCGGCAGGCGCCCCAGCGGTTGCCGTCGATCTTGGTGATCGAGCAATCGACCTGCAGGCCGGCGCGATCGTGCGCGCGCTCGAGGGCGTTGGCGTCCTTGTTGCGTAGGTCGTTGATGCCGAGGGCGACGATGGCGGCGATTGCGGCGCCGATGGCGAGGGGCTTTGCTTTCATGCTGCGCGGATCTCCATTGCGTGAGGCGCGCAGGGTAGCAAAAAGCCCGCCAGGGTGGCGGGCTTGTGGACTTGTCTACAGCGGGTCAGTTAGGCGCTGAGCTCCTTGATTTCGACCTCGTCATAGCTGGGGCTTTGCGCTTCTGCTGCGATGATGCGAATGCCGATCCAGCCATGGGGCGTCCCGTCCTCCCCGCCAAAGCCCTCGTTATCGCGGATCTTGTGTGACCAGTGGGTGGCCGTGTGGCCGCCGTTGAATGACGCGCCGAGGTCGCCGAGCATGTGATAAATGGCGTCAACTCCGAACGATCGAATGGCGGCGCGGACCGCGTTGCCGTCTTCTTCCTCGATCCGGTCGGCGGCGCCCGTCCAGAAGCGGAGAAACATCTCTGCGCGCTCCTGGGTTAGCTTGTCGTGGTCGACCTCGAGCGTGACGCTGATGTCGTCTTTCCACGAATCAGAGATTTTGTAGCGTTTCAGGTTCTGGGTCTGGCTGTTCTCGGCGCTCATTGCTGGCTTCCTTCCTGCTGGGTTTTGTCGGCGATCTGCTTGTACAGCTTGTAGATGAGTATCCCTGCGACGCAAAGGGCGGTGAACAGCATGCCGAGGGCGTTCTCGACGGGGCTTGAGGTTGGTCGGTTCATCGGCGGGTCCTCTGGTTGCGGCCAATGGGTGCCGCCTCTATCTCGCGCTTGAGCCATGAGAGGAGCTCTTCCCTGGTGTGGTCGTTTCCGACCTTTGGCAGGCGATCAGGTAGTGCCTGGACGTAGTCTGCAAGGTTGCGAAACTCGGCGTGGCAGCTCGCGAGCTGGTGATCCTTTAGCGCGCGGTCGACGTCTGCGGCGCGTAGTTGCTCGAGCGTTGGGCGCATGATCTCCGCAGCCCTCGAGGCAATCTCGGCGGCCCGGGGATTGATTGGCTCGGCGCGGCCGAGGTAATGGTCGAGCATGTGGATTTCGGCGAAGCTCTCGCCGAGCCAGGCTGCGAGCTCCTGGGCGGCTTCCTCGATGATTTCTGCTTGTGTGCTCATTTTGCGTGCTCCCCCAAGGCTCTCTTGAGTCCCTCGGCGATGCAGGGGGAGGCGAGTTCTCCGGCGTACTGGTCGACCAACTTCCTGTAGTCGGGGCGGTTGATCTGACTTAGGGGCAAAGCGAGCAGCATGGTATAGTCCTTGGCGGACATAGTGTCACCTCTCTAGGGTTTGGCCGTGTTCAGCCTGGGCGCGGTTGCCGCCGCGCCCGGGCATCTCCCTTCTGCTGCTGCGATTACTCGAGGCAGCCCAGGTTCTTCAGGCGGCGGGTTAGCTCCTGCAGGTCTGGTATCTCCTGCCGCCCTTCGCCCGCCGCGTATTTCTTGAAAAGATCATCGAGCGCTTCCATGAGCAGGGCCTTGTGTGTTGCCCGGTTCGGTGAAAGATTGCCGATTTCGTTGAGGCCTTGCTGGTACATCGCGGGGCCGAGGAAGTAGATGCGCTCGCTCTTTGCCTCGGTTAATTCCTTGGTTGCGCGAGCGTCGCCGAGCCTGGCCGGCGCCGATTGAGTGCTCAGGGTCAGTTTTTTACTCATTGCAGGGTTTCCATGATTTCGGCGGTGATGGCTTCGATTTCGATCCGTGCAGGGTCGCTCGCGGGAAGGTTCATCACGCTGTGCCCCTGGCCCACGGTTTCGATGTAGGCCACACGCTGGTGCGTCTGGTTCTTGAGGATTGGGATTTCGTACTCCTCGAGCGCTTGCCGCGCGGCCCGCTCGATTACGGTGCCGACGATCGCGCGGGAGATGAGTAGGCGTGCCATCGGCTTGCCGTCTGCGATCTCTTGTCGTTGCTTGATAACGCTGATGGTGGGTGCCGCTGCCCATATGTCGTACTGACTCGGCTGGATCGGCACGATTACGAGGTCTGCAGATTTGACGGCGGCGGCCGTCACTTTGTCTGTAATCGGCTGGCCATCAATTAGCACGAAGTCATAGGAGTATGAGATTCCCGGCAGGTCGCGGGCCAGCGTGTCCCGCATCACCACGACAGAGATTGCGCCAGGGGCGTCGGTATCCGGCAGTAGTGCTGCCCACTTAGAGGATGAGGCCTGCGGGTCGTGATCCACGATGAGTACGCGCTTGCCGTACTTGAGGTGAAGGCAACTTGCGATATTGGTCACCGTCGTGGTCTTCCCGGCGCCTCCCTTTTCGTTCATGTGTGCTATGACTTTCGGCATTGCCTGGTGCTCCATGGCGTTGATGTCGGCGCAAGTTTATGCGCAAAGACGCAAAGACGCAAATACGTTTTTGCGTCTTATGGTAATGGTCGAAGCACCGCTGCAAAATAAACAATGCCAGCCGATAGGCTGGCGTCCTTTCCCGCTCCTTTCCTTTGCCTGGCAAACAGGGCGCTGCAGCCCTGTATCTGGCTCGATCGGGAAAGGGTAGTCCTTACGTGTATGGGCTTGTCCTTGGTCCTTCTACTAAGGCTCTGCCGCTTTACTGATTACATCCATCATTGTGATGCGTTAATAGAGCATGGCTAGCAACTACAGGAGGGCATCATGTGTATGCCATGCATCCATACACTATCAACCCTCCCTAACATACCTATCCACCCCTCTCATAG
>NZ_JALLJA010000031.1:0-37262 GCF_023242385.1 Pseudomonas sp. MWU12-2345 | reverse complement strand
GTGGAATTTCCCGTCAACGCTTATTTTCACTTTTCTGTCACAAGCGTCAAAAAGGCCCGGAAATGCAGAAGGCCGACCCCAAGGGATCGGCCTTCTTCTATATAGAGCAATAGCGGTAATCAGACCCTATTCCCGCTTCAGGCTGCCCCCTCCCGCCTGATACCTAGCCACAACGCGGATCTATCGACGATCAAACGATTTTCAACGCCTTGTGAATGACCAACGATTTCTCTTCAAATGCTTCAGCCTGCGTCAACAACTCGGCCATATTTTCTTCGGCCGTGCTCAGGGCCTTACCGTCCTTGACGATACCCTCACCTTGTTCGCTGATGATGCCCCACGCCAGTTGTGCCCATTCAGCCGGGTGCTTTTTACCTTGCTTGATCGATATCAGGAACAATTGCTGGAAGCGACTGACCGGCACACCACCTCCGGTCACCGGACTGGCCAAGGTCTGGATCTGGTTGTTGAACAACGAACGCTTACACAAATGCAGGTTGAGGGCACTGCAACGCGCCAGCACCAACTTCTCAGCCGCTTCGCTCTGGCAGGGCGCCGCTACGCCCATACCGACCAGCACATTAATAGCCTGTTCCAGGTCGCCATAAGCCAGTGGCGTAGCCGCCAACAACTGCCGCAAGGTTTTCGGCACATAGGCCTTGGCCGCCAAGGCTTCAAGTACCGGGGCGTATATCTCGGCTTGCAGCGAGGCTTCCCCTGCCGGACCGCTGACAACGCCCGGTACGCTTTCTGCCGCCTGCAGCAAGACAAAACGGGTATTGAGCATGCTCTCGCGCTGTTCCGCAGCGGACAGCCTGCTGGCGCCGCGCAGGTACAGATCTCGACGGAAATGCTGATTGACGAAATAGTCACGCGCCTGCTCACGCATGATCGGGTGCTCGATCCCCTCCAGAAACGCCATACCTTCGACGCTCAGGTTGAGCGGGTCTACCGAATCCAGCGGCGCGGCCGTCGTGACATAGTCGAGCTTGGCGGCAGAGAGAGCATCCACCACGTCAGTGAAGTACATGCAGTTCCAGTCGCGATTGAAATACTCATGGGCAACGTATTGGCGATTCTGCCCCTTGATACTCTGCAGTTTGGCGCCGATGTTCGGGGCCGCGTTGGCGTATTGAGGATTCGCCGCCAGTAGCGCCTCGGAAAATTGCAGCGCTGCATCGATACGTTCGGTCGGGCGCATGGAAGCGTGGGAGGCAAAGCGGTCGTGCAGGCTGAACAACTGACGCAGCGGCGCGGAAGGTGACCAGCCGGGAAAGCAGTTGTAGCTGATATATAGCAAGCCACCGGGCTTGAGATATCGACGAGCGAATTCGACAATCAGTTTTTGGTTATCTCGACTGACCCAGGTCCAGATGCCATGCAAGCTGATGCTGTCAAATTGTGGCAAATCATCACGGGCCAGCAATTGTTCGAAGCTGTCGTCATGGAGTTGGGCATTGCTGCCGCAGCTGGCTGCCAACGCGTTGGCATGAGCCGCCTGGGCGGGGTGGAAGTCCGTACCGACGTAGCTGCCCGGGTTGGCCGCCGCGTGGATATTGACCGAAACACCTTGGCCAAAACCCAACTCGCAGTGAGAGGCGCTCGCGCTCTCCAGACTTGCAAAACCACGCAACAACAAGCAGTAGCGCTGGAATACTGGATTGATTTCCCGGCTATACCCGTAGGTGTAACCTTCGTCCGTGAAATAGCCTTCACTCCAAGCTTCACTCATGGCTCGCATCCTTCCATCCATTGTCGAGAGTAAAAAGACTCCTCTTATAAGGGGCGTCATTGCGCACCACAAGCGGAAAATCTCCCATGAGGTGTTGTGACAGGACGTTTGGAATTAGATGGTGTCCCAGGGCCGGTTCGAACGGCCAACCTTCCCCTTAGGAGGGGGATGCTCTATCCAATTGAGCTACTGGGACAACGCTCGGCCACCAGGACAGGCGGCGCGAAGGACGGCGTGCATGTTAACGGGCATGCCGTCGTTTGTCATGTCGTCCCTGGGCTTTTTAACCGTAGGCCACCTTCCGCGGGTGCAGCCCGACCCGTGTTGAGAAACCGCTAGCGCCCTGGGGTAACGACTGTCAGACACCTCATCGGGCATTTTGCATTATTACAAAACGCCATCATTGCAAAGTGCATGCTCCACACGTCCAAAACAAAATTCAAGCTATTGTTTTAAAAGCGTTTTTTCTGATAAAAAGCTTGGCACGCAGCCTGCTCTGACTCTCTCCACGGAAAACCGCCTGATTCAGCATCAGTCATGGAGAGCCTTTCGATGAATACGCCCATTCTTTTGACATTGAATGCCTTGGCATTGATCGCACTGACCGCTTTCCACTTTCAACCGGCGCCAGAGTCCCTGCCCTACACCCATGCAGACCCGCGACAAGCCGCACAACGGGCAGTCATGAGCGATCACCTGACCCACAGCAGCGCCCTGGGCGAACAACGCCAGGCAACCGTCGCCACCGGCGAAACGGTCCGGCTGACGTTCTGAGCCCACTCCACCAAGGAATTCCCATGTCCAGATACGCCATCACCTTCCTGATCCTGACCCTGCTCGCCAGCACCTCCCTGTGGATGGCACCCGCCGACGCCTTCACCCTACCGTTGGTCGTCGCCAGCTGTCTGTTTGGCGGCTTTTTCGTCCTGGCCTTGTTCGCTGGTCGGAAAATCCGCTTCGATCCGGTCTTGCGCACCTCCGAAGACTAGAAAACCAGCAAATTGCCACTACGCTTTAACATTAGAAGCAAAAGGTCAGGCCAGCGGTTAAAATCCGCGCCGTGCTGGCCAGACGCTTCCTGACAGGCCCGGGATGGCCGATCAGAGGGCCGCGACTGGGTGAAACTTTCAAACCAGTACGCATTTCTGATAATTGGTGCTGGCATATTGCCTTTGTCCAGTTCAATATTTGTCACAGAATTGACGCCAAGGATCTGGCAAATATGAGGCATGATGCGGGCCTCATTTCAATTCAGGTTGAACATTTGGCCAAGCATGCTGTCCTACTGACATCCTGCGGCCAATTCCGAGAACCGCTCCCCTGAACTAACCGGTTTAAAACTATGCGCCCATTGAAACAGGCAATTTATTCCAGCCGTACGGCTGACAAGTTCGTCGTGCGTCTGCCCGATGGAATGCGTGAACGCATCGCCGAGGTGGCTCGTAACCATCACCGCAGCATGAATTCCGAGATCATTGCACGCCTGGAGCAAAGCCTTATTCAGGAAGGTGCACTGGGCGACGAGTTGAGCATGCGGCTGGACAGCCCTGAGCTCTCTCTGCATGAGCGAGAATTGCTCCAGCGTTTCCGCCAGCTTTCCCATCGCCAGCAGAATGCACTCGTGTCGCTGATCGCCCATGACGCCGAAATGGCGGACGCCAGCTGATTCATCCCTGAAAGCTCAAGCCAGCGGTGTGCTGGCTTTTTTTTGCCCGGGATTTGGCGGGGAACCGCCTAGAGCAAGAAGATGGTCGCCAGCCCCAGGAAGATGAAGAAACCGCCACTGTCGGTCATGGCGGTGATCATCACGCTCGCCCCCATCGCCGGGTCGCGCCCCAGGCGCGCCAGGGTCATGGGGATCAGCACCCCCATCAAGGCTGCCAGCAGGAGGTTGAGGGTCATGGCCGCAGTCATCACCACACCCAGCGACCAACTGCCGTACAGCAGGTAGGCGACTACGCCGATCACCCCACCCCACACCAGGCCGTTGATCAACCCCACCGCCAGCTCCTTGCGCATCAGCCGCGAGGTATTGCCGGTGCTGACCTGGTCGAGCGCCATGGCCCGTACGATCATGGTGATGGTCTGGTTGCCCGAGTTGCCGCCGATGCCCGCAACGATCGGCATCAGCGCAGCCAGGGCCACCAGCTTCTCGATGGAGCCCTCGAACAGCCCGATCACCCGCGAAGCGACAAAGGCCGTGATCAGGTTGATTGCCAGCCACGCCCAACGGTTGCGCAGGGATTTCCAGACCGAGGCAAAGATATCCTCTTCTTCGCGCAGACCGGCCATGTTGAGGACTTCACTTTCGCTTTCCTCACGGATCAGGTCGACCATTTCGTCGATGGTCAGACGGCCGATCAGCTTGCCGTTCTTGTCCACCACGGGCGCGGAAATCAGGTCATAACGTTCGAAGGCCTGGGCCGCATCGTAGGCGTCCTCATCCGGATGAAAGCTCACCGGGTCGCCGGCCATGACATCGGCGACCTGCTTCTCGGGATCGTTGACCAGCAGCCGCTTGATCGGCAGCACGCCCTTGAGTACGCCGTCGTAATCGACCACGAACAGTTTGTCGGTATGCCCCGGCAGCTCCTTGAGCCGACGCAGGTAGCGCAATACCACCTCCAGGCTGACATCTTCGCGGATGGTGACCATCTCGAAGTCCATCAGCGCGCCGACCTGTTCCTCGTCATAGGACAACGCGGAGCGAACACGCTCACGCTGCTGGCCATCGAGGGTTTCCATCAGTTCGTGGACAACGTCTCGCGGCAGCTCGGGAGCCAGGTCAGCGAGTTCGTCGGCGTCCATTTCCTTGGCGGCGGCCAGGAGCTCCTGGTCGTCCATGTCGGCGATCAGGGTTTCACGGACGGAGTCGGACACTTCAAGCAGGATATCGCCGTCGCGCTCGGCCTTGACCAACTGCCAGACGGTCAGGCGATCGTCCAGGGGCAAGGCTTCGAGAATATAGGCGACGTCGGCGGAATGCAGGTCATCGAGCTTGCGTTGCAGCTCGACGAGGTTCTGCCGGTGAACCAGGTTTTCCACCCGGTCGCGATGAGGGCCGTCCTGACGATGCGTCAGGTCTTCGACCACCCGCTGACGCTGCAGCAGGTCGATGACCTGGGCAAGACGGTTCTGCAGGCTGTCCTGGCTTTTCTTTACTTCAACTTCGGTCATAGGCGAACTCCACTCCCAGCAGCGGGGCACGCCGGAAGGATCAATCAGTCAATTCGTGATTGGCACAACGAGAGATTAAGTAACTACTGGGTAAGTCCATGGAAATATTCCAAAAACCCCGGCGGGGCTGACGGGCGCAATCATACACCGTCCCCACGCCCTCAAGACCAAAAATCTTGGCAAGAACAAGCGCTTGCGATACCCAGCCGAGCGCTTTAGCGCCAGCCTTTCCCCTACGACGACTCATCCTGAAAAGAAAACACACGCCCCAGGCGAAAGCCCACGGCTAGGCTGAGTGAATGATCGTCAAGGAGGACGTCCGATGCTGCCCAGAAGCCATCTATCGCTATTGCTCGCACTCTGCCTGCCCTTCCCGGCCGACGCCACCATCGTCCATCGCTGCGAAAGCGACAGCGGCCATATCACCTTTACTACGCTGGGATGTGCATCAAACGAAACGCTGCAACCCCAGCGAGCACACAACCCCTCGCTCGGAAGCCGGGCGACATCGGCCCCTCGCGCGAAGACGCCAACCTCGGCCGCCCCACCCAGCCCTCAGCCCCTGGTCGTAGTCGGCGAGCACGATGACGGCTGCGCCAATCGATTAAGTCCACAGGAAAAACGCCGGGCAATCATCAACCAGCAGGTTCGCCCTGGCATGAGTCGACTGGAAGTGGAAAGCGCCCTGGGCAGGCCGGATCGGATCAGCACAAGCAACACCGCAACGCGTTATCACTACAACCTGAAACGGGGCCGCAGCAGTCTGGTGGTGCTGGATGAGAAAGGATGTGTCAAAGGCTAGCCGACGTCACATACTCAAACGCCAGACAGCAAAAAGCCCGCAACCAGTGCGGGCTTCTTGGTGTATGGTGCACTCGACAGGATTCGAACCTGTGACCGCTCGGTTCGTAGCCGAGTACTCTATCCAGCTGAGCTACGAGTGCAGGTGTGTTTTTAGACCAGATCACAACTGGTTGAAGCCACGTTATTTGTATCACTACCAACAACGCTTAAATGGTGCACTCGACAGGATTCGAACCTGTGACCGCTCGGTTCGTAGCCGAGTACTCTATCCAGCTGAGCTACGAGTGCATTTGATGCCGCGCATTATAGGCCGTGAAATCTTTTTGTAAAGCGCTTTTTTCTAGTAATTTCAACAACTTACCGAAGAAGCCAGATCTACACGTACTACACAAATAATGGCGGAGAAGGGGGGATTCGAACCCCCGACACCCTTTTGAGGTGTACTCCCTTAGCAGGGGAGCGCCTTCGGCCACTCGGCCACCTCTCCGCAACACGGGGCGTATAATAACCAACCTTTTCCCCGTTTGCAAAGCAAAAAATCAAATAAAATTAATGGCTTGGTTCTTCGTCCTTCTCTTTCTTGATCCGCAGGTAGATTTCCTCACGGTGTACGGCCACTTCCTTGGGGGCATTGACCCCAATTCGTACTTGATTTCCTTTGACGCCAAGCACGGTCACAGTGATTTCACCGTCACCGATGATCAGGCTCTCTGCGCACCGACGAGTCAGAATCAGCATACCTTTCTCCTACACGCACTTCAGTTCAGGGACAACAGTCTGCAAAAAGGGCTTCGGCTTACAGGCTATATAGCCATCGCCCTACACCCCTGAGTATTGACCAGCGCAGGCAAAAGAACAGCACCCACCCACGCCCATCAAGAAAAACAAAGGGCGCGGTTCAACCGCGCCCTTGGGGACTAGGCGTTACTCGCCCTGTCGGGCCGGGGCATCGAGCTCGAAAGCCGTGTGCAGCGCCCGTACCGCCAACTCCAGGTACTTCTCTCCGATCACCACGGAGACCTTGATCTCCGAGGTCGAGATCATCTGGATATTGATGCTTTCCTTGGCCAGGGCCTCGAACATCCGGCTGGCCACGCCAGCGTGGGAGCGCATGCCGACACCGACGATCGACACCTTGGCGATCTTGGTGTCGCCGATCACTTCACGGGCACCGATCTCACGCGCGGTGTTTTCCAGGACGGTTTGCGCGGCCTGGTAGTCATTGCGGTGCACGGTGAAGGTGAAGTCGGTGGTGTTATCGTGCGCAACGTTCTGCACGATCATGTCGACTTCGATGTTCGCGGCACTGATCGGGCCGAGAATCTTGAAGGCCACGCCGGGGGTGTCTGGCACGCCACGGATGGTCAGCTTGGCTTCATCGCGGTTGAAGGCGATGCCGGAAATGATCGGCTGTTCCATGGATTCCTCTTCATCAATAGTAATGAGGGTACCCGGACCCTCTTTGAAGCTGTGCAGGACGCGCAGCGGAACGTTGTACTTGC
This sequence comes from Pseudomonas sp. MWU12-2345, assembly GCF_023242385.1. Taxonomy (NCBI): domain Bacteria; kingdom Pseudomonadati; phylum Pseudomonadota; class Gammaproteobacteria; order Pseudomonadales; family Pseudomonadaceae; genus Pseudomonas; species Pseudomonas sp. MWU12-2345. Next base: position 30,047 of record NZ_JALLJA010000031.1, on the reverse strand, counting down.
CGGCGAACTCGACCGCACGGATCTGCAACACCTTGGAACCGAGGCTGGCCATTTCCAGCATCTCTTCGAAGGTGATCTTGTCCAGGCGCTGGGCCTGGGCGACGACGCGCGGATCGGTGGTGTAGACGCCATCGACGTCGGTGTAGATCTGGCATTCGTCAGCCTTCAAGGCCGCCGCCAGGGCCACGCCGGTGGTGTCGGAACCGCCACGCCCGAGGGTGGTGATATTGCCGTGCTCGTCGACGCCCTGGAAACCAGCGACCACTACCACGCGACCGGCCTTCAGATCGCCACGAATCTTCTGATCGTCGATCTGCAGGATGCGCGCCTTATTGTGCGCGCTGTCGGTCAGGATTCGCACCTGGTTGCCGGTGTACGAGACCGCCGGCACACCACGCTTGATCAGTGCCATGGCCAGCAAGGCGATGGTCACCTGCTCGCCGGTGGAAACGATCACATCCAGTTCACGGGGAACCGGTTGCTGATCGCCACTGATCTGCTTGGCCAGTTCGATCAGGCGGTTGGTCTCGCCGCTCATCGCGGACAGTACAACCACCAGGTCATCGCCGGCTTCACGGAACTTCTTAACCTTGTCGGCTACCTGCTCGATTCTCTCGACGGAGCCGACCGAGGTACCTCCGAATTTCTGTACGATCAAAGCCATTTCTAAGCCGCCTCAGCCCGTAAAGGGGCGCCCATTAATCATTCAACTTCACAGCTGCGGTGCCTGCCACTAGACAACAGGCACCCGTCGCGGCCTTTAAACGCCCTGTTCGACAAACGGCACGGTCAGGGCCAGTGCGGCATCCAGTTGCGCAGCGTCGATACCGCCGCCTTGCGCCATGTCCGGACGACCGCCGCCCTTCCCGCCCACTGCCGCAGCGGCTTGTTTCATCAGATCACCGGCTTTGAGTTGGCCAGTCAGGTCCTTGGTCACGCCTGCGACCAGAACGACCTTTTCCTCATGGACACTGCCGAGCAGGATCACTGCGCGACCGAGTTTGTTTTTCAGTTGATCGACCAGCGCCAGCAGCGCCTTGCCATCCTGCCCGTCCAGACGCACGGCCAGGACCTTGACGCCCTTGACGTCCAGGGCCGCAGCCGACAGGTCGTCGCCCGCCGCGCTGGCGGCCTTGGCCTGCAATTGCTCCAGCTGCTTTTCCAGCAGGCGGTTGCGTTCCAGCACCGCCGACAGCTTGTCGATCAGGTTGTCGCGACTGCCCTTGATCAGGTTCGCGGCTTCCTTGAGTTGCTCTTCCGCGGCGTTCAGGTAGGCCAGTGCCGCAGCCCCCGTGACCGCTTCGATACGCCGTACGCCCGAGGCGACGCCGCCTTCGCTGGTAATTTTCAGCAGGCCGATATCGCCGGTGCGGTTGGCGTGGATACCGCCGCACAGCTCAACGGAGAAGTCGCCGCCCATGCTCAGTACCCGAACGCTGTCACCGTACTTCTCGCCGAACAGCGCCATGGCGCCTTTTTTCTTGGCGGTGTCGATATCGGTTTCTTCGGTTTCCACCGCCGAGTTCTTGCGGATCTCGGCGTTGACGATGTCTTCCAGGGCCTTGAGCTGCTCAGGCTTGATGGCTTCGAAGTGGCTGAAGTCGAAGCGCAGGCGCTGACTGTCGACCAACGATCCCTTCTGCTGGACGTGCTCGCCCAACACCTGGCGCAACGCGGCGTGCAGCAGGTGCGTGGCCGAGTGGTTCAGGGAAGTGGCGTGACGCACATCAGCGGCCACCTGGGTTTCAACCTGGGCACCGACCAGCAAACTGCCTTGCGCCAGGACACCGTGGTGCAGGAACGCGCCGCCGGTCTTGGTGGTGTCGCGTACATCAAAGCGACCGGCAGCCGCCTTGAGATAACCGCAATCACCTATCTGGCCGCCCGACTCGGCATAGAATGGCGTCTGGTCCAGGACGACAACGCCCTCTTCGCCTTCATTCAAGACGTCGACCGACTGCCCTTCTTTATAGAGCGCCACGACTTTCGCCGAACCGCTGGTAGCGCTGTAGCCGGTGAACTCGGTGGCGACGTCGACCTTGACCAGGCTGTTGTAGTCCATGCCGAAGGAACTGGCCGAACGGGCACGCACGCGCTGGGCTTCCATCTCACGCTCGAAACCGACCTCGTCGAGGGTCAGGTTGCGTTCGCGGGCGATGTCACCGGTCAGGTCCATCGGGAAACCGTAGGTGTCGTAGAGCTTGAACACCACGTCACCCGGGACGACCGCTCCCTTGAGTTCGGCCAGGTCCTGCTCGAGGATCTTCAGGCCTTGCTCCAGGGTCTTGGCGAACTGCTCTTCTTCAGCCTTGAGCACACGCTCGATATGCGCCTGCTGGGATTTCAGCTCAGGGAAGGCTTCGCCCATCTCGGCGACCAGGGCCGCAACGATCTGGTAGAAGAAGCTGCCCTTGGCACCCAGCTTGTTGCCGTGACGGCAAGCGCGACGAATGATCCGACGCAGCACGTAGCCACGACCTTCGTTGGACGGCAGCACACCGTCGGCAATCAGGAAGCCGCAGGAGCGAATATGGTCGGCGACGACTTTCAGGGATGCCTGGTTGTCGTTGGTGCAGCCGATGGCCCGGGCCGAAGCGCTCAGCAGGCTCTGGAACAGGTCGATTTCATAGTTGGAATGAACGTGCTGCAACACCGCACTGATCCGCTCCAGGCCCATGCCGGTATCCACCGACGGCGCTGGTAGCGGATGCAACACGCCATCGGCGGTGCGGTTGAACTGCATGAACACGTTGTTCCAGATTTCGATGTAGCGGTCGCCGTCTTCTTCCGGCGAGCCGGGTGGGCCGCCCCAGATATCGGCGCCGTGATCGTAGAAAATCTCGGTGCAAGGGCCGCACGGGCCGGTATCGCCCATGGTCCAGAAGTTGTCGGAGGCGTAAGGGGCGCCCTTGTTGTCACCGATACGGACCATACGCTCGGCCGGCACGCCGACTTCCTTGGTCCAGATATCGTAGGCTTCGTCGTCGGTCGCGTAGACCGTGACCCAGAGCTTTTCCTTCGGCAGGTTCAGCCACTTGTCGGAAGTCAGGAAGGTCCAGGCGAAGGTGATCGCATCACGCTTGAAATAGTCGCCAAAGCTGAAGTTGCCGAGCATTTCAAAAAAGGTGTGGTGACGGGCGGTGTAACCGACGTTTTCCAGGTCGTTGTGCTTGCCGCCGGCGCGCACGCATTTCTGACTGCTGACCGCGCGGGTATAGGCGCGCTTTTCCTGACCCAGGAAGCAGTCTTTGAACTGGTTCATCCCCGCGTTGGTGAACAGCAGGGTCGGGTCGTTGCCCGGAATCAAAGAGCTGGAGGCTACACGGGTGTGGCCTTGCTGTTCGAAGAAGCGAAGGAAGGCTTCACGGATTTCTGCGCTTTTCATAGGTTCTTCCACGGAGTCTGCGGCCAAACGCAAGTGCATCACATCCAAAAGGGTTTGCGACTTGCAAAGGGCCGCATTATATCGGCCCTGCGCCTTGGGTACAGCGTGTTTATACGATAGAAACCGTCAATTGGACGGCCTGCTGCCTCATTCACGGCCAAATTCGGCCAATACCGCAACAACTTGTTCAACTTGCGTACATCCGGCGTCCCTGTACCCCGGGTCGTTTCAGCCTGTTCGACGACAGGCCGGGCCGGCGTTTACTGAAGAATTTCGATAGTCATTATCGAAACGACGACATGCACCCCCTGAAAATATATGTTAAAAACTCAGCGCCGCCAGAAAGTCTGGCGGCAACGTTCTCAGGGCGGGGTGCAACTCCCCACCGGCGGTAATGGCGCGCAATGCGTCTAGCCCGCGAGCGCTTGACGATTTCCACGGCCTTGGCCGTCGGTCGACAAGGTCAGCAGACCCGGTGTGATCCCGGGGCCGACGGTCATAGTCCGGATGAAGAGAGAACGGGATTGACACCCAGGGGCCGTCCGCTGAATCCGTAGAGGCCTGCGAGCATCCCACGGCGACGCTGAACGTACCCTTGAATCCCATTCGATTCATATCGCCCTGTTTTTCACACAAACAGGAGTCAGAACAGATGCAACCCACCACCATTCATCACAACCAACGTATCGCCTTTATCCAGGCCTGCTGGCACAAAGACATTGTCGACCAGGCACGCCACGGCTTTGTCTCGGAAATCGCCAAGCTGGGTTATCAGGAAAGCGATATCGATTTCTTTGAAGTCGGCGGCGCCTTCGAAATCCCCCTGCATGCCAAGCTGCTGGCCAAATCCGGGCGTTATGCCGGCGTGGTCGCCGCGGGCCTGGTGGTCGACGGCGGGATCTATCGCCACGACTTCGTCGCCACCGCGGTGATCGACGGCCTGATGCAGGTCCAGCTGGACACCGAAGTGCCGGTGTTTTCGGTGGTCTTGACCCCGCACCACTTCCACGCCGGTGAAGAACACCAGAAGTTCTTCTTCGATCACTTCGTGCACAAGGGCCAGGAAGCGGCGAAAACCTGCGCCGACACCCTGCACAAACTGCGTGCGCTGCCGCGCCCGGCAGCGCAGAAACTGGCGGTCTGACTGCCCCGCACCTGCCGGCCCGGGCCGGCAGGTCATTGCCAACGCATAACTATCTACGCTCTCCCCGCTTCGTCTTTGCAGTTAAGTGAACTCGACATTTCGCCCTACCAGGGCTTTCGAGAACCACCGCCTGCGGAGACACCTCAACGTGAACGACTTCTCCAGACTTGGCCCAAGCCAGCCGATCATGCCTCACCAGGAACACTGGATCGACGGCACCATCGAAACCGCACATCCCCTTGTCGAGCCCTTGAACCAGTACCCGGACGACCAGAGGATCCTGCACACCCACCGGCTCCACCTGGATAAAAACGTCCGGGTGGAACGCCAGCAACTCAAGGCCCCGCCCGACTACCGGGGACCGGCCGATCATCTGCGCTTCACCATCGGTGGCCGCGACAACCGCGTGCATCTGTACCAGTCCGATCATCTGGTGCTGGATATCAATGGCTGGCGTTATCACCTGACAACCGTCTCCTCCGGGCAGGTCATCGTGCTGGACACACAAGGTGGCGATGACGATATCAGGGTGGACGACAAGGTACGGATCGCGGTGTTCATCCATTCAGGAGCGGGAAACGACCGATTGTTTTGCGGGGGAGGCTTCACCAAGGTCGATGCGGGACCTGGCGACGATCGGATTTTCACGCGCTCCGGCGCCAGCTATATCGAAGCCGGAGACGGCGACGATATTGTCAGCGCCCATGGCAACGGCCCCATGACCGTCTATGGAGGCCGGGGCCACGACACCTTGAGCGCAGGCGAAGGCAGTTGTTTCATCGACGGTGGCCAGGGCGACGATGTGCTATCAGGCGGCAAAGGCCACAACGTGCTCAGCGGAGGCGACGGCGACGATCAGATCACCCCCGGTCCCGGCCGCACGACCATTTACACCGGAACAGGCACGGACTTCGTCGCCCACCTGAGACCCGACGTCCAATTGTTCAATGCCTACTCCGCCTCCGAACCCACGCCTTCGACGATTCCCGATGATCCTGGCGTCATCATCGCCGCCAAGGGACTGGACAGTTGCGGCGTGATCGTCGATGGCACGCCCCGGTTCCAGGAACGGGTCAATGACGACCTCAGACTGCTGCTGGGCTCCGATAACGGCCAGCAACTACTGGGTGCCCTGGGTCAGATCGCGCGCAAGAGCGGCGTGCCCGTGCTGATCAAGGAGTTGACCGAGGAAGAAAACGGCATGTGCTTCCCGGGACGCGCGCAGCAGGGCGACCCGTTTATCCACGATGGCAAGGCCGGAGCTCCGGCCCTCGGTTGTACGGTGTATTACGACCCCTCGTTTCTCAAGGGCGAAGTCACCAGCATCGTTCATCTCTACCACGAGCTGTGCCATGCCTATAACCACGTGACAGGGACGATTTTTCCCGGCTGGGGGGCAGACGGTGTGGACGCGGGCAAGCCTCGCGACTCGGTCCCCAACGCGGAGCTCCAGGCCGTCGGGTTGGCGGCTCACGCCCCGGCCTTCGACTTCGACGCCAATCCCGCGACACCGCCCCTGACCACCAACCCCGAGGCCTTTACCGAAAACGGGCTGCGCCTGGAGTTCGGTATTCCGCCGCGCAAGCAATACCGGGAAGAGTAAACGGATTCGCCGTCCATCCGCACCCGACTTTAACGGAGCCTTCATGAACCATTTTCCCGACATCCCGCCGGCCAGGTCCGAGCGCCTGATAGACGGTAGTGCTCGTTCCATTGATGAACACTACCAGATCGTCCAGGAATACCCGGACGACTACAAACCGACCTCAATCTACCGACTCTCGGCAGAGAATGACCCGGTCCTGATAGAGCGAAAGATCGTTTCGACCCCCTACAGGCCAGGATACCCGCCGCTGGATTACCTGATCTTCACCACCGGCGACAGTGCTGACACCATCAGGGTCTACTGCCCGCAGGAGCAATTGATAGTCGACATCAACCATGAGCGTTACCTGATCAACCCGGCCTCTTTCGAGCAGAAGCTGATCATCCGCACCGGCGGCGGCCCGGACCGGGTGACGGTGGACGAACAGGTGAGCATCCAGGTTATCGTCGAAACGGCCGACGGCGACGATGTGATCCACAGCGAAGGCAGTGAAACCCAGATCCATGCCGGCCCAGGCGACGACTTCATCACCACAGGCGAGGGCAAGGCCTATATAGAGGCCGGGGAAGGCAACGACATGATCTTTGTCGAAGGTGACGCAACCATCTACGGCGGGGCCGGCAATGATCATATCAGCGCCACTTCCAGCCGGGACGACAGTCGCCACCTGCTTGACGGCGGCCAAGGCAACGATCTGCTGATCGGTGGCCAGGGACACAGCATCCTCAGTGGAAACGACGGCGACGACTCCATCCTGGCAGGCGTCGGGAGCAACACCATCTACACCGGAGCAGGCCGGGACACGGTCATGTTGATCAAACCGACGGATAGCGTCTTCAGCAACGATGGCCGCGACCAATTGTTCCAGGTTGCTCCCCAACCACCCGCCAATGCCGAGCAATTGCGTGTTCACCCATCGTCTTCCGAAGGCTTTCAGATAACCCTGCTCGGCAACCTGAATCTGCAGCAGACCGGTATCCTGGTCAACGGCCCTCCGGCATTTCAGGACCGGGTCAATGACGACCTGAGGCTTCTGGGCGGCTCTCCCCGGGGCAGCCAGCTTTTATCGGTACTGGATAAAACGGCCAAGAAACATGGCATCACCGTCGTGATCAACCCGTTGGAGTATGAGAGGAATGCGCTGTTTCTGGTCGATGCCCGGACCACGGGCGATCCCTACATCCGGGATACCCGTGCGGGAGATGGACTCCCAGGGGGAAGCATTCACTACAACCCCGCCATTGAAATCGACGCAACCCCCGGGGTCGTATTGCTTTACCACGAACTCTGCCATGTCTATAACAGAGTGACCGGAACCTCTTTCCCCGGGGATGGCTTCGACGGTCCGCGTGACGACAAGTCCACACGTAGAGTGCCGAATGAAGAACTCCAAGCCATAGGCCTGCCGGCTGAGGTCAGGCCCTTCGATTTCGATGCAGACCCAAGCACTCCACCCTTGGATACCAACCCGACACCCTTCACCGAAAACGGCTTGCGTGAAGAGTTGGGATTGGCACCGCGAGCCTGGGTAAAACCGCGCTAAACCAGCGTCTCATTGCTGGACGGCACCACCAGGATCCCCGCCCGCAGGCCATTTTTCACCTTCGGGTTGGGGAAAATGATCCGGGCGCCCTGCTCTTCCACGACCCAGCGGCTGTTCGCCAGGTCCTCGGCCAGCAGGTAACCCTTGGGCAGTTCCGAGAAGTTCTCGATATCCACCGGCAAGTGCATCAGGAAGCTGTCGCTGTGCTTGATGATTTCCCGCGCGACGCTGAACAGTTGCAAACCTTCCAGCGTTTCATCGGTGACCGGCTCGCGGCCTTCGATGATCTGCTTGAGACGCAACTCCAGGCGAGAGACATCCACGCCCTCGTTCTGCCCGAATGGCCGGGCCTTGCCCAGCTCAAGGGTAAAGGACTCGGCGCCCAGCTTGTCGTAGGTGTAGCTGCTGAAGACGATGGAGGGCTTGTTCTGCAACAACACCGCCGTCATCCCGGCCGCGCGCAGGCGGGCCAGCTCGCGGCGGGAATGGGCGCGCCCTTCCTTGTAGGGATAGAGCGCGAACTGTTCGATTTTCGAGCCACGAATGGCGGTGTGCAAGTCATAGTGCAGGCGCTGGCGATCCGGCAGGCTGAAGAAACTCGCCGCCAGGCGTTCCAGCTCGCAAGCGCGCAAGGCTTCACTGCCACTGCTCAGCTCATGCCGGCCGTTGAACAGCCGGTTGACGTCCTGCTCGACAAAGCGCTCGCCGCGACGCATCGCTTCCGGGTTGCCGAACAGGAACAGAATACGGGCCCGGGGCTTGAGGTCGCCCCGGGCAATGTCGTGCAACAGCCGATCGAGCAACTCGATCGGCGCTGTTTCATTACCGTGGATACCAGCGGACAACAGCAGGTCCAGCCCATTGTCCCGGGCCTCGGGAGGTCGCACTTCGAGTGCGCCCTCACTCAGCCAGCGCATGCGCACACCTTCGACCGTCAGTTGCGTCTTCTCCGCCGGTTCATGACCGGCAAGGGTCAGTTCAAGCAGTTTGCCGAGGGCGAGCATGCGCTATTCCTTAATCAGTGATGGTGATCGCAGTCGGGGCCGTGGACATGGTCGTCCTCGCCGATTTCGGCCGGCTCCATCTCCAGTTGCAGGCTGACCAGGTTGGTCGCCAGCGGGCGCAACAGCAGGTTGGCGTATTCGGCGTCGCCTTCCTCGACATCGACACCGATCAGCAGTTGGCCGCGGCCGTCGTGCTGAATCCACAATTCCTTGCCCTGCCAGATCACCGCGACGCGGGTGCAGGAGGTTTCCAGTTGAGTGCCATCGGTGTCTTCAAGGATCAGCTGCAGGGTATCGCTCATGTTTTAGGCTCTCGTCTGGAAGTAAAACGCCGCGCGCAAAGACCAAGCGGCGGCCTTCAATTGATCTGGAATGGGTAAACCGAGCCCAGTTTAAGGATTTGCGTCAGTTCATCCAATGCCGCTCGGCACTCAAGCAACAATTGCGGGTCAGCCAGGTCGCTTTCACGCAGGCTGTCGCGGTAGTGCTTGTCGACCCACTGGGTCAGCGTGCCATACAACGGCGCCGTCATGATAACCCCCGGATTGACCGCCGCCAGTTCGTTTTCCTTCAGCGCCACGCGCAAGCGCAGGCACGCCGGGCCACCGCCGTTCTGCATGCTCTGCTTGAGGTCGAAGACCTTGACCTCGCGAACCGCACCGCCGGAGCTGGTCAGTTCCTGCAAGTAAGCCCAGACCCGCGGATTGGCGCGGCACTCTTCCGGCACGATCAGCAGCATGCCGCCGTCGGCACGGTTCAGCAGCTGGCTGTTGAACAGGTAGGAACGCACCGCGTCTTCCACCGCCACTTTCGAGCGCGGCACGCAGATCGACTGGAAGTTACCGCCACGCTTGGCCAGCTTGCCGTGCAACTCGGCGAGCATCTGCTCGGTGTCGAGGAAGGCATCCTCGTGGTAGAACAACACCTCGCCGTTACCCACCGCGATCACGTCGTTGTGGAACACACCCTGGTCGATCACCGCCGGGTTCTGTTGAGCATAGACCACACCGTCGTCGCTCAGGCCGTGCAGCCGGGCGACCGCCTGGGAGGCTTCGAGGGTCTGGCGCGCCGGGTATTTCTGCGGGGCCGGGTAGCGGGTGTCGAAGGCGCTGCGGCCGAAGACGAAGAACTCGACACCGGCTTCGCCGTACTCACGGCAGAAACGCGTGTGGTTGGCCGCGCCTTCGTCGCCAAACTGGGCGACGGCAGGCAGCGCCGCGTGATGGGCGAAGTGCTTGGCATCGGCGAACATCGCCCCCAGCACGCGGCTGGTGGTCGGGTGTTCGATGCTGCGGTGATATTTGCAGTTGAGGTTGGCGGCGGTGAAATGCACGCGACCGTCGGCGGTATCGGCACTCGGGCTGACGGTGCCGGCGTTGGCCACCCACATGCTCGACGCCGAGCAGCTGGCGACCAGCAGCGGCATCGCCTGTTTGGCGGCCTGTTCGATCACCTGCGCATCGCTGCCGGCGAAACCGAGGCTGCGCAGGGCGGCCACATCCGGGCGCTCCTGCGGGGCCAGCACGCCCTGGACAAACCCCATGTCCATCAGCGCTTTCATTTTCGCCAGGCCTTGCAGCGCCGCTTCCTTGGGGTTGGAAGCCTGCTGGCTGTTGCTCTGGGAAGCGACGTTGCCGTAGGACAGGCCGCCGTAGTTATGGGTCGGGCCTACAAGACCGTCAAAATTGACTTCAAAGGATTTCATCGGCGAGGCTCCACGAATCTGTTTTTATAAGCACAAATCATCTGCGTATGACGGCTCAGGAGAGCCGAACACCCGGCGTCAAAGTCGCCGGCACTGTCAGACTAGGCGTTTCCAGGGACGCCACCGGGTACGCGCAATAATCCGCCGCGTAATAGGCACTGGCGCGATGGTTGCCCGAGGCCCCGACCCCGCCGAACGGTGCACTGCTGGCAGCACCCGTCAGTTGTTTGTTCCAGTTGACGATCCCGGCCCGGCTTTCCAGCCAGAACTGCTGGTAACGCGACTCGGAATCCGACAACAGGCCTGCCGCCAAGCCGTACTGCGTGTTGTTGGCCTCGGCAATCGCCGCGTCGAAATCAGCGTAGCGAATCACTTGCAGCAAGGGCCCGAACAATTCCTCGTCAGGACGATCAGCCACTGCCGTTACATCGAGAATACCCGGGGTCAGCAACGCCGCATTGGCTTGCGGTTGAGTCATTTCCAGCAACGCCAGCGCGCCATGCCCCAGCAGATGCGCCTGGGCATCCATCAAGGCACGCGCGGCACCGAGAGATACCACCGAACCCATGAACGGCGCCGGCTGCTGGTCGAACGCACCGACCTCAATGGTCGCGCTGACCTCGACCAGACGTTCCAGCAGCTTGTCGCCCCAGGCCCCTTCAGGCACCAGCAGGCGACGGGCACAGGTGCAACGCTGACCTGCCGAGATAAAGGCCGACTGGATAATGGTGTACACCGCCGCGTCCAGGTCCTGGACCTGATCGACCACCAGCGGATTATTGCCACCCATTTCCAGGGCCAGGATCTTGTCCGGACGCCCGGCGAATTGCTGGTGCAGATGGTTGCCGGTGCGGCTCGAACCGGTGAAGAACAGACCGTCGATTCCCGCATTGGCCGCCAGGGCGATCCCGGTTTCCCGCGCGCCTTGCAGCAGATTCAACACACCAGCCGGCAGACCGGCTTCGATCCAGCACTGCACGGTCAGCTCGGCAACCTTCGGAGTCAGCTCGCTCGGCTTGAACAGCACGCTGTTACCGGCCAGCAAAGCCGGCACGATATGTCCATTGGGCAGGTGGCCCGGGAAGTTGTAAGGCCCGAACACCGCCACCACACCGTGGGGCTTGTGGCGCAACACGGCGGTGGCGTCGCCCAGCGGGCCGCTCTTCTCGCCGGTACGTTCACGGTAGCTCTGCACCGAGATGGCGATCTTGTTGACCATGCTGGTCACTTCGGTCGCCGCCTCCCACAAGGGCTTGCCGGTCTCTTCACCGATGCAGCGGGCCAACTCGTCGGCACGGCTTTTCAGATGCGCGGCAAAACTTTCGAGTACGACAATACGCTCGTCGAGGGAACGCTTGGCCCAGGCCGGAAACGCCTGGCGCGCGGCTTGCACGGCGGCTTCGACCTGCGCGGCACTGGCGCCCTTGCCGGACCACAGCACTTGCTGGGTCACCGGGTTCAACGATTCGAAGGCTTCGCCCTGGCCTTCCTGCCAGGCACCGGCGATGTAAAGCGTGCTCATTATTTCGACTCCCTGGAAGCAGACAACGGTACCGCGCGAACCTGATCGCCAGCACTGAGTTGAAGACGTTTGGCGGTCAGCGGATCGACCACCAGGGTGCCCGCCGCCAGGCGCGCCGGAGCCGCGGTGATGCGGCAGTCCTCGCGCTTGCGGTTGTGGATCAGGTACGGCGTGGCATCGTCACCCGGGGTGCCGACCGCCAGCACCAGCGCCTGGCTGTCACGCACCGCGCGGATCTTGCTGGTTTCGCATTCCACCGCCGGGCCCGCGTCGAAGATGTCGACATAACCCTGGTAGCTGAAGCCTTCGCTTTTAAGCATCGCCAGTGCCGGCTCGGTGTCGGTATGGACCTTGCCGATCACCGCGCGCGCCTCTTCGGAGAGGAAGCAGGTGTACAGCGGGAACTTGGGCATCAGTTCGGCGATAAAAGCCTTGTTGCCGACGCCGGTCAGGTAATCGGCCTGGCTGAATTCCATCTTGAAGAAGTGCCGGCCCAGGCTTTCCCAGAACGGCGAGCGCCCGGCTTCGTCGGACATGCCGCGCATTTCGGCTATGATCTTGTTGCCGAACAGTTCCGGGAACTCGGCGATAAACAGCATCCGCGCCTTGGCCAGCATGCGGCCATTGAGGCCACTGCGATAATCGGCGTGCAGGAACAGCGAGCACAGCTCGGAGTTGCCGGTCAGGTCGTTGGCCAGGAACAGCGTCGGAATCTCGCGGTAGATCTTCAGTTCCTGGGAGGCGCTGACCGTCAGGCCGACCCGGAAGTTGTACCAGGGCTCACGCAGGCCGACGGCGCCGGCAATGGCGCTGATACCGACCACGCGGCCCTCATCGTTTTCGAGCACGAACAGATAGTCCGCGTCGCCGCGACCGGCCTCGCCAGTGAAGGTTTTCTCCGCCCAACCGACCCGATGGGCCAGGCGCTCTTCGTTGGCCGGCAAGGTGGTCAGGCCGGTGCCCGTGCTACGGGCCAGGTCGATCAGAGCGGGTAAATCGCTGCTGCGTACGGGACGAACGATCATGCTATCTCCTCAAACGGGCACCGGCTGCGGGTGCCCGCGAAACTCGCTGTAAGGCTGCTTTCGATACCGGCCTTAAACCGCTACCAGGCGCACGCTGGCACCTTCGCCGACGCCCAGGGCTTCGGCGGCTTGCAGGTCCAGGGTGACCGGTTTGCCCGGCGCATAATCGAGCTCCAGCAACACCGCGCGGTAATCCTGCAGCAGCGCGTTGGACACCAGGTACTGGCGTCCGCCGCCCTTGTAGGCGTCACCGATCTTCACCGGCACCACCCGGCTCTGGGCGATGGAGCGAATCCCGCTGACCCGCGCATGCAGGGTCGGGCCGCCGTCGAAGATGTCGATGTAATGATCGGTTTCGAAGCCTTCGCGCATCAGGATGTCGAAGGTGATCTGCGCACGCGGGTGCACCTGGCCCATCGCCTCCTGGGCGGCGTCCGGCAGCAACGGCACGTAGATCGGGTAATGCGGCATCAGTTCGGCGAGGAAGGTCCGGCTTTTCAGGCCGCACAAGCGCTCGGCCGCCGCGTAGTTCAGGTCGAAGAAGTTGCGACCTATGGCGTCCCAGAACGGCGAGTCACCGTGTTCGTCGCTGTAACCGACGATCTCGGTCACCACCGAATCGGCGAAGCGCTCCGGATGGCTGGCGACGAACAGCAGGCGCCCACGGGAATTGAGTTCCGACCAGGTCGAACCGACCAACTCCGGGACCACGTAGAAGCTGGTCAGCAGGCTGTTGCCGGTCAGGTCATGGCACTGCGAAAGCACATGGATCTTGTTGTGGATCTTCAGCTCGCGGGACGCATGCACGAAGGTCTCGTTACGGAAGCTGTAGAACGGCTCCGAGTAACCGGCCGAGGCAACAATCGCCGAGCAGCCCGCCAACTTGCCGGTGGCCGTGTCTTCGAGCACGAAGAAATAGCTTTCTTCGCCATTGAAGCTGACTTCGGCGGCAAACGAGGCTTCGCTTGCCGCGATCTTGTCGCGCAGGCGGCCTTCGTCGTCCGGCAGGGAAGTGACACCGATCGGGCTGTCCGCGGCCAGGCGCCGTACCTCGTCCAGGTCAGCCATTTGCGCGGGGCGCATCACCAGCATGGTGTCACTCCTTCAATCCAGAACAGGTCGGTGTGTACCGACAGAAAAAAAATACCGGGGTAGGAGCGAGCTTGCTCGCGATGGTGGCCCAGGCACCACGGGGTATCGGATGCCCCGCGTTATCGTTGACGATCATCGCGAGCAAGCTCGCTCCTACAGGTACAGGAAATTTGGCCCGCTGGCAGCCATCCCGGGCCACCAGCGGGCGGTCCATCAGGCTTGCGTCAGCTTGGCCACGGCGCGCTCGAAGCGATCCAGGCCTTCATTGATGTCCGCGTCTTCAACCACCAGGCTCGGGGCGAAACGAATCACGTCCGGGCCGGCTTGCAGGATCATCAGGTTTTCTTTTTCCGCGGCGTTGAACACGTCCTTGGCCTTGCCCTTCCAGGCATCGGCCAACACGCAGCCGAGCAACAGGCCCATGCCACGGACCTGGGTAAACAGGCCGTATTTGGCGCCGATCTGCTCCAGGCGGGTCTTGAACAGGTCGTGCTTGGCTTTCACGCCGCTCAACACCTGCGGGGTGTTGATCACGTCGATCACCGCGTTGCCGACCGCACACGCCAGCGGGTTACCACCGTAGGTGGTGCCGTGGGTGCCGACCACCAGATGCTTGGCCAGCGCTTCGGTGGTGAGCATCGCGGCAATCGGGAAACCGCCGCCCAGGCTCTTGGCGCTGGTGAGGATGTCCGGGGTCACGCCGTATTCCATATAGGCGAACAGCGAGCCGCTACGGCCCATGCCGGTCTGTACTTCGTCGAACACCAGCAGCGCGTCGTGCTGGTTGCACAGCTCGCGGGCGCCTTGCAGGTAGGCCAGCTCGGCCGGCAGCACGCCACCCTCGCCCTGGATCGGTTCCAGCACCACGGCACAGGTCTTGTCCGAGATAGCGGCTTTCAGCGCGTCGAGGTCATTGAACGGCACATGGGTGATGCCGGTGATCTTCGGACCGAAGCCGTCGGAATACTTCGACTGGCCACCCACGTTCACGGTGAACAGGGTGCGACCGTGGAAGCTGTTCAGTGCGGCGATGATTTCGTATTTTTCCGAACCGAAGCGGTCGAACGCAACACGACGGGCCAGCTTGAAGGCGGCCTCGTTGGCTTCGGCGCCGGAGTTGCAGAAGAACACGCGCTCGGCGAAGGTCGCATCCACCAGCTTCTTGGCCAGGCGCAGGGCCGGCTCGTTGGTGAAGACGTTGGATACGTGCCACAGGTTGTTCGCCTGCTCGGTCAGCGCACCGACCAGCGCCGGGTGCGCGTGGCCCAAGACGTTAACCGCGATACCGCCGGCGAAATCGATCAGCTCCCGGCCCGCCTGGTCCCATACTCGGGAACCCGCGCCGCGCACAGGAATAAAAGCCGCAGGTGCGTAGTTGGGAACCATGACCTGGTCGAAATCGGCGCGTTGCACCGGAGCTTGCTCAACGGACATCGGAGTCTCCTGAAGAGGAACGCCTGCCTGGAACTGGCGAGCGATGGGGGGATTGTAAGGACAGTTTTAGGTCAGGCCTTGCCGCCAAGCGACAACTTCTTATAGCGCCAAACCGGGTTTTGCCGAGGTTGTCGGCAATGCGACAAATTGCGTCGCAAAGGCGCAGTTTAAACGCTGGCCCGGGTTTTGGTATCTATTTAGGCACGGCTGTCCCCGGGCGCTGGATAGCCTCGCTGCTTTACCCGCCGCACGAGAAACCGCGCCATGCCGATACCCGCCGAAACTGACCTGCCGCATTACCCCGATAATTTCGAACTGATCAAAAACAAACTGCCGGATTGGCTGACCGACGCCTCCCGGACCCTGCTTCAGGCCCATGGAGACAGCCTGTTGTTGACCCATACCCACAAGGCCAGACTGGCGGAATACCTGCAAGCCTTGCAGGGCCTTAAGGCCTTTGCCGTGCCGATCCTGTCCAATGCCCTGAGCAGCCGCTTCGGGTACAGACTGGACCCGAAGCGCGACCGGATCAACTGCGTGCGACTGGTCACTGCCGCCACACTCTCGACGCCGCGCAAGGTCTCCGTCGTCGATATGAGCCTGTTGGAAGCTGCCCTGAAGAACTTCGTTGCCCCCCGGCATGAAAACCTGGTTTTTTATAATGAGTCCAGCCTGTACCGCCAGGTCAACGCCAGGCAGAACCGGCCTATCCAGGCCTTCACGCTCCGGGCGTTCGTCGAGTTGTGCCGGGAGCTGGATATCGGTGGCCAGTACGACCGCCATATGAGCGCGGTGCTGCTGCCGAAAAAGCCCTCCGGTGAAACTGACAACCGCTTTCGTGATCAATTTGAACTCAGCGAACGCTACGAACTGATCACCCAAACCCATATTGCCCTGATGAAAGGCAATATCAGCCGTTCGACCCACCAGTTTTTGCTGGCCGCCAGCCAACAGGGTCGCTTGACCTACTGGGATGGCAAGCCCGCAAGCTGCTTTGAACTGCAAATGTTCAACTTCAGAACACCGCTCAGCAGTTCGACCAGCGTCACGCTCAAAGGCGCCTGGCTGATCGAGCACCAGGACACCCTGGTCGCGCGCAACCGCCCTTGCATCGTTTATCTGAGCGGTGATCCGGAGCAGGCCCTCAAGCAATACGCCAGCTTCGAGGCATTCGAACAGGAGCTGGGCCACCGCCTGGGCCGCATCGACTACCGGAGCTTCTTCAACCGCTACGTCAACCAGCGAACCCAATCAGCTTTTCTCAGTGCCCTCGAACACCACCTTGACACCTCAGACACGACGACCGACCTGCAACTCAAACGTTTTCCGCTGATCGGTCACCCGCTGCGCGAGCTCTATACCCAGCACCTGGTGAAGCTGCTGGACGATGGTAATTTCAGCGCAGTGCCGGTGGCCGATATCGACCGCCAGGACCACCGGGACTACCTGCAATCGCTGGGCAATATCGGCCTGAACCTGCTGAACGTCGCCGCCCTGTTCGTCCCCGGCCTGGGCGAAGCGATGCTGGCGGTGGCCGGCGCGCAACTGTTCAGCCAGATCTACAACGGCATCGAGGACTGGCGTCACGACGAGCGCGAGCAAGGCCTCCTGGGTCTGATCGGCGTCACCCTGAACCTGGCGCTGATTGGCGGCATCACCGTGGTCGCCCATCGCTTCGCCGGGGCCGGACTGGTCAAGGACTTGAAACAGGTAACCCTGCCCACTGGCGAAAGCACCCTGTGGAAACCCGACCTGACGCCCTACGAGCAATCATCGGTACTGCCCGAAAACGCACAACCGAACGCCAGCGGCCTGTATGAAATCAACGACCACCAATACCTCAAACAAGGTGACAAGGCCTATGAAGTCGAACTGAACCCGCAGGGCAATCGTGGCCGGATCAAACACCCCCGCCGCCCCAACCAATACTCACCAACCTTCAGGCATAACGGTGCCGGTGCCTGGTTTCACGAACTGGAGAACCCCTTGCAGTGGCAAGGCCCGCAGCTGATGCACCGCTTGAGTCTGGCCGGCGAAGCCTTTTCCGAACTCGACGCCGCGCGGATCATGGCCGTCAGCGACACCGACGAACCCCTGTTGCGCCGGGTGCATTTCGATAGCCAGCGCCCCCCGGCACTGCTCAAGGACAGCCTGCTGCGCTTTCGCCTCGACCGCGATATCCAGCGTTTTATCGAGCAGATGGCCCGCGGCGAGGCCACGCCTGACGAGAGCATGCAGGAGCAGATCCTGCTCGACTTCTGGCAATCGCAACCCAAGGCACTACGGTTTGTGGACGATCAGGGACAAGTGGTCATGGAGACCGTGCGCAGCGGCACGGCCCAGGGGCAACGGGTGGTCATCTCGCTCGACCCATTGCACAACGGTGATCTGCTCAAGACCGTGCTGAACTCGCCCGACCTCGATGAAAGCGATATCCGCGGACTGCTGGGGGAAAGCCAGAATTTCGCCACCCCCGCCGAAAAGCCGGAAACGCGGCTGCTGAACTTTCGCAAGCAAATCGCCCGCCATGCCCACCTGCGCCGAAAAGCCCTGTTCGAATCGCAATACCGGTTTCGCACTCAATCACAGGATCCCTCGGTGGGTGTTCTGCAAAAGGCGTTTCCCGAGCTGCCCGTGGCCGTGCTCGAAGAGCTCGCCGAACAGGCCAGCGGCGCACAACTGCAAGCCTTGCGCGAGTCTGCCCAAATCGCCCCGGGCATCGCCGACGAAGCCGCCTTGTATCAGCAGCAAGTGCGCCTGGCCCGCGCCCGCGAGGGGCTGTACCTGGCGTCGAGCGGCAATGCCGACAGCGAAAAACTGATCCTGCACAGCGTGCAACGCCTCCCGGGCTGGTCCACGCAAGTGCGCATCGAGATACGCACGCAATCCTCGACCGGGCCGTTGCTCGACAGTATCGGTGCCAGCAACGCGCCGATCCGCAGAGTGCTGATCAAGGAAAACGACCTGTACCAGGCCCGCGATGCCCTGGACCAGGAACTGCACGATTCCGACGATCTCTACGCATCGCTGCTGCATGCCCTGCCAGACACCCAGCGCAGTGAACTGGGCTACCCCAATCCCAAGCAGGGTGCCCAACTCCAGCAAGCCGTGCAGAACAGCCGCCTGCCGGGGTCTGATGAAATCCGCCAGTTGCTGGATATGCCACCCGCCATCCCCAGCGAACCATCGCCCATGGCCTTGGCCAAGAGGCGCCCCGGTTATCAACTCAGCGGCCGTGGAGCGCCCCAGGCGGGCAGTCGCTGGGCCCTCGAAGATCGGGTAGCCCGGCTGTTCCCGAGCTTTTCCGATGAGCAGATCCGGCAATTTATCGGCAGCCTGAACAGCATGCGGGTCTTTGATGAAATACGGCGGCTGGAGCAGGCCTACGAACAACTGACGGAAGAACTGGAGCTATGGTCGTTCATCACCTCCTCCTCTCACCCGGTCAGCGGGGAACGCCTGAGCCTGATGCAGCGCCTCAACCAGCAACGCACCCGCGCCCAGTTCGCCGAAGCCATCCGGCGTTGCTGGCGCCGTGAACCCGACCTGTTCTACTCCAACAATCCCGATGAACACGGCTACACCCTCAGCGCC
Source organism: Pseudomonas sp. MWU12-2345 (assembly GCF_023242385.1). Taxonomy (NCBI): domain Bacteria; kingdom Pseudomonadati; phylum Pseudomonadota; class Gammaproteobacteria; order Pseudomonadales; family Pseudomonadaceae; genus Pseudomonas; species Pseudomonas sp. MWU12-2345. Next base: position 10,993 of record NZ_JALLJA010000031.1, on the reverse strand, counting down.
AATGGCCTGCTGGGGGAACTGCCCGAACTGTCCGTCGACTTCAACCACGTCCGCTACCTGAACCTGGTGGCCGACTCACCGGCCCGGGAGCTGGGCCAGTTCATGGAACACTTTCCCAATCTGCGCCGGCTCTCCATACGCGGCTTCCAACTCAACAGCCTGCCCGAATCGATCACACGCGGGCCGCTGACCGAGTTGAGCCTGATCAACTGCAATCTGCGCCTGAACGTCCAGACGAGGCAGGCACTCACCGGCATGCGAGCCCTGGAGGTTCTCGACCTGAGCCGCAACCCCCTCGGCCTGGTCCCCGACCTGCGTCAACTGCATGCACTGGCGGTCGTCGACCTGAGTCACACCGGGATCAACGCGATTCCCGATGGACTGTTCGAACTGCCGCGATTGGAAGCCGCCCTGCTCAACGACAACGCCATCAGCGACCTGCCGCAGACGCTCAACGAGATCTCCGGCGAGCTCGGTTCCGGCCTGGAGCTGAACGGCAACCCGCTGTCCGAGACCAGCCTGCAACGCGCCCGGGACTATTACCGCAGAACCGGCCACTCGCTCGGCGTTCAGTCCCTGGCCGAGCGAACACGTATCCAGGCGCTCTATCCGGGCCTGAATGGCGAACAGCTGGAGAGTTTCATCCGGGCTCAACCGCGAGTCCTCGAGGACTCCTTGAACCAGTTGAGCCGACTGGAAGCCCAATACCGCCAACTGCGCGCCGATCTGCAGGCCTGGAGCGGCGATGTCCCCAAGCATCACCCGCAAACGCAGGAGCCATTGAGTCCGGTCGAGTTGGCACTGGAAAGTCTGAACCGAGACGACTTTGCCCAACAACTGCAACGGAGCTGGCAACGCCAGAGCGAAGAAATACTGCCCGACGGCACACGTTTGTATAGCTTCTCTTTCACCCAGAGGATCACCGGCAGACTGCCCGCGCTTTCAGCCGACTTCAGTCATATCGCCCGCCTGGAGCTCCATGGTTACGGCGCCAGCGACGGGCTCGATGGTTTCCTCCACAGCTTCCCCCATCTACACGTGCTGTATGCCTCCAGTTTTATCGACCGGGATTTTCCCGCCGCGATTTTCGACATGCCGCACTTGAGAAACCTGGATCTGCCCTATGGACAGATCCAACTGAGCGACACCACGCACCAGCAGCTCGCGGACATGACCGGCCTGCAGATGCTTGATCTGTCCGGCAACCCGCTGCAACCGGGCCCGCCGCGCACCGAGGGCATGCTGCTGACACCGAACATCGCACGGATGACCGACCTGAGAGTGCTCGACCTGAGCGACAGCGGCCTCGAACAGATACCCGAGGGACTGTTCGGACTCCGTGTGCTGGGGATTGCCGACTTGCGCGACAACCAGATCCGAGACATACCAGAAAGCCTGTTCGAAGTCCCGACCTCGCAAGCGGTGACCTATGACTTCAGGAACAATCCCCTGAGCGAGGCCAGCCTGCAAAGAGTCCGCAGCTACAGGGAGCTGAACGGCGGTGAGCAGCAGGTCAGAATCCTGATCGGCGACGATGTGAGCAGCGGCGAAGAGAGTGAAAGCGACAGCGACAATGGCGGCAGTGTCCCGCCGGCGGCATCCCCCATAACGCCGCCCACGCCCCGCGAAGAATAAGCCTTAGCCGCGCTCCGAAGGCACCGACGACAACTCGAACGGACTGCTGCTGCGCCGCTGGTTGCGATCTTCACGGGGTGTGGCGCCAAAGAAGTTGCGATAGGCGCTGGAGAAGTGCGGCCCCGAGGAGAAACCGCAGGACAGGCCGATCTGGATGATCGACTTGCTGGTCTGCATCAGCATCTGCCGGGCCTTGTTCAGGCGCAGCTCCAGGTAATACTGGCTCGGCACGCGGTTGAGGTACTGCTTGAAAATCCGCTCCAACTGGCGCCGCGACACACAGACATGCTGGGCAATCTCGTCGGTGGTCAGCGGTTCCTCGATATTGGCCTCCATCAGCAGCACGGCCTGGGTCAGCTTCGGATGGCTGGAGCCCAGGCGGTTCTGCAATGGAATACGCTGGCGCTCGCCGCCTTCGCGGATGCGCTCGACCACCAACTCCTCGGAAACCGCACCGGCCAACTCGGCACCGTGGTCACGGGCGAGTACCGCCAGCAACAGGTCCAGCACCGACAAGCCGCCACAGGCGGTCAGGCGATCACGGTCCCAGTCGAACAGATGACTGGTGGCGATCACCTTGGGAAAACGTTCGGCGAAATCATCCTGCCAGCGCCAGTGCACCGCTGCACGATACCCGTCGAGCAAACCGAGTTGGGCCAGCGGGTAGACCCCGGCGGACAAACCGGCCACCACGCAACCGGCGCGAACCAGTTGCTTGAGGGCGCTGCTCAAGGCCGGCGCCAGGCTGGTCGGCGGCTCGTCGGCCAGCAGGAAGAGTTTCTGGAAGCCTTCCAGCTTGCCGGCCCAGGGCTCGCCCGGCAGTTGCCAGCCACCACCGGCCAAGGCCTCGCCAGGCACTTCGGCCTGCAGGAAAGACAATTCGTAGACGACTTCCGGATGCACCCGCTGTGCGACACGCAAGGCCTCCTCGGCCAGCGCCAGCGTCAAGGCTTGGGTGCTGGGCCAAATCAGGAAACCAATTCGATGGGCAGTCATGGCAGGCAATCCGAAAACAGAACAGAGTGAAAAGCCGAGGGCAACCAACTCAAAGTAGACCACGCCGCGCTCGGCGCGCAGCATGACCTATTTGGGTGCGCAACGGCAGCATAAAAAGCGACGACTATTTCAGACTGCCCGAGAGGAATTGCTGCAGACGCTCGGACTGCGGGTTGGACAACACCTCGCGCGGATTACCGCGTTCTTCGACCACGCCTTGGTGCAGGAACACCAGCTGGTTGGAGACTTCACGGGCAAAGCCCATCTCGTGGGTCACCACCACCATGGTCCGGCCTTCCTGGGCCAGGGCCTGCATCACCTTCAGCACGTCGCCCACCAGCTCGGGGTCGAGGGCCGAGGTCGGCTCGTCGAACAGCATCACTTCCGGCTCCACCGCCAGCGCCCGGGCAATCGCCACGCGCTGCTGCTCGCCGCCGGACATATGGCCCGGGTAGGCGTCCTTGCGATGTGCCACGCCGACTTTCGCCAGGTAGTACTCGGCCTTTTCCAGCGCCTCTTTCTTCGACATGCCGAGGACGTGAATCGGTGCCTCGATAATGTTTTCCAACGCGGTCATATGCGACCACAGGTTGAAATGCTGGAACACCATCGACAGCCGCGAACGCATGCGCTGCAACTGTTTCGGGTCGGCGGCCTTCAGCGCGCCGTCCTTGCCGGCCACCAGCTTCAACTCTTCATTGTTCAGCAGGATGCGCCCGGCATAGGGCTGTTCCAGCAGGTTGATGCAGCGCAGGAAAGTACTTTTGCCGGAGCCACTGGAGCCGATGATGCTGATCACATCGCCGGCGGCGGCTTCCAGGGACACGCCCTTGAGCACTTCGTGACTGCCATAGCGTTTATGCAGGTCTTGGACTTCAAGCTTGTACATGCGGTCGGTTCTCACAAAAACAGTCAGGTCAGTCGCTGAGCAGGCGTCCGTGGCGAAGCGGTACGCGCCCCGCCACCTTGGCCAGCCAGATCGAGGGTTGGGCGTAACGCAGCCGTTCCACGGCATACAACACACCGCTCGTGCCGGCACACACGGTGCTGACCCGGTCGGATAACGGATCGATCACTTCGAACAGCGGGTCGCCGGTTTCCACCCAACTGCCCACCGGCACCAGGAAACTCAACACGCCGGGGTGCGGTGCATAGAGCAGCTCGGTGCCTTCGAACGGCATGCCTTCGCAAGGTTCCTGTTGCGCGGCGGGCCATTCGCCATCGATCAGGCCCTGCTCCGCGAGAAACGCCAGAATCCCTTCGGCCTGGGCCTCGGCCTGCTCGCGACCGGTATCGGCCTGGCCGCCCAGTTCAATGGTGGTGGCCATGCACGCCAGCGGAATCTGCGCGTCCGGGAACTCCCGGGACAGGCGCAACCACGGCAACGAACAGGCCTCGTCGAACGAGGTGCCGCCCGACTCTTCCGCCAGCAGCCCGACACGAACCTTGAGGTGCGCCGCCAGGGAACGCCACTGCGGCCAATGCTGGGGGAAGGTGTACATGTGCAACGCGGCTTCACAATCGCAATGCAGGTCGAGCACCAGGTCGGCATCGCAGGCGTGGCTCAACAGCACCCGCTGCATGCCTTGCAACTGACTGGTCGCCGCCGGCAACGAAGCCAGCACCTCAAGCATGGCCTGGCGAATCAGTCGGATGTTGGCATGCGGATCATCGCCCAGGCGATCTTTCACCAGGGCGCTGACCGGCTCGGTCAACTGGACAAAATCGCGATTGAAGTTCTTGCCGCTGCCGTACTCGAAACGTCCTTGATGATTACCTTGCAGCAACTGGCCGAGACCGATCGGATTGGCCACCGGGACCAGCTCGATCACGCCCTTGAGGGCTCCGCGGGCTTCCAGCTCGACCAGGCGCTTTTTCAGCTCCCAGGCCGTGCGCATGCCCGGTAACTCGTCGGCATGCAGGCTGGCCTGGATATAGGCCTTGCGCTCGCCACTGCCGAAACGGAACACCGACAGCTGGCGCTCCGTGCCCAGGCTGCCCCAGGGCAAAGGATGATCGATACGTTGCATAGTCAGTGCTTCCTCGGCGCCAGGTAACCCAACCAGCGGCGTTCAGCCAACTTGAACAGCCGCACCAGGATAAAGGTCAGGCACAGGTAGAACGCGCCGGCGGTGATATAGGCCTCGAACGGCAGGTAATACTGGGCGTTGACGGTGCGGGCGGCACCGGTGATATCGATCAGGGTGACGATGGATGCCAGGCTGGTGGTCTGCAGCATCATGATCACTTCGTTGCTGTACTGCGGCAGCGCCCGGCGCAGGGCCGACGGCAGCAGGATGCGGCGGTACAGCTTGTAGCGCGACATGCCCATGGCCTTGGCCGCCTCGATCTCGCCATTGGGCGTGGCCCGCAGGCTGCCGGCGATGATTTCGGCGGTGTAGGCGCTGGTGTTGATGGCAAAGGCCAGGCAGGCACAGAAGGTCGCGCTCGACAGCCAGGGCCAGAGGACACTCTCGCGCACCGCCTCGAACTGGGCCAGGCCGTAGTAGATCAGGAACAGCTGCACCAGCATCGGTGTACCACGGATCACGTAGGTGTAGAGCCAGGCGCTGATGTTCACCAGCGGCTGCTTGGACACCCGCATCAGCCCCAGGGGCAATGCCGCCAGCAGACCGAACAGCAACGACAAGGCCAGCAGCTTCAAAGTGGTCAGCAGGCCGCCGAGGTACAGCGGCATGGCTTCCCAGATGACGTTGTAGTCGAAGATCATAGATCAGCCGCCCTTACGCCTACCGAGTAGCGCTTCTCAAGGTGACGCAATGCCAGCAACGAGACGCTGGTGATCACCAGGTACATCGCCGCCACTGCGAGGAAGAAGGTGAAAGGCTCGCGGGTGGCATCCGCCGCCTGCTTGGCCTTGAACATCATGTCTTGCAGACCGACCACGGAAATCAGCGCGGTGGCCTTGGTCAGCACCAGCCAGTTGTTGGTGAAACCGGGAATCGCCAGGCGAATCATCTGCGGCACCAGCACCCGGAAAAACACTTGCAGGCTGCTCATGCCGTAGGACATGCCGGCTTCGGCCTGGCCCTTGGGGATCGCCATAAAGGCCCCGCGGAAGGTTTCCGACAGGTAAGCGCCGAAAATAAAACCCAGGGTGCCGATACCGGCGACCAGGGGGTTGAGGTCGATATAGTCATCAAAACCGAGCAACGGCGCGACGCGGTTGAGCAGGTCCTGACCACCGTAGAAGATCAGCAGGATCAGCACCAGGTCGGGAATCCCACGGATGACCGTGGCATACAGGTCGCCGAGCCAGGCCAGCCAGCGCACCGGCGACAGGCGCAAGGCCACCCCGATCAAGCCCAGGACAATGGCCAGGGCCATGGACGACAAGGCGAGCTGAAGCGTCAGCCAAACGCCATCGAGGATGACAGCCCCGTAGCCTTTCAACATGATTCAGATCCTCGGAATTAGGGATGAAAAAATGGCGCAAACCTCAGAGCTCCTGCTGCTTGCGCCATTTCGGACTTGTCACCGCGGCGGTTTACTTGCCGTAGATATCGAAGTCGAAGTACTTGTCCTGGATCTGCTTGTACGTGCCATTGGCACGGATCGCGACGATGGCGGCGTTGATCTTGTCCAGATCGGCCTTGTCGCCTTTGCGCACGGCGATACCGATGCCGTCACCGAAGTACTTCTCGTCGGTGAATTGCGGGCCGACGAAGGCAAAGCCCTTGCCGGAATCGGTCTTCAGGAAACCGTCCTGCAACAGGGTGGCGTCAGCCACGGTGCCATCGAGGCGACCGGCGGCCACGTCCAGGTAGATTTCGTTCTGCGAACCGTAAGGCTTGATTTCAGCGCCCAGCGGCTTGAGGACTTCTTCAGCGAAACGGTTGTGGATCGAACCGCGCTGCACACCGATCTTCTTGCCCTTGAGTTCGGACAGGTTGTCGCTGACAACGGTGCCTTCCTTCATCACCAGGCGCGCCGGGGTGTTGTAGTACTTGTTGGTGAAATCGACCGATTTCTTACGATCGTCGGTGATCGACATCGACGACAAGATGGCGTCGATCTTACGTACCTTGAGGGCCGGGATCAGGCCGTCGAACTCTTGCTCGACCCAGACGCACTTGACCTTCATCTCTGCGCACAGGGCATTGCCGATGTCGTAGTCGAAACCAACGATGCTGCCGTCCGGCGCCTTGGAGGCGAACGGAGGGTAAGCGGCTTCGATACCAATTTTCAGTGGTTTTTCATCGGCGAAGGTCGGCAGCGACAGCACGGACAGTGCCAGGGCGCCAAGCAGCACGAGTTTCTTCATCTTGAGACTCCATCGGTAAAGGGCAAAACGGCAGAGTGAGCAACAGCCCAATATGCGGATGGGAAAGCAGTCTTCGCGTAACGGTCAACGGCGAGCGCGTTCAGCGTGCGCCACAACCAGCGAGTGATCGGCATTCTAACGACAGGTCCGAAGCCGATATTTCCTCAATGCGACAACTAATTACAGAAGCGCCGAGAAAGCGGGATGGACACATTGACAACTCTTGATTTTCATGCAAGAGCGAAAGAAGGGGTAACCGATCTATCCTGCAAATAGCGGGCCTATTATTGGCAAAGCCTTCTATTCCGGCAAGCACGGCGTTCGATGAGATTTAAAAGGCCCTGGATTCTGACCGAAAACGGGCAGCGGCGTTTCCCTTTGCCCCGTGTTCGGGCGGCGAGTGACACATTTGGTTACCTACCGAAAAATCGGTAACAGAGGGAGGAATTCACAGCAAAAACCGATATTTATCTCACTTCATTCACGGACACCGCCACCTTGTGGGAGCCGGCTGGCTGGCGATGAGGCCCTGAGCCTTGCCGCGCCCTTCCGGCCGCCATAGCCAGCCAGCCGGCTCCTACGGAAACAAGACAGGCCACAGAACGCAAAGAGCCCCGCCCGGCGCAATGCCGGACGGGGCTCAGTCAACCCTGAACAGGTGTTACGCGACGTTCATGGTCTTGTGGGTATCGATCAGATGCTGCACCACACCCGGGTCCGCCAGGGTGGAGATATCGCCCAGGCCGTCGTACTCGCCCGTGGCAATCTTGCGCAGGATCCGTCGCATGATTTTCCCCGAACGGGTCTTCGGCAAGCCCGGCGCCCACTGGATGACATCCGGCGAAGCAATCGGCCCGATTTCCTTGCGCACCCAATTCTTCAACTCCAGGCGCAACGCTTCGCTGGGCTCTTCGCCATTGTTGAGGGTGACGTAGACATAGATGCCCTGCCCCTTGATATCGTGGGGCACACCGACCACCGCTGCCTCCGCGACTTTCGGGTGGGCGACCATGGCGCTTTCGATCTCGGCAGTGCCCATGCGGTGGCCGGAGACGTTCAGCACGTCATCCACGCGCCCGGTGATCCAGTAGTAACCGTCCTCGTCGCGGCGCGCGCCGTCACCGGTGAAATACATGCCACGGAAGGTCTTGAAGTAGGTATCGACGAAACGATCGTGATCGCCGTACAAGGTCCGCGCCTGACCCGGCCACGAATCGAGGATCACCAGGTTGCCTTCGGCGGCGCCCTCGATGATGTTGCCCAGGTTATCCACCAGCGCTGGCACCACGCCGAAGAACGGCCGTGTCGCCGAACCCGGCTTGAGCGCATGGGCGCCCGGCAGCGGGCTCATCATGTTGCCGCCGGTCTCGGTCTGCCACCAGGTGTCGACGATCGGGCAGCGCGACTTGCCGACATTCTTGTAATACCACTCCCAGGCTTCCGGGTTGATCGGCTCGCCCACCGAACCGAGCAGGCGCAGGCTGCTGCCATCGGCGCCCTCAACCGCCGCCGTGCCCTGGGCCATCATGGCGCGGATCGCGGTCGGGGCGGTGTAGAGGATATTGACCTGGTGCTTGTCGACGATCTTCGCCACCCGGGTAATGTCCGGATAGTTCGGCACGCCTTCGAACATCAGGGTAGTCGCGCCGTTGGCCAGCGGGCCGTAGACAATGTAAGTGTGGCCGGTGACCCAGCCGACATCGGCGGTGCACCAGTAGACCTCGCCCGGACGGTAGTCGAACACCCGCTCGTGGGTCAGTGCCGCATACAGCAGGTAACCGCCGGTGGTGTGCTGCACGCCCTTGGGCTTGCCGGTGGAGCCGGAGGTGTAGAGGATGAACAGCGCCTCTTCGGCGCCCATCTCTTTCGGCGCACAGACGCTGCCGGCCACCTTCATCAGGTCCTCGAACCAGATATCGCGATGCTGGTTCCATTTGATCGTGCCACCGGTGCGCTTGCACACGATGACTTTCTGGACGCTGCTGGTTTCCGGGTTGGTCAGGGCGTCGTCGACGTTGGCCTTGAGGGGGATCTTCTTGCCGGCGCGAACGCCTTCGTCGGCGGTGATCACCACTTTAGAACGGCAGTCGATAATGCGACCGGCCAGGGCTTCCGGCGAGAAACCACCGAACACCACCGAGTGGATCGCGCCGATGCGGGCACAGGCCAGCATGGCAACCGCGGCTTCGGGGATCATCGGCATATAGATGGTCACCACGTCGCCGCGGTGCACATCCTGGCCACGCAGGGCGTTGGCGAATTTGCAGACCTGCTCGTGCAGCTCGCGGTAAGTGATGTTGCGGGATTCGGCGGGATCGTCGCCTTCCCAGATGATCGCGACCTGATCGCCCCGCTCGGCCAGGTGGCGGTCCAGGCAATTGTAGGAAACGTTCAGGGTGCCGTCGGCAAACCACTTGATATCGACATGGTGATCGTCGAAGGAAGTCTGCTTCACCGTGGTGAAAGGCTTGATCCAATCGAGGCGCTTGGCTTGTTCACGCCAGAAGCCGTCGGGGTTGACGACCGACTGCTGGTACATCGCCTTGTAGGTCGCCTCGTCGGTCAGCGTAGTCGCCAGGACCTCAGGACGAACGGGGTACAGGGAAGCCGCACTCATCTTTCTTACCTCGGTGGATATGTTGTTGTTTTATGACCCTGTTGTAGCCGGGCCTGCGCCATGGAACCATTCGACGATGGTAGTAACAAAACCCTGAAAAACCTCGGTTCAATCGCTGCAAGGCCTCAAGCACGCCGCCTGTAGCGATTTCCGACACCCTGAAAATAACTCGGGAAACGGTCTCCGGAGACGTTTTTCGACGATTGTTACAGGTTTTGTCAATAGTCTTTATCAAAACCCCCTCTATATGAATGTTTTGTAGACTCTTAACATTGATTCCGCCAACTAAGGCAGCGAATTAACTTAGCGACAGCCCCCACGAAGGCCGTTAATTCGAATTCCAATCAACACCGTTCCACACGTGGCCTCACAAGGGCCATGTGACCCCTTACGACCCGAAGAAGGTAAATCGAGATGAAAGCTCTAGTCGTTCTGGCCCTCAGCAGCCTGTGTGCAACTGCCATGGCTGACGAGATTCCAACCGACGTTGCCAGCCACACCGTTCCGGTGGAAGAGTACACTTACAGCTCTCACCCGGATATTCAGAAAGTTATCTCCATGAGTGAAGTTCCGGATGTTTGCGAAGTTGTCCCGGCGCGCATGGTCTATGAAGACTCCCAGGGCGCCCGGCATATCATGGAATACCGCGTCATGGGTAACGGTTGCTCCCACGGTTAATATCCCGGCCTGATCCACCCTTGCAAAACCACCCGCCGCAAGAAGCGCTTCTTGCGGCAAAGGTGTTCCTCCCCGCATCCCCCGCCGCCACGACCTCCGCGCCCCGGTCCGGATCATTTCGCCTCCCTGGCGACAAAAACTGGCTGAAACAAACGGACAAATTCCCTATACTGTCGGCATCCATTCGCGCCTGAAAAAGCGTCGAATCGAGCTGAAAACCCTCGTTGATTCAGGCCCTTGCAGGCCACAGGGGAAGGCCCGGCGCCCTCTCCCGTCGACGACACGGGGTCATCCCGTACCTATTCCATGTTTTTGCGTGCACGAACCGCTGCTGCAAGCAACATATCCTTTAGATCCAAAGCGGCCATTGGTCGTGTGACAAGCCAACCATCAGTGTTTTTCACACGGGCATCAGGCCCTCACGCAGGAGACGACACGTCATGCTGAGCTGGGACGAATTCGACAAAGAAGAAGGCGAGGTGGCCGTCAAGGGCGCCAACGCCGGCCACGCCACCGAAGCCAACATGGACCGCCTCGACAGCGCCGGTGGCGCCGCGGCCCAGGAGGCCCGTGCCGTGACCGCTTCCGACTCGGCTGCCATCGCCCGTGCCAAGGCGGCCCTCGATGCCCTGGACGTTGCCGAAGGCCTGGCTGAACTCGAAGGCGCCTCGGCCCGTGTCGCGGTCGATGAAAAGCGCATGATCAACTGCCGCGCCGACCTCAACCAGCTCGTGCCGTTCAAGTACGACTGGGCCTGGCAGAAGTACCTCGACGGCTGCGCA
>NZ_JALLJA010000030.1:0-40751 GCF_023242385.1 Pseudomonas sp. MWU12-2345 | reverse complement strand
ATGTGCGGTTTTTTTGTTTTTGGCTTTTGATGGGGTTTGTAATGAGAGGGTTTGCGACACGCTCCGTGCAGACGCATCAATAACAGGTGTTTGGCACATCAGGCGGCAACCGCCTGCCGTTGTTGCTTGAGCAACGGCACGGCGCGTACTGAGCTGCCCGGTTGCAATCGCAGGCGTTTGGCGGTCAGGCGATCGACCAGCAGGCAGTTGCCGACCATTCGGGCGCGGGCGGCGGTGATGCGGCAGTTTTCCAGGCGCTGGTTATGGATCAGCCAGAGTGGCGCATTGTCGTCAGGTGTGCCGACCATCAGGTCCAGCGACTGGCTGTCGCGCACGGCACGGATTTTCGAGATCTGGGCTTCTATGACCGGACCGCCGTCGAAGATGTCGATGTAACCCTGATGGGAAAAGCCTTCGTTGCAGAGGATTCTGCGCGCCGGTTCGGCGTATTGATGGGCCTTGCCGATCACCGCCTGAGCTTGCTCGGTGAGCAGGCAGGTGTACAGCGGCTGACGTGGCATCAGCTCGGCGATGGACGACTTGTTGCCAAGCCCGGAAAGGTGATCGGCGTGGCTGAAGTCCATTTTGAAAAAATGTCGACCGAGGCTGTCCCAAAACGGCGAGCATCCGTGCTCGTCGGCGCTGCCGCGCAGTTCGGCGATCAGTTTTTCGCCGAACAAGTGTGGGAACTCGGCGACAAACAGCAATCGCGCAACTGATAACAGTCGGCCGTTATGGCCTTGACGCTGATCCGGGCGCAGGAACAACGAGCAGATTTCCGATTGGCCGGTCATTTCGTTGTTGAGGAACAAGGTCGGGATTTGTCGACGGATTCCCAGGTCTGCCGAGGTGTTGACCGTCAACCCGACACGGTAGTTGTACCAGGGCTCACGCAGCCCGACGGCACCTGCCAGGGCGCTGACGCCGATCACTTGCTGATCGTCGTCTTCGAGTACGAACAGGTAGTCGGCGTCCGCCCGTTCTACCTGCCCGACAAAGGTCCGCTGCGCCCAGCGTATGCGCAGCGTCAGACGCTCCTCGTTGGCCGGCAGCGTAGTGAACTCCGGGCCGGCGAGGCGTGCCAGCGCCAGTAACGCGGGCAGGTCGGTCATTTGAACCGGGCGCACGATCATGATGGAGCTCCTTGGGGGCGGAAGATCTGCTTCATAGCGCAATCAGCCTAACGGGGCTGCCGTTGTCCAGTTGCAAGGCGTCGAGCTGGGTGGAGTTGAGCAAGACAGGCTCCTCAAGGCTCCAGTCCAGCTCGGCGATAATTGCCCGGTAGTTTTCCAGTGCGTCATTGCTCAGCAGGTACGGCGTCTTGCCACTGCTGTGTGGGCTCAAGTGCGCAACGGCCGTGCGGGTCTGGGTGATCGAACGAATACTCGCGGTGCGCGCAAACAGCGTTGGTCCACCGTCGACGAGGTCGATGTAGCTGTTGCTCTCGAAGCCTTCGCGTTCAAGGATATCGAAGGCTTCCTGGCCGTCCGGATGAATCCGGCCAATACACGCCTGAGCGCTTTGCGGCAGCATCGGTACGTAGATCGGGTAGTGCGGCATCAACTCGGCGAGAAAACTTCGGTTTTTCAAGCCGCAGAGGCGTTCAGCCTCGACATAAGGCAGGTCAAAAAAGTGCTTGCCCAGTGCATCCCAGAATGGCGATTCACCTGCGTCGTTGCTGTAGCCGACGATTTCGGCAATCACTGCGTCGGAAAAGCGCTGAGGGTGGGCGGCGATGAACATCAGGCGGGCCCGGGAAAGCATTTGCGAAGAGGGTGTGCGCTCAAGCTCGGTGTTGAGATGAAAACCTCGCAGCAAGGTATGTGCGCGGAGGTCCTGGCATAACGACAGCGCCGGCACCCCGTGATGAATGTTCAGCTCGCGCGACTCGCTGGTGAAAGGGCGGTTGCGCAGGCTGTAGAAGGGCTCGCTGAAACCGGCGGTCGCGAGGACTTCCGAACAGCCCAGCAGCCGTTGACTGGCCAGGTCCTCCAGCACGAAGAAATAGTTCTCCGGGCCATGGCTCTTCACGTCACTGGCAAACGATGCGCAGGAAGCGAGAATCTTCTGGCGCAGGCGCTCGCTGTCGTCCGGAAACGAGGTGGCACTCTCCAGGCTGTCGCGTGCAAGTTGCTGCAACTGAGGCAGGTCGGATAACTGAACTGGACGTAAGGCCAGCATGGAGGTACTCCTGTATCAAAGAGCCTGATACCGGGACATCAGGCTTGACTATCACTGTCGGCTTCCACGCATACAACGGCGGTCGGCTAATCACCGTCAGCGACCGCTCGACGTTTTGAACACTGTTTTTTTCAACTGTTGGACGGGTCTGGCAATACGCTGCTGGCGCCGATTCTATTGAGGAAAAACAGGTAGACCAGGCCCGCCGCAATCCAGATGCCGCCGAGCTTTTGCGCATCGACACCCATGTTGTAGAGGATGGCGCTGACGATGATGAAGCCGATCACCGGGCAGATCAGATGGCGGATCACCTGGCCGGATTTCTGCCGGCGCCAGTAGTAGTTGATCACTGTCAGGTGCAGCAGCATGAAGCCGCTCAGGGCCCCGAAGTTGACCAGTGAAGTGAGGGTGTCCACCGAGTTGATGAACAGGTAGCAGATCAGCAGCGACAGCACCGCCACCAGGTAAATGCTGATGTGCGGGGTATTGTGCTGGGGATGTACCTTGGCCAGCACCTTGGGCAGTTTGCCGTCTCGTGCCATACCGAACAGCAAGCGCGATACCGCGGCTTGCGAGGTGATCGCCACCGCCACGCCCCAGGCCAGTGCCGTGGCCACGCCGGTGACAGTCGCCAGCCAGCTGCCGGCGGCGATTTCGGCGATTTCATAGAACGCGGTATCGGCGGACTTGAAGCCCATGCCGGCGGCCAGGTCTGTGGCGATCCAGGTCTGTACGACGAAAATCCCCCCCATGACCACCAACGTGATCAACGCGGCTTTGCCGACGCTGCGGCCCGGATCGCCTTTGATCTCTTCGGCCAGGGTCGAAATCGCATCGAAGCCGAGGAACGACAACACCGCGATCGACACTGCCTGCATGAGCAACGCGAAGTTGAAGTGCTCAGGGTTGTACAACGGTGCCAGGGTCAACTGGCCGTTACCGGCGCCACCGTGCAAGGCGGTCCAGGCGTAGAACAGGAAAATTCCCAGCACCACCAATTGCGCCAGCAGAAAGAGCATGTTCATCCGTGCGGTAAAAGTGATGCCCCGCAGGTTGACGAAGGTCGCGCTGACCAGGAAGGCGAGGATGAAACCGACCTTGGGAATGTCCGGGTACAGGTGATTCAACGCCATCGCCGCATACACGTAGAGCAGCGGCGGGATCAGCAGGTAGTCGAGCAGCATCAGCCAGCCGGCGATAAAGCCGACATGCGGGTTCAGCCCGCGTTGAGCATAGGAGTAGACCGAGCCGGCGATCGGGAAGGCCCGCGCCATGCTGCCGTAACTCAAGGCGGTGAACAGCATCGCCACCATGCCGATGATGTAGGCCAGCGGCACCATGCCGGGGGCCTCCTGGTTGACGTAGCCATAGACGCCGAACGGGGCGATGGGGATCATGAAAATCATCCCGTAAATCACCAGGTCGGTCAGCGACAGGCTGCGTTTCAACTCTTGCTTGTAGCCGAATTCTTCTATTTCCATGAAGCAGTTCTCCTTGTAAGCCACTATGGCAATGTGTTTGAACCAGGCAGGTAAAAACACGCTACAGCGTTGGTTATCGTTGTTTTACCGGTACAACCCTCCGTTTTTTTTCAGCTTGAAACTGTTCGCTTGAGGCCTCGGCTTTACAGCAACGGCGCCAGGTAATCGCTCCAGGTCTGGACCGCCAGCCGATTGCGCAACAGGTCGTTGCGCACCTCGATCAGCACCGAGTCGATGCCACGGGCGTCGCCGTGAACCGGCACCGTCATGTCGGCCGCAGGGTTGATTTTGTAGGGCTGATTACCGGCGACCCGCAGTGGATGCCTGGCCAACCCGTCGACCAGCCGGCTTGCATAATCCTCGGCCCGCCCATACAGCACGCCGGCTTCCAGCGCTCGGGGCTGGCCGAAGTAGATTGGCGTGAAGCTGTGAATGCCCACCACCCGTACCGTGCGGCCCTCGGCCACGCGGGTATCGATCAGTTCGCCAAGGCGTGTGTGAAATGGTGTGAACAGGCACCGGCGTCGGTAGTCGCGGGTCGCATCGTCGAGATTCTGATTGCCCGGCACCGGATAAATTTCGCTCTTGGTCGGGATGCTGTCCGGCGCCTGCAACGGACGGTTGAGGTCGATCAGCAGGCGCGAGTAGTTGGCCGCCAGCAGGGTCGCGCCGAGAGCTTTGGACAGGCTCTCGGCGAGCGCCAGCGCACCGATGTCCCAGGCAATGTGCTCGTGTGTGGCATCGCCGCTCAATCCCAGATCGTTCAAGGCGCTCGGGATGTAGCGGCTGGCATGTTCACACACCAGAATCAGCGGGTGCTCGGATGCTTCCCGGCTCAGGCTGTAAGCCGGCTCGGTGTAGAGTCCAAACTCGGCGGACTCAGTAGAGGCGTGCATAGTGCTCACACAGTTGGGCGGGCGACAGGTGCTGGGTCAAGGCAAGTTCCTCGGTTTTAACGGCGAAGTAGGTGTCGAGCAGCGCGCCCGGCAAGGCTTCAAGCAAGGCCTCGCTGCCCCGCAAGTGGCTCAGGGCCTGCGCGAGTGACGCCGGCAGGGCAACGATGCCACGGTGCTGGCGTTGTTCTTCATTCAGCGAGTCCGGGACTTCATCGGTGATCGCGTGCAGCGCCAGGCGTTGCTCGATGCCCAGTCGGCCGGCAATCAGCACGGCGGCCATCGCCAGATGGGGGGAGGACGTGGCGTCCATGGCGCGGAATTCGAGGTTGTATTGCGCGGCCTCGGATTTGCCGCCCAGGCTCACGGTCGGGCAGATCCGCAGAGAGGCTTCACGGTTGCGTTGACCCAGGCATGCATATGACGCGCTCCAGTGATGCGGTTGCAGGCGCTCATAGGAAATCGGTGTCGGCGCGGTCAACGCGCAGAGGGCCGGCAAGTAGTGCAACACGCCCGCGGACCAGTGCTGGCCAAGGGGCGACAGGCCGTTGGCGGTCCCGGCGTCATACAGCACCGGATGGCCGGACAGGTCGTGCAGGCTCAGGTGCAGGTGCACGCCATTGCATACCGCGTGCTCCGAGGTCTTGGGCGCAAAGCTCAGGTTCAGTCCCATCTGCCGGGCGATCTCGCGGGTAATCTCGCGCACGTTGACCGCACGGTCGGCCGCTGCGACGCCCAGGGTCGGTCGGCAGGTGATTTCGTATTGGTGTTTGCCATATTCGGGCAGGAACATTTCCGGCTCGACCCCACCTGCGCGCAAGGCGCTGAGTAGCCAGCCACCGAATGTTGCGCCTTGACGCTGAGCCTCTAGCGAAAACGCCAGATGTTCAGCCTGGACGCTGTCGGTGGTGAGGTTGAATTCGTGCTCGAAGGCCGCAGTGATCTGCAGCCCAAGTTCATCGTGGTAGCGCTGTACTTCGTTGCGCAGCAGCGTGCGCGGGCAGGTAGCCCATGGACGGCCATCGGTTTCGCAGATGTCGCCATGGATGAAATCCAGGGCCGGCGCACTGGCATCGGGACCGTTGCTGACCGTCACGCGACTGCTCAGGTCGGGGATCAGTCGCAAGTCACCGTAGGCCCCCCACGGATTGCTGGCGGCGATGATGTCTTGCGGGGTCAGCGCGCTGTTGGCCGGGACCCAACCGCAACCAGCGGTCTTGTAGTGCTCCAATTCATCGGTCGGAAACGACCGGCCACGGGTCACGCCGATCAGGTCCGTGGTGATGATGGTGGTCATTGCCACGGGCGTCAGAGGCTCACCGCTGTTGGCGCGGCTCATGCCTGCAACGCCTGCAAACGATCGAGTACGGTTTGCGTATCGGTGATCCAGCAATAGCCCTTGATCGCACTCAGGCACGCCAGGTGGCGTTGCTCGGTATAGGTTGCGCAGGCGTCTTCGACCAACGTCACCAGATAGCCGCGGTCAGCCGCATCGCGCACGGCCATGTCGACACACTGGTCGGTGACGATGCCGGCAATGATCAGATGGCGGGTTTGCAGGTTACGCAGCACGTAGTCGATGTTGGTCGAGTTGAACACCCCGGAGGAGGTCTTGGGCAAGACGATTTCATTTTCGACCGGTGTCAGCGCTTCAATGATGGCGGCTTGCGGGCTGCCTTTTGGCAGGTGCATCTGCGACAGTTTGTGGTCCAGCGAGCGGTCGCGCCCGTCGGCGGTGAGGCTTTCGATGATCGTGTGTAGAACGTTCTGCCGAGCCGTGCGCACGGCGGCCAGCAACCTGAGTTGGTTGGGAATCACCTGTTGACGGGTGCGGTCGAGGAAGTACCTGGCGTCCGGCCCTTGCAGATGCGGGTCGAACTGCGGCTCAAGCCAGGCGCGTTGCATGTCCACCAGCAGTAGCGCGGTTCGGTTGGTAGTAAACGGCAGGTCACGGGGCGAGTGATGGGGGAGCATAAACATCCTTATTTTTCCTCCAGCAGGTGAGTGGTGAAATCGTTTCGTAGTGCGTCGATGCCTTCCAGTCGCTCGGCAAGATCGGGGCAACGCAGCGTCAGGCAGGCAATCAAGGCTTCGACCTGGGCCAGTGCCGGCACCAAGGTGTCGAAGGCCGATACCGACTCCACGGGCGCGGTGATCACCAGGTTGGCCATCTCGCGCAGCGGCGAGGCGTAGATGTCGGTAAACAGCACGACGCGCGCATGCCGGTTCTTGGCCGCGCTGGCGACACGCAGAGCCTGGGATTGATAGCGTCGATAATCGAACAGCAGCACCACGTCCTGACGTTGCACATCGAACAGGCGATCAGGCAGTTGCGCGTTGTCTTCCAAGGCAAAGCAGCCCGCACGCAACAGGCGCAAATGATTGAGCAGGTAGTGGGCGAGGAAGCTGCTGAAGCGTCCGCCGAAGCAATGCACTTGATGCCGTGTATCGAGCAGCCACTCCACCAGAATGCGCACATCTTCGGGTTGAGTCAGGGCCTGGGTTTCGAGCAGGGTACTGTGACTGTCCGCCAGGTAATGACTCCAGACGTCGTCTTGCTTGAGGTGTGAGCGCGGTCGCAACAACGTGCTGGGCGAGCGCAGGCGGTGATCCATGTCGCTGAGAAGCGCGTCCTGAAAATCGGCATAGCCACCGAAGCCGAGTTTTTTCACCAGGCGCACAATAGTCGGATCGCTGACGCCGGCGTGCTCGGACAGACGCGACATCGGGCCCAGCCCGCTACGCGGGTAGTGGTCCAGCAATGCACGTATGACTTTGCGTTCCGACGGCGTGAGGTCCAGGCCGGGATCGGTGATCCGGTCTCTAAGTGAGGGCATCCGAGCTCCTGCTAGAGGGGGAGGGTGTCGCTTTTATTTCATGATTGGCTAAATAAATACTTATGTAATTTATGCTACATGTCTAGCGGGTTTTTTCATGTGCCTGACCTGAAAAGCACCGAAATGGGGTGGAAGTCTTGTTGGGTAAGGCCTGCGTGGGTTTTGCTTATCTGCGAGCGCTATATCACCGATCCGACTTATCGCTTCGTCGAGGCCCATAGCCTGAGCGAGGGCGCGGTTCAAATCTACAACGCCAGCGTTGTAGATTTGAACCGCGACAAGCAACAGATTTGAGGTGATTCTCTGCATCAGCAGCGTCCAGGCCTTGGCGGCTCGGTACAAGGTCACACAACCCAGCCGGGTAGAAAAATCGGGTTCAGGGCCCCCCAGCAGTACCCCGGTGCAATCATGCTGATTACCCTGATCGTCACCAGTACCCCGGTTTTTTGCATCATGCTGGGGTTTATGCTGCGTTCGGCAACCGTGACTGTCTGGCATCTGTTGTGCGCAGCCCTGGGCATTGGTGAGGCGATGATGCTGCTGCTACCCAGTGCGGCGCTTACGGAGGGCTCGTCACGGTTTTGGTTGGGCGCAGCCATTGGGGTTCCAGTGAGCTATGCGCTTTACAACCTGTACGTCGCCTGGTCGGTGTTGTTGCTCGATGAGCAGATCACGCCGTGGATGAATGTGAGCATCAGTGCGATTGTTCTGTCGCTATTCTTGTGTCTGGTCGGTGATCGAAGTCAGGCACGAAGGGCATCACTGAGCGAAGCCTGAGCCAATCAGTGGAGTCTTGGCCCTACGCCCACTCTTTCTGCGGTGGGCAACCGAGAACCTGGAAAGCATCGACCTTGCATCGCAATGCGGGCGCCGCAATGTGTCAGTTAGGGCGCCATTACGGCTAAGGCCGGCTCCTACAGGATGTTATCCCGATGTTGATTTTGGGCTGATTTTTTTCGCGGTTCGAATTCAGGCTTCGTTCTATGCAGTGAGGGTAGGAGTCCACTGAGAGCTTGGCGCTGGTACTCGCTGACAGCTGTGAACAGTGCTTCTGCCTCGAGACGCAGCCGCCCAACTTCGTCTGCTGATTGCGTTCCCTGCGCTTCGTGGTACTGCCGCAGCACATCCAGCGCCTGTGTCATCAAGGGTTCACCCTCTTTGATTTTGTCGATCAGGCTCTGGCCAGCGCTGTAATGGTTATCGTTGCTCATCGAACTACTCCATCCCGATTGAGGATCAACGCAGTATAGGCTGTCCCACACGACAACCCTGCACGTCCATCATGAAGCTGAGGCGAAAAAATGCCTTGCCCAAGGTGGCACCTTGCACCTGGTTACACCAAGGGCTACCAAGCCCCGTCACTGATGTGCAGTGGCGGCTTGAGGATAGTCATCGACGTTAGCAGCGGAATGTGATGGGTGGTCTACAATTGAGATTCAAAATATCAACTCGCAAGACGCTTTCATCATGATGTAGGGGGTGTTGATATGTCGGTGATTTTGGAGTTGGCACTGTGGCGGTGCGGATAAAATGGATTTGCATGAAGGGGGTGTGAATAGTTCGGTCGCTACCGGCGAGCCGCCTGACGCTATCCATATTGTAGTTAAGCTTTATGTCTGCTTGCTGCTCGCAGGGTTTGCGTTTGTTCCGGCCTATCTGATTGGCTACTTGTACGTCTTCCAGGATCCGACCCTTATATTCGAGGACCACACGTTCCATATCATTGCTATCACGGCCGCCACCCTGGAAGGGCTGTTTGTTACTTACGTAACCTGGTGCTGCTATCAGTCATCGGGAGATCCGCTGCTGCGCTGGATGACATTGGGCTTTCTCGGGTTTGTGATGATCTATGCCTTGCATGGGGCGTTCACCGGGCTCGCTCATTCCCATCTCTGGCTCTTCCTGCTTTACGGACCGGCCTCTCGACTGGTCATGGCAATTCTGCTGTTGATCGGCATGCTGTCGTACCATCAACCACCTGACGCCGCTGCCCAACGCACAAAGCTCCGCCCGTGGTTGACCTGGATAGGGCTGTTCCTGCTGGTTGACCTGGCGGTGGCACTCGTTGCGAATTCGCAGGTTGCGGGCCATCCCGCAGTACGCCTCGCGCTGGAAGGTGGGGCCCTGTTTTTTTCCGCCGTGAATGTGGCAGTGCTGCTGTTGCGTCGTTTCCGTTCGCCGCTGATGGTGATTTTTGCCATCTCGGTTACCGCGTTCGCGTTGTCATCTCTTGCGTTCATCCTAGGGCGTCCCTGGAACCATATGTGGTGGCTCGCCCATGCGATCTTCGCTGCTGGATTCTTCCTGTTGAGCTATGGGGTCGCGCAAGCGTTCCTCTCCACTCGGTCGTTCTCGAAGATTTACAGTCAAGGGGAGTTGATGGTGCGTCTTGCCGAGTCAATGGCCTACGCTGAAAATGCCCTGCAGGAGCTCCAGCGCACCAATCGGGAACTCGGCCACCTTGCCGCGACCGATCCACTGACGGGTGCTGACAATCGGCGTCGTTTCATGGAGCGGGTCGATGCCGAAATTGACCGGGCTAAGCGCGGTGACGTTCCGTTCTCGGTGTTGGCGCTCGACCTGGACAACTTCAAGTCCATCAATGACCGCTTTGGGCATCAGGTTGGCGATGACATCCTCAAGAGGTTCGTGCAGGAGTGTCTCGAATCGATCCGGCCGTACGACGGCGTAGCCCGAGTGGGTGGGGAAGAGTTCATGATATTGCTGCCCCAGACTCCACTCGAAGGCGCACACGTAATCGCTGAGCGTCTGCGGAACACCATTGCAACGACTTCTTTCAATATCAGCCAGCAACGGCTGACCACGGTCACAGTGAGCATCGGCGTATCGCAATACGGACGAGACGGGGACTCCATCGAAGACATTCTGCATGTAGCCGATCAACGCCTATACGACGCGAAACACCAAGGTCGTAACTGTGTCGTCACTACCATCAAAACCATCCTGCAACCTCAGCCCTGATACTACTGCGCCATCGAAACGGTGCCGGTTATCGGTACATTTCACGGGGAGGGCGAACAGGCTGTGTTCGATGAGATCGTCAGGCTTGAGGCTACCGACCCAGGTATCGCTTTTTGGGGGCTTCCAGCGCCGGCTGACTCCGATCTGCAAACTGAAAATCGCCCATTGCTCGTTCTACGGCGGGCAGCTGAGAACCTGGCAAGCTCGACAATGCATGCACTGCTTTAAGGCTTGGCACTGATGCTCAAGGGTGTCCTGCAACAGAGGACCTGAGCCAGAAGCGACAAAACGGGAAGCCGGGCTCCCCGCTTCTGCGCAGGGTGTTGTCAGCTGCTGACGCTGAGCGCTTGCTCATCCAGCACCGAGTCCATCTTCAGCTGTGCCAGCTCAATCAGATGCACGACACCCATCGCCACCTTGCGGTTCGAACCGGTTCAAGGTTCAACGCAGTATAGGCGCCCCCGCGCAGTTACTTGGGGGGCTGATCAACGGGAGCTCCTATGCTGACTGGCAGAATTCGGCTAGACGCGGAAGTCGGTCGACATGCCCTCTAGTGACTTGTGATAGATCGCAATACGATCTGATCGACCGCTCTGCTACCCATCAAGCGCCTGCGTTCAATAACATAACTTGAACGCTTACCCTATGTTCAAAAGTCTCAGGCAATAGCACCAGGGACATTTGTTCCCATGCCCGATGGCAGGAACGGTCGTATTTCGTCAATTTCCGCGGTGCTTAGGTGCAACTCCGAGGCTGCAATCAGCCCGTCTACTTGTGCGGGACGGCGGGCGCCGACAATGGCACCTGTTACCACCGGTTTGCGAAGTGCCCAAGCGATAGCGACCGCAGCAGCACTCACCCCGCGCCTTTTTCCAATGCGCGCCATGACGTCAACCAATGCCAGGTTTGCACTCAAACGGGGCTCCTGGAAGTCAGCACTGCGGGCCTTGCGCCAGTCGTCCTCGGGCAGTTGCGAGATGCGTTCGCGCGTCATACTGCCGGACAGCAGCCCCGATTGAAGCGTGGAATAAGCAAGGACACCCATCCCGGTCTGCTCGCAGAATGGCAAGACGTCTTTCTCGATGTCCCGCATCAAGGCAGAATATGGCGGCTGGAGTGAAACAATCTCTGTCACCGCCTGCGCCCGCTTGAGTTGAGCGACATCGAAGTTCGATGCACCAATAGCGCGAATTTTTCCTTGATCGCGCGCGGCTGCCAAAACCGAAAGCGCCATTTCAATACCTTCACTGCTTGCGTCTGCAGGAAAAGCAGGCCAGTGGATCTGATAAAGATCGATGGTCTCGACTTGAAGTCGACGCAAGCTTGCGTCGATCTCGGCGAGCAAGCTCTGGGGGGGCAGTGAGTGTGAAATCTCCTTCGTGATCGGGTCCCAGACCAAGCTGCCTTTGGTGAACACCAAAGGGTGCCGCGAGGCTGGCAGCCGGCTGAGCAATTTCCCCACTAATTGCTCCGCATGGCCCAAGCCATAAACCGCAGCGGTATCAATCCAGTTCACCCCACGTTCTACGGCATATTCAAGTGCGCCCAGGCTGTCCTTGTCGTCCTGCGCTCCCCAACTGTACTCCCAGCCGGTGCCGGCGATTGCCCATGTCCTCAGGCCAATAGGCGAAATCAGAAAGTCCGATGATCCAAGACGTCTCTTTTGCATAGCAACCTCTCCATAAGTGATGTGAGAAGTATCCGAGAGAGATCTCATGACGATAAGATAGATAATCGTATTTGAACTGCTGAAAAATATTCATGAGTAATCGCCCTGATCTCTCAGAGCTCGATGCCTTTGCCGCCGTCGCTCGCCATCGCAGCTTTCGCAAGGCCGCCGACGAGCGTGGTGTTTCGGCTTCTGCGCTGAGTCATGCGATGCGTGCGTTGGAGGCACGGCTGGGCATCAGACTGTTGAACCGAACCACTCGTAGCGTGACTCCGACCGAGGCCGGCCAGCAGCTATTGGCGACATTGGTCCCAACCCTGCACCAGGTTGCCGGTGCATTGGCGCAATTGACCTCGATGCAGGAAGTGCCCGCGGGTAAACTTCGCCTCAATGTGGCGCGTCCAGCGGCTCGCATCGTGTTTGCGCAAGTGCTCGCGCCCTTCGTGGACAGGTACCCACGTATTCAGTTGGACCTGATCACCGATGATGGATTGACCGATATTGTGAGCGGTGGGTTTGATGCGGGCGTCCGCTTTGGTGAAAGCCTGGCTGGCGATATGATTGCGGTCCCTGTCGGCGCACCTCAATCGTTCGTGACCGTTGCTGCGGATGCCTATCTGGCCGCGAAGGGGATCGCGCACGCCCCCCGCGACTTACTCGAACATGCCTGCATTGCCAGACGTTTTCCCAGTGGCAAGCTATACGCTTGGGAGTATCAAGCAGACAGTCAACCGATACGTTTGTCCGTCACAGGCCCGCTCATTCTGGAAGACGATGCGCTGATGATCCAGGCGGCGAAAGATGGTGCCGGTATTGCCTACGTCTACGAGGAGCTGGCACGCGACGATATCCGGAACGGACATCTCAGAGAGATACTCCAGGAATGGAAAGCACCGCCAAGCCGATTCTTTCTTTACTACTCCAGCCGGCGCCATGTGCCACCGGCCTTGAAAGCACTCATCGAATTCATCAGGGCGGATGACGTGAAAACCTGATTCAGAACCACCGCGACCGGCAGTTGTGGCTCGAGTGGTGTTCGATGCACTTTGGTATGAAATTCAGGATCACTGACCAACGTCTCCAATGCATAGGTAGCCAGGCCGGGGCGATTCAGGCGTACGCTTGCATTTCGACAACCCGGCCGGAGCGATTTCCCCTATTTCTGGCTAAGGGCTGCGATCGAAAGCCCGGAGACAACGAAGGTGAAGCCCGCACCCAGGTTAAGCCCGTTGACCACCTTTGGCCGGTGCTGAAGCCACGACGAGAGACGGGTTGCAAAAATTCCCATGAGTGCAAAGCCCAGTGCGGTCAACGCAGCGAACCAGGCGCCGTACACCATCATTTGCACGGTGACTGAGCCTAACTTCGGGTTGACGAACTGTGGAATGAACGCGAGCACAAAGAGGCCCGGTTTCGGGTTCAGTGCTGCGGACAGAAAACCGGTGAGGAATATTTTTTTCAGGGGCTGGCGCGCGGTGGGCTGGAAATTGATAAGGCTTCGAGAGCGCAAGACTTTGATGCCCAGCCATAGCAGGTAGCTGGCCCCGATGACCTTGACGACCCAGAACGCCAGTGCTGAAGTCTGCATCAAGAGAGTCAATCCCAGGGAGGCAGTTGTTGTGTGAAACAGGATGCCGGTGCCTGAGGCCATGCCAGAAACTGATGCAGCCATACGACCCTGGCTGAGCCCCCTGGCGATTGCCAGCAGGTTGTCCGGCCCTGGTGAGATAACCAGTAACAGACAGGCCGCGGTATAGGTCAGCCAAATATCCAGTGGGAACACAATCATTCTCCTTTTGTGTCTTGGGGGAATTCCGATGCCATTCGGGATTCAAAAGTCATGCCGGGCGTATGGTGTTTTGATTCTGCGCGACCTAACACTATATTGCGTTTTTTATCTCGGCTCGTGTGAGAGATGCAGTTCTTCTTCCCTCTGCCTAGCTTCGACTACAGAAAAGCTGAAACCTGCCTATGAAAAAAGTGAATGGATTGCGCGCGGCCGAGGCTTGAGAGTGGCTGCTTTACTGTCAATCAGGCGAATGTTCATGGATGCAAACACGGAAACAATAAAGGCGCAGCCCGCGAAGTCGAACTTTGGTAAAGGGATCATCTCACACAGGCGCACCATCAGCCTGTACCTCAAGGTAACGTTTTGCACATCACTCAATCGACTTACTGCCCAATAGAAACCAGATTCGGCTGCGGGGCGTTGTGTGCAGGATCGTTGTTGGCGGGACGATATGCCAAGCGCGGCGGATCGACTCCGAAACTTACACCAGCTCTTTCACCATAGGAACACAAGCCAGTTGAAGCCCGGAGGGTGAATGGTAAATCGCAGGGGCATCACCAACGAAACCGCATCGCCGGTAAAACTCTGCAGCGTTCAAAGTCGCGTCCAGGTTGACTTTCTCCAGCCCCAAGTCGCGAGCCAGGTGTTCAAGGTGGTCCAGGACCTTCATGCCGATGCCCTGCTGCATAAAGCTTGGGAGTACAAAGATCGCGCCGATTTCACTTTTCTCCAGATCAAGCATGCCTGTCGCCACGGGGGTACCCCGAATACATCCCAGATAGAAGTGCTTTTCCATCAGTTCGCTATACCCATTCTCAGGCGATCCTGCTGTCCAGGCCAGTATCTGCTCTGTGGTATAGGCGCCGACGCATTGGTGTCGTATCGCTAGAAGGCGAATGTCGAATGCTGTTTGGGAGTCGCTTTGCGTTGCTCGTCTAATCGTGAACATGTTTATTCTCCGTTAGCCAGAGGCGGACGGAAAACTAAAAAGCCCCGTCCATTTTCTGGCGGGGCCTTGGGGTAATTACGTCATTTTTTAAGCGCGCATAACCTCACGACCCGCCAGAGGCGGTCATCGAGGTGTACATCATGTTCATGCCGTGTGTATGGATCATAGTCAGATGGTCTTCTGGATGATCGGATTTGTCAATCTTGGGGCGGAGTCAAGGTTCAGCCCTGAGCGCAATAGCGGTCATGACCACCTGTTTGCATTCGATCGGACCAGCATTGCTTCGTGGCCATGGTCGGTAGAGAGCGACTCGAACGGACTTGTCCTCCAACGCCACATCAACGGTCGATGCGTTATTATCGTCTTTCGACATCAGCCAAGGAGGCACCCATGAGCATTCGTGGTAAAGACCGACAGATCGACAACATTGAGTTCAATGTCGGCGACATCGCCCGTAGCAAAGCCTTCTACGGCGAGGCGTTCGGCTGGACATTCGTCGATTACGGCCCTGCCTATACAGAATTCAGTGATGGTCGCCTTACGGGGGGCTTCACTACGGGAGAGCCCGTTCGGCCCGGCGGCCCTTTGATCATTTTGTACTCGGATGATCTCGATGGGGCGCAGCAGCGGCTCAAAGCCTTGGGGGCTGTTATTTCCCGCGAAACCTTTTCGTTCCCTGGTGGAAGCAGGTTCCACTTCATTGATCCAGATGGCTATGAGCTGGCGGTTTGGACCGCTCAGCCGTAGGTCCCGGCCTCTCTTGAATGGGCTGGGTCCGTTTTCAATCAGCGCCAACAGCTCACGCCATCTCGGAGGAGCGTGCCAGTGCTTGCGTGTCGATATATTCGCGGATGTTTGTCACTTTGCCATTGCGAACAGTCATGGCGAAGACAAAATGGTCCTCGAACGTCCTGTTCGTGGCCTTAACTTTCCCCATGGCGAACCCGACCATCAGAACCCGGTCCCCCTGCGCTACAAATTCGGGGGGCTCCGGGAATGAAGTCTCCATTTCGCAAGCCTTCTGAAGTAAATCCGCCAATCCCTGGTGCCCGCGGTGCGTGCCGGCCAGCGGCCAGTCCTGGCCCGGAATGATCCACTCGATATCTTCGGCAGACAACGCCAGAAGACCGGGCCTATCGCCGCGGCCCATGGCTGCAAAAAAACTCTTTACAGTCTGGACATTCCCTTGTGTGCTCATCGAAATCTCTCCATTTCCTTTACCAGGGATCGTGTCCGATCACATCGGACACGTTGTGGACCTGCTGGTGAGGACGGGGTGTCGGTGATTCAGCCGATATCGACTTTCATGGTGATGTCCCAGCTGCCGGCGCCGTTTTTGGCCAGGCCGATCATCATCAGGCCGAGCGCCTCGAGCGTCTGGGCCATCTGCAGGCCGCCAACATCCAACGGACGCAGCCCGAGACTCTCGAGAAACGTCGAGACCCGCGCCTTGGCGTGCGCATCGTCCGCCGCGATGAACGCGTCGAGGCGTTCACCCTTGGCAAGTACGTGGCCGAAGAGGGTATTGAACGCCTTGACGACATGCGCGCTGGCGGGGGCGCCCTTGGCGATCTCCTGCGCACCGGAACTGCCGTGGGGGGTAACGAGGCCCGAGAGATCGGGAGCGACCGGGTTGGTGATATCGATGATCACCTTACCGTCGAGCGCTTTTCCAAAATCGGCCAGTACCGCCACCGCACTGGGGTACGGCACGGCGAGAATGACGATGTCGCCCGCCGGAGTGGCGCCGTAAGTCCCGGTGATCGCTCCGGAGGCGAGCTTGTCGGCAAGCGCCTGCGCCTTGGCGGGATCGCGGCTGAATACCTCGACGGTGTGTCCGGCCTTGGCAATACGGCCGGCGACCGCCGTGGCCATGCCTCCCGAACCGATGATGCTGATAGTGCTCATGTGCAGTCTCCGTTCTGAAATCAGGTATTTTTCGTCTTTTCTGGACGGGTTACGCCGTCGCGGCTTGGCCACCCGCCGGGCGCAGTGCGGCCCGGCGGTGTGCCGTCACCTCATCAGACGGCCGGGAAGTAATGACCGTTATCAAGATCGGCGAAGAGTCCGGGCTGGGTCGGTTCCCAACCAAGAACCTGGCGCGTGATGGCGTTCGATGTCGGGGTGTCCAGCGTGACCAGATTCGCCAGGAACCCGAAGTAGCCAGGCAGCATCAGCACGTCCGCGGGAATAGGCACGGCGGGCAGATTCAATCGGCTGGCAATGGCTTCGGCGATCTGGCGGTATGGGATGGCCACTTCGGCGATTGCATGCCAGCTTCTGCCCGCGGCGCCTTTCTCCAGCGCCAGGCGAAACACGCTGGCGAGGTCACGGGCGTGCACGGCCCCCCAACGGTTGGCACCGTCTCCGGGGTAGCCGACGACACCCTTTTCCTTGGCCAGCCCGATCAACAGCGGAAGGAAGCCGGCGTTATCGGTGGAGCTGTGCATGATCTCAGGGATCCGCACGATTGAAGACCGTATGCCCTTTTCGGCGAGACCGATCACCGTGGTTTCCACGATGTTCCGAACCCGCAGGGTATTCTTGTACGGATCGCCGCCGGGAAGGGGTGGATCCTCCTCGGTGGCCGCCCGGCCCAGGCCCTCCCAGCCGGGCGAGCCGACGCTTCCAGACACGACCAACGGTTTTCCGCTTCCGGCCAGTGCTTGGCCATAGGCGAGCATGATCTCAAGCTCCGCGGCCGCAACGGCGTTGATCCCGCCGGTTGGAATCAGGTCCTGCCGGTGCGCGAGGTGGATGACGCCGTCCGAGGCTGCGGCCGCCTCCTTGAGCCCGTCGAGATCCTCGAGATGGCCGCGATGTACCTTGGCGCCGAGCGCAGCCGCCTGCGCGGCGGCCTTGTCGGACCGAGCCAGGGCCGTGACCTCATGGCCGGCGGCGATAAGATCGGAGATGATGTACGGACCGGAATGGCCGGTGCCGCCAGTGACAAAAACGCGCATATGCGTGCTCCTCGTGGGTGATGGGGTGCGAGAAAAGGTGTCAGGGGACTGTGCCGGGCGCATTGGCGATCCAGCGCCCCGCCGTCAGCTCAAGTCAGTCGGTGGAAAGTAATGGCCGTTGTCCAGGTCCTCGATCAGACCGGGCTGAACGGGGTCCCAGCCAAGAGCCTGGCGGGTGATGGCGTTCGACGCGGGGAGGTCCAGCGTGGCCACTGCCGCCAGGAACCCAAAGTAGCCCGGCAGCATCAGCTCGTCCGCGGGGATGCTCACGGCGGGTATTCCCAGGCGAGCGGCTATAGCCTCGGCGATCTCGCGGAACGGGATTCCCTCGTCGCCGATCGCGTGCCAGGTTTTGCCTGCGGCCCCTTTCTCGAGCGCCAGGCGGAACAGAGAGGCTAGATCGCGGACGTGCACGGCGGGCCAGCGGTTCTTGCCGTCTCCCGGATAGCCGGCGAAACCCTTTGTTTTCGCGAGCGTGATCAACTGCAGGCGACCGGTCGCACTGTGTAAGAGCGTGGGAATCCGCACGACCGACGATCTGACACCTCGCTCGGCGAGGCCCACGACGGCGGTTTCCACGATATTGCGTGTCAACAGAGTGCCTGAGTCGTTCGGGCCGCTGGGTAGAGCGGGATCCTCTTCGGTCGCCGGGCGGCCCAGACTGACCGGTGCGCCGATAGGCGCCGCCCTGCCCACATTCATGGGCGTGCCGATACTGCCTGCAACGACCAGTGGCTTATTCGTGCCCGCCAGCGCCTCGCCGAACGCGAGGACGGTCGCGAGTTCCGATTCGGCCAAGGCGGCGATCCCGCCGGACGAAAGCAGTTCGGCCCTGTATCCGAGGTGAATGACGCCGTCGGACTCAACCGCCGCCGCCTTGAGCCCTTTGAGGTCGGCAAGATCTCCACGACGCACCTTGGCGCCGAGCGCTGCCGCCGCTGCCGCGGACGCGTCTGACCTCGCCAGAGCGACGACCTCATGGCCGGCTGCGATGAGGTCAGGGATGACGTACGAACCGACGTGGCCGGTGCCGCCAGTGACGAAAACGAGCATGTTATTGGCCCTTCTGAGCAGTGTGATACGAAACGCGCTGGTGCGACTGCGTTCAACGTACGGGCCATGCTGGTCATTTTACTTGCAAAAAGCAAGTGAATTGCAGGAATTTACTTGCTCCATGCAAGCGATGTTAAGGTCCGGTCATGAAAAAAACCTCGATTTCTCGAGATTAAGGAGTGAACCAGAGGGCAAGAAAAAACGAGGTCAGAAACCTCGCGACCGGCAGCAACGGGTCGATTCTGTTGAAAAAGTCGACCCTGAACGGTCACATCGTCAATGTCCGTTCAGGGTCGAAGGCTCTGCCTGCTCCGCTATTGCAGCGGAACATACACATCTGTTTGCCATTGATCCTGCGGTGTCTCGGGATAGATGCTCAGGTAATTGAAGAACAGCGGCTGGTC
Organism: Pseudomonas sp. MWU12-2345; assembly: GCF_023242385.1. Taxonomy (NCBI): domain Bacteria; kingdom Pseudomonadati; phylum Pseudomonadota; class Gammaproteobacteria; order Pseudomonadales; family Pseudomonadaceae; genus Pseudomonas; species Pseudomonas sp. MWU12-2345. The sequence continues at coordinate 21,550 of NZ_JALLJA010000030.1, read as the reverse complement.
ACGCAGTTCCTCTCCACTGGCAGGAAGCCAATCGCGGTAAATCGGATAGATCGTTTCGCCGATGTGATCCGGTGACCCCACGTGTCGCACCACGACGCAGCGACCGCCAGGAATGACGATCTCGTGCACGCCGAACTCATTCGGTGCCACGGCCTCGTGAATCTCGCCGCAGATTGCGAAGCGGAATGCTTCTGGCGGTGTCGTATCGGGGTTGTTATAGGGAATGCCAAAGTTGCGACTCGATGCCACCGGCGACTGTCCGCTCTGCATACGCCACTCGATGAACCTGCGCACGCTCTCATTGACGAGCCCGGGTGGTCCGCAGTGCTCGAGCGCGGCTACCTTGACCTCAGGGAAATCTACGATTCGTATTTGCATGACAATAGTCCTGGAAAAGTGAGGGATGGCGAACACCGCATTCCAGACCTGCCAGTTCGGTTCCTTCCTGAACGCACTCGGCGTCGTACCGAATGCCCGTCTGAACGCCCGGCAAAATGCCTCGGGACTTTCAAAGCCGGCACCGAGTGCGGCGTCCAGTACCGAGTGATCAGCGAGGGCGGCCAGGCGATGTGCCGCACGTCGTAGTCGCATCAGTTGCACATAACGTGAGACGGGCACGCCAACGAACGCGGTGAATTGTCGATGGAAGTGAAACGCCGAAAAGTTCGCCACATGGCTCAACGTCTTCACCGACAGGTCACCTTCGAGATTGGCATCAATGTAGGCGAGTACGGCGTTGAAGCGCTTTGTGTAAGCGAAATGGGTCGGCATGTCGGGCACTGGGAAAAGCTCCTGGAAGTACGGTCGGCAATAGAATCGACTATAGCGGCGCGGACGTGCCTAGCCGCGCTTGCTCAAGGCACATTTCCGTGCCTACCCAGCGGGTGGTTCGGCTGAAAAAAGCATGGAACACTTCTATCTCTGTCAAATGGGATCAGCCTGTAAGGGTTGCGTCGGAGCCGACAAGGCACATGAGTCAAAGGCTGTCGCCCCCGGCAGGGCTTGCCAGGCCGACGGGCCGGCGGCGATTTCCTGAGCACTCAACAGGCAGTTGTCGAGCTCACGCTGCAACACCTCGGTATCCAGATCCTGGCCGATAAAGACCAACTCCTGTCGGCAATCGCCGACAATGCTGTCCCACTTGGCCATGATGCTCTGCAACCGATATTCATCCCGCGGCCATTGCGACTGCTCGATGAAGTTCCACCAGCGCCCGACATAGTCCCACTGGAACTGCCTGCCGCTTTGCACCAGCAGGCCGGTTTCCAGGTGCCGACTGGCGAGCCAGAAGTAACCTTTGCTGCGCAGCAGGTGCCCGTTGCGCCAGGGCCGCTCGAGAAAATCGAGCAAGCGCTGTGGGTGAAACGGGGCGCGCTCGCGGTACACCCAGGACGTCACGCCATAGGTGTCCGACTCGGAGGCCGGTGTGTCGTCGGCCTCCATTTTCTTCATCCAGCCCGGTGACGCCGCGAGGCTGGGTAAATCAAACAGGTGGGTACCGAGGATGCCTGATAACTCAAGGTTACCGTGGGCCATCGGCATGATCCGCGCGGTCGGGTTAAGGCCGGTAAGAATCGCATGCACGGCCTGGTAACCAGGCTCATCGATCAGGTCCAGTTTGTTGACGAGAATGACGTTGGCGTACTCCACTTGCTCGATCAGCAGATCTGCCAGATGGCGCTTGGGCGTGTCCTCATGTGCGTCGTCGCGGGCCACGATGTCCGGCGACTCGAGCAACGCCTGAAAACGGCTGCCATCGACCACCGTCACCAAAGTATCGAGCCGTGCCAGCTCGCTGAGGCTGAAGCCCTCTGCGTCAAGGAACGCGAACGTCTCCGCAACCGGCATCGGCTCAGAGATCCCCGTGGATTCAATAAGCAGGTAATCGAAACGCTGCTGACGTGCCAGGGTACTGATCTGCTCGAGCAAATCGGCGCGCAGCGTGCAGCAGATACAGCCATTGCTCATCTCGATCAACTCATCACGACCGCGGTGCAGTGACACGTCGCGCCTCACCGCTTCGGCATCGATGTTGACGTCGCTCATGTCATTGACGATGACTGCCACTCTCAGGCCTTCGCGATTGCGCAGGATATGGTTGAGCAGGGTGGTTTTGCCGGCGCCGAGGAAGCCAGAAAGCACGGTCACCGGCAGTCGGCCCGCCTGGGCGCCGTCTATCATGCGTTCACCGCTTGTTTGCTGGCGGCCTTATCCAGGTAGCTTTCGAACAGGTCGACCACCACAAACCCCTCATCGGCCGCATCGCCCCACAGATCTTTCACGCGGAACTCGACGTGGTAGGTCGGCTGATGCGCCGCACTCGTATCGCCATGGCCAATCGCGTCCGGGAACGGCCACTTTTCGGAGGTGCGGTGCAGGACCACGCCTTCCTTGCCGCGCACGTAGGCCGGCATGCGGATATGCCCGGCCACATACTCGTCTCGCACGACAACCCGGTCGCCCACCTCGAAGGGCGCTCGGCCGGTGATCGCCGGACGACCTTCAGCATGCGCGGGGTTCGCCAGCTTGAAGTGCGAACCCAAGGCCTGATCGAGCTCCGCCTGAGTGATGACGCCCGTTTCAACCAGCAGGGTGGCGGTGGCGATGACGTAGCGTTCGTAGTACTGGGTGCCGACATGCTGGCGAACATCCAGGCGTTCGACGGCGTGACGTACTTCGTCCACGCTGAACTTCTTCAAGTGATCGGCACCGATAAACATCAAGCTGTAGGCCAGGTGTTCCCAGTCCTGTTTGAACACCTGTTTGTAGCTAAGGCTATTGATGGAGTGAGGGACTTTTCCAAAGCCTTGGAAACCGCCGAGATCGTGAAAGCCATCCATAATAAAAACTCCGGGAGTTGAACGATGATGCGTTGTTTTTCTCAGTCAACGCGGGGCAGGGCGACACCAATCAGCACGTCTTTCGTCACCAGCTTCTGCAGCTGCTCTTCACTCATGTGCTCGGAGCCTTCAGGCCTTACCGGCAAGACCAGGTAGCGGCTTTCGGCGCTGGTGTCCCAGACCTTGACCACCACGTCGCTCGGCAACTCCGTCCCCAGCTCGCGCAGGACCGTGCGCCCCTCCCGGACCAGCCGCGCACGAAATTCAAAGCCCTTGTACCACTCAGGTGGCAGGCCGAGGACAGGCCAGTTGGTGCAGGAGCACAGGCTGCAGACAATGACGTTCTTGACCCCCGACGTATCTTCCAGGGCGACGATGTACTCGCCCTGGGGGCCGGTATAGCCGAACTGGGCACAGGCGGCCGTGCCGTCCTTGAGCAACAGCGCCCGGAACTGCGGATCGACCCAGGCCTTGGCGACCACACGAGCGCCGTTCTCCGGGCTCCAGCCGTGCTCCATCAATTGCGTGAGTTGCTCGACGTAGCCCTCTGGGATGAGTGCCTTGCTCTTGAGGACTTGAAACAATGCCCATGCCCGCTCACCGGGCGTTGAAGTGGTCGCAGTTGTGGAAGTAGATGGACTCATTGGGTATCTCCTATCAGTCAACGCGGTTGTGGAGTGATTGAAACGTGCCGGCCTTTCTTATTTTCTTCAGGTAAGAGACTCAGAGCGTGCGCCAGTCCACCGCGGCTTCAAACGCCGCCGCGGCCTGGTAGATCGTGCCTTCGGCATAGTGCCTGGCGACCAGCATCAGCCCGACGGGCAGGCCGTCCACCAGACCGCACGGAATCGACATGGCGGGATGCCCGGTGATGTCCTGCGCGGCGGTATTGCCGATCATTTCCAGCGCGCGCATTACATACTCAGTGATCGAGCAATCCGCTGCCGGGTGGGGTTGGGCCGTGATGGGCGTGGTCGGCATCACCAGCAGGTCATAGGTCTGCAGTGCCTTGTCATAGCCTTGCCGGGCAAAGCGTGCGAGGTTTTGGGCCTTGGCGTAATAACGGCCGTTGTAGTGCGTCAGGCCGTATTGGCCGACGAACATGCACAGTTTGAGCGACGCGGATAATTGGTCAGCCTGCTCGCGCCAGCCGGCTTGTTTGTCCAGCAGGCCGACGTCGTAAAGTCCTTTCCAGTTAAAGCCCGCGCCGTTGCCATGCATCATCTGCATGGTCAAACCTTCGCAGCCAATGGGGTGCCACAACGACCCCGCCAGGTTGTGTTCGGGAATGGACACCGGCTCGACATGCGCGCCCAACGCCTCGAGACGGGCGATGGCTTCGCGCACCTTGTCTGCCACGCGGGGATCCTGGTTGGCCAGCGCGAACCCCTCCTGCAGCACACCGATTCTGAGCCCGCCCAGCCCCCGTGCCAGGTAGCTGCAATAGTCATCGACCTGCGGCGCCGCCTGGCGTGGGTCGAGTCCATCCGAACCGGCCAGGGCCTGCAGCATCAGCGCGTTGTCGCGCACGTTGGCGGTAATGGGGCCGACATGATCGATCGTGGCTTCAATCGCCATGATGCCGGTGTAGGGCACCAAGCCATGGGTCGGCTTCATGCCGTAGGTACCGCAGAACGACGATGGGATTCGTATGGATCCGCCTTGATCGCCGCCCACGGCGATGTCCACCTCGCCGGCGGCGACCAATGCCGCACTGCCCGACGAAGAGCCGCCCGCGGCATAACCCTGGCGATGTGGGTTGTGCACTGGGGCAGGATCAGAGGTGTGGCTGCCCCCCGAAAGGCAGTAGTGCTCGCAGGTAGCTTTACCGAGGATGATTGCACCGGCATCGAGCAACCGCGTGACCACGGTGGCATCAAACCCCGGTACAAAGCCTTCCAAAGGCGCAGCGCCGTTCATCATCGGGACGCTGGCCAAGGCGATGTTGTCTTTGAGCGCCACGGTTTTGCCGGCCAGCAGGCCCTCACGGGCGCCATTCACTTCAGTCCGGTAGTACCAGGCGTTCAGCGGGTTTTCCTTGTCCGAGGGGCGATAGCCTGAACTGCGGTCGTAGCGAATGGGGGGAACGAAATCGCACAGTTCGTCGACCAGGTCGTATGCATCGAAACTCGGTTGCATCAGATCCAGGTAGGACGCGGCCTGCTCGGGCGTCAGTTGCATGTTCAACTGACTCGCGATGGCTAAAAGCTGATCAAGCGTGGGACGAATAATGGCCATGGTTTTCCTGTCTTCTTATCAATTCAATCCGGTGGCAATGGGGCCCAAATTAGGCATCTATCGCCGTCTGCGCATGGTTGAGCAGGACACTCACTTGGTTGAAAAGGACATCGGGATTCAGAAGACTTTCAAGACGCGCAGATTCAGACGTGCACCTTCCTTGAAGCCTTGCTCTACCTCGATGTCCTTGCCGAGTTGAGCCTGGAGTTGCAGCGTTGGATCGACAAAGTGAGTGACGGTAAAACGTGCGTAGGACGTCGAGACACCGTCGTGCTGGTCAACGCCGTCCACGGTGGTCGCGGCCCCGGTGACGTAGCCCCCGCCGAATGCGAACGTGGTGCTGGGCGACCAGTTGTAGCGCACGGCGGCCTGGTATTCGTACCGGGTGTTTTCTTCGAGTTTCGCGCTTGTGGCGCCGTAGTCATTATTGGTCGATACCCAGGACACGTCCGCGACGGTGTCCAACGCCCATTGCGCGGAAAAGTGATGGATGTAGGCCGCTTGTAACGTCGCCCGCCAGCGGTTCTCGCCCAGGTTCAAGGCATCATTTTTGTTGTAGCTGCCGATGGGGATGTACAGATAGGGGGCGAGGGCGAACACATCTTTGTTCGCGGTGGGTAATGTCCACTTGAGAGGCGCGGTGAGAATCGGGTCGCCCACGCCATGGGTGTCGCCCAGCGCCCCGGCATCGCCCGAGGCGTTCATGTAGCCGAACGGCAGCAATATCTGCGGTTCCCATGAAAGGTTCTCGCAAAGGCCTATGGCGTGGATGTAACGCAGGATGCCCACATCTGAGCTGAGCTTGGCGTTATCGGAGGTTCTATGGCCGTCTTGATAAAGGTCAGACCGTTGCGCGTGTTGGTAGTAGAACAACATGGCATTGGCCCCGGCGGGCAGCGGCTCGAAATCCCCCGGCGCTACTTCAAGGGCCTGGCTTTTGACAAATGGCAACATTCCCAGCACAAGCACTATTCGACTCAATTTCATGATCAAATTCCTGGCAAAAAGTGGCCCCTACCCCATGCGCTAGAGATGAGGGACCAAAAAGTGATGGCGTGAATCCAGGGGCAGACAGGGACAAGGAGCATCCTCATCCAAGCCGCATTTGTCGGTGTTGAGTGTCAGGCCGGCGCGGCAACGGCATCCCGCAGCATTCCGGTGTGCGGATGGCAGTTGATGTACTCGAAGATCTGGCTCTTGGCGTCCGACACCGACACTTCGTGGTACAGCCGTAACTTTTTCAAACCCGCGGCCACGCGGAAGAACGTCACGAAAATACGCAGGTGGGTAGGATGGGATTCGGCCCAGCGTTCGAGTTTCTCCACCGAGCGCCAGTGGCCGATGTTGTAGCTGACGTCGAGAAAGTTGCCGTCCAGGTCGATATTGCGCACGAACCGGTTGCTGTAGCAGCCCAACGGTTGGCCATTGTCACGAAGGAAGTCCATGCCGTCCTGCAAGGTCGGCAAAATTTCGTCGAGGTACAGCGAGCGTTCGTCCGCCTCGGCATCCGCCCAGTCCTGGCCTGAACGAATCAGCGTGAGGTTGTCATGCCCCAGGACCACGACCCGTCCGCCCCGGGCAGGGTCACCCACGATCACTTGCAGCTCGCTCGTAGGCTTCATCCAGTCGGTCTGGGAGATCGGGAAGCGGTCGCGCATCGATCCCCAGTAACCGTGCTCTTCGATCTCGTCACTGGTCGCATCCATGACCGCGCCGACACCGGGCAGATTGTCCCGGAAGGCGTACAACGTCTCGAACTGCTCGGCGCGCGGTGCGGTGATTTCGCGGAAATAGCCAAGACCATCATTGAGGCGATCCGGTGAAGCCCACCAGTCGTTTACCTCAGGCGAGCGTAACCAGCGACAGTGGGCGGCAGGGTCTTTCCAGTACGCGACCACAATCAAATTATCAAAGCCGCTGTTGTCGGTGTGGTGGGTCAAATCATGGATCTGCGGGCCATCGGCCAGGCTGAAACTGCCGACGATGTGACGCATGGCCTGCAGCGCGGCGTCGCGCTGTGCCTCGCCTCGATACTGCACACCAAGGTAAGCCATCACCACTTGTTGCAACTGCTCGTCGGCGCGTGCAACCCACATCGGAAAGGGCGGCTGGTACTCTTCAGGCACGCGGCGAGACAGGGTGCGTGGGCATTTGAGATGTGTGTCGATTGCAGATTCCATCTTGAACTCCTCGTTATTTTCGTTCAGGCCTACGGGTGGGCGTCAGCGCGTCAGCGGCTGGTCGCGCTTGGCGATCTGTCGTCGGTACAGCAGCCTCATGGCTCCCCATTCAATCAACCAATAAGCCGACTCTTCAGGCACAAGGTCGCGCCTTTGCAGAAACCAGGAGCAATCAGCCAATCGTTGTGAAGACGGTCGATGCATGGCGTGCCTCATCAGGGGGGTATGAGCTGCTGTGAGGTGGAAATTAGGCTGGACGGTGAGGGAGCGCTTGGTTCGTCGGGACAACCGTTTGGTTGGAAAAGACAGCGCTGGGCTGACGGTCCACCCATGACCGGCGTTGGTGCGCCGGTGCCGAAGTTCGCGTTTTGTGCCTCTAAATGGGGATGGCGAGGGCGTCAAAAGCCTTGCCGACGTGGAGACAACCTCGATGAAAACCCGCCGTTGCCCCCTCAAAGATGCCCGTGAGTGCGCTTGGCCTATTAATTGCTCTCGGTGACAAACCCGTTACACCTTCTCGAGTTCTTACCGCATCGCTGTACCGAGGTCCGTGCTATGAACCCAAGCACTCAGTATTCGACCCTTGCCGTTCCTGCACCACGTCGCTTTGATTATTGGAAAGAAGTGGTCTGCCGTCATTGCCTGGCGGCCGATAGCAAACCCTTGTCCCAGAGCAATTTCGACGGCGCGCTTGCCGTCAATACCGTAGGCGATCTGGACCTCTGTTCGCTGTCATCGCCACTGCATTACTGGGAACGTTCCGAGCGGCACCTGCGCAGTGGTCCGGCCGAAGATTTATGGTTGGGTTTCGCTCTAAATGGTCATGGCCAGATTGAGCAAGGCGCGAGAAAAGCCAGTCTGGCGGCTGGGAATCTGTTTCTTTATGACGCAACTCAGGCGTTTCGCTTCAGCTTCGGTGGTACCGAAAACCACCTGGTCCGTATTCCGCGAGCCTTGCTCACCGAGCGGCTACCGCGTATCGCGGAATACACCGCGATGGTCCTCGACGACCGGCGCCCCGGCGTAATTCCCTTGCGTGAGATGCTGCGTCAGGCCGCAAGCACGCCGGTATCGTTGCAGGATGAGCACATCGCCAAGCGTTATTCAGCGGCATTGATCGACCTGCTTGTGATCAGCCTGGAACTCCAGGACCTCAACACCACCCACCAAGAGCTGGACCTCTACGGCCGCATCATGAAGTACATCCAACGGCATTTGACCGAGCCGGACCTGTCGATTGAGGTCATCGCCCAGGCCCACAATGTATCCACCCGAACCGTTACGCGGGCGTTCGCGCGCTACCAGAAAACCCCCGTTGCGGAAATTTGGAAAGAGCGCCTGAACGCCAGCCGTGAAGCGATTGAACGCGGCCAGGTACGCAGCGTGTCCCAGGCGGCGCTGGACTTCGGGTTTTCTGATTTCTCCCATTTCAGCCATGCGTTTCGCAAAGCGTTTGGTGTGGCGCCGAATACGCTTTTGCGCCGGAATTGACGTTGCCAGGTTTATTAAGTCGACGTGAAGATGGGCGCTTCGTCAGGCTTAATGAGTCAGTGCTTAAGCCAGCAACGGTGCGGCAGTTTAGGCTGCACCGGAAGTGAGCGTCCGGTTTGGAAAGAAACTCATCATGACCCTATGCCTTGCCTGGGCGAACGCACGCCTTGTGGTTCAGACCGGAAGGCGGAATTGCTTACGTAAGGTCCTGTCGAAGAATCCTGCGGGGGCAAAGCGGCGCAACAAACTGATTTGTTGTGCTGTCTTCCCGGCAGTGTAGCGATGGTGGGGGCGGACATCGGTCGCCGCTTTCACGACTACCGCCGCCACGACTTCTGGACGGTCGGCTTTCGGCATCACCTCGCCTAGCAATGCCCTGAACCCGGCTCGAGCCTGATCGTACTCCTTCAACTGCGAGTCCGGCTCAATGCCGTTTTGATCGAAGACGGTACGCACGAATGCGGGCTCGATGACCGAGACGCGAATATCGAAGGCACGTACCTCGTGATCGAGAGATTCCGAATAACCTTCCAGAGCATGCTTGACCGCCGAATAATGGGCAGAGTAGGGCGCGGGTACCAACCCTAGAATCGATCCGATATTGATGATGCGGCCTTGGCTATGCTCCCGCATCGACGGTAATACCGCATTGGTCATCCGGATGACGCCAAACAAATTGACATCGAACAATGCCTGCACCTGCGAGACCGAGAATTCCTCTGCACCACCAAGCAGACCTACACCCGCATTATTGACCAAAAGGTCGATCCGCCCGGTCTGCGCGAGCACAGTAGAAACGAGAGCATTGACAGAGTCATCGTCTGTCACATCGCAAGTGAGCATGGACACCTGCGTTGGACTGGCACTCGCCTTCCGACTCGTGCCAAATACCCTATACCCTGCACGCACCAGAGCCTCAGCAGTAGCTTGACCAATACCGGATGATGCACCGGTCACTATCGCGGTTCTTTCGGAAGATGTTTTCATTTGATACTCCAGTGTGTCCGTGAGTCGCTATCGGCGATAGCCCGCTCGCATACGTCTGACCCTCGTCCTGAGCTTCAGTGATCGAGTGCCAGTTGTCGTCATATGAGTTTGATGACCACCTTGCCTTTGGCTCTGCCTCGTTCCACATAACTCAAGGCCTCAGCCGTTGACTCGAAAGGGACGGTTCGGTCGATCACAGGTTTGATAACTCCGGACTCGACAAGCGCCGTGATTTTCTCTAATTGAGCGCCGCTCGCGCGCATAAACACGAACGCATATCTGACGTTCTTTTGGCGGGCTTTTCTGCGTATGCCGCTGCTCAACAGACGCATTACCCAACCCAGTCCCCAGAACAGCTTTTGTTCTTTTGCGAACGCTGCCGTCGGTGGCCCGGAGATGGAGATAAGCTGGCCACCAGGCTTGAGAATGCTCAGTGATTTTTCCAGCTCGACAGGACCGAGGCTGTTCAATACAACGTCGTAATCGCGCAAAACTTCTTCGAAGTTTTGCTGCTTGTAGTCGATGACTACGTCTGCTCCCAACGCCTTGACCCAATCCACGTTACGGGTGCTGGTCGTCGTCGCAACGAAGGCGCCCAGGTGTTTTGCAAGCTGGATGGCAACTGTGCCGACTCCGCCGGAACCCGCGTGGATAAAGACCTTTTGCCCCTTCTTCAATTGTGCTGTTTCAACCAGCACCTGCCAGGCAGTCAGCGCAACCAAGGGCAGGGAAGCTGCTTCCTCCATGGTGGTATTTTTGGGTTTCAGTGCGAGGGCACTTTCCTCAACCGCGATCAGCTCGGCAAAGCCTCCGATACGCGCCTGGGGCGGGCGGGCATAGACCTCATCACCGGGCTTGAAGTGGCGCACGCCTGGCCCCACGCGAACGACGACGCCGGCTAAGTCGTTACCCATGATCAGCGGGAATTTGTACGGCAGGATCAGTTTGAATTCACCTTTGCTGATCTTCAAATCCAGCAGGTTGACGCTGCTGGCATGCACCTCGACCAGGACGTCGTTGATTCCCGGTTCTGGTTGCGGTACCTCGGCAATACGTCCATGGCTCTTGCCGTAACGGTCGATCAGAAAGGCTTTCATGATTCAGTTCTCATGGTTTCAATGGGATGGCAACATGCGCACCCCAGCGTGCCGCTATAAGACGAGCCGAAGGTGTTCAGGCATCCGAAAATGCCGTAATAGATGCTCTTGAATGGATGTCGAAAAGCGATTCAGTCCCTCTGACTGGTCAGCCCTGCGCGGAGCTGGATTCGGCAAGTGTCGGGTAGTCGATATAGCCCGCTGCACCGCCGCCATACAGAGTCGTCGGGTCGAATGTGGATAAGGTGGCGCTGCTCTTGAGCCGCTCTACCAAATCGGGGTTGCCAATAAACGGACGTCCGAAGGCGATCAGATCAGCCTTGTCATCTTTGAGTTGGGATGCCGCTAGATTCAGGTCATAGCCGTTGTTGGCAATGTAGGTATTTTTGAAGCGCCGGCGTAGGGAGCCAAAATCAAAAGGGGCGACGTTGCGCGACCCGCCAGTTGCACCTTCAACCACATGCAGGTAAACCAGGCCCAAGGCATCGAGCTGATCGACGACGTAATCAAACTGCTGCTGCGGATCACTGCTTGAAACGCCGTTGGCAGGTGACACGGGAGAAATTCGGATGCCTGTTCGATCAGCACCGATCTCGTCCACCACTGCAGCAGTGACTTCGAGCAGCAAGCGCGCACGGTTTTCAACCGAGCCACCGTAGGCATCAGTGCGAACGTTGGAGCCGTCCTTGAGGAATTGATCCAGTAAATAGCCGTTTGCGCCGTGGATCTCTACGCCGTCAAATCCTGCAGCGATGGCGTTTTTCGCTGCTTGGCGAAAGTCATTGACGATCCCAGGCAACTCTTCGATATCCAGGGCTCGGGGGGCTGAGACATCTGCGAAGCTGTTGTTGACGAATACCTTCGTCGCGGCTTGCAGGGCAGAAGGCGCTACCGGGGCAACACCGTTTTTCTGAAGGTCGACGTGGGATACGCGCCCGACATGCCACAGCTGCAAGAAAATGCGTCCGCCTTTGGCATGAACTGCGTCGGTGACTTTTCGCCAGCCCTCTATCTGCGCCTCTGTATAGATACCGGGCGTATCTTGATAGCCCTGACCTTGCTGCGAGATCTGGGACGCCTCGGAAATCAGCAAGCCTGCCGACGCTCTCTGACTGTAATAGGTTGCAGCGTGCTCACTGGGAACAAAGCCTGTCCCCGCGCGGTTTCGCGTCAGTGGCGCCATTACAATTCTATTGGAAAGCGTCAGTGAGCCCAGTGTGTAGGGTTCAAACAAGCTTTTGTCGTTCATATCGATTCCATACACGTTGATCAGAGAGGGCGATCTGCGCCGCACAGCTGCAGGGACGTGCGGCTGTGATTTTATGATGTCGATCATACTCAAAAATGTCAACAGTTTTGATTATGACCGACATCAGTGTATATTCGGGTAATTGTTCAGGAGAGGCAGGGGCTCGAAATGAAGATCACCAAGACGCAATCACTTGCCAACCGGGCTCATATCGTGGACACAGCGTCAGAGCTGTTTCGTGAGCGTGGCTACGATGGTGTGGGGGTGGCGGAGCTCATGGCGACTGCCGGTTTTACCCAGGGAGGCTTCTACAAACATTTCGGCTCCAAGGCCGACTTGATGGCCGAAGCGGCTGAAAACAGCCTTTCAAAATCCCTCTCGAGCACCAGCGATCTCGACGTGGCGGGATTTGTAAATCTGTACGTGTCGAGGGATCACAGAGATGGCAGGGGAGTGGGTTGTACTATGGCCGCCCTGTGTGGTGACGCCGCCCGTCAGTCAGATGATTTGAAGGCGACCTTTGCCAATGGCGTTGAAAACACGCTTGCAGCACTCGAGGAAAAGTACACAGCGGGTCTGGATGCGAAGAAGCAAGAGGTTCGAGCGAAAATGATCGACCTGCTAGCCCATGCAATCGGTGCTGTCATGCTGTCACGGGCGTGTCCGGATGACTCCTCTCTCGCGGATGAAATACTGGAAACTTGCCGTGCTGAGATAATGGCATCACTGCCACCGAGTCAAAAAAGCAGCCTCTAGAGCACCATCGGCGATGATGATTTCACTGGTGCCAGCTTTTTTCCAAGGCCAGGCCCAGTGTCGGAGCCGTCAGTGCATCATCAGCTCCGAGACACAGATCAAGGCTCACTTCGAACCCTCCTTTGTCAGCCTATAACGCCCATTCTCCGAATGAAATGGTGAGTTATTCGACGACTATACCTGATCGATAATGAGAATTAGTTTTAACTGCGAATAGTTTGCTATAACATGCTTGGGTGTTGTTGGCGTTTTTACCCTCTGCATTGACCTATTCGTAAAGGTTTTCCTCTCCATGCGTCAAACCCTGCTTTCCATTTGTGTGCTGCAAGCGTTGTCGTCTTCCTCATGGGCTGAACAAACGGATGTAACCCCCTCAACCCTTGAGCTGGACGCAACCGATGTCATCGGTACCGCGAATTACGAAAGGGCGGACGGCCCGGTGCAGGGTTATCGGGCAACACGCTCGGCCAGCGCCACGCGTACTGATACGTCTATCCATGAAACGCCACAATCGATCAGTGTGGTGTCGAAAGAGGCAGTCGAGGATCTCGGGGCTACCCGTTTGCAAGATGCGCTGGATTACGCCGGGGGCGTTGGGCGGGCGAACAATTTCGGCGGGCAGGGCCTGACCACGTTTACAGTTCGCGGCTTCACCACTGGCGAGTTTTATCGCAACGGTTTTCCGATCAATCGCGGCTACCCGAATATGCCGGATGCCAACACTATCGAGCGACTCGAAGTGCTGCGCGGCCCGGCAACCATGCTCTACGGTCGTGGTGATCCTGGCGGGACGTTCAACGTGGTTTCCAAGCAGCCGCTGGCCGAGCGCACCGTCACCCTGGGCAGTCAATTGAACGATCAGGGCATGAAGCGCGGCACGCTGGACGCTTCCGGCCCGCTCGACGAAGAGGGCCGCCTCGCTTATCGACTGAACTTGGTGGGCGAGGGCGGCGACACCTTCCGCGATCACGTCGAGACAGAGCGCTACGGCATCGCGCCGGTACTGACGTGGCAGGCGACTGACGCGACCAAGCTGATTTTCGAAGGCGATTTCATGCGTAACAACGCGCCGCTGGATCGCGGCGTTACACGTTACGCCAGGCAGATTGGCATCGCCTCTCGCGACAGCTTTTTCGGCGAAAAAGACGTTGGTAAATTGCATAACGACAACAACATGGCGCAACTGCGTTTCGAGCACATGCTCAACGACGACTGGACGCTGGGCGGCGGCTTCCAGTGGCTCGATGGTTCGCTCAAGGGCAACGCGATCGAGGCCAACGGTATTGCCGCTGACGGCCGCACTCTGGGACGCAACTTCAACTATCGCAAGCTGGAATGGACCGACAAGGACACCCAGCTCAATCTGACTGGCCATTTCGACATCGGTGGTTTGCAGCACACCTTGCTCACCGGTATCGAGTACGAAGAGTACGACTACAAGTCGGTCATTCAACGCTCCAGTGGTGCGGTCGATGCGTACCCGATCGACATCTTCGATCCGGTGTACGGCCAGCCGCGTCCCGCACTGACTCGTACGCCGACCCACGACAAGGAAAACCTCAAGACTTATGCCGCGTTCGTGCAGGATCAGGTGGCATTGACCGACAAACTGAAAGTACTGGCAGGCGCTCGTTTCGAACGCTTCGAACATGACTACGAAACCTACGTGCCGGGCGGCAAGAATTGGCAGGCCAGTGACAACGCGGTGACCCCGCGTATCGGCTTGACCTACGATTTGACCGAGACTTTAGCGGTATACGCCGACACCGCGCGCTCATTCAAGCCCAACACTGGCGCAAGCCGTCTCGGCGGTGGGTTTGCGCCGGAGAAGGGCACGTCTCACGAAATGGGGATCAAGTGGGAAGCACTGGATCGGCAGTTGAGTGTCGATGCGGCGATCTATCAGATCGAGAAACGTAACGTATTGACCACCGATCCTGTTGATTCGACCTTCAGCGTTGCTGCCGGTGAAGTGCGCAGCCGCGGTTTCGACGTCAACGTCGCCGGCAACATCACCCCCGAATGGCGCTTGATCGGCGGCTACGCCTATGTCGATGCAGCGGTGACCAAAGATAACGTGCTGCGCTCTGGCACGCGCCTGCTGAACATCCCGAAAAACAGCTTCAGCCTGCTCAATATGTATGAGTTCCAGGACGGTACTCTCAAGGGGCTAGGCCTGGGCACCGGCCTCAAGTACGTCGACGAGCGCGCAGGCCAAACCGCCAACACCGCGTTTTCGATGGGCAGTTACACCGTCGTCGACTTGCTCAGCTTCTACAAGATCAATGACCAGGTGCGGCTCAATCTCGACGTGAAAAACCTGTTTGATCGCGACTACGAAGAAGGCGCGTTCGGCAACGTTTATGCCTATCCGGGTGCGCCACGAACCGTGCAAGTCGGCATTTCCTATACGTTGTAGTGCTCTTTGCCATTGCTTCCCCGATCTGATCCGGTGACTCCACGTGTCGTATTACGACACAGCGACCGGCAGGCATGACGATCTCCTGCACGCCGAACTCATTCGGCGTCACGGCCTCGTGAATCTCGCCGCGGATTGCGAAGCGCGATGCTTCTGGAGGTGTCGTATCGGGGTTGCTATAGGCAATGCCAAAGATGCGACTCGATGAGCGTGCGCACGCTCTTAGTTCCAACATCGAAGGCTTGACTCTCCTGCCTGGGGCAGACTTTACCCTGAGGGCTTATTCCTTCTGGAGCCCCACATGAGCAAGCGCACCCTGGTCGTTCTCGGCCACCCTTCCGCCAACAGTTTCTGCTCGGCACTAGCTGATGCTTACCTTGAATCGTCTTTCCAGTCAGGTCACGAAGTACGCCTGTTACGGCTGGGCGAGCAACGCTTCAACCCGGTGCTGCACGACGGCTATCACCCGACACAACCACTAGAGCCAGATCTTTTGCAGGCCCAGGCCGACATTGCCTGGGCGCAACACCTGGTGTTCATCTACCCGATTTGGTGGGGCGGGATCCCTGCACTCTTGAAGGGCTTTCTGGATCGGGTATTACTACCCGGCTTCGCCTTCAAATACCGACAGAATTCGCCGTTCCCGGAGCAACTGCTCAAGGGCCGTAGCGCCGAACTGTTGGTTACCCTCGATACGCCACCTTGGTATTACCGCTGGGTCTATCGCATGCCTGGCGTGCATCAAATGCGCAAGACCACCCTGGAGTTCTGTGGCATCAAGCCCGTGAAGGCCATTACCTTCGGTCCACTGATCAAGTCCCGGCCGGAGCAGCGGGAGCGCTGGTTGGCGCAAGCACGGGCCATTGCCCGTCGCTAGGGAGCGGATTTTCAGGTAATTTCGGTGCTCTGCACATCATCACAATGGACTGTTCATGTACATCGGTAAAGCGGCTCAACTGTCAGGTACGACGGTAAAAACCATCCGCCACTACGAGGCCATTGGCCTGCTACCTGTCGCGCGACGCCAAGGTCGTTATCGCCTATACGATGAGCAAAGTGTCGAGTTGCTGAGGTTCATCAAGTGTGCCCAACAGTTGGGTTTCAAGCTCAAGGAATTGCAAGCCTTGATACCGGAGCAGTGGACCGCGAGCTTTCCCTGGGGCGCCGCTCAGCAAGCACTGGCGACCAAAAAACAGGCGTTGAAGGCGCAGATTCAAGCCCTTGAAACACAATGCATGCAGCTTGAATGGTTCGAGGGCGAGCTGACCCGAAACCGCCAGTTGTGCCCTGTGTAACAGGTCTGTTTTCTATCCAGAAAGAACGGTCAGCTTGGTATGGCAGCTTCTGACCGAGGCTGTGTAAAAACGAATAGTCGCAACATTTGCAGTCGGCGTTTCTGAGTTGATTTCAGGTCTCCGTCGATTTGTACTCTCGGCGTCCTCCATTGATGCGGAGTAAGGTGTGAGGTCAACCCACCCTTGACGAGAGAGAAGGAAGCCAGTACTTTTCTGGAATGGTCATTCCAAAAAGGTTAGTCCGATGCGCACCAGAGAATTTGAGCATGACGAGATTGTCGACGCAGCCATGCAGGTTTTTTGGCAGCTCGGCTATTGCGCCACCTCGATACAGGATCTGGTCGACGGTACCGGATTGTCTCGAAGCAGCCTGTACAACGCCTTTGAGAACAAGCATGGATTGTACGAGCATGCACTGCGCCGTTATCACGATCTGACTGCCTCGAACGTAGTGCTGCTTCAGGGATCGGGCCCGGTCAAAGGGCTGATCCAGCAACTACTGATGAGGATCGTGAATGATGAACTCAGTGATACCAGGCAACGCGGCTGCCTTGCCGCCAATGCCACACTTGAACTGGCTGGCCAGGACGAATCCATTGCCGAGTTGGTCTCCCGCAACTTCCTGCGTCTGGAGAAAGCTTTGGAACGTGCACTCATCCGTGGTCAGGCAGAGGGGGAAATCCCCACGCACAAGAAGCCTCGCGCGCTCGCACGCTTTATCGTGAACACGATTCAGGGCCTGCGAGTATTGAGTAAAGGCAGTGCTCACCAGAACCGTCGGCAACGCTTGCTAGATGTGGTAGACATCGCGATAGATGCGCTGTAACGCAGGACCGGGTGTTGTAATGCTTCAAGTGAAAGTCTGACAGAGACCAGAATTTATTTGCCCAGAACTGGAATGATCATTCCAGATAAAACTCAAAGCAATTTTGTTCATTTTGCAAGAGGCCTTGAACGATCAAAAAAAGCACCACCGTTGCGGCCTGAATTAACCTCAGGCTGTCGATCAGGAAACAGGAAATGTATTTTTTATCAGGGATACAGCGATGACCATACACGGCGACAATGGATTGATACCAACAGGGCTCGATGAAACGTCTTCTGCGCAAAGGCTGCCTGTGTGGAGACTGTTGGCATTTACGATGGCTGGCTTCATCACCATCATGACGGAAACTATGCCAGCCGGCCTGTTGCCTCTGATCGGGCAGGGGCTTGGCGTCTCGCAGGCCATGGCGGGTCAGTTGGTTACGCTCTATGCCTTAGGCTCGGTGCTGGCGGCGATTCCGGTCGTTGCTGCTACGCGAAAATGGCGCAGGAGGCCGTTGTTCCTGCTGGCGATTGGCGGGTTGCTGGTGTTTAACACCGTGACGGCACTGTCCTCCCACTATGTGCTGACTCTGGTCGCGCGGTTCATTGCCGGAATGGCGGCGGGCGTTATATGGGGACTGTTGGCCGGTTATGCACGACGCATGGTGCCCCATGATTTGCAGGGACGGGCCTTGGCGGTGGTCGGCATTGGTCAACCCGTTGCTTTGTGTCTCGGCGTGCCCCTAGGCACTTGGCTGGGTACTCTGTTTGATTGGCGTGGCGTGTTCTGGATCATGTCGGCCCTCGCGTTACTGCTGTTCGTGTGGGTGCGGTTTGGCGTGCCTGACTACGCGGGACAAACTGAACGTCAGCGCCAGCCGATCTGCAGAATTCTACTGACCCCAGGTCTGCGCTCGATACTGTTTGTGATCTTTGTCTGGATACTTGCGCACAACATCCTTTACACCTACATCGCGCCATTTTTGGACTCCGTCGGGCTTGGTCAGCGAATAGACCTCGTGCTGCTGGTCTTCGGTGTCGCCTCTATCGTCGGTATTGGGGTCACAGGAATGTGGGTGGATCGTGGGTTGCGTGTGTTGACGCTTCTTAGTCTGGCGGTTTTCGCGATGTCGGCGCTGGTATTGGGAATGGCAAGCAGCTCTCCCAACATTGTGCTCCTCAGCGTTGCGATCTGGGGGCTGACGTTCGGTGGTGCTCCCACGCTGCTACAGACGGCCATTGCCGATACCGCCGGTGACGGCGCCGATGTGGCGCAGTCGATGCTGGTCACTATCTTCAATCTGGCAGTGGCCGGAGGTGGCATCGCTGGAGGCTTGTTGCTGGATCATGCGGGGCCGAGCTCTTTCCCCCCAACACTGCTGATATTGGCGCTGCTCGGTCTGTCCGTGGTTTGGCTAGCTAGGGCCAATGGTTTCAAGCCTGGCCTTCGCGCAATCATGCAATAAGAGTGGCTAATGGGCCGCTAGGTGGATGTTGAAGATCATAACAATATCTTGAGAGTCTGCTTTCGGCACAGAGTGTGCTTTCTGAGGATTTCATCGCAAGGATCGCCCACGAAGCGCTTTATCCAAGGTGAACATCGAGGCCAAGGCACCTTACTTCCCGAGAGCCTCGACGATTACGTCACGGATACCAATCCGGTGCGCATAGTCGACGTCTTTGTCGACGAACTCGACCTGGTCAAGCTGGGTTTTGAAGGTGCGATACCGGCAGATTCTGGTCGGCCTGCTTACCACCCCGCGATCCTGCTGAAGATCTGCATCTACGGCTATCTCAACCGCATCCAGTCGGCAACGGTTGATACTCAGCACCATTTGATCGTCGCTCGCCAGGTAACGAACGTCGAATCCGACGCTGACGGGCACTTCAATAACGATGCCTTCATCTTATGACACGACCAAGAACGAATACATCTGTCCGGCTGGAGAAGCGCTCACTTGGCGCGATAGCAACGTTGAAAAAGGCCTGAAGCTGCACCGTTACTGGAGTTCGAAATGCCGGGGCTGTGCAATGAAACCGCAGTGCACACCGAGCACGGAACGGCGGGGTCGACGCTGGGAGCATGAAGCCGTCCTGGAGGAAATGCAGAACAGACTGAGCAATGTGCTGGCAATTTGATATTTTTACACGCTCTGGAGCGACAGCAACCCATAGAGAAAATCTGGTAATGGGGGGGCTCCGAGTGATCAGCGCAGTCTCTTGCGTAGTGCTTTGAGCACGGCATCGAGATGCCGGCTTTAAACCTCTATGGATACACACTTTGCGACCTTGGGTGTTTAGCTAGCGCTACTCCTTAGATAAAAAACGTTCGGTGATCATTGCCACCGCCTGCGCCGGAGAGGTCAGGGCGGTGTCTATATTAAACGGAGCGGTATCCCAAGCCTCATATTCATGATCCAGTACAGACTGCCAGGTAGGTGGAGTCAGTCCAGGAATATCAATTTTTCTGGTTTCTACCCGGCGCTGATGTTCATGTTTATCGGAGCAGATCACTTGGATGTTCACTAATGGAGCACCAGCGCGTGTGGCGATATCGCTCCATGCCCTTCGGCTTTCGAACACTGGGTTAACACAGTCAACTATGACCGTGCTGCCAAAACGAAGATTGCTCAGAGCAAGCTCATTGGCGACCATGTAACCGCTCCGTCCTACATCTTGTGCAAGAGCACCAGAGTCGCGAATAGCCTGCTCAATCGTATCGATCCGCAGATACACAGCACTTGTTCTGGTGGCAAGGTCACTTGCGATAGTCGTTTTTCCGGTACCTGGAAGGCCGCTGAAGACAATGAGCATTCTATGTCCTTGGGTGAGTGGGTTACCCAGCATAGCTGGCTGCCCGTTATGCGGCAGCAACGGGTCGATTTCACTGGCCCGTCGCGCCGCCAGTCAGCGGCTTTTCAAGTCACGTCTTATGGAGGCTTACGTCATGCAAACTGCAATTTTCGTTCTCCTCACCTAACGTCCAGCTAATATCCTCACGCCTCGGAATGCAAAAAACCGCCTACTCGCCTGAAAAGGCGGGTAGGCGGTCAGTTAGCCTCAGTCAAACTGGGGCAGGGTGGGTTCAACGGGCAGGAGCAGGTAGGTGAATTGCCTGTCTGCCGAGGTGATGATCCAGAGCACCTTCGCCGCTCCAACGCCAACGTCGTATTGCGAGAACAAGCTGGCGCCGGTCAGCACCGCCCGTTCGTTTTTCAGTCTGTCCGCCCCAGGCAATTCTCCCCAATCACCACAGAGATGACGGTCCAGAAAATGCGCTATGTCCAACAGACCTTGTTGAGCAAGCGCCTCTACGCCCTGGGTCATGACGATTTCACCGAAAGCAAAGAGCTCTCCAGGAATCCGTTTTTCAAGTGCCTCGGCCTCATACCTGAGCATGAGCGTCAGCACATGCAGTTCATCTTCCTTCCGATCTACGACCAGGCGCAGATCCAACAGGACTCGATCTGATCGCTCACCCGTGGAGGGAAAGCATTCGTGGCTGAAGTCAAAGAACAAAGGCTCATCGTCCCACGCCTCCTGGATGATGGTTTCGTGAATGGCCTGAAGTACTGCAGTCAGGCGACAGCCCTGTTCGGCGATGTTCAGTGGCTTTGCTATGTAAACACTTTCATTCCAAGCCTTAATCGTGAAAACGACAGGTAGGTCGAGCAGTGCTTCTTGTTGCGGTGTGAGTGAATCCAGTTTCATGGGTCTCTCCAGAAAAGCCCAAAACGGAGAGACACTGCGCCCGGACGGGGAGTGTTCCCCGCATGGGCAGAAAGTGTGGTGTATCAGAGCAACGCGGACAGTGCCCACGTCTTAAAGCGTTTAAACCACAGGCCGAAACCTGCCGGCAGAGCAGTACAGCTTTGGTTCATGAAGCTATTTCCCAATGAGGAAATCATTAGCCACTTTTATCCCTATACCCACGACAACAGTGACGATAACGCCGAGCTGCCAGTGCACGTATTTGAATTTTGACTCGACGCTTTTGATAGCCGCCTCTAGTTTGATACCTTGCTGTTCAAGAGCATTTTCAAGCTTTACAGCCATTTGGTTTAGTGCTGTTTCCTGTGCTTTGATTGCGGTGTCAGTTTGACGGCCTTGCTTTTCCATCGACAATCGGAATTCATAGCCTTGTGTTTCTATTGCACGTCGAAACTCGCTGCCTTGCTCCTTGATTTCAGC